>CASGCS010000017.1 GCA_949300025.1 uncultured bacterium | reverse complement strand
TTCGAAAGGTTTCCCCATTTACCTAATATGCGTCAAACTTCATTCAGGCGACAGTCACGTAACATAGTACGCTCCTGTCTTTTCATTCGTTTTCCTTGTACTTGACAAAAATAAACTTCGAAAGGTTTCCCCATTTACCTAATATGCGTCAAACTTCATTCAGGCGACAGTCACGTAACATAGTACGCTCCTGTCTTTTCATTCGTTTTCCTTGTACTTGACAAAAATAAACTTCTCTTAAAAGAACTTCCCCTTTCGGGACTGCAAATGTATGCAATATTTTTAATTCTGCAAAATAAATCAGACCGGCCTCATTCTGCCATAAAATTTTGAAAAAACGGCAGCGCTTCGGCCACTACATACGAACTGCCGCCTATAAATATGAAATCGTCAGGCCTGTACCTCCTTTCATCGAAAAAGAGCCTCAAACTCACCTCAACACCGCCGTCACCCAGCATCGTGCCGTCAAAGCCGTGTCCGGCCATCTTTTCCTGCAGAAGCGCTGCCGGCAGCGCCCGTTTTCCCTTTGCATTTACAAAAATGTAGAAAAACTCCCCAGGGAGCAGATGCATGATAGCCTCCAGATCCTTGTCTGCAACAACGCCGAAAAACGCCACCCCTCTCCCGTATGGCCTGCCTGTATAGGGTGAATTCTTCAAAAGTGATTTGTGCAGCTGCACGCCAAGAATTTTAAAGGCATGCGCATTATGTCCCGTGTCGCAAATCACATGCGGCATCTTGCAGAGTGTCATCCATCTACCCTGCAAAGATGTTATCGATGCAGTATTGTAAATATGTTCATACATCTTCTCCACCGCCCCGGGCGGCACTGCAATATTCTCGAGCAGAACAGAGAGGGCCGCACCTGCACATCTTATGTTTTTTCGCTGGTATTCGCCTTTCAAATCCATCTTTTCCATATCCATATCAAGGAGATCGCCTGCCTCCTCCGCAAAAACCAGGGGAGCATGCATCTGTGACGCCCTTCTCCTGAATACAGCCTCCACTGCAGATTTTTCCCCCACGACTACAGGAACATGTTGCTTTATGATACCGCACTTTTCCCCCGCTATCTCTTCCAGTGTATTTCCCAAATATTCACAATGGTCCAATCCTATATTGGTAATAACGCTCAAAACGGGAGTCAAAATGTTGGTAGCGTCAAGCCTTCCGCCCAGGCCGCACTCTACAACCGCAATATCTACACTCTCCTGTGCAAACCAGTAAAAGGCCATAGCTGTCGTGATTTCAAAAAATGAAGCGTCCAATTCCAGGAAAAGACCCTTGTTCTCGGTCAGAAACGAATAGACGAACTCCCTGGAAGGCATTGCAAAACACCCTTCAGCAGATGAGACTTTCATCCTTTCCCTGAAATCCGCAAGATGAGGCGAAGTATAAAGCCCCACTTTCAACCTCTCCATTGAAGATCCCTCTTTGGGCAATGCAGACAGCGCAGCCGCAATCATGTGGCTTGTAGAACCTTTGCCGTTGGTACCGGCTATGTGTACAGATTTGAAACTCTCATGGGGATTGCCAAGATGCGCAACTATCTTGCGCATATTTTCCAAGCCAGGCTTGTAGGCACTGCCCCCCTCGCGCTGAAACGAAGGAAACCTGTTGAAAATAAATTCTATCTCTTTATTATACAATTCACTCTCCATGACAAGGCTTTTCATGCAGGCTGCGAATATACGGATTCTTACCCATTTATTGGAAAAGTTTTACTATTTTTACAGATTAAAACAAATTTAATTTCACACTAAAAAAAGAGGCTTTTATGATTCATTTCTTCAAGGCGCCCGGCAATTCTGTTGTGGCGGTAGAGAGTGCAAAAGAGCTTTCGGCAGACGACATCAAGACGCTCGAATGGCTATTTTCAGATGGAAAACATATTACAGACGGTAATACTGCGGCAAAGAAGGTTGCGGGAATTTTTGTAGGTCCCAGGCGCGAAATGATAACTCCATGGAGCACAAATGCGGTAGAGATTACCCAGAACATGAATCTGTCGGGTATCAAAAGAATAGAAGAATTCTTTCCTGTAAAGTCAAAAGAGAGCAACTATGACAAGATGTTGCAGAGAATCTACGAGAATCTCGACCAGGATATTTTCAAGGTAGACAGAAAACCAGACCCTGTAGTCTATATAACAGACATAGAAGAATATAACAAAAAAGAGGGGCTCGCTCTCAATGAAGATGAAATAAAGTATCTCCAGAGCCTTGGCAAGAAATTGGGCAGAGGGCTCACAGACAGCGAGGTGTTCGGCTTCTCACAGGTAAACAGCGAGCACTGCCGCCATAAAATCTTCAACGGCACCTTCGTCATAGACGGGAAGGAGATGGAAAGTTCTCTCTTCAAGATGATAAAGAAGACAAGCCATACAAATCCCAACATAATCGTAAGCGCCTACAAAGACAACTGCGCATTCATAGAGGGGCCCAGGATAGAGATGTTCCATCCCGCTTCAGGAGACAAGCCGGATTTCTTTACAACTACAGACGAACAGACAGTCATAAGCCTGAAGGCAGAAACTCACAACTTTCCCACGACTGTAGAGCCCTTCAACGGAGCGGCCACGGGAAGCGGCGGTGAAATAAGAGACAGAATTGCCGGAGGAAAGGGAAGTTTTCCCATTGCCGGAACAGCAATCTACATGACCTCCTACCCCCGTTTTCAGAAAAAAATTGAAGAGACTCCGGGAATAAACGAAGAGACAACCTGCAGAGATGTAGAAAATAAGATGACAGACAAATCATGCATCGCGGCCATGGAGGTTGAAAGGAAATGGGAAGAGAGCGAACCAAGAAAATGGCTCTACCAAAGCCCGCAGGAAATTCTTACAAAGGCCAGCAACGGCGCCAGCGATTTTGGCAACAAGTTCGGACAATCCATAATATGCGGCAGTCTGCTCACTTTGGAATATGACCCTGAGCAGGAGAGAGACTACAGTTGCAAGGCATACAAGAAACCTGAATTCGGATATGACAAGGTAATAATGCTTGCAGGAGGAGTCGGTTACGCCAGAAAGAGAGACGCACTCAAGGATGAGCCCGGAACCGGCGACAAGGTCGTACTCCTGGGCGGAGACAACTACAGGATAGGCATGGGCGGAGGCGCAGTAAGTTCCGTTGACACCGGAAGTTACGACAACTCAATAGAACTCAATGCAATTCAGAGATCCAATCCTGAAATGCAGAAAAGGGTATATAATGCCATAAGAAGCGTTGCCGAAAGCGAAAACAACACCATAATAAGCGTCCACGACCACGGTGCAGGAGGTCACCTGAACTGTCTCTCGGAACTTGTGGAGCAGACGGGAGGAGACATAGACATAAGCAAACTGCCGATAGGCGACCCCACATTGAGCCTGAAAGAGATTATCGGCAACGAAAGCCAGGAGCGTATGGGGCTTGTAATGCACGAAAAGGATGTCGCCCGAATGAAGGCCATTGCAGAGAGGGAACGTGCCCCGATGTATGTAATCGGCGAAACCACAGGAGAGCACAATTTTACGCTCAAGAATCATCAGACGGGCGAAACCGCCATAGACCTGCAGCTTGAAGACATGTTCGGTTCCACCCCAAAGACATATATGCACGACCAGTCGTGCGACTACAAGTTCGAACCTGTAAAATATGCAAAAGGCAAATTCGAAGAGTACCTTTCGCAAGTGCTGCAACTGGAAAGCGTTGCATGCAAAGACTGGCTCACAAACAAGGTAGACCGTTCGGTCACGGGACTTGTTGCCGGACAGCAATGTACCGGCGAGTTGCAACTTCCACTGAACAATCTGGGAGTTACCGCAATAGGCTATAAAGACAAGGAAGGTATCGCAACTTCGCTCGGGCATGCCCCCCTGGTTGCACTCGCAGACGCTGCCGCAGGCTCGAGAATGGCAATAGCCGAGGCACTCACAAATGTGGTGTGGACTCCAATCAAGGGCGGTCTGCAGAGCGTATCGCTCAGCGCCAACTGGATGTGGCCGTGCAGAAACAAAGGAGAGGACGCGCGCCTTTATAAAGCAGTAAAAAGCGCATCTGACTTTGCCATTGCGTTGGGTATAAACATCCCTACAGGAAAAGACTCCATGAGCATGACCCAGACATATCCCGACGGCAAAAAGGTACTTGCTCCCGGTACACTGATAATCTCAACCGTAGCACCTGTGGAGGATGTAAACAATATAGTAAGGCCATATCTTAAAAAGTGCAGCAGCAAGATTCTCTACCTGCCTTTCACAAAGGGAGACGGCAAACGCCGCTTCGACCTTGGAGGTTCGGCATTTGCCCAGACACTCGGACAGGTCGGCGGAAATGTCCCCGATATTGCAGACTCGGACTATTTTGCCGATACGTTTGCAGCACTCCAGGAACTGATTTCAAGAAAAATGGTGCTTGCAGGCCATGACATCTCGGCCGGAGGCCTTATAACTGCACTGCTGGAGATGTGCTTTGCAAATGTAGACGGAGGCATGAAGATTACAACATCTCCCCTGACAGGAAAACCTTTTGAAGAGTCGGAGCTGGAAGAAGTTTTCTTTGCGGAGAATCCGGGCGTAGTCCTGCAGGTTGCATGCGACATGGCGGACAAGGCAATGGAGATACTGCGCAACGAGGCCGTAATAATAGGAGAATATGTTCCTGAACGCAACATTACGGTAGAACTTTCCGCTTCCGGGCCGCTTGTTCTCGACATAGATTCACTCAGAGACATCTGGTTCAAGACATCATATCTGTTCGACATACGTCAGGTTGGCGAAGAGTGTGCAAGGGAGAGATTCCAGAACTACAAGAAACAGCCCTTGACCTACAAGTTCCCGGAAGGATTTACCGGCGAAGGCAAAGGTTTGGGAGAGAAACCGGCAGACGACGCCCCTGTTGCAGCGATAATCAGGGAACAGGGCTCGAACGGAGACAGGGAGATGGCATGGGCTCTCTATATGGCCGGGTTCAAAGTCAAGGATGTACACATGACAGATCTTATAACCGGGCGTGAAGATTTGAAGGAGGTTCAGATGATAGTCTTCGTGGGAGGATTCTCCAATGCAGACACGTTAGGTTCCGCCAAAGGCTGGGCCGGTGCATTCCTGCACAACAGCCGCGCGAAAAAGAGCTTGGAAGAGTTCTATGCAAGAGAGGACACACTGAGTCTTGGCGTATGCAACGGCTGCCAGCTCATGGCGGAACTGGGGCTGATAAACCATACCGGAAAAGACTCATGCTACAGCATGAAACACAACATATCGCACAAATACGAAAGTGCATTTGTAGGTGTGACTATAGAGAATTCGCCGTCTGTGCTTCTGAAGGGGCTTGAAGGGTGCAGACTGGGCATTTGGGTAGCCCACGGAGAAGGACGCTTCGATTTCCCTCACGGCAGGGAAGATTTCAATGTGGCACTGAGGTACAATTATACCGGCTATCCTGCAAATCCCAACGGTTCCCCTGACGGCATAGCGGGAATATGCAGCAAAGATGGAAGGCATCTTGCAATGATGCCCCATCCCGAACGCTGTCTGAGAAGCTGGAACTGGGCATATTATACAGAAACCAAACATAATGTAACGCCATGGACAGAGCTTTTCATAAATGGAAGGAAGTGGTGTCAAATGAACAGAAGGCAAAAATAGGGAACATACAGAAAAGCGAAAAGCCTCCCAAGATTTTTGTGCTCGACACCAATGTCATCCTGCACGATTATAATTCAATTTATAATTTTCAGGAAAACGATTTGGTCATACCTCTTGCAGTGCTGGAGGAGCTGGATAAATTCAAAAAGGGCAATGACACCATAAATTACAACGCCCGTGAATTTGTAAGGCATATCGACAGGATTTCAGACCCGCGCCTATTCAACAGCGGCAGCGGCTATCCGCTCGGAAAAGGCAAAGGCAGGCTCTCCATTGAGATAAACCACCCGTTTCCGCCGGAACTTAAAGATTGCTTTATGGACGATATTCAGGACCACAGAATATTGTCCACTACAATGTGGATCAAGGAGAAGAACCCCGACAGGGTTGTAGCGCTAGTAACCAAAGACATAAATCTGAGGATGAAAGCCAAGGCCCTGCACCTTCTTGCCCAGGACTACCTGACAGACCGCATAGAGGAAGAGAGGGTGGCCCACAACGAGGCAAGAATCATTACCGAGCGTAAATACAGCGACACTCTTCTGGACAAGATAGCCTCTGAAGGGGCCACGCTCAAGGAGATGGGCAACAAAAGGGAGCCGGCCGCAAACCAGCTCTACAGATTACGTTACAAGAGCGGCAGCACTTCTCCGGAAGTTCTGGCAAGATACGACAAGGAGAAGAAGATGATTGTTCCCGTAAATTTCAAGACAGTTTACGGCATATCTCCGCGAAACAGCGAACAGATTTTTGCAATCGACGCCATTACCAATCCAAAGGTGAAACTCATAAGCCTTACGGGAAGTGCAGGTACGGGAAAAACATTGCTTGCACTGGCCGGAGCGCTTGCCCAGACAGACCTTTATGACCAGATTCTCCTTGCAAGACCTGTCATTCCGCTTAAAAATCAGGAGATAGGATTCCTTCCAGGAGATGCCAGGGAGAAAATAGGACCATATATGCTTCCTCTGTACGACAACCTTGCAGTTATAAAGAAAAACTTCAAGGATACCAGCAGGGAGAATATCAAGATTGAAGAGATGCTCAGAAACGAGAAACTGGTGATTTCACCTCTGGCCTACATAAGGGGGCGCAGTCTCTCGAATGTATTCTTTATAATAGATGAAGCCCAGAACCTCACTCCCCATGAGGTAAAGACTATAATTACCAGAGCAGGTGAAGGTACAAAAATGGTCTTTACAGGCGATATACAGCAGATAGACCAACCCTACTTGGACAGATGGTCGAACGGGCTCACTCACCTTTCTGAAAAACTCTACGGAGAGGAACTCTTCGAACTTGTGAATCTTGTAAAGGGTGAACGATCAGAACTCTCCGAACTGGCGGGACGCAAACTGTAACGCTGCAATCCGGATTCTGCAATCGTGCCGCACATATAGAAAATCAAAGAGGCTGCCGCGAAGGCAACCTCTTTTCTTCTGTTGTTTTTTGTCTTTTGTATTTGTTATTTCTTCTCATAAGAGCGGATTGCAGCCTGAGCCGCAGCGAGCCTTGCAATAGGGACCCTGAAAGGAGAACATGAAACATAGTTCATTCCTATCTTGTGGCAGAACTCCACTGAATCGGGGTCTCCGCCGTGTTCTCCACAGATACCTACCTTCAGGTTGGGATTGGTGGTGCGTCCGCCCTTGATACCTATCTCTATGAGTTTTCCTACAGAATCCTGGTCCAGGGTCTGGAAGGGATCGGCTGTAAGAATCTTCTTGTTCATGTAATCGTTCATGAATGTTCCTATATCGTCACGCGAGAAGCCGAATGTCATCTGCGTAAGGTCATTTGTTCCAAATGAGAAGAACTGTGCGGTCTTGGCCATTTCATCAGCCATGATAGCTGCACGGGGAATCTCGATCATTGTACCATACAGATAGGTGATTGCCACGCCTGTCTCCTTTTCAACAGCAGCGTGAACCTCGTCGCAAATGGCTTTCTGGAAGTCGAGCTCCTTTACTGAAACTGTAACCGGAATCATGATTTCGGGCTGAGGCTTCTTGCCCTCCTTTATCAATTCTGCCGTAGCCGTGAAGATAGCCCTGAACTGCATACGTGAAACCTCGGGATAGGTAACTCCAAGACGTACACCGCGGTGACCCATCATAGGATTGACCTCATGCAGCAACTCTCCGCGCTTCATAATATCTTCTGTGGTTACTCCAAGGCTTTCTGCCAACTCTTCTCTCTTTTCCTGAGTCTGGGGTACAAACTCATGCAAAGGAGGATCCAGCAGACGGAAAGTTACAGGACGGCCGTCCATTACCTCCATTGTCGCCTTTACAGCCTCTTTTACATACGGTTCAAGTTCTTTCAACGCATATTCGCGCTCTACGGTAGTGCTGGCCAGAATCATCTTTCTCAGTTTTGAGAGCGGAGCCTCCGAATTCTTGCCGTAGAACATATGCTCTATACGGAACAGACCTATGCCCTCTGCACCGAAATCGAGAGCGGCCTGAGCGTCGGCAGGAGTATCGGCATTGGTCCTTACACCGAGTACACGATATTTGTCAACAATGTTCATATAGCCTATGAAACGGGGATTTTCAGATGCGTTTACAGTCTCTATCGCCTCGCCGTAAACCAATCCCTTGCTTCCGTTAAGACTGAATACATCGCCCTCCTTGTAAAGTTTGTCACCAATGGTAATGGTTCTGGTATTCATGTTTATGTGAAGCGCATCGCAACCTACGATACAGCATTTGCCCCATCCTCGGGCAACCAGTGCCGCATGCGAAGTCATACCTCCGCGGGCTGTCAGAAGTCCGTCGGCAGCCCTCATTCCCTCTACATCTTCGGGATTGGTCTCTTCGCGAACCAATATGACCTTTTCATTTTTCTTTGCCGCTTCCACTGCATCTTCTGCCGTAAAGACGATTCTTCCCACTGAACCGCCGGGGCCGGCAGGCAATCCTCTTGCAATGACAGTAGCCTTTTTCTCTGCAGAGGCGTCAAGTATAGGATGCAGCAGCTCGTCCAACTGCGAAGGAGCGACTCTCAGGACAGCTGTCTTTTCATCTATCAGCCCCTCCTGCAACATGTCCATTGCCATGTTCAATGCAGCAAGACCTGTCCTCTTGCCCACACGGCACTGCAACATCCAGAGTTTGCCGTCCTGGATGGTAAACTCAATATCCTGCATGTCATGGAAATGCTGCTCCAGGTTGTGCTGTATGTCATACAGTTCCTTGTAAACATCAGGCATTGCCACCTCCAATGACTTGAGATGACGGTTATGGTCGTTCTTTGTAGCCTCGTTGAGAGGATTGGGAGTTCTGATACCCGCCACGACATCCTCGCCCTGGGCGTTTATAAGCCACTCGCCGTAGAACTTGTTCTCGCCTGTTGCCGGGTTACGTGAGAATGCCACACCTGTAGCAGAGTTGTCGCCCATGTTTCCGAACACCATGGACTGAACGTTTACGGCTGTACCCCAGTCGTCAGGGATGCCCTCAATCTTGCGGTATGCAATGGCCCTCTTTCCGTTCCATGATTTGAAAACTGCACCTATACCGCCCCACAACTGCTCCTGCGCATCATCTGGGAAAGGTTTGCCCAACTCCTGTCTTACACGAATCTTGAAATCTTCGCAGAGCTGCTTCAAATCCTCTACGGTAAGGTCCGTATCAGAAGCATACCCCTTGTCGGCCTTTACTTTGGCCAGCATTCTGTCCAACTGCACCCTTATTCCGTTGCCGTCCTCAGGCTCAATGCCCTCGGCCTTCTCCATTACGACGTCGGAATACATCATTATAAGACGGCGGTATGCATCATATACGAATCGGGGATTCTGGGTCTTTGCAATCATACCGGGGATTGTTGCAGAACAGAGACCTATGTTGAGCACGGTCTCCATCATGCCCGGCATTGAACTTCTTGCGCCGGAACGGCATGAAACCAGAAGCGGGTCGTTCGGATCTCCGAACTTCTTGCCCATGATGGCTTCAGTTGCAGCCAAAGCGGCATCAACCTCTGCCTTGAGCTCCTTAGGATATTGGGTACCCAATTTATAATATTCGGTACAGCACTCTGTTGTAATTGTAAAACCTGCAGGAACAGGAATACCCAGTTTACACATCTCGGCAAGGTTGGCTCCCTTACCGCCCAATAGGTTCCTCATTGAACCGTCGCCCTCTGCATCTCTGCCGCCAAAGCGATAAACTCTTTTAATTTCTGACATAAATGGTTTTTAATATTTGGTTAATGACTTATTTTCGTTCGGGGTATGCAAACTTAAGAAAATTTTCCCGGATTTCCTATATCGAACCATCCTATTTTCACCCCAATCCGCTCCATTTGCCGCTCCAGTTTCAATCTTGTCGACTCTGCGTCATCCTTCACCTCCGACTTTCCTTCATACAACTGATAATTCCTGCGCATTGCGGAAGTCGTGATATTGGGCATTATCACATTTGCACCGGAGAGCACAGCCTGCGCCTTCCCATCTTCCGAAAGCACCTCCAGAGCGGTTGCGGCGGCAATGTTGATTTGCGGCATCCGCTCCCTCAGGCGGCGTATCATCTCCAGCGAAAGGGCCATCCGCTGTTCACGGGTATATGAGACAAAATCTCCGTCATCGGGAGGAACTCCTTCGGGCTTCATTCCGAGCGACAGCCGGCCGAGCGGAGTATCTCTATGGGGGATATACGGCCCCATCCCCACCATATCCACATCCATGGAGGCAAGAAAATCCAGATCGCGCTCCAAATCGCCCATTTTCTGATAAGGCAAAGCTATCATCATTCCGCTGCCTGTTATATAACCTGCAGATTTCAAATCCTCCAGGGCCTCAATGCGCCTGTCGTAGGAGTGCATTTTTATTTCAGCATCATTGCCCGACGGGTGGATTTTCCTGTAAAGTTCTGGATTCGAAGCCTCTATGCGCAGAAGATACCTGTCTGCCCCTGAATTGAACCACTCCCTGTACACTTCCCGCGACTGCTCGCCGAGCGAAAGCGTTATGCCGAGAGGGAGGGATGTTCTGTCTGAGGTAAGATGCTTTATTTTATAGACAAGTGCAGATATTCTCTCCACATAATTGCTGTCGCACCTCTCGCCTCCCTGCAATACGACCGACCCGTAACCGCTGTCAAGCGCATATTGCGACAGTTCCAACACCTGGGCTTCGGGAAGTTCATAACGCTCGATCTTCCTGTTCGAGCATCTTATGCCGCAGTAAAGGCAATCCTTCCTGCAAATATTGGAAAGTTCTATAAGCCCCCTCAGATATACGGTTCTGCTATTTCTGCGGTTCATAGCAAACTCTCTCCGTAATTCCGCTTAAAAAGGCTATTGCCATGCCGTAATTGGTTACAGGAATGTTCCGCTCAATGAGAGAGCCTACCCTGTTTACCAGTTCGCGTTTTGTAACCATGCAGCCGCCGCATTGGATTGCAAGTCTGTAATCCTTGTGAGGTATTTCATCTGTGCCGGCCACAAAATCGAATTCCAGCATAAAATTATCATCGTTGTTCTTTTTGGCAAGATAGCCGCGCAACTTTCCGGGAATATTCACACGTCCTATATCTTCACACGTAACATGATGTGTACAGGACTCGAGAATGAGCACCCTGTCTCCCGATTTCAGGCCATCTATGGCCCTCATTCCCCTGAGGTACTCCTCGAACGGGCCCTTTGCCCTTGCCATCAGGATACTGAAACTTGTAAGCGGCACATGCGGCGGCAGCATTGCGTTTACCTGAGGGAAGGCCTGCGAGTCTGTAACGACCAGCTTTATCTCCTCTCCGCCGTTGCATCTGTCAATATAGTCAGGCAACTGCTGCGGCTGCAGCACCACCGCCCGTCCGTTTTTGTCGAGCACGTCCCTTATTGCCATCACCTGGGGCAATATGAGCCTTTTTGCCGGAGCCTGTGAATCTACGGGACATACCAGAACTATGGTGTCGTTCTCATTTACAAAGCCGTCCAGCACAGGTTTTTCCTCATATTTTTCCACGGCTGAAAGGAGTTTGAAAATCATGGCCGCAACCATATTCTGCTGCATTGCCATCTCCTCCTTGCCGAGATTGGAAGAGTATTCCACCACATCGGCCCCGAACCTTCCGTTAAGTTCCTGCGCAAGCGAACCGTCGAGCGGCACCAGATCCGATTTGCTGTGCACTATCAGCACAGGAAGGTCTAATCTGCCAAACCTCTCCAGCAGGTCCATTTCAGGTTTTGCAAAGAGATTGTCTGAAAAAAGCAGTATCGCCAGATCTATCTGCCCGATTGCCCGCTCGCTCTTTCTGACACGCAAATCTCCGACACTGCCGGAATCATCTATTCCCGCCGTATCTATAATGTTGCAGATTCCCACTCCCGGAATCTCCATCCGCTTTCTCACCGGGTCTGTGGTAGTGCCGGCCACCGGCGAGACTATAGAGACATCCTGTCCTGTAAACGTATTGACAAAAGAACTTTTGCCTATGTTTCTCCGTCCGAATACACCTATGTTCCTTACCATCTCATAAAGTGATTATAATGTAAACATACCTAAATTTTTCCGTATTTTCAAAAAATATACTTTTTTATCTTTTTACCGATATTGCAGGCGCTCTTCCCATATCTTTGACACATCTACACATTAAAACGTTTATCATGAAACAGAAAAAAGAAACCGTACGGGAAAAAACCTATGTCTGGAGTGTTGTCAAACGCGCCCTTGCGATAATCGCACTTTTTGCGATTCTCTATTTAATTTATACTTTTGCCGCCAATTGGGACTATATTGCAGAATCGTTCAACAAAGGATGGGAGAGTTACAATTAAGAAAATACATTAGAATCACCGATACGGGAGACCCTCTCTTTAAAGATTGCAGGGAGATATACGAGAATAGTTTCCCCATTGAAGAACAACGTTCCGCAGATGAGCAGGAAAGAGTCTTCAAAGAGTATGGGAATTTCTGTTTTTATGCAATTTCCGACAGTTCAATCTCACTAAGGAAGAGCGGCATTGTAGGGTTCATAACCTTTTGGGAGTTCGGGGATGTTCTTTTCGGAGAACATCTTGCGATAGATGATTCTTTAAGAGGCAAAGACATAGGAGGAGCGGCCATAGAGTTCCTGAAAGAGAAGAGTCTCACCGCAGGGAAACCGTTTATTCTCGAAATCGAAATTCCGACCGACCCTCTAAAGAGACGTAGAGAGCAGTTTTACCTGCGCCATGGCTTTGCAATGAATGACATAAAGCATTTCCAGCCTCCGTTCCATAAAGGAGAGGCACCTTTGGAACTGCTTATAATGAGCTATCCGTCTCACATAAGCCAGGAGGTCTACGACAGGTTCTATCCGGAATACAAGGCGATAATGCCCGCGTTTTAATCCGTTGAAATGAAATATATAATCGAGACGTCAAGGCTGCTGATGCGTGAAATGGGAGCAGATGATTTCAAAGATATTTGTTCCATTCTACAGGATGAGAGAGTCATGTACGCATACAACGGAGCTTTCAACGATGAAGAAACGGCGGCTTGGATTGAACGACAGATAAAAAGATATGAAGAATACAAATTCGGTCTATGGGCGGTACTGCTGAAAAGGAGCGGAAGAATCATAGGCCAGTGCGGAATTACCATGCAGGAATATGACGGAAAGCCGGTACCTGAAATAGGTTATCTTTTTGCTTTCGACTACTGGCATCATGGTTACGCGACAGAAGCCGCTGCTGCGTGCAAGCAGTATGGGTTCGGCAAGCTGCATTTCGATACGCTGTACTCAATCATAAGAGAGACCAATACCGCATCCATAAATGTTGCCTTGCGCAACGGCATGCGCCCCATAGGCACTCTGACAAAACACTACCGCGGCATAGATATGCCACATATAGTATATGGCGTTTCATCGGTTCTGTAACATCCGTGCACTTATAGCATACAAGAAAAGCGACACCGTAAGATGCCGCTTTTTTCTTGTAGCCCCAGCAGGACTCGAACCTGCATTTAAAGTTTAGGAAACTTCCGTTCTATCCCTTGAACTATAGGGCCCCGAATCGGATGCAAAAATATAATTTTTTCTTGTCAGTTCAAAACTCCGGCGATTTTAATAGCCCCATCTGTAAAGAATGGTACCCCATGTAAAGCCGGCGCCGAAAGCTGAAAAGATAAGGGTGTCACCCTTTTTGAACTTGTCTTTGAAATCCCACAGCGCAAGGGGGATTGAAGTTCCGGCAGTGTTGCCGAACTTTTCAATGTCAATCAGAATCTTTTCAGGAGTAAGACCCATGCGTCTGCCTGTCGCATCAATTATTCTCAGATTTGCCTGGTGGGGAATAAGATATGCAATGTCATCCGCCGTAAGGTTGTGCCTCTCCATCATCTCCGCCGATACATCCGCCATGTGCGACACGGCATACTTGAAGACATGCTGCCCGTCCTGATGTACAAAATGCTTGCGGTTTTTCACTGTCTCTTCCGTTGCAGGATACATTGAACCGCCCGCCTCCATATAAAGGTAATGGCGTCCTACTCCATCCACGTGCAGAATGGAATCCTGGAATCCAAGATTCAGATCATCGGTAGGCTCTACGAGCATAGCGACGGCACCGTCTCCGAAAAGGGGACATGTTGTTCTGTCTGTATAGTCTACAATCCCGCTCATACGCTCGCCGCAGACAAGAACCACCTTCTTGTACCGCCCCGATTCAATAAACGTGCGCACGGTCTCGAATGTAAATATAAAGCCGCTGCACCCCGCATTTATATCATAGCCCCAGGCATTCAGGATTCCGCACTTGTCGCAGATTATATTTGCCGTCGCCGGAAAGAGCATATCCGGTGTCACTGTCGCACATACAAGCATATCCACTTCTTCAGGCTTTGTACCCGTAGCCTCGAGCAACTTTTTCACGGCCGCTTCACCCATATAGGATGTACCCAGACCGTCTTCCTTTAAAATCCTGCGGGTCTTTATGCCCACCCTGCTCATTATCCACTCGTCAGATGTCTCAACCATTGTTGAGAGCTCGTCATTTGTCAATACATAATCCGGCAGATAAGCTTCAATGCCTGTAATTACTGCTCTTTTGTCACTCATATCAGATAAAATAGAAATTACACACCTTTATTTTCAATTGCAAGGGCATCCTTCAATCTGGAAACAAGGTCGCATTTCACGACCTTCTCCGCCTCCAGTATCATGTTCTTTATTGCCACGGGAGTCGAAACACCGTGTCCTATAACAACGGGGGCCGTTATGCCCAGAACGGGAGTCCCGCCGTAATATTCGTAATTAAATCTCTTGAAGAACGGATGGGCCACGCCGAGCCTTGCTATAAGTTCATACATGCCTTCTGTCTGCTTCAGGCAGATATTTCCCACAAATCCTTCCGTAACCAGCACGTCTGCCATTCCGCCGTTGAACAGCGCATTTGCCTCCATGTTCCCTACAAAGTCGAAGTCTCCTCCGCCCTTCTCCAACATTCTGTACGCTCCGGCAGTCGTGGAATCGCCCTTCCCGGGTTCCGCTCCGATATTCAGAAGCGCCACTCTAGGCCTTGCCACGCCCATAACCGTCTTTGCATACAGAGAACCCAGAACCGCAAACTGGCAAAGCATCTCCGCTCTTGTATCCGTATTGAGTCCCACATCGAGAATAAGCATATTCTGTCCGTTGAAAAGCGGGACCAATGCAGATATGCATGGTCTGATAATTCCCGGAAGCAGCCCCAATGTCTTTACCGAACCTACCAGCATCGCCCCTGTATTGCCTGCGCTTGCAAAGGCATCCAGCCTGCCTTCCGCCAGAGAGCGGAATCCTATGTTAATGCTGGAATCGCTCTTTCTGTTGTAGGCTTCGACAGGGCGCTCCCCCATTTCAATTCTCTGGGAAGCGTTCACAATAACAAAATTACCGGAGTCAACGCCATAGTGGCGGCAAACTTCGGTAATGTGTCTGCTGTCTCCTATCAGAACCAGTTCAGTTCCGGAATCCATGCAGGACAAAGCATCTATTGCCCCAAGTATTACATTCTCGGGGGCAAAATCCCCGCCCATCGCATCGATTCCGAGCCTTATCATTAGGCGTTGCCGCTCTTGTCTACAATAAGGCGTCCGCGATAGTAACCGCACTCAGGGCAGACATGGTGATACATCACTGTAGCTCCGCAATTAGAGCATGTTGCCAATGTGGGAACTACTGCCTTGTCATGTGTTCTACGCTTGTCTCTGCGCTGTTTTGAAAGTTTATGCTTCGGATGTGCCATCTTCTGTTATTTTTAATTGTTATTCTCTTTATTCAATAATTTCTCCAAATCCTTAAAGGGAGAATTCCCGGTTTCCCGGGAAGTGTTCTCTTCCGTCGAACTTGCCTGCTGCAGTCTGTCAAGCATCTGCCTGTTGCACTCGCCCTCCTTATGGACCTTTCTCAGCGGGAGATTTATGCAGATGTAGTCATAGACGAACTGAGTTACGTCCAATTCACCGTCCGACGAATCCACAACCAGATATTCACCGCTCTCCTCCGCCGCGCCCTGTTCCGCAAACATGACCTCGGCTTCAGTCTTCAACGAAACCGGCAGTCTGAGTTCATCAAGACACCTGTCGCACTCTACAACCACATACCCCTCGGAACAATCCGTAAGAAGCATTCTCCTCCCCTCCTTGTCCAGTTCTATCGTAACGTCTATGTCGGCATCAAGTATCTGGCTGTTTCCGAAACTCTCGAAAAGAGTCCTGTCTACATGGAATCTGAATGTGTGCCTGCCTTGCGACAGCCCTTTGATTCCTATTATAAACCCATTATTTTGAGCCTCATACATAGTCTTTATCCGTTAAAAAACCGATAGAGCGTGCAAAGATAGTCAATATTGGACAAAAATCAAATTTTGCCCTAACTGTTTTTTCTCCTTTTCCTTTCGGTTTCGTCGAGATAAATCTTTCTTATCCTGACAGACTTCGGAGTCACTTCAACCAGTTCGTCTTCCTGGATATATTCCAGCATCTCTTCCAATGAAAACTGCAACGGAGGAGGCAGCATGACCTTCTCATCGCTGCCGGCTGCACGCACATTGGTCAGTTTCTTTGTCTTGCATATATTCACGTTCAGATCTCCGGCCCTTGTATGCTCTCCGACCACCTCTCCTGCATATATCTCCTCACCCGGCGATATTATAAACCTTCCGCGGTCCTGAAGCTTGTCCATTGCATAGGCGACGGCCGTACCTGTCTCGATTGCCACCAGCGAACCGTTTGTCCTCATCTCTATCTCGCCCTTATACGGCTCGTATCCTTTGAACCTGTGTGCCACTATGGCTTCGCCCTGCGTTGCGGTAAGCAGATTGCTTCGCAGGCCTATTATACCCCTCGCAGGAATATCGAAATCGAGATGGGTCCGCTCCTCGCGCGGCTCCATGTGCAAGAGCGCCCCCTTTCTGCGGGTCGTAATTTCAATGACCTTTCCGGCCATTTCAGAAGGAACGTCAACGGTCAGGTGTTCAATCGGTTCACACCGCACACCGTTCAGGTTCTTGTCTATCACCTTGGGCTGGCCCACCTGCAGTTCGAATCCCTCCCTGCGCATGGTCTCTATCAGTACGGAAAGATGCAGGACACCTCTTCCCGAAACGACAAAAGAGTCTGCCGTAGCACCCTCCTTCACCCTGAGCGCCAGATTTTTCTCCAGTTCTTTTTCAAGCCTCTCCTTCAAATGTCTTGAGGTCACATATTTGCCTTCCTTTCCAAAAAAAGGAGAATCGTTTATCCTGAAGAGCATGCTCATTGTGGGCTCGTCTACAGAGATGGGGGGAAGCGCCTCCGGATTCTCGAAGTCCGCTATGGTATCTCCTATTTCAAACCCTTCCACACCTACAACCGCGCAGATGTCTCCGCTCTCCACACTCTCCACTTTGGTTTTGCCGAGGCCGTCGAAAACCATGAGTTCCTTTATCCTGGATTTTTCGAATGTTCCGTCCCGCTTGCACAGCGTTATGTTCTGTCCGGCCTTAAGCACACCTCTTTTCACCCTGCCTATTGCAATACGGCCGACATAGGGAGAATATTCAAGTGACGAGATAAGCATCTGGCATGTACCCTGCTCATGCTCCGGAGCCGGAATCTCTCTCAAAATGGTATCGAGCAAAGGAGTTATGTCTGTGGTCGGTTTTCTCCAGTCTTCAGACATCCATCCCTGCTTTGCACTGCCGTAAACCGTTGCAAAATCCAACTGTTCCTCAGTGGCGTCAAGTGAGAACATAAGGTCAAAGACCTGCTCGTTCACTTCGTCCGGCCTGCAGTTGAGCTTGTCCACCTTGTTTATCACCACAACCGGCTTCTTGCCCATCTCTATGGCTTTCTGAAGCACGAACCGCGTCTGGGGCATTGTCCCCTCAAAGGCATCGACAAGCAGGAGCACACCGTCCGCCATATTCAGCACTCTTTCCACCTCTCCACCGAAATCGGCATGGCCCGGAGTATCGATAATATTAATCTTACAACCTTTGTAAGTGACACTTACGTTTTTTGCAAGAATCGTTATACCTCTTTCTCTTTCCAGATCGTTGTTGTCCAGAATGAGTTCGCCCAGCTTCTCAGCATTACGCATCAGTTTTGCGTGCTGTATCATTCTGTCGACCAGCGTAGTCTTTCCGTGGTCGACATGGGCTATAATTGCTATGTTCCTAATATTTTGCATAATTCGGCTGCAAAAGTATAAATAATTATTTTTTTGTCGTACTTTTGTTGCCTGTTTTTCGTCTTGTTCTTTACAGAAGACCCATGTTAACACTTAAGCAGGCATGACAGAAAAAATTGTAATTCTAGATTTCGGTTCGCAGTTCACCCAGATTATCGGCAGGAGAGTCAGGGAATTCAATGTTTATTGCGAAATCCACCCCTTCAACAACGTTCCGGAACTCGATGAAACCGTGAAAGGTGTCATTTTGAGCGGAAGCCCCTATTCAGTAAGGGATGCACAGGCACCGCAGATAGATCTCTCGCAGATAAAGGGCAGGCTGCCCCTGCTGGCCATCTGCTATGGAGCCCAATACATCGCGCACAGATACGGAGGTGAAGTCAACGCCTCATCAACACGGGAATATGGCCGTGCCATGCTGGAAATCAAAGAGAGCGGAGAGCCGATATTCAAAAACGTCCCTATTCGGTCGCAGGTCTGGATGAGCCACGGAGACTCCATAAACAGACTTCCAGAAGGAGCGGAACTCATTGCCTCCACTTCGGATGTAAAATATGCAGCATACAAGATAAAGGGAGAGAATACATACGCATTCCAGTTCCATCCGGAGGTGTTCCATTCGGAGATGGGTGGCCAGATGATAAAAAATTTCCTCTTTTCCGTATGCGGGTGCCGCGGAGAGTGGACTCCTGACTCATTTATCGAGAGCACTGTCGCAGAACTTAAAGAGAAACTGGGAGATGACAGCGTCATTCTCGGCCTGAGCGGAGGCGTAGACTCTACAGTTGCAGCCGTTCTGCTAAACAAAGCGATAGGAAAGAATCTCCATTGCATATTTGTGGACAACGGCCTGCTCAGAAAGGACGAGTTCAGCAACGTGCTTGCCTCATACAGAGACATGGGGCTGAATGTAACCGGAGTAGACGCCTCGGAACTGTTTCTGCAGGCTCTCGCCGGCGTATCAGACCCGGAAGGCAAAAGAAAGGCCATTGGCAAAACCTTCATAGAAGTATTCGATTCAGAGGCAAAAAAGGTAAAGAATGCCAAATGGCTGGCGCAAGGCACAATCTATCCCGATGTAATAGAGAGTTGCTCGGTGAAGGGGCCCTCCGCCACAATAAAATCGCACCACAACGTGGGGGGACTGCCCAAGGAGATGGCTTTGAAAGTGGTAGAGCCGCTGCGCTCCCTGTTCAAGGATGAAGTGCGCCGGGTCGGCATAGCGCTGGGCATCAAGAGAGAACTTGTAGCCAGACATCCTTTTCCCGGGCCGGGTCTGGGAATCAGAATACTTGGAGAGGTAACCCGCGAAAAACTGGCGATACTCAAAGAGGCGGACAAAATCTACATAGACAATCTCAACGCTTACATGACAGATCTTCCTGCCGCATCGAACGGTTTTGCCGCCGCCCTTGCAGACAAGAGGGCAAAAGGCGAGAAAATAGCCCTCTATGATGCAGTATGGCAGGCCGGCACCATTCTGCTTCCCATAAAGAGTGTCGGAGTCATGGGCGATGAAAGGACATACGAGTACACAATAGCCCTGAGGGCTGTCACCTCCAACGACGGCATGACAGCAGACTGGGTACATCTGCCATACGACTTTCTGGCCAGGGTTTCAAATGAAATCATCAATAAGGTCAAGGGGGTGAACAGGGTTGTGTATGATATTTCGTCGAAGCCGCCGGCTACTATAGAGTGGGAATAATACTTTTGTATTATAATGGCAAACTGCGGCGTTATCGGCGGTATTATGGCTCAGTCATGTACGAAGTACACTCCTTCACCATAAACCTTGATGCCTTGCATTTTATCCATTATAATACAAAAGTGGTGTATGATATTTTGCATTAGAGCGGCAAACTGCGGCGTTATCTGCAGTATTATGGCTCAGTCATGTACGAAGTACACTCCTTCACCATAAACCTTGATGCCTTGCATTTTACTCATTCTAATACAAAAGTGGGGTATTGCACCTTTGCATCATAGCGGCAAATTGCGGCGTTAATTGATGCCTTGCATTTTACTCATCCCAATGCAAAAGCGGGGTATTGCCGCATCATATTTTCTTGCCATTGAGCGGATGATGGTCCAGGATATTCCTCTGCCATGACTTGCTGCTTACATGCGTATATATTTCAGTGGTAAGAATGCTGGAATGGCCAAGCATATCCTGCACCACACGCAAGTCGGCCCCGTTTTCCACCAGATGCGTTGCAAAAGAGTGACGGAATGTATGCGGAGATATTTTCTTTGTAATTCCAGCCGCTTCCGCCTGACGGCGGACTATAATAAAAACCATCTCCCTGGTAAGCTTTCTGCCGCGGCGGTTAAGAAAGAGAGTCTCTTTATCTTCAGGCTTCATGCTCCGCTCAGTGTAACGCTGGACAAGTTCCCATCTGGCAGACATATAGTTTTTCACGGCCTCTATGGCCTTGTCGTAGACCGGGACAAGCCGCTGCTTGTCGCCCTTGCCTACAACTCTGACAAAGGCATCCTTGAAAAAAAGGTCTGTCAGACGGAGATTCACCAGTTCGCTTACCCGCAGGCCGCATGAATAGAGCATTTCCAGCATGGCCCGGTTCCGCATCCCCTCATAGGTTGAAAGGTCTATGGAATCGAAAATGGAGAGAATCTCCTCAACAGACAACACTGTCGGAAGGTAGCGGCTAAGTTTGGGCGTCTCTATCCTTTCGCATGGATTCCGCCTGCTTTCCATGTATCTGTAAAAAGCCTTTATGGAACTTATCTGACGGGCCTGGCTGCGTTTCGAAAGCCCTTTGTGAAATTCAATGTCCAGAAAGGCCGAAAGATATTTTTCATCTGCCATAGAAGGGTGTTGCAACGGGGGCAGCAGAGAACCGTACTCGGCCGGGGAGGCAATGAAACTGAAGAAGAGTTTCAAGTCGCTGCAGTACGAAACTATGGTGTTTTCGGAAAGAGCCCTTTCCAACCTCATGAAGGTTGAAAAATCATCCAGCAACTCTGCATATCCCTCCATCCTTACATCATTTTCTTGACGGGCAAAACTCGGCGACGCCGCATTCCCCGCATTTCGGTTTGCGGGCGGTACAGACATACCTGCCGTGGAGAATCAGCCAGTGGTGCGCCTCCGCCCTATCTTCCAGCGGCACTATGCCGTTAAGATCCTCCTCGACTTCAAGCGGACTCTTTCCCTCTGAAAAGCCCAGCCTGTGAGCGACCCTGAAGACATGGGTGTCTACCGCTATCACAGGCGCTCCATAAGCTACAGAGGCTACTACGTTGGCCGTCTTGCGCCCGACTCCCGGAAGCCGTTCGAGTTGGGAGACCTCAGAAGGGATCTCTCCTCCGAACTCCTCAACCACCGTTTTTGCCATACCGAGAAGATGTGCAGCCTTGTTGTTTGGAAACGAAATGGACTTTATAAGTTCCAGCACATCTTCCATGCGTGCCGCAGCAAGGGCATAGACATCGGGATATTGCCTGAAAAAGGCCGGAGTCACCATATTTACCCGTTTGTCTGTACATTGTGCGGAAAGAATGACCGCCACCGTCAGTTCATACGGATTCCTGAAATCCAGCTCGCTCTTTGCATCCGCCATGTTTGCCTTGAACCAGGCCAATATTTTTCCGGTATCCTTGTTCACTTTATCTCTGATAAGTTAGAATATTTCGCTGAAATTCACCTCAATCTCCATATTCAGTTCGGAGAGGGTTTCGTTTTCGCAAATCATTGTCCTCGCCGGGTATCTCTTTACCAGTTCCCTGTTATGTGTAACCATTATTACCGCCGGCTTCTGTTCCCTGTGAATCTCTGTAAAGAGATCCATTATCTCCGTTGCTGTATCGGGGTCGAGGTTTCCTGTCGGTTCGTCTGCAAGAATGAGTTGCGGGTCATTCAGCAGGGCGCGCGCTATCGCTATACGCTGCTGTTCGCCTCCAGAAAGCTGATGCGGCATCTTGTGCGCCTTCGTATCCATACCCACCATGCCAAGCACCTGTTCCACCTTCCGGTTCATCTCCCTGCGCTCCTTCCATCCGGTAGCCTCAAGTACAAAAAGCAGGTTCTGCTCTGCGCTCCTGTCCATCAAAAGCTGGAAATCCTGGAACACCACCCCTATTTTACGCCTTAAAAATGGTATCTGCTTCCGCTTCAACTTTGCCAGATTGAACTCCCCCACCCTTGCAAAGCCCGAAGCGAGAGGAAGTTCTGCAATTATAGTCTTTATGATGGAACTTTTGCCGCTTCCCACCTTGCCTACAAGATAGGCGAACTCGCCGCACCCGAGCGTAAATGAAACATTGCTCAAGACCAGATTGGTATCATTTGCAATATCTGCCTCCCTGAACTCTATGAGCGGTTCGTCACCGTTTAAAATGAAACTGTTGCTTCCTCTCTCTTTCATTGAAATTTACCGATAGATTATACCCCAAACTCACCGCAAATTTACTATTTATTTCTAAATTTGCTCCGCTTATATCAAATCAGGAAAAATGAACCGCTGCTTTTCAAAATATCTTGTGGCGATGATAGCCACAGTCTTGACATGCCAGTTGTGCCGCCTGGAGGCATCTGCCCGCAGACACGACACAGACAGTTGGGAAACAGAAGGATACCGGGTGCTCTCTCTCATAAGAAGCGACATTCCCAATCCTGACGGCATAATGAACGAATATCTCGAGCGCTTCCCCGAATCGCCGCTCATTCCGCAGATTCTCTTCAACAGGGCCGTGGTTTGCTTCGACCGCGGAGAATATCCGCAGGCAGCGGAACTGTTTGCCGCACTCTCCGAAAAGGAACTCTACAGAGAACAGCGCGACGAGTTCAATTTCAGGAAGGGGTATTGTTACATGAGGCAGGGTGAAAATGCAAAAGCCGGACAGTGTTTCTCCAAGGTAAGCGAAAGAAAAGAGTCTCCCTATCTTTTCCCGGCTCTCTATTACAGCGGATACATCAACTATGCAAGCCGCGATTTCGCCGGGGCGATACCCTTCTTTGAAAGAGCCAAAAGCGATGAGCGGTACAGACTCTACAGCGAATATCACATTCTGGAAAGCAAATTTCTCCTCAAGAAGTATGATGAAGTCGTAAAAACAGGTCCGGCGCTCTACGACAATATGGATGCCGCCTACATGCCGAACGTAGCCAGAATTATCTCTGAAGCCTACTTCGGGCTCGACATGCCCGACAAGGCAAAATATTATTTCGAACTCTATTCGCTATCCGGGGAGACAATGTCTGAAAACGACATTTTCTACTCCGGAATGATATCATACACCCTAAAAAACTACGCCGGAGCCACGGAGTCATTTTCCCAGATAGCCTCATCTGCAGACTCACTGGGACAGAATGCAGCCTACCACCTCGGGCAAAGTTACATACAATTAAAAAACAAGCACAAGGCCCTGGAAGCATTCAAGACTGCCTCTGAATGCAGTTTCGACAAAGAGATACAGGAAGACGCCTTTTTTAATTACGCCAAGCTCAGTTTCGACCTTAGCCGCGACATAAGGCCTTTCAACGAATATCTTTCTCGATACAACTCTACAGGCCGCTGGGATGAAGTCTACGGCTACATGGCAACTTCATTTCTTATAAACGGGAATTACGGTGAAGCTGTCGGCGTACTCAATAAAATAAGGAATAAAAGCCGCAACGACCTGGTCAATCTTCAAAAAGCACAGTTCTTCAAGGGGATGGAACTGGCTGAATCAGGTTCTTTTACAGCTGCGGCCCCTTGTTTCAAAAGTTCTGCCGAAAACGGATATTACAATGCCGCACTGAAGAACCTGGCTCTCTTCTGGCTTGCCGAATGCTACTACAGGACCGATGATTTTGAAAAATCGGTATCTACAATCCTCTCCTTGCAGAAAAACCAGAAATTCAGACAGACATCGGAATATTACACTTCTATTTACAATCTGGGTTACAACTACTTTAAAATGGAGCGGTATGACATGGCGGCGGAATGTTTTTCAAAATATGCCGGTCTTGAAGAGGTAAATCAGGTTTACAGAGATGAAGCGCGCACAAGGCTTGCAGACTCCTACTTCATGCTCAGAGATTATGACAAGGCATCACAGATATATGAAAGCGTGGCTGTGGAGGGGAACTATAAAGACCTCTACCCGGCCATACAGGGTGCGACTGCATACGGGCTGCTTTCTCAGAACGAGAAGAAATGCGCCCTGCTCAGGGAGGTAGCCAAGCCGGAACATTCAGACTCTCCGCTCTACTCCATGGCCCTGTACGAACTGGGACGCACACTGGTGCAGAATGTGGAGGACGAGGAGGCCGAACCAGTCTTTGAACAGCTGATAAACAACCCCAAGGACAGTTCCTACTATTACAAGTCGCTTTTGGAAATGGGTATGATAAATGCCAACAGGCAGAATTACGAGGCGGCACTCAGATACTACAAGGCCATTGTAGAAAAAAACCCCGTAAGCAATGAGGGACAGAGCGCGCTCTCCGGAATAGAGAATGTATATCAGAGTCTCAACAGACCTGAAGAGTTCCTCGCATATCTCGATGCCGTGGGGCTTTCGTCGGTAAAGAGTGCGGATGAAAAGGAAACGATGCTTTTCAACGCCGCGGAGCAGATATATCTGAGCGGAAACTACAGCCGCGCTCTGGAATCGCTGCTCTCATACCTCGGCAAATATCCCGACGGTGCAAAAAAGGCAAACGCCTGCTTCTACATTGCAGACTGCTACGCACAATCGGGAAAGAACGAAAAGGCGGCAGAATACTACTTCAAGGTAATGGAGACCTCAGACGAATCCTTCTCAGAACTTGCCACCCTCAATTATGCAAACCTCTCGTTCAAATTGCAGAGATACACAGAAGCCGCAGCGGCCTATGAGACCCTTGAGAAGATAGCAAGGCTCGACAACAACAGGATGGAGGCTATGACCGGCAAGATAAAATCCTACTATATGAGCAGGGAGTATGAAAGGTGCATTTACCAGGCATCGGAACTCAAGGAGGTCTCCAATCTTGGCAAAATGGAGAAGGAGTTGGCAGACTACTATTCGGCAAAGAGTTACCTTGCACTTTCCGAACGTGAAAAAGCCATTCCCCTGCTCAGGGAAGTGGCACAGGATACAGGAAGCGATTTCGGTTCCGAAGCAGCATATCTGCTTATCCTGGATGCATACGATTCCGGAGAGTTTGCCAAAGTGGAAGAGATGACATTCAGCATGTCTGAATCAGGAAAAGCCCGACAGTACTGGCTTGCAAAAAGTTTCATAACCCTCGGAGATTCTTATGCGGAGCGCGACAATCTCGCCCAGGCGAGGGCCACGTTTGAAAGCATTGCAAAAAACTATCGGCCCGAAGGCAATGATGATATTAAAAGTATTGTAAACATGCGTCTTGCAAAACTTGCAGAATTGGAAAAACAGACAGAAAATGAGATATAGGAAGATATACACAGGCATATTGATAATGCTTGGCATCGCTCTCCGGCCCGGGGGGCTCTTTGCCCAACAGAAGATAGACCCGACCCTGGAGGTGACAAGGGAGTTCGACGGGGCGATGTTGAACATACACAAGTCTGCCCTGAATACAGACATTGCCGACTCGCTTAAGGATTTCAGGATAGATTTCAACTACACCATATTTGACAAGCCATATAAAGACCTCTATGAATTCACTCCCATAGCATCGGCACAGATATATCGGCCTGAGGCTGAAAGAGAGCCTGTTTTCCGTCTTGAGGGGGGCGTGTCATTTCCGTTTACCCCTGAAGCGGAGTTCTGGTTCCGCCCTAATCTCAAGAAAGGGAACCTGCTGAATATGGAGTTGGGCTACAGCGGATTCTGGGGAGATTTGCCTGTCGCGGAATTCAGCCGGGCTGAAAACGGATTCGTAAAGGGGGAGAAATCAGATGCAGACTTCACCAGGTTCCGGGCGGCGGCGAACTATGCAAAATACTGGAAACACGACATGCTGCTGGCAAGTGTCAATTACGGCAACGGCAGCGGCAGTTATCGAAACTCCCTTTCGCATACCTTCAACACCGCAGGCGTTTCAGCGAAGATTCGCTCTTTGAAGGAAAATGCGAGAAGAATAAACTACGACGTCGATTTCAGCTGGCAGTATACAGACGACAGCCGCAGTTTCGACGCCCTCTCTCTAAAGGAAAACCTTATAACCGCAAAGGTGGAGGCAGGCCCGAATTTCGGAAGATACAACAGGTTCACGGTTCTTTTAAATTCAGAGAACGTTCTCTACTCGGGAATTCAGGAGTACAGATATGGAATATTCGAGATCATGCCCCGATACAGGTTTGAAAAAGGGCGTTTTTTTCTCAGGGCCGGTATAAAGCTTTCAGGGAGGTACAAGAGCAAGGATGATACAGACAAGTACCACAGCCCTTTCTTCATTAATGCAAAGGTTTCGTTTGAACTTGTGAAAAAGCACTTGTGGCTATACGGAGAAATTGACGGGAAGAACCTGATAAACAACTACTCGTACATGCTTGGCCGCAACTTCTGGATTGAACAGGAAGCAGATCTGAAAGCTGCGGCGCTGCCATTTGAAGTACAGGCAGGGTTCAAGGGAAGCGCGGCCAGCCGGTTTACATACGACATATTCGCAAAATACTCAACTGTCGACGGGCTGCCGCAGTTTGTAAACCTGAACAACACCAATCAACTCTCCATAATCTATTCAGACTGCGACATATTTACGTTCGGAACCGAAATGGGTTTTATAAGCAAAAGATTTAATGGCTCCGCAAGATTCACACACTCGCTCTTTTCAGATTCCGGCGAGACTGCATCCGGCCACTACGGCTATGCCCCCACAAAACTCGATTTCAGTGCCGAATATAACTGCCGTGAACGGATTTTCATAGGCATGTCGCTGAAATTCAGATCCAGAGCCGACATATACGATGCAAGATACGGAAACATGGAACTCTCGGCACCGTCATATACAAATCTGAGTGTCAAGATAAAGTATGTTTTCAACCGCAACTTCGCACTTTTTGCACAAGGCTGCAACCTGCTCGACCAGACCATTATGCAGTGTCCCGTATACATTGAAAAGGGTATTTCCGCCGGGGCCGGAATAATTGTAAAATTTTAATTTTATGCCTATCTTTGTATGTTTTATTTGTTATTATTAAAACTGCAAGCCGAGAGCAGTGGCGGAACTTGTTCAGGCCTTGCCGAGGCGAAGCGTGATTGTAAAAGAAGTTTAAAATAGAAATAGATGAGCGAAACAGAGAACAGGGAAAATATCATCAACAATGAGTATTCGGCCGACAGCATCCAGGTCCTCGAAGGGCTGGAAGCGGTAAGGAAACGTCCGTCGATGTATATAGGCGACATTGGAGAGAGAGGCCTGCACCATCTTGTATATGAGGTTGTAGACAATTCAATAGACGAGGCGCTCGCCGGATATTGCACAGACATAGAGGTTACGATAAATCCCGACAATTCAATCACGGTAAAGGACAACGGCCGCGGAATTCCCACCGGAATGCATGAGAAAGAGGGCAGAAGCGCTCTTGAAGTGGTTCTCACAGTGCTTCATGCAGGAGGTAAATTCAGCAAAGACAGTTACAAGGTTTCAGGAGGATTGCACGGTGTGGGTGTATCCTGCGTCAATGCACTCTCGGAGCACCTTGTTGCGGAAATACACAGAGAAGGCAAGATTTTCATGCAGGAGTATTCGAAAGGCGCTCCCCTCTACCCGGTAAAGGTAACGGGCGAAGCTGCCGATACCGGCACAACCATTACATTCAAGCCGGACCCGGAAATATTTACTGCAAGCACCGTATACAATTACAATACGCTCGCCTCACGCCTGAGGGAACTGGCATATCTGAACAAGGGAGTCAGGCTTTCCATTGCAGACTTGAGAAAAGGCGAGACGGAAGAGGATGAAAACGGGCAGATAAGAGAAATCCGAAAAAGCGAAGTGTTCTTCTCTGAAAAGGGTCTTCTCGAATTTGTAGGTTACCTCGACAACAACAGGGAAAAACTTACAGAGAAGCCCATATACCTCGAGTCAGACAAGTTCGGTATTCCAATAGAGATTGCAATGCAATACAACACCGAATTTCAGGAAAACATTCATTCTTACGTAAACAATATCAACACAATAGAGGGTGGAACTCATCTGAGCGGATTCAGGAGGGGGCTGACAACCACCCTCAACTCCTATGCGGAAAAGAACGGCTTTCTTGCCAAGGCCAAGGTAAAGATAGACCCTGCAGATTTCCGTGAAGGGCTTACCGCAGTTATTTCAGTAAAGGTAGCAGAACCCCAGTTCGAGGGACAGACAAAGACAAAGCTTGGAAACAGCGAGGTGATGGCGGCGGTCTCTCAAGCTACCAGCCAGGCGCTGGAACACTACCTTGAAGAAAATCCCAAAGATGCAAAAAGCATAATCGAAAAGGTCATTCTGGCTGCAACAGCAAGACAGGCCGCCCGCAAGGCAAGGGAACTGGTGCAGAGAAAGACTGTCATGTCAGGCTCAGGACTTCCGGGAAAACTTGCAGACTGTTCAGACAGAGACCCTGAAAATTGCGAAATTTTCCTTGTGGAGGGAGATTCCGCAGGCGGTACCGCCATTTCAGGCAGAGACAGGAGGTTCCAGGCGATCCTTCCGCTTAGAGGTAAAATCCTCAACGTTGAAAAGGCAATGGAACACAAAATCTTCGAGAGCGAACAGATAAGGAACATATATACCGCGCTCGGAGTGACAGTAGGTACCGAAGAAGACAGCAAGGCATTAAATCTTAGCAAATTACGCTACCACAAGGTTATAATCATGACCGATGCCGATGTCGACGGGAGCCATATCACCACCCTTATCCTTACATTTTTCTTCCGCTACATGCAGGATCTGATAAGGAACGGACACGTTTACTGTGCTACACCTCCGCTCTTTTCGGTAAAGAAAGGAAAGACCATAAAATATTGCTGGACAGAAGAAGAGCGCAAACAACTGGTGGCTGAAATAGGGGGAGGTTCAGACAAGGGACTGCACATACAGAGATACAAGGGTCTGGGTGAAATGAATGAAGAGCAGCTCTGGGAGACTACCATGAATCCGGAAAACAGGATTCTAAGGCAGGTTACGATAGAGAATGCAGCAGAGGCAGACCATATTTTCTCGATGCTCATGGGAGATGACGTACTGCCCAGGAGAGAATTCATAGAACAAAACGCCAAATATGCCAATATCGATGCCTGACATGCGTAGAGCAAGAATATTGCTGCTGTTGGTTTCAACGGCGCTTATCTTTGCACCCCATTACGCAAAGGCGTCCGGCAGACATGCCAAAGGAGCCGACATGGCCGGGACCGCTCCGGACAAACTTTACATGCAGCTGAAAGAGAGCCTGCCGCGGCTTACCGGAGAGGGGTGTCTGTACAGGATGTTCGATTATTCACCCGAAAGCATAACCCCAATATGGCAGGAGCGCAAGTTTGCCAACTTCACCGAACTTCCGCACGAGTACGATATATGGAGCAGCGACATCAATCCCTACAATGTATCCATGGTAGATACCAAGGATACCATTTTCATAGATGTAAGTTCCTATATTGCACCTTCTCAAAAGTATGTAACCTCTGAATTCGGATTCAGGAAATGGAGGCATCACAACGGCATAGACCTTAAGGTCCACAGAGGCGACACTGTCCGTTGCGCATTTGACGGCATTGTCAGAATTACCAGATACGACCGACATGGATACGGCTATTTTACCGTAGTCCGCCACAGCAACGGGCTTGAGACACTTTACGGCCACATGTCAAAATTCATAGCGGCTGTGGGAGACACCCTCAAGGCCGGTGATCCAATAGGGCTCGGCGGCTCTACAGGGCGTTCGACAGGCTATCACCTCCATCTGGAATTCAGATACCTGGGCACACCGATAAATCCCAACGACATTGTGGATTTCTCCACCCATAAGGTAAAGAACTCGGTACTGATGCTCACGGCATCGAACTTCGACTACATAAAGGAGATAGAAAAGATACGCTACTGGACCGTAAGGCCCGGCGACACATTGAGCCACATAGCATACAGGACAGGCGTCTCCATATCAAAGTTGTGCGCATTGAACGGCATAAAGAGAAACGCAATCCTGAGAATAGGAAAACGCATACGATATACATGACAAACTGAATTAAAACCATAACATACATAGAGCAATGGATATTTTTGACAGAATCGCACAAGACGAAGGAGGTCCGCTCGGACAGTACAGACAGAGGGCACACGGATATTTCATGTTCCCTAAACTGGAAGGGGAAATCAACCCTTACATGACATTTAACGGAAAGAAGGTTCTGGCCTGGACATTCAATAACTATCTTGGCCTTGCCAACCACCCTGAAGTAAGAAAGGTAGATGCAGAGGCCGCTGCAAAATGGGGTCTGGCCTACCCTATGGGTGCAAGAATGATGTCTGGCCACACATCCCTGCATGAGAAACTGGAGAGAGAACTGGCAGATTTCGAATGCAAGGAAGATGCATATCTTTTCAACTTCGGTTACCAGGGAATGATTTCTACAATCGATGCCCTTGTAACGCGCCACGACATTATCGTATATGATTCAGAGGCACACGCCTGCATTATGGACGGCGTACGCCTGCACATGGGCCAGAGAATAGTCTACCCGCACAACGACATAGAAAAGTGCGAAAAGGCATTGGAAAGGGCAACCAAACTCTGCGAAAAGAGCGGAGGCGGAATATTGCTCATAACCGAAGGCGTCTACGGAATGACAGGCGGTCTCGGCAAATTGGATGAAATCTGCAAGCTCAAGAAAAAATATCAATTCAGAATTCTGATTGACGATGCTCACGGATTCGGTGTAATGGGTCCTCACGGAAGGGGAACATCCGAACACTTCGGTGTTATGGATCAGGTAGACCTCTACTTTGGAGCATTTGCAAAATCCATGGCCTGCATAGGCGGATTCGTTGCCGGAAGGAAAGATATAATCAACTATCTCAGATATAATCTTAGATCTCAGATATATGCAAAGTCACTGCCCATGCCGATAGTTGAAGGCTGCCTGAAGAGGCTGGACCTTATCCGCAAGGGAGACGACTTGCGTGCAAGGCTCTGGAAAGTTACAAGAGCCCTCCAGAACGGACTCCGTGAAAGAGGATTCGACATAGGCGTTGCAGAGGCATGCGTTACACCCGTATTCCTGAACGGCGATGTTCCCGAAGCTACGAACATCCTTATAGACTTGAGGGAGAACTACAAGATTTTCTGCTCTGTAGTAGTTTATCCGGTAGTGCCCAGAGGCGTCATAATGTTCCGTCTCATACCTACAGCCATGCATGAGCTGGAGCATGTAGAGTACACTCTCAACGCATTTGCCGAAATCAAGAAGAAACTTGAAGCCGGTGCATACAAAGGTTCTACTGAAATCCGCGATATGGCGATTGACTAAATGAAAGGCAAAGTTGCAATCATTACCGGTGCAAGTTCCGGAATAGGCCTTGCTGCAGCGAAGGAGTTTGCTGCGCAAGGCTCATTTCTTGCCCTGGCTGCAAGAAACAGAGAAAAACTGGACTCCATAGTGGCAGAACTCAATGCAAAGTATGGCAAGACAGAAGATGGAAGGGAGAAGTTTATAGCTATAGCTGCCGATGTCACAAAAGAGGCGGAGTGCCGGAATCTCATAGAGCGGTGCGCAGCCCATTTCGGGAAAATAGACATTCTTGTAAACAACGCCGGAATTTCCATGAGGGCGCTATTCAAGGACCTCGACCTTTCAGTAATAAAAAGCCTGATGGATGTAAACTTCTGGGGAACCGTATTCTGTACGAAATATGCACTGCCGTGGCTGCTGAAAAGCAAAGGCTCGGTAGTCGGTGTCATTTCAATAGCAGGATTCAAGGGGCTGCCGGCAAGGACCGGTTATTCGGCCTCAAAATTCGCCATTTACGGTTTCCTTGACACGCTGCGTGTGGAGCACCTGCACGACGGGCTCCATGTCATGATTTTCGCTCCCGGCTTTACGGCTTCGAATATCAGGAACGTGGCACTTGTGGCAGACGGCACACAGCAGGGTGAAACCCCGAGAGACGAAGAGAAGATGATGAGCGCCGAAGCCGTGGCAAAGAGACTGGCAAAGGGAATCAAAAGGAGAAAATCACAGATAATCCTGACTCCTATAGGCAAACTGACGGTCTTTTTAAATAAGTTCTTTCCTCGTCTTGTAGACAGGCTGGAATACAATTACATGAAACGAGAACCCAATTCTCCCTTGAAATAGGCAACCATAAACAATAGCAGCAGATATGAAAAAGATAGTTTTTTTAGACTCTGACACGCTCGGAAGCGACATCTCCCTTGAACCGATAAGCAGTCTTGGAGAATTTGTAAAATACCCCTTCACAAAACCTGAGGAGGTCTTTGAAAGAATCAAGGAATGCAATGTGATAATCACCAACAAGGTGGTAATAGGCAAAGAGCAGATTGATGCCGCAAAGAATCTGGAGCTCATTTGCGTAGCGGCCACCGGCACAAACAATGTGGATATACCTTACGCAACAGCCAAGGGAATCCCGGTAAAGAATGCAGTAGGCTACTCCACTGAGAGCGTTGTGCAGGTTACATTCACAACTCTCCTCTCCCTTGTAGGGAAGCTTCAGTACTTCGACAACGCGGTAAAGAGCGGCAGATACTCTGCGGGAGTCTCATTCACAGACGTGTCAAAAGTCTTCTGGGAACTCAAGGGCAAGAAAATGGGAATCATCGGCCTCGGCAACATAGGTTCCAAAGTGGCCGCAATTGCAAAGGCCTTTGGCATGGAGGTGAAATACTATGCTACAAGCGGCATCGCCCACTCGAAGGAGTACGACGCCGTGAATCTGAAAACGCTTATGGCAGAATCAGATGTAATCTCCATACATGCTCCGCTCAATGAAAGGACCGGCGGGCTTGTCGGATATGAAGAGTTGAAACTCATGAAAAAGAGCGCCTACATACTCAATATGGGAAGAGGCGGCATAATAAAGGAGGATGAACTGGTAAGGGCTCTTAATGAAGGGCTCATAGCCGGCGCAGCAATAGATGTCTACACAAGGGAACCCCTGCCTGCAGATTCACCCTACTTCAAAATCGAAGATATGTCCAGGGTGATACTCACCCCTCACATAGCATGGGCCAGCAAGGAGGCCAGAAAATGCCTTGTGGAAAAAATCGCCGAAAACATCCGGCAGAGCCGCTAGGCTGTCCGGCATGGGATAAATATAAAAAGAGCACGAAATCAATGAATTCCGCGCTCTTTTTTCATGTGCCCAGAACAAGACTCGAACTTGCACACCGTAATCGGCACCACCCCCTCAAAGTGGCGTGTCTACCAATTTCACCATCTGGGCTTAGCGGGTACAAAGATAGAGTTTTTTTCTAAAAATAAAACGATTTTTTCGTATCTTCGTTCATAATTTTTAACAAAAGAGGCCATGGTTGAAATCTACAAAGAGCAAATTGCTAACAGTGAAGACCTTGTAAAAATAGCCCAAATACTGGCATCTGACCCTGATTTTCAAAAAAAAGTTGTCGGGCAGAAATCTTCACCCTACGACAGCATCCCATTTTTAAAAGGCCTTCAAACACCGCCTCTCTCTTTCAGCCAAAAGGGCGACACTCTCTACCTTGCAGGTTATACCGAGAACGGCAGAATTGGAAAAGAGACGGAGGATGCTCTTGCACTGACTGTAGAGAAAGGGCTTATAACAGGTATCCATTTCATTTCGCCAGACGGTCTCTTTCTTACTCTGCTCGAATCTGCAATAACCGGAGGCTTGGGATTTGACATTACAACAGACTCAGAAGTGGAGGAGAAGGAATTCCTTTTTGCGAAAAGCAGATACGTTGCAGTGCTGTCTGTAGATGAAGATCACGAAAACGCTCTTGCAGACCTCTTTTTCAACAAAGGAGTAAAACTTATTCTTCTTGGACATGTAACCAAGGGAGAACTGAGAATAGACGACATGAGTTACGGATTCTGCAAAGACTATTTACCCGAATAAAAGAGTGAGGCATGGCGGAGAAGTTAGACAAGAGGGAGGATGCCATTTCGGGAATGTTCAATGAAATTGCGCCGAAATATGACTTTATAAACCACCTCCTATCGTTCAACATAGATGTCCGTTGGAGAAAAAAGGTTGTCGGGTTCCTTAATTCATGCAAGAGAGAAAATGGAGAAGCCGGACGGTTCAAGGTCATAGATATTGCCTGCGGCACGGGAGACTCATCGATTGCATTGTATAAAAGCGGAATGGCTGTGACAGGGGCAGACATTTCGCAGGGCATGCTGGAGGTTGCAATCCAAAAGAACGCCGGTCTGAGCCCTTCCCTGGCGCCGCTGCCGGAATATATCAATGCAAGCGCAGAGAGCCTGCCATTCGGCGAAGGCACATTCGATGCAGCGGCAATATGCTTCGGCATAAGGAACTTCAATGACCGCGACAGCTCTCTCGGTGAAATATACAGGGTAATAAAAAAGGGAGGCCACATAGCGATACTGGAATTCGCGGAGCCCGAAAACAGATTGTTCCGGTTGCTCTATTCACTATATCTGAAACACATGCTTCCCGGGATAGGCGGATTTGTTTCAAACCGCAGGAGTGCATACAGATATCTGGCAAAATCCATTGAAGATTTTCCAAAATATGAAAAGTTCTGCAATGAACTGTCGGAGGCGGGATTCAATGAGGTGAAATATGAATCCCTCACGGGAGGCATAGCGTTGCTGTACACAGGAAAAAAGAGTTGAAAGTTATGTGGCAGGGGAATACATGGCAAATAATATCCGTAGTGCTGTATATAATGAATATGGTACTGGCCGTATTCATTTCCACCGTACTCATACTTAGGAAACAGGATCCTGTAAAAACCCTGTCATGGGTAATGGTGCTGATACTCCTCCCCTATATCGGAATACTGCTTTACGCATTTGTCGGACAAAACTTCAGAAAGAAAAAGATATACAGCCGCAAAGGCATTGCAGACTACAATCTGAGGAAAAAGACGAGCGCAAAACAGCTGGAGACTCTCAAAGCCACTCCGGAACTTCTGGGCAATGAGCTGCTTCCTTTCAAAAAGATTATTTTCCAGAATCTGAAAAACAGCCATACCGTACTGGACAACAACTACAGCATAGAGTTCTACTTTTCGGGAGTTTCGGCGCTGGATGCAATGTACAGGGCAATAGAAGAGGCGAAAAACCACATACACCTCCAGTCTTACATTATCGAAAACGACCTGACAGGCAACAGATTCAAGGATCTGCTTATAAGAAAGGCCAAAGAGGGGCTGGAGGTCATAGTCATGTATGACGGTGTAGGCAGCATAGGACTGAAAAAGAACTTCACGAACGAACTTAGAAACGCTTCGGTGGAGGTTATTCCATTTGCACCGGTGAGAATCTTCATGCCCACCTCAAAACTGAACTACAGAAACCACAGAAAGATTCTGGTAGTGGACGGCACGACCGGATTTATCGGAGGGGTAAACATTGCAGACCGATACTATTACGGGACACCTGAGGGAGACTGGCACGACACCCACATCAGGATTACCGGGACCTCTGTCTTCTCGCTTCAGGCCTGTTTTATGATGGACCGCCATTTTGCAATGAACAGACGTTTCAGGTTCAAGCGCAAATATTATCCTGAACTCAAGCTGGAAGAGGGAGAGGCACACGTTGTCAAAAACAATATATATTCACAAATAATATCGAGCGGTCCGGACAGCGACTGGGCAAGCATCATGCAGTGCTACTTCAGCGCAATCACATCGGCAAAAAGCCATATCTATATCGTAAGCCCTTACTTCACTCCGTGCGAAAGCATTCTGAACGCCATAAAGATTGCAGCCCTGTCAGACATAGATGTACGTATCATGCTGCCGGAAAAGTCAGACACGAAACTTGTACAGTACGGGACAATGTCGTTTATAGGGGAACTGCTCGATGCCGGAGTGAGGATTTATCTGTTCAAGAACGGTTTCAACCATTCCAAAGTCATAAGCATAGACGGGATAATGAGCATCGTCGGCTCGGCCAACATGGATGTGAGGAGTTTCGAGCACAATTTCGAGATCATGGCAGTAATTTACGACAGACACTGTGCCGAGACAATAGAGAACCGATTCATGGAAGACACCAGACATTGCGACCTTATAAACGTGAACAAATGGAAAAAGAGAGGCAAACGCGAAAAGGTAAAGGAGAGTTTTGCCAGACTGCTGAGTCCTCTGCTTTAAAATGTATGAAATAAAACAAATCAATTAACCGATATAAAATTAAAAAAAAGTTTATCATGAAGTCTTCTAAAAAAAATTATGTATTGCCCATAGCAATCATGTTTGCGCTTTTCTTTATGATAGCATTCGTGACAGGTCTGCAGAACCCTTTCGGGGTAATCGTAAAGAACCAGTTCGGGGCCAGTAACTTACTATCCCAACTGGGAAATCTGGCAAACTTCATAGCCTATGCATGCATGGGTATTCCGGCCGGATACATCCTCAGCAGGATCGGTTATAAAAAAACCGCTCTTCTGGCAATCGTCATAGGTTTTGCAGGTGTTTCCATCACCTTCATTTCCGGACAGGCAGCCAGTTTTGGAATCTACCTCTGCGGAGCATTTGTATCCGGATTTTCAATGTGTATTCTCAACACCGTCGTAAATCCCATGCTCAACACCCTCGGAGGAGGCGGAAACAAGGGCAATCAGCTTATCCAGTTCGGAGGAGTCTGCAACTCTACAGCCGCTACAATCGTTCCCGTTCTCGTAGGTTACCTTATGGGGCAGGACGAAGCAGCCAGGACGATTGCCAAGGCCAACCCTGCACTCTTCATTGCGATGGGTATCTTTGCACTGGCATTTATAGTCCTTGCCGTTTCAAAAATACCCGAGCCCTCATTTGAAAAGGCGGGCGAGTCTAAAGAGAAAAAGAGCAAGGATAAATACAGCGCCCTCTCGTTCCGTCATTTCGTACTGGGAATCATAGCCATTTTCGTATATGTCGGCATAGAAGTGGGAATCCCCAACATAAGCAACCTTTATATGACAGAAAACCTCAGTATGGACCCGGCAATTGCAGGAAGCCTTGTGGGCACCTACTGGTTCCTTATGCTCATAGGCCGTCTTGTAGGAGGTGCGATAGGTGCAAAGGTATCCAGCAAGGCGATGCTCTCCACGGTAAGCATAATCGGGCTTGTACTCGTAATTGCAGCCATTTTCTCACCTGAATCCACAAAGGTCACCATGCCTGTGTTCAGGTCTAACATCTCATTCGGAATGGAAAGCGTGCCAATGAATGTCATGTTCCTTGTTCTCTGCGGTCTGTGCACATCGGTAATGTGGGGAGGAATATTCAATCTCGCGGTAGAGGGGCTTGGAAAATATACTGCAGCAGCATCAGGCATATTCATGGTAATGGTATGCGGCGGAGGCGTGCTCCCTGCAATACAGGGCTTTATCGCCGATACGTTCTCATTCATGCAGAGCTACTGGATTATTGTAGCCGCACTTGCATACCTGCTCTTCTATGCGCTTGCAGGTTCGAAAAACGTAAACAAAAACATCCCCGTAGAATAATATGGAACCCATAGTTGAAAAATTGTATGTAGTCGGAGTCGATATAGGAGGCCAGACTACAAAGATAGGAGTTGTAGACAGGAGAGGAAACATCCTGGACCAGACGGTAATCAATTCTAAATACGGTGCAAACGACGCAGGGCTGTTTATGGAATCGCTCTGCCAGACAGTCAGGGAACTTTCAGCCGAACTCGGGCTGGAAAATGTCAAGGGCGTTGGAATAGGCGCACCCAATGCCAACTACTATACCGGCATGATAGAGGATGCCGCAAACCTGGAGTGGGCAAAAGGCGTATCCGTACCGCTTGCCCAGACAGTCTCTTCACGGCTCGGACTTCCGGTAAAGATTACCAACGACGCCAATGCCGCGGCCATGGGCGAAATGACCTATGGCGCAGCACGCGGCATGAAGAACTTCATCATGATTACGCTCGGGACAGGCGTGGGCAGCGGAATTGTAATCAACGGAGATGTTGTATACGGCCACGACGGTTTTGCAGGCGAGTTGGGACACACCTGTGCAGTAAGAAACAACGGGCGGCTTTGCAACTGCGGCAAATACGGATGCCTTGAGGCATACACCTCCGCAGTGGGAGTTGCCAGAACCGCACGCGAATGGCTGGACATGAGCGACGAGCCCAGCCTGCTGAGGTCACTGCCTGAAATAACTTCAAAAGATGTATATGAAGCGGCCGTACAGGGAGACAAATTGTCCATAAGGATATTTGAATATACCGGCAGGATGCTGGGACGCTCTTTCGCCGATTTTGTTGCATTCAGCGCTCCCGAGGCAATCATTCTGTTCGGCGGGCTGGCAAGGGCGGGCGAACTTCTCATCAGGCCCATACGCGAAGAGATGAATGCAAACCTGCTTTCATACTGGAAAAACAAGGTGGCGATAATACAGTCTGCACTTAAGGAGAGCGACGCCGCCATACTGGGGGCATCTGCCCTGGCATGGTAATTTCACCGACTTGAAACAGAACCGAGAGAGGGCGGTTTCGCCCTCTTTTTTATTAACTCACTCTGTTTTCCAATATTTTATTAACTTTACAAAATCTTCTAACAGTTAACGATATGAAACAGGGCCTGCCATTTGGATGCAGTTTATGGATTCTTGTATTAACAATTTTTGCCATCGTAGATATGGGATGGTTCTCCCTTTATCTTGTCGGTATTATTCTTATTCTTATCATATGTTATGAATTTTTTGATGAGGGAGAAGAGACCCTGATGAAGTTATATGGAAAAAGGGCGGTAAGAAATGCCAAAGTAAAGCTCAAGTTGATAAGAAAGTTCAAAAAGTTCAAAAGAAAATCGCGTTTTGTAAAAGATGAGGAGATGGCAATGCGGGAATACTCTCTTATGAACAATATTCCATACAATATATTTTCCAGATGGATGGATTGTGTAAAAGATGTCAAACGTAAAAAATTAGAGCCACTGGTCAAAGACAGCGTGAAGTACCCGAATGAAATCATTATCCGCTATGTAGATGATACTGTAAAAAAGAGAGAACCTTCCCGGAAAAGCGGCAAAGCGGGAACAGTCCGTGAGAACAGAAAAATGGAATCCCCAGAAAGGAGAGAAAACGTAACTGAAAATACCGGCAATGCCAAAGAATCAAACATTATAACCATACCCTGCACAGTCACAATCACTGCCCGCGAGAGCAACAATAAGAATGAAAGCAGAGCATCTGACAATCAGCCAATGAGCGAAGAGGAGTACCGTCAAGAGATAAAACGCCTCAAGGAAGAGAACGAAAGTCTGAAAAGGAAACTGAAAGAGAACAAATAAAAAAGCGCCCTTTTCAAAGGCGCTTCGTCCGATTGGTGACCCCGACAGGATTCAAACCTGTAACCTTTTGATCCGTAGTCAAATGCTCTATTCAGTTGAGCTACGGGGCCAAACCTGATTTTTATAACTACTCTGCACTCTTCTCTGCAGCGTTTGCAGAGTCCTTTGCAACATAAGCCTTCTCTTTGATGCGGGCTTTCTTGCCTGTCAGACCTCTGAGATAGAAAATCCTCGCTCTGCGAACCTTACCTGCCTTGTTGAACTCTATAGACTCAATGAAAGGAGACTCGTAAGGGAATATTCTCTCTACACCCACGCCGTTGGAAATTTTACGGATTGTAAAGGTCTTTGTTGCACCCGTACCGCGTCTTTGAATTACAACTCCGCGGAATTTCTGCAATCTCTCCTTATCACCCTCCTTGATCTTATATGTAACGGTGATTGTATCTCCTGCCTTAAAATCAGGATAATTTTTGGGTTCACCGGCAAAAGCCTGCTGCGCAATCTTTATTAAATCCATCTCTTTACTTTTTACTTATTCATAAGTGCAACATTGCCAACTGATAATACATTGCAAGAGGTTGCTTTTCAATTAGGGACTGCAAAAGTAGAAAATTAATTTAAATTAACAAAATAAATTCGCTACTTTATTCCGCCGGCCTTATACAACGCCCCTCCTATGCAGTTATATGCTGCACCGGTAACGCTGCTCATGCAGTTTGGCATATCCGCAACATAAAGCGCACCCAGGAATGCAAAAATGAGCGCCTCCTTGAAATTTACGGTCTGCCTGTCGGGAACAACATATTTGCATTGCGGAGCATTTGCCTGCATTCTCTCCACAAGGTAGAGATTCAATGCACCGCCTCCTGTAAGCAGCACTTTCCCGCCCTTTATGTGTCTTGCAATCTGCATTGCCACATGCTCGCAGAAAGTAGAGAGTTTGTCTTCCATAGAAATGGCGTAAGAATCTATCAGGGGCAGCACCTGACTCTCAACCCATTCACGCCCCAAAGACTTTGGACCCCTCATTTTATAGAAATCCAGAGAATTCAGACGCTCCAGCAGTTCCCGGCAGATTTTCCCGTTGCGGGCCATAAGTCCGTCCCTGTCATAATCCTTGCCTATGCTTCTCGTATAATGATTAAGTACATAATTGACAGGAGAAATATCGTAGGCTACACGTATTGCCACACTCTTGCCGTTTCGCTCCTCAACCGCTTCGGACGAAATGTTTGAAAAGCCGCCCAGATTCAGGCAATAGTCATACTCATAAAAAAGATGCCTGTCTCCTATCGGAACAAGCGGCGCTCCCTGCCCGTGCAAAGCCACATCGGTCGTCCTGAAATCACAGATGCAGTCTACACCGCTTTCGGCGGCTATTCCTGCACCTGAGCCAATCTGTGCAGTAAACCTTATTGCAGGCTGATGAAAGACGGTGGAACCGTGCGAGGCTATATAGTGAGGTCTGGCCCCGGTCCTCTCGATAAAGGCCCTTACCCTTTGTCCCAGATAGATTCCGTAATCGGAATGAAGCAGTGCATACTCCTCGGCATTCATGCTTTGTGCAGTTGCCAGTTTCCGCTTCAGTTCATCAGGATAACTCTCGTCTTCTGCCTTTATTATTTCATATTTCCACTCTCCCTCCGGTTTTCCGGAACGTTCCAGCCAAAAGCGGGTATAGCACATATCAAGCCCGTCGAGCGAAGTCCCGGACATGAGTCCTATGATGTTCACCCCCTTCTCAATATCGTAAGCCATTCCCGTAGATGTAAACCTTTCCATAACGAATCATTTAAAGAGATGTAAAGTTACCATTTAAAATCTCTTTTCACAACTGTTTCATTCCCTTTATTGTCTGAAACCCTGATTACGAGCCGATGCTTTTTGCCGCGTCCTATCTTTGCATCCGCAAGATTGACCGAGAGCCTGCTGCGTTTTGCATCGAATTCTGCCAGAACCCACCGGCCGTCTATCTCCACTTCATACCTGTCAAGACCGGAGAGCCTGTCTCTTATAGAAAATGAGACAATGTCACGCCTGAGAGTCTCGCCGTTTGCTATATACACCCTTACAGAGGGAGGTACCGTATCCAATGCGACAGCATAACTTCCGAAAGATGAAACTCTCGAGGTTACATATCCGCAACTGTCTATAGCCCCTCCCGCACCGTAGATTCTGCCGGAATGTGAAACAGAGACCAGAAGAGCTTTGGCCCTGAGGCTGTCAGGCCCATCATACCTTATGGAAAGCCTGGCAGGAACATGCAGTGCCGTTTCGTAGCCGGATATGCTCCATACTTTGGAACAGAAGTCGCCCGATGCATCTGAATCTTCGGCTGCATCGAAATAAATCGAGCGGTAAAGCGAACCGGCCGGCATGGAGAATACCAGCCCCTCCTTTTTGTAGAAAAAGGGCAGATGCCAGGCTGCGAACGTACCTTTCTGAGAGAGCGAATCATTTACTCTCAACAATCCGGAGGCTCTCTTCACCTTATAATCTATCCGTTCCGCATTATTCGCATAATCCTTTACCTCCACAGTCAGTGTATGGAGAGAATCATCATCCAGTACAATGAGGCCATCGTTGATGCAATCTATCTTATATGCAAGGCCGTTACCTGGTTCAACATAACTTTTCACCATTGTCCGGCCGGTTCTGCTTTTGAGCGGATACTCTATGAGCGAATTCAGGTAACGGCTCTCGTTCATCGAAATATCGCCGACCCTGAACCTGTATATGCACTCTCCGTCGAGAAACACGCTGTACTCACCTATTGCAAGCTTTGCATTGGTTCCTTCCATCCTGTCGACGGCATCTACCGCCACATAGGAGAGTCTCGGAAGCGGAATAACGGCAGAACGCAATCTGGGTCTGTTTATCCTGAACACCCTTGCAACTCCGTCCTCAATGTCGTATCCCATAAATGCGACACGGTTGATTACAGGCTTCCTGCCGTCATCCATGGCAAAAAGCCTGTTTGTAACTATATTCAGAGTAGAGCCCTCCTTTCTCACCTCAAAATGGAGGTGAGGCCCTCCTGAAGAACCCGTATTTCCGCCAAAAGCTATCAGCTGGCCGGCCTTGACCGGAAAACAGATAGAATCCGGGCTGAGATCCACCACAAAACTCCCGGATGCGTATTGTTCGGCACGGACATACTCCCTGATTTTATCTTCGAACCTGTGAAGATGGCCGTAAACGCTCACATACCCGTCACTGTGAGTAATATACAGAGCATTGCCGTAACCTGTCGGAGAGACCGATATTCTTGACACATACCCGTCTGCTGCAGCATATACGGGGGCGCCCACGACACCTCCTATCCTGAAATCTATTCCAGCATGAAAATGGTTGGAACGCAACTCTCCGTAATTGCCTGAAAGGCTCATCGGCACATCGAGCGGATACCTGAATTCAAAATTTCCGTCCTCCTGCGCCCGGCCGTAAAAAGGAAAAAGCAGTATCGCAACAAATGTCACGATACTGCATTTGATACCTCCTCCCCTAAAATCATTCCGTTTCATTAACTGAACATTCTTTTGATTCTGTCAAAAAAGTTTTTATCGTCGGAAGAGGGCCTGGGGTCGAACGACTTTGAGCCTCTCATCTTTTCCAGAGCCTCCTTTTCCTGCGAAGTAAGATTCTTCGGAATCCACACCTGCACATATACCAGCATGTCTCCCGTACCGTAACCGTTCACATCCGGAATACCCTTTCCCCTCAATCTCAATATCTTTCCAGACTGGGTACCGGGATCTACCTTGATTCTGAGCTTGCCGTCTACCGAAGGAATCTCCGCCGTCGTACCCAATATGGCATCGGGCACGCTTATAAACAGAGAATATATCAAATCGTTGCCGTCTCTCTGAAGTTCCTTGTCGGGCTCCTCCTCTATTACCACAAGCAGATCTCCGTTCACTCCGCCGTTTCTTGCAGCATTGCCTTTTCCCTTAACGGTCAACTGCATGCCGTCGGCGACTCCTGCAGGTATCTTGAACGAAATCTCCTGCTGCGCCTTCACCAGCCCCGAACCAGAACATTTGGAACAGGGATTTACGATTATCTTGCCGGCACCGTTGCATTTGGGACATGTGGTCTGGCTCTGCATCTGTCCGAACATTGTCTGCACAACCTGCGTAACCACACCTGTTCCGTGGCAGGAATCGCAACTCTTGATGTCTGCTTCAGACTTGGCGCCGCGTCCGCTGCAATCTGGGCAAGGCACATATTTGCTTATCTTGATGGTCTTCTCCACTCCCTTCACAATCTCCTTGAGCGAAAGTTTCACCCTGATTCTTATATCACTGCCCCGCTGCACCTTGCGCCCCCCGCGAGAGGAGCCGCCGAATCCGCTGAAACCACCGAACCCGCCGAAAGAGCCGAAACGTCCGCCGAATATGTCTCCGAACTGGCTGAAAATATCCTCCATTGAAAAACCTCCGGCACTGAATCCTCCGGCACCTGCACCTCCTGCGCCGCTGAAACCGGCATGACCGAACTGGTCATATCTCTGCCTTTTTTCAGGATTGCTCAAAACATCATAAGCCTCGGCCGCCTCCTTGAATTTTTCTTCGGCATCCTTGTCACCTGGATTCTTGTCCGGGTGATACTTTATCGCCATTTTTCTATAGGCCTTCTTTATCTCTTCCGCAGATGCTGATTTGTCTACGCCAAGGACCTCGTAATAATCTCTTTTTGCCATTTTTTACACTCCTACTACAACTTTTGCATAACGGACAACCTTTCCGTTAAGCATATAACCTTGTTGCACTATATCTATAATCTTGTTTTTCTTCTCTTTGTCGTCGGTAGGGAATTGGGCTACAGCTTCATGAAACTCAGTATCCAACTCCTTGCCCATAGCCTCTATGACAGAAAGCCCCCTGCTTTTGAGGAAAGAGAAAAGTTTGTTGTAAATCAACTCAGTACCCTCTATTGCAGCTGCGGAACTGTCAGACTCCTTAAGCACTTTGACTGCTCTTTCAAAATCGTCCAAGACCGGCAGGATCCCCTTTATAACCTCCTCCGAAGCGGTATTTATAAGTTCCAGTCTCTCTCGCGCGCTTCTACGCCTGAAATTGTCGAACTCCGCTGCCATTCTAACATATTTGTCATTTGCCTCCGCAGCCTTGTCCTTATATTCCTGCAACTGTTTTTCAATTTCTTCGCACTCTTTTCCCTTATGGCCGGCCGCAGCATCAGTCTCTTCCGACCCGCCATCTTCCTGATTTTTCAGTTCATTGGCCCTGACTTCCGTTTCCTGACACTCCTTTTCCTGAACTTGGGCAGCCTTGCCATCCATTTCGTTCTTATCCTTATTTTTTTTCATAATTTCTCCTTTTTACTCCGCCTCGATTCAAAATATTTGCCAATGCATGAGAGGCATGAAATTCGGACAAAATGACATGCCTATAAAAAAAGGCGGCTGAAACCAACGCTCGGCCGCCCATAATCCGTATCGCAAAGCAATTATGCCTTGTTCTCAGAACCCAATACGCAACGTACCTTGTGCATGTAAAGCTCTTTGAGCTTCTCTCTTGCAGGTCCGAGATATTTGCGGGGATCGAACTCCTCGGGATGCTCTACAAAGACTTTCCTGATTGCGGCAGTCATTGCCAAACGGCCGTCGCTGTCGATATTGATTTTGCATACGGCAGATTTTGAAGCCTCTCTCAACTGATCCTCGGGAATACCGATAGAATCCTTCAGCTTGCCGCCATACTGGTTGATCTCTGCAACTATGTCCTGAGGCACGCTTGAAGAGCCGTGAAGCACAATAGGGAAACCGGGGATGCGTTTCTCAATCTCTGCCAGAATGTCCAGACGTATTTCAGGTTTCTGGCCCGGTTTGAATTTATATGCACCGTGAGATGTTCCTATTGAGATTGCCAGTGAATCAACACCTGTCTTCTTTACAAAGTCTTCAACCTCTTCAGGTCTTGTATATGTATGGCTTTCAGCCTTTACGTCATCCTCAACACCTGCAAGTACGCCGAGCTCGCCTTCAACTGTGACATCATATTGGTGTGCATAGTCAACCACTTTCTTTGTCAATGCCACGTTTTCATCGTAAGGGAGGTGTGAACCGTCTATCATTACAGATGAGAAACCGAGTTCTATACATGATTTGCAAAGTTCGAAGCTGTCGCCGTGGTCGAGATGCAGAACTATGGGAATATTGCATCCCAGTTCCTTGGCATACTCTACGGCACCCTGAGCCATATATCTCAAGATTGTCTGGTTGGCATATTTTCTTGCGCCGCTTGAAACCTGAAGGATAACAGGAGACTTTGTCTCCACGCAAGCTTGAATGATAGCCTGCATCTGCTCCATGTTGTTAAAGTTGAATGCAGGAATGGCATATCCGCCGTTGATTGCTTTAGCAAACATCTCTCTACTGTTTACCAAGCCTAATTCTTTGTAAGATACCATTATACAAAAATTTTATATTATTGAAAACTAATAAAACCACTTGAATTCGACAGGTCTTGCCCTCAAAAAACATGCAAAAGTAACAATATTTTCAAATTTTGCATATTTTTAGATTTTCGACAGATGCACCGCACCCGGTTTTTTCCTATTTTTGTAAGATGTAACGAAAAAACGTAAGTTTATTAAACATTCATATTATGGAATCTTTCAATTTACAGGCGAACAACTGGAAAGACGTTCGTAAACAGAAGTATAAGATAGCCGTTCTTCCCTGGGGCTGCACTGAGGCCCACAATCTCCACCTTCCGTATGGAACAGATACCTTTCTTGCAGAGAAGGTTGCATACGAATCTTGCAGGAAGGCCTGGGAAAGGGGAGCGGAATGCGTGCTGCTGCCGGCAATTCCATTCGGTGTGAATTCGGGCCAGATGGAGGTCAAGCTTTGCATGAACATGCACCCCACGACCCAGAAAATGATTGTCAAGGATGTGATACAGGTTCTGATTAAAGACGGCATCAACAAGCTCATAATCCTTAACGCGCACGGAGGAAACAACTTCCAGCCCATGATAAGGGAGTTGAGCGTGGAGATGCCCCAGATAATGATATGCACTGTCAGCTGGTGGAAAGCCTGCAACGGAGACGACTATTTCACGGAACAGGGAGACCATGCAGGGGAACTTGAGACCGCTTCAATGCAGGCTATAATGCCCGAACTTGTGCTTCCGCTCGACGAAGCGGGAGACGGTGCCGAGACAAAAATGAAAATCAAGGGATTCCGTGAAAAATGGGCATGGATGCCCAGAAGATGGATATATGTAACCGAAGACACCGGAGTCGGCAATCCCAAAGAGGCTACACCTGAAAAAGGCAGAATCTTCATGGATGCATGTATCGAAAAGATTGCAAACTTCATTGTAGAATTCTCGAAAATCGACAAGGAAAAAGAGTTATACGAATAATGGCTGTCTCGAATGAAAACAAGGTAATTATCTTCTCCGCCCCCTCCGGAGCGGGGAAGAGTACCATTGTAAAGCACCTGCTGGACAAATACCCTTTTCTGGAATTCTCCATTTCGGCAACGAGCCGCCCTCCGCGGGGAGAGGAAAAAAACGGTGTAGATTACTATTTTTTCACGAAAGAGGAGTTTGAACAAAAGATAAGAAAAGGTGAATTTGTAGAATATGAAGAGGTCTACGCAGGCTCCTACTATGGAACTCTCCAAAGCGAAGTTGAGAGAATCTGGGCAAAAGGGCACATCATTCTTTTCGACATAGACGTAAAGGGAGGCATAAACATCAAAAGGCTCTACGGGAGCCATGCACTTGCGGTCTTTATACAGCCCCCGTCGGTGGAGGCTCTCAAGGAGAGGCTCGTAAAACGAGGCACCGATTCCCCCCAGGCCATAGAAAGGCGGGTGGCAAAGGCAGAAGAGGAACTGGGATATGCCGGAAGCTTCGACAGAGTCATAGTAAACGACTCCCTCGAATGCGCACTCAGGGAGGCAGAGGCTGTTGTAGAGACGTTTTACAATGAATAAAAGTCTGCCCTGATGAACTGTGCTCTCTATTTCGGCTCTTTCAACCCATTGCACACAGGCCATATTGCAATAGCGAAATATGTCCTGCAAAATTGCAATGTAGATCTCCTGCGGTTCGTACTGACGCCTGAAAACCCCTTCAAGGCCGGCAGCGGGATTCTTGAAAACGAAAAAACCAGACTGGAAAGGTTGAAATCTGCAATAAACAGGTTCAATGAAGAATATGGAGGCCGACATGCAGAGGTTTCCACGGTGGAATTTGAGCTTCCCCGGCCCAACTACACTTACAACACACTCGAATATATGCGCAGGAACGAACCTCAGACCCGTTTTTCAATCATCATGGGAGCAGACAACATTGCCAACATAGAACGTTGGTACAAATGGCGCGAAATTCTCTCGGAATATGAGGTTATGGTCTACCCCAGACGCGGATTCGACGCTCAGGCGCTATGCAGAAAATACAACACCACCTTCCTGAACGCGCCTCTCTGCGACATCTCCTCTACAATGATACGGGAAATGGCTGCCAGGGGTGAAAATACAGACAATCTTACATTCTGACAACCCTACCGCTGCATGCCCCTGCTTATGCGCCCTTTCAGAAAGAGCGGCTCGGCGCTCTCTGTCAACCCTTCCAGAACAAGGGTATAGTCCGCCTTGTGCGATGAACTGTAAAACTCAACCGTAGCCTTGCCTTCCGAAACATGCAGGCATGGCTCCCAATGGACAAGGGCACGCATAGGCTCGCGCCCTCTCTTCGACACTTCGGTCTCATACTTGGGAATATATCTTTTCACAGGCTTTTGCCAGCCAAGAGGTTCTCCCTCCGCAATATTCATCGCAACCCTGTCGCGGTCGTACATTCTCGTCTGCACCATAACCACATCGCGCGGAGAAATGGCATCAGAAGCATATACTCCGAACTTTGCTGCCTCCACCCCTGTCAGATGCGCAAAACCAGTAATGTCGGCGACTGTCATTCCTTCCAGATCGGCACAGCTCGACAGCATTCCGTTTATAAAGACGATAATCTCATCCCAGCCGCTCGTTATTCCCATTCTTGAAGAGATGCGCTTTGTTCTGCATTCTATATACCGCGCCCCGTTCCTGGTGCTGTCGGCAAACCTCAACGGAGGACATGTAGTGACTATATATGTGAGCAGATCGTATGTCTTATAAGGTTCCAGAGCCTTCTCGCCTATATAGTCTCCCTCCTTGAAACTGTAATAGGGAAGCGGAGTGATATTGCTCTTTTCAGGGCTCCTTCTTCCGGTAATGTAAACAGGGTCTATGGAATAGACCAGCTCGCCGCCGCTGTTGTAATAGTCAGCCATTGCGGCCATCTTGTATGAATCTGAATATTTCTGAGGAAGAATATACTTGGGATAGGTGAACGGCGTTGCGAATATGTCTGGGTTGAGTATGGGAGTGAAGCGCCTCTTCACGCCGTTCAGCCCCACAGCGCCGACTATAAACTGCGTGCTGTCTGGAAAGTCCAGGCCGTTCAGGGCGAACCATCCTGAAGTATCCAGCTGTCCCATTGCGGAAAAGCCTATCGACGGGGCGATAAATGTCACCATCGATTTTTTTGCACTCTTGAAAAGGCCGTATACCTGTCCGCTTATGGACTGGGTGTACTCCTTTCCAAAATAGGGGAATTCGCTCTCACCCTTGAGTATCTCAGGCAGACTGTAATACCTCCAGCGCTGGGCAAGCATAAGCAAATCCGCCGCTTTTATTCTCTCATTCAAAGGAATAGAAGTGTCAAAATATTTCTGCGGATGCTCCACCACGCCGTCAATCTCGCTTCCGAGCAGAAAATAGGATACTATATTGTGGTTTTTTCCGCTGTACGGGGCATATATGTCATCTGAAACGGCAACCGAAAAATCACCTGACAAGGGGGCTCCGGAACTGTCCCGCATATCAAAGGTGCAGACAACCTTCTCCTTTGGGCCGTATTCATTTCTGTCTGTTGCAAAAAGTATCTCGGCCTGAGGAGGAAAGACAAAAAAAGACCTGTGGGCATAGAGATTCCCGCCGCCGTCTATGACCGCCACGTTGTTGATGCCGGAAGAGAGATATTCATAATCCATCCTGTATCTGGCCTTTTGCAGATTATACGGAATATTGAGATATATCTCGGAGCCGTCGTACATAACAACATAGAGAGAATCGCACCCCTGCATGTTCCGGCTGCTTACAAGGATTGAAACGCCGCAGGAATCCGGCCTGAGATTGATTACAACCGCCCTCTCCTGCGGTTTGGGAAATTCCGCACGCACGGAAAAGCCGTCGGATTCACTCACTTGAGCATATATCTCGCCGGGAACTACATCGAAATAGAGATTCAGCAGCCCCATACCCGACTCGTCGCTTTCAAAATCGCAATACGGCTCTCCATCCCTGAACAGTGTTCCGCTAACCTTCACGCCAAGCCCCGTTTCATCTATAGCCTTGTAGGCGACCACCGAATTCTGGTCCACGACATACCGTCCGCTTTCAGGCATAAACTGAATGTCAATATCCCGCTTTACCTTTTCGGTTTTGGCAAACGGATTCTCCTCACCTATTTCGGTATACTTGTATGTTTCACGCACCTGCCGCTCACGCATGGCGGCAACAACCTCGTCTTTCATGGGGTTGCGTATCTCGATGTTTTTATTGAACATATATTCGGGGCGGCGGTTCATCATCCAGTAGGTGTATCCTCTGAGTACGGCTACACCCGTGTTCAGGTTTTCCGGAACAGGAAGATAGCCTGAAAAGGTACCGTCGGCACGCTTTATCTTTACTCTGCACCGTACAGCCTCAATATTTTCGTCTGTTTCAGTATTGTGATTTTTCTCCACCATGGAAGATATGAGCTCCACATATATGTAATTGCTCTCCGGAAACTCTGAAAGATGCGAGTTGTTCTTAAGATAACCTTTCAGCCATATTGTATCGCCCACCCTGTAACTCTCCCTGTCGGTAGAAATATAGAGCTTTTCAGGCGAAAGCAGTTTGGAATAGGATAGAAATCTCTCCTGCGTGCCTTGTTCCTGCCCTGCGGCAGGTCCCGTAAAGGCCCGGAGAAGAAATGTTGTCAAGATAAAACTGTAAATAATCCGTTTCATGTTCTTCATTCCATACCTGCGATTCTTCTGAATCCTTCGCCCGGCACCGGCGCGACAATCTCCAAGGGTATTTTCTTTACCGGATGTACGAATACCGCCCTGCGGGAGTGGAGAGAAATGCTGCCGTCGGGATTTGAACGGGGAGCGCCGTATTTGAGGTCTCCCTTAATGCAACAGCCGATATGCGCCAGTTGGCTGCGTATCTGATGATGTCTGCCCGTCAGAAGCTTTATCTCCAGAAGGAAGAATCTGTCGGTACACTTAAGCAATTTATATTCGAGTCTGGCCTCTTTTGCCCCCTTTTTGGGCAAATCTGAGACATAAGACTTGTTTATCTTTTCATTTCTTGTAATATAGCCCTTCAGGAGCGCTTCATTCTCGGGAGGTCTGCGGCATACCAGGGCCCAGTAGTATTTCGAGACCTGACCTGTCCTGAACTCTTCGTTCATCCGCTCCAGCGCCTTGGAACTCTTTGCAAATATGACAATTCCGCTTACCGGTCTGTCGAGTCTGTGGGGCACACCTAAAAAGACAGCCCCCGGCTTGCCGTCGCGCTGTGCGATATACGCCTTCACAAGTTGCTCGAGGGATTCATCGCCTGTCAAATCTTCCTGGACAATCTCGCCTGCACGCTTGTTGAAGACAAACAGGTGGTTGTCCTCGTAGAGAATCCGCTCCCTGACATCCTTTAGTTCAGACTCTGACAACTTGCGGTATATCTGCTCCATATGGCTTAGTATTGCTCGCTCTCGTTAGGAAAATCGCAGCTTTTCACATCTGAAACATAATTCTTGAAAGCGTTCAGATACTCGTCATACAGATTTGCATATCTGCGAAGGAAACGGGGTGAGAATTTATTGTTCAGCCCCAGCATGTCATGCATCACGAGCACCTGGCCGTCGCAGTACCTGCCCGCACCTATTCCTATCACGGGTATTCTGAGTTCCTCTGTAATCTGCTTTGCCAGAAGAGCCGGAATCTTCTCCAGAACCAGGGCAAAGCACCCTGCATCCTCCAGCGCGTGAGCGTCTGCAACAAGTTTTTCCGCCTCTGCCTTCTCTCTCGCCCTCACAGCATATGTACCGAATTTATGTATCGACTGCGGTGTAAGCCCCAGATGGCCCATGATAGGGATTCCGGCAGAGAGTATTCTCTGAATTGACTCCATTATCTCTACGCCGCCCTCCATCTTCACGGCGTCGGCCTCAGACTCCTTCATGATTCTGACAGCCGAATGGAGCGCCTCCTTGGAGTTGCCCTGATAGGTCCCGAACGGAAGGTCCACAACCACAAGCGGATTCTTGACAGCACGCATCACGCTTTGCGCATGGTAAATCATCTGGTCAAGCGTAATTGGGAGCGTTGTCTCGTGCCCGGCCATGACATTGGCTGCGGAATCTCCTACAAGGATAATGTCTATTCCTGCCGCATCTACAATTTTGGCAGATGTATAATCGTATGCGGTGAGCATGGCTATCTTCTCGCCGCGTTCTTTCATTTCAAGCAATTTGTGAGTCGTCAATACACGGCTCGTTCCTTCTGTTGACATAGTTTTAGATTTATTTGACAGGCAAAGGAACTATTTAAAATTGATTTTTGCAATAATGCAATACGACAATATGTCAGTTTTGGATTTTGGCACAATCTTAGAGATTAGGGCTGGTGTCACCCTGAAAAGGGAGACGGAAAACGAGTTTGAAATTAAAAAATAGGAGAAATATATTATGGGAAAGATTATTGGTATTGACTTAGGAACAACGAACAGTTGTGTTGCCGTAATGGAAGGCAACGAGCCTGCTGTAATCATCAACAGCGAAGGAAAGAGAACCACTCCGTCAATCGTGGCATTCACAGAGAGCGGAGAGAGAAAGGTAGGTGACCCTGCAAAAAGGCAGGCCATCACAAACCCTAAAAACACCATCTTCTCTATCAAGAGATTCATGGGCGAGAGTTACGACCAGGTAAGCAGGGAGATAGAGAGGGTTCCCTACAAGGTTGCCAAGGGAGACAACAACACCCCTAGAATAGATATAAACGGCAGACTTTATTCTCCGCAGGAGATTTCTGCAATGATTCTTCAGAAGATGAAAAAGACTGCCGAGGATTATCTTGGACAGGAGGTTACGGAAGCTGTCATCACAGTTCCCGCCTACTTCAACGACTCTCAGAGGCAGGCTACCAAAGAGGCCGGCGAGATTGCGGGCCTCAAGGTAAGGAGAATCATAAACGAGCCTACAGCCGCTGCGTTGGCATACGGCCTGGACAAGAAGACCCAGGAATCGAAGGTTGCGGTATTCGACCTTGGCGGCGGTACCTTTGATATATCTATTCTTGAACTTGGCGACGGCGTCTTCGAGGTAAAATCAACCAACGGAGACACCCACCTTGGAGGAGATGATTTCGACCACAAGATTATCGAGTGGCTCGTAGAAGAGTTCAAGAACGAAAACGGCGGCATAGACCTCTCAAAGGACCCTATGGCCCTCCAGAGATTGAAAGAGGCTGCCGAAAAGGCCAAAATAGAGTTGTCTAGCCAGACCTCTACCGAGATCAACCTGCCTTACATCATGCCGGTAGACGGTGTTCCCAAACACCTTGTAAAGACTTTGAGCCGCGCCAAATTCGAGGCATTGTGCGACGACCTTATCCAGAAGACCATCGAGCCGTGCCGCAAGGCTTTGGCCGATGCAAACCTGAGTGCATCCGACATCAACGAAGTGTTGCTGGTAGGCGGTTCGACCCGTATCCCCGCAATTCAGGAGATTGTAAAGAAGTTCTTTGGCAAGGAGCCCAACAAGAGCGTCAACCCCGATGAAGTGGTAGCCGTAGGAGCTGCAATTCAGGGCGGTGTGTTGGCAGGCGACGTAAAGGATGTCCTTCTGTTGGATGTAACGCCTCTGTCATTGGGTATAGAGACTTACGGCGGAGTGTTTACAAAACTCATAGAGTCCAACACTACAATCCCTACACGCAAGTCTGAAATATTCAGTACTGCGGCAGACAACCAGCCTTCAGTTGAAATACATGTGCTTCAGGGCGAAAGGCCTATGGCAAGAGACAACAAGACAATCGGACGGTTCCACCTCGACGGCATTACCCCCGCACCCAGAGGAATTCCTCAGATTGAAGTTACATTCGACATAGATGCAAACGGTATCCTGAACGTATCCGCAAAGGACAAGGCTACCGGCAAGGAGCAGAAGATCAGAATAGAGGCTTCTTCCGGCCTTACCGAAGAGGAGATCAAGAGGATGAGAGACGAGGCCAAGGCAAACGAGGCCCGCGACAAGGAGGAGCGTGAAAGGGTGGACAAACTCAATGCCGCAGATGCACAGGTGTTCGCTTCAGAGAAGAACCTCAAGGAGTACGGAGACAAGATTTCAGCCGACAAGAAATCTGCCATCGAAGCTGCAACCAACAAATTGAAAGAGGCCCACAAGGCCGGCAACGTTGCCGAACTCGACAAACTCACCGATGAGTTGAACAAGGCATGGCAGGCAGCGTCTGCAGATATACAGAATGCGGCCAATGCCGGAGCGCAGCAGGGCGGTACAGGCAGCCAGAGCAGCCAGAGTTCAAATTCAGGCACCTCAAACAACGGCGGCAAAGACGGCGAAGTAACCGACGTAGACTTCGAGGAGGTGAAATAGTCCTACAGGCCAAGTCTCATACAGAGCAAAAACGTGCAACTTCAAAAGCTGCACGTTTTTTTTTATCTTTAGCCTAAATTGTTTATTCATCATTATCGGAAAAAGCGTACTTTTGCTCCGCATTACATAAACTTGACAGAAATGAAAATAGCAAGAATGATAGCCATTGCGCTGCTTTCGGCTTCGGCAATGGCCTGTACCGCACAAAAATCCAATTTCACAATCATAGGCGACATAACCGGCCTGCAGATTGGAGACACCATCGAGTTCAGCACAATCGACCTGCCGTCATGGAAAGACAGCACAGCGTTTACCATAATTGTAGACGACACGGCGAGATTCCGCTATCGAGGCAATTTGGAGCATGACCAGTACTTCATATTCACATATACGACAAACGAAGGAAAAGAGATAGTGGCAGACAGGAGAGGCAAGACATTCATCGTACGCCCCGGCGACACCATAACATTTACAGGCGAACGTGAGAATGTCTACTACAGCAAAATAAACGGAGGCATCTATGACGAACCGCAGCTGGCAGAATATCTGAGAGTGGATGACTCGATTGGCCTTGTACGCGGATGTTACATGCGCAGACTCGAAGAGGCAAGGGCAGCCGGAGATACCGCAGAGATGTACAGATGGGGAGATGCATTCAATGCCTTCTACAATGGCAATCCGGGTGTTGAGAGAGTCCGCACGCTAAGGAGAGCCTACATAGATTCCAACAGACAGGGTACGCTCTTCCTTCTCGTGGAAAGATTGCCGAGAATAGGTTATGAGCCGATAGATGAGATGAAAAATATCTACGAAAACTACTCCGAGCAGATAAAGGAGAGTTGGTACGGCAGGAAAACCGCAGATTTCATAGCGCAGATGGAGGCAATCGCACCGGGCCGGCCCGCACCTGATTTTGAACTTGTAACAGTAGCGGGAGATACCATAACGAAAGAGACATATACGGGAAAATACCTGCTTTTCTACCATTGGGGGCTTTGCCCAGGCTCAATCTACATAGACAAATATGTCTGCGAGTTCTATGACCTGTACAGGGAGAAGGGGCTTGAAGTGGTCGGGCTTACAGAGTCCGTTGCAACGATAAGGGAACTGTACGAGCGGACTTTGAACAACCCCCGTGAGGCAGACCTGAACGCAACTCTCGGAAACATGCTCAAGCACAAGTGGACGGAAGTGGAACTGGAGACAGAATATCCCGAGAACAAAAAAATGAGCGAGACCTACAGGATTTCAGGCTGGCCGTTCTTTGTATTCATAGGCCCTGACGGCACTCTGCTCGCCAGGAATTTCACCGAGGCCTTTTATGAAACCAAACAGATACTGGAAGAGGAGTTCGGCAACGCAAAGGAGTAGGAGATGAACAAAAGAAGTCTCGTCCTTCCTGTTGCCATAATACTCGGATTCCTGATAAACAGGTGGTGCGGAAAACTTTCGGCCATTGTACCCTACCTTATCTTCACCATTCTGCTGATGAACTTCTCATCTGTCAGGATAAGGCAGCTCAGACTTATCCACATGAGCGGGCTTAACGTATGGCTGCTGCTCTTCCAGATAGTGGTAAGCATAGTCTGCTATTACCTGATAACGGCTCTTGGAGGAGATGAAATCGTGGCGGAGGGGGTACTGGCCGGAGTGCTATGCCCGGTTGCCGCCGCATCTGTTGTCATAGCATGTATGCTCGGGGCAAACAGGGAGACTATCACCGCCTACACGATTCTCGGAAACCTTATGGTCGCAATCGTGGCGCCAATCTACTTCTCGTTCATAGGAATACATCAGGATATGCCGTTCCTTGAATCATTTACCCTGATTCTAAGAAAGATAGGGCCTGTCATAGCGCTGCCGTTCTTTGTAGCCATGTTCCTGCAGTTCTGTCTGCCTAAAATCAATGAGGCGATAAGCAGAATCAGCGGCATTTCATTCTATATCTGGGCGGTAACGCTCACCATAACTCTGGGACAGACCATAAACATGATAATAGCCAACGGCAGGGAAAACATAAGAAGCATTACGGTTGTGGCGATAATCTCCATAATTTTCTGCGCCATACAGTTCGGATTCGGGAAATGGGTAGGGAAAAAGTATGGAGATACAATAGCCGGCGGACAGGCTCTCGGGCAGAAGAACTCGGCATTCGGAATATGGATGGCCAATGTCTACCTCCATCCGCTCGCATCGGTCTACCCCGCCCTCTACTCCATATGGCAGAACCTTTTCAACAGTTGGCAGCTCTACAGGCAGGGAAAGAAGCGCGACTCCGCCTCATGAAGCGAATCCGGCTTGCCTACATCCACCATCTGAAGCCCTGGCTGCATATAGGCTGCAATTTTATGCGTATCGCATACCGAAAGATAGAAATCTATTATTGAAAACCTTTCGGGCCACTGTGCCATCAATCCGAAAATCTCCGGAGAGATGAGATGTACACCGTCGAAAGCATGCATTGCAAGTCCGCGCGAGGCGACAAACCCTTTATAATCGAATGGAGCATTCTCCTGCGGCCTCCGTTTCAACTCCGCAAACGGAGAGCGCACCTCACCGCTCCCGACATTCATCCAGCCGACCAGCCCTCCGCCGGTATCGAAAAGCAGATAACGGCTCGTCTGACGGTTGCTCACAAGCAGCGTGGCCAATGCCCCGGCGTCGCGGCTTTTTATCATTGCCTCAATATCGAGATTGGAAAGAATATCCACATTGTGTACAAGGAAAGGCTCTCCGCCGTCAAGCAGCGGTGCGGCATGCCTTATACCCCCTCCCGTTTCACGCAGCAGATCGCTTTCGTCCGAAAAAAAGATTTCAACACCGAACGAGCCCCTCTCCCTCACATACTCCATTATCATATCCGCAAAATGGTGGACATTTATAACAATCTGCGTAAAACCGGCAGCTTTCAACTTTTCTATGGAATATTCCAGAAGAGTCTTGCCGCACACCTTTACCAGCGCTTTCGGCATGTTATCGGTCAGGGGTCTTAATCTGGTCCCCAACCCTGCGGCAAAAATCATCGCTTTCATACTCGCTCCATTACAGTTCCTGTTCTATTCCCTGCTCTCTGTGAACCAGTTTCACCACAACATTATACCGCTTCGCTATGTATTCGGCCAGATGCTGCGCACAGTATACTGAACGGTGCTGTCCTCCGGTACAGCCGAAACAGAACATCAGGTTTGTAAATTTACGCTCTATATACCTTTTCACGTGAGCGTCCGCAAGGCTGTAGACATTCTGCATGAATCTGGTCACCCCCCCGTCGTCTTCCAGGAACTTTATAACCTCTGCGTCCAGTCCGGTAAAATGTTTGAAGTGGTCATACTTTCCCGGGTTTTCTATCGCTCTGCAATCAAACACGTACCCTCCGCCGTTTCCGCTTTCGTCCGAGGGTATTCCCTTTTTGTATGCAAAACTGAATATTCTCACTTCCAACCGTTTCTCTTCAATCAGGTCTGTAAACTGGCGCATATTGGTAAGAGATTCCAGAATATGCTGTATGTAAGGGTACTCGGTAAACGGAGCATCGTGAATCAGTTTTCTTAGATTGTCGATGGCAAACGGCACGCTCTGCAGAAAATGAGGCTTCTTCTCAAAATATCCCCTGAAACCGTAGGCTCCGAGCACCTGCATGGTTCTGAAAAGGACAAAAATGCGCAGTTTCCTGTAAAACTCGTCGCCCGGCACCTCCACATATCTGCTCAGAGCATCCCGATAGCAGTTTATCAATATCTCCTTCACCTGCTGCGAATAGTTTGCCCTGGCCTGCCATACGAACGATGCCAGGTCATAATAAAAGGGCCCCTTTCTGCCACCCTGAAAATCTATGAAATAGGGTTCGTCATTCACCAGCATTACATTGCGGGCCTGAAAGTCCCTGTACAGGAATGTCTCGTCTGAAGCCGTCTTCAACAGATCTTCGGAGAATTTACTGAAATCCTCATGCAACTTTATTTCACTGAATTCCAACCCAGTAGCCTTTAAGAAACAATATTTGAAGTAATTCAGGTCAAACGAAATCATCCTTTCGTCGAATTCCGGCTGTGGAAAGCAGACCGAATAGTCCAGCCCCTTGCCCCCTTCAAACTGAATCTTGGGAAGAGCAGATATGGTCTTTTTCAACAATTCTATCTCCTTTTCCGAATAGTTTCCCGATTCCCGCCCCTGAGAAATTCTGTTGAAAAGGGTTACGTCTCCCAAATCTTCCTGTAAATAGAACTGCATGTCATCGCTGACAGCCAACACTTCCGGCACGGCGAGCCCCTTCGCATGAAAATGCCTGTCTATCTCTATGAAAGCCCTGTTTTCATCTATGGAGGTTCCTTTCGCACCTATCAGCGTCATGCCTCCGCCGCTTACCCTGAAATACCTGCGGTTGCTTCCGCTTGAGGGGAGTTCGTACATATCGGCGGCCGTGCAGCCTGTGTATTGTCTGAAAAGTTCTTCTATCTGCTTCATGCTCTGAATAATCCTTTTCGGGGGATGTACTCCGCCCTGCCTATCTGTCTGCAAAACTACTTAAAATGTACCAAAAAAAGAGAAAAAGGATAAAATATATTAGTATCTTTGCTACCCGACTGAGTTTTTATTTTCAACAAACCGTTTTTACGAAATGATTAACATCAGTTATTGCTCAGACAAATACCAGTACACAATGGGAAAATCTTTCTACCAGGCCGGTATGAAAGACAAGGTTGCAATTTTCAACCTTTTTTTCAGAGACGCCCCCGACAAAAACAACTGGGCGGTAGTCTCGGGAATAAAGGAATCTTTGGAAATGATTGAAGGCATAGGCAGCGAGGGGGCTGCTTTTTTTGAGAAATTCATACCCGGAGACGAATATGCGGAGTTCAGGGAGTATCTTTCAAAAATGCGGTTTACCGGCAATGTCTACGCCATGCGCGAAGGAGAGATTGCCTTTCCCAAACAGCCTATAATCACGATAGAGGCGCCGATAATAGAAGCTCAGGTACTAGAAACCCCGCTGCTCTGCATAATGAACCACCAGATGGCCATAGCCACGAAAGCAAGCCGCGTTACAAGAAGCACCCGGAAACCGGTGAGCGAATTCGGCTCCAGAAGGGCGCACGGGCCCTGGGCTGCAACCTACGGAGCCAAGGCCGCGATAATCGGAGGGTGTGCAAATTCATCCAACATACTCACTTCAGCGCTTTTCGACGTTCCCTGTTCGGGAACCATGGCTCACAGTTACGTAACCTCGTTCGGCTGTTCGCTGGAGGGAGAGTTCAACGCCTTCAAGACATATATAGAGACACATCGCGGAGAGCCTCTGATTCTGCTGATAGATACATACGATACGCTGAACTGCGGGCTGAAGAATGCAATAAGGGCATACAACGAATGCGGCATAGACAATGACTATCCGCAGGGCTTCGGCATAAGGCTTGACAGCGGAGATCTCACCTATCTTTCGCGCAGATGCCGTGACATTCTCGACAAGGCTGGATTCACCAATTGCAAGATATTCGCCACAAACTCTCTCGATGAATATCTGATTACCGAACTTGAGCGCCAGGGCGCGATGATAGATTCCTACGGAGTCGGCGACGCCATTGCCACAAGCAAGCACAATCCCTGTTTCGGAAATGTATATAAACTGGTGCAGATAGACGGAAACCCCGTATTGAAAAGATCTGAAGACAAATCCAAACTCATAAATCCCGGATTTCAGATAACATACAGAATAATCCAGAACGGCATGTTCAAGGCAGACATAACCTGCCTGAGAGGAGACAGCATGAGCAGGCAGATAGAGGCTCTGGAAGAACTCCATATAAGAAGCGAGTTTGACGAGACCCGTAACAAGACCTTCCAAAAGGGAAGTTACACTTGGAAAAAGCTCCAGGAGCAGGTAATGAAAAACGGAAAGGTGATTATGAAAGACATTCCACTGCCGGAAAAGCAGCAATATTATCTCTCCAATCTTATGAGTTTCAATGAAACCGAACGCAGGCTCATCAACCCCCACTTCTACAAGGCCGACATATCGGACGACCTGTATGACTTGAAGATGAAGCTTATAAACGACCTTATACGCGAAATCAAAAATTACAACAACTGACAAACAGAATAGAGATGGTCTACATTGGAGTCGACTTGGGCGGAACAAAAATCACGGCGGCGCTTTTCGATGCAAACGGAGAGATTGCGGAGAGCAAGGTGGCCCTTCTTGATGAAAGAGAGGGGGCTGCAGTAGCCGAACTGATGGTCGAACTCATTTCGGAACTGCTCAAAGAAAACAAGATAACAAAGAGAGAGAAGAAATACATAGGAATATGCGTACCCGGGATAGCCTATTCCAAAAAGGGGACCGTCTGGTGCCCCAACATTCCGGGCTGGGAAGAGTATCCGCTGCAGGAGCATATAGCGGCAGCTGTTCCCAATTCCCTGATATGCATAGAGAGCGACAGAACCTGCTACATACTTGGAGAGGTGATAGCCGGCTGCGCCAGAAATTGCGACAATGCCGTATTTATGGCCGTCGGAACAGGCATAGGGCTTGGAATACTCATAGACGGAGTCGTACTGCACGGAAACTCCGACATTGTCGGGGCCATAGGCTGGATGGCGCTCAAACCGCCATACGACAGTTTTTACGACAAGTGCGGCTGTTTCGAGACACATGCCTCGGGAGACGGACTTGCCACCCAGGCAAGGAAATTCCTCACCCTCATGCCGGAATATAAAGGGGAGTTGCGCGACATAGAACTGGAAAAGGTCACCTCATACCATGTATTCAGAGCCTACGAAAACAACGATGAGATTGCCGTAAAGGTCATAGACCAGGCCATAGAGATGTGGGGGATGGCCGCAGCCAACGTTGTAAGCCTCTTCAACCCGCAGATACTTGTCTTCGGCGGCGGCGTATTCGGTCCTGCAGCACAGTTTATCGGGAGAATATATGAAGAAGCGTGCAAGTGGGCACAGCCGATAAGCATCAGGGAAGTGAAGTTCATGCCTACTGCACTGCCAAAACTCGCAGGCCTGTACGGTGCCGGGGCCATAGCCATAAACATTGCAAAAAAGAGAAAGAAATAACGGTAAAACAGAAACGATATGAATTCACAATCAGCAAATCCCAGACTGCAATATATCGCCTCATGCATAGGCATCATATTTTTCGGAGTGGCATTTCTGACCCTAGGAGCCATTCTTCCGGCGGTGGCGGCAGAATACGGACTGGATGACAGGATGTCTGCCACCCTTGCAGCGATACTTCCGATAGGAACGCTCGCAGGATCGCTCATATTCGGGCCGGTGGTAGACAGGAAGGGTTACAAGCCTGTAATGATCATCCAGAACCTGATAGGAGCGGCAGGGCTCTTCCTTATCGCCTACGCATCTTCATTTACGGTGCTCATAATCGGAATACTGGCCCTGGGTATAAGCGGAGGCCTTATAAACGGCTCCACTAACGCTCTGGCCTCCGATGTCTCCACAGACAGCAACAGAGACCGCAACATCATGTTCCTCGGCCTTTTCTACTGCGTGGGCGCCATTGCAACCACCTACTCCATTCCAGCCCTCTCCGGAATAGTCTCATACAAAAGCATACTTGCCGCCATTGCGGTAATAATGGTTGCGGTTTCGGTTTTCTACATGACAATGAAATTCCAGGGAGCCAAGAGCGGAGGAGAAGGGGCCTCTTCAGGAAAGATAATGAAACTCATTACCTCTCCCCTGTTTATAATCTTCTGCTTCACTCTCTTTTTCCAGGGTGCGGTAGAGGGCATTACGAACAACAGAATATCGCAATATCTTATAAACATAGAGAATTTCAATGAGATTTCCGCAGGCATAGCCTTGAGTTTCGTACTTATAGGCCTTGCGATAGGGCGTCTGTGCGCAGGTTTCATACTGAGGAAATTCTCAAAGAGAACGATTATTGCCGCAGGAATGATAATCGCTCTTGCAGGAGTGGCAATACTCACCTTTGCACAGAAGATAAGCGCAGCGTCAGGCATGAACCCACAGAGCATAGCCATAGCGGGCACGCTGCTTATAGGATTCGGCATAACATCCACCGTGCCCATAGTGCTGAGCGTACTCGGAGGGTTATATAAAGAGATGTCAGGAACTGCATTCAGCATAGCGATTTCGGCATGCCTTGTAGGAAACTCCCTGCTCAACTATCTGCTCGGCTTCCTCGGCATAGCAAAATTTCCGCTGATGATAGGGGGATGCATGGTCATGATTATAATACTCTTTACAGCAGGCTCCGGAAAGAGTGCGATAAAATAGAGAGAACTGAATTAACAACATATTAATACAACTAAAACAGATTGACATGTTAGCATTAGAATGGTTAAAAAAAGCCCGTGAGGTTCAGGCCAAAATCGAGGCGACACAGTTGGACAACATCAAAAAGGCAGCAGAGCTCATGGCAGATTCAATCCAGTCTGGCAGATGGGTGCACACTTTCGGCTGCGGACACGCTACAATTCCCGTAGAGGAGATGTATCCCCGTATCGGAGGTTTCGTAGGATTCCATCCCATTGTAGAACTGCCAATGACATTCTTCACCGGCATCACTGGCCAGATGGGCATCCATCAGTTCCTCTATCTTGAAAGAGCCGAGGGATACGGAGATGCCATCATGAAGGCTTACAATTTCGACAAGAGAGACACCATGTGGATTTTTTCACATACAGGCATAAACGGTGTGAACATCGAGGTTGCACTCAAGGCAAAAGAGATGGGAATGAAGGTAGTAGTATTCGGTTCTGCGGCTGAGACAAAGGGCAAGAAGAGCCGCCACTCATGCGGAAAGAACCTCTTTGAGATTGCAGATGTCGTAGTGGACTCATGTGCACCGCTCGTAGATGCAAGCGTTCCCTTGAAAAACCACTTTGACAAGGTAGGACCTGTCTCTACACTCGCATTCGTAACCCTGGTGTGGATGACAGTAACGACTGTTGCAGAAATTCTGGCAGACAGAGGTGTAAAACTCTATATCCACCCGTCGCACAATGTTCCGGGCGACACAACAGCCCAGGACAGACTCGACGAGTGTCTGAGAGTTTACAAAGAGAGAGTTTCCTGCCTGTAATTCAGGTAAAAAGCCATAAAGAAGAGAGACAGCCGCGGCCACATATGCCGCCGGCTGTCCTTTTTTTTATCTATTTTTTTGTATGTTTGCAGCCTGGAAATTATCCCGATGCAGGTTACACTGAAAAAGACATATATTCTTGCACTCCTGTTCTGTACGCTTTATACAGCTGCACAGGCTCAGGAAAAAGACTCCTTGCCCGAGGCGGACACAACAGTCCTGCTGCCGGCGGACACGCTTGCCGCAGTTGTAGACTCACTTTCGGCCCCGGCGGATTCCGTAGACATATTCGCAAAGCCGCAACTAAGCAAGAGAGAGATGAAAAGGGCTGTAAGAGACAGTATCTGGGCATATAAGGACAGTCTGATAAGGGCCACTCCCAGGCTTCTGAACACCTATTTTTTCAAACATGAGGTCACAAACCAGCGCATGTTCGTATGGAATACCGACGGCTATTTCAACAATCCTTCGGTAATAAACCCTGACACGACATACAACGACAATTTTCACGAATTGCCTTACCTGAAGGACGATGCAGGAGCCGTCTATCTTGGCGTTGCAGGCTCGGCCATGCTTCCCTTCAACTATTTCAGGAGAGAAGAAGTGGAAATATTCCCTGTCGCCTCCCTATACGAGCCCTACACCTACAGCATAACTTCCATGCCGTTCTACAACGTAAAGACACCATATACGGAACTGGGGTACTGGGGTACGCTCTTTGCCAACAAGCAGAAAGAGGAGACCAACATAAAATTCATGCATACGCAAAACTTCACTCCAGCATTCAACTTCAACATATTATACAAAAGATATGGAAGTAACGGCATGCTCGAAAATGAGGAGACCGACAACAGGACTTTCGCACTCACGGCCAACTATCTTGGAGAAAGGTACATTGCACAGGCCGGTTACATATTCAACCGTGTAAAGAGAGAGGAAAACGGCGGTGTGGCAGACCTGGGAATGGTAATGGATACAATCGTGGACATGCGCACCGTTCCGGTAAGGCTTGCAGACGCATCTTCAAAATACAAGAAAAACACCATCTTCCTGACACAGTCATACGGCATCCCCATAAGATTCAGAAAAGGAGACACTACGGCAGTGGGAGAAGGAACAATGGCATATATCGGTCATACGGGAGAGTATTCTGTATACACACGCTCCTACCTTGACGCAATTGCAATGACAGACACCGTGGCAAGGGATTTTTACAACAACAGGTTCTATCTCAACCCGACATCGACGGCAGATTCCATCAGGGTAATGAACCTTGAAAACCGTCTCTTCATAAAACTGCAGCCCTGGGCAAGGGAGGCGATTGTATCGGGAATAGAGGGAGGAGCAGGATACCAGCATCTGTCATATTACAAGTTCTCGCCGGAGATGTATATGAGCGGCAACAAGAATATAACCGACAACAACCTTTATCTCTATTTCGGGGCAAACGGCTCGCTCAAACAGTATTTCCAGTGGGAAGGGTTTGGAAAATATTACATTGCCGGCTACAACCAGAATGACTTTTCCATTGGAGGAACCATACGGCTCTCATTCTACCCCGTAAAACGCGGGATTCACCTGACCGGAAAGATAAACGTTTCGCAACAGCGGCCAAGTTTCTTCTACAACAACTACTACTCGAACCATTACATCTGGAACAACAATTTCAACAAGACTACCAAGACAAGGGTCGAAGGGCGTATGACCATTCCGGCTTACAAGCTGGAAGCATTTTTCGGCTACTCATTGCTAAACGACAACATCTATCTCGACACGCTCGGCAATGCAGTACAAAACACCGAATCAATGAGCGTCATGACAGCCTGGCTGAGAAAGGACTTCAGACTCTGGAAATTCAATCTTGAAAACAAGATACTTTTCCAGCTCTCCTCAAAGCAGGAGGTCATTCCGCTGCCCAAACTGGCCCTGAATCTCAGATACTACCTTGAATTCAACCTTGTAAAGAACGTACTCGATGCACAGATAGGTGCAGACGCCACATTCAACACAGACTATTACGGACAGGCATACTCTCCCGCCCTCGGCCTCTTCTATAACCAGAGAGAGGAAGAGATTGGCGGAACTCCGTACATAGACCTGTTCATAAACCTGCAGTGGAAACGTGCGGCGATTTTTGTAAAACTTGTAAACATTGCACAGGACTGGCCAGACAGCGATTATTTTTCGGCCAACCGCTATGTGAGGCCTCAGACCGCACTCAAGTTCGGAGTGTACTGGCCATTCTATCTCAGATAGTCTATGGTCAGATTTTTTGAAAGAAAATACCTCAGCTATGCCGCTGCATTTATTGTCTTTTCACTGATAACGCTGCTGCCGCACAGGGAAAAGGGTAAAATGGAAAAGGCTGTCCCGCTTTTTCTGGCCTCAGATACACTGCTATGCAATGTATTCTTCACAAACCACATCGGGGAAAAGGGACATGCTCTGGGATATGCGTACGACCTTTTCAAACTGTTCGATTCTCAGCAGCTTACATGTACGGAGATTATTCCCAGGGAAAACTCGTTCGAAAGCTGGGCAGACCTGATTACCGGCGAGGTGGACTTCATGGTAGTCAACTCCAACGACACCGTACCCGATATTTTCCAGGATGAGGTTATCTCCAGCGTTCCCATAGATGAAGAGATGGACATTTGCGTAGTTAAAAAGGAGAACTACAAATTCATACAGCTCTTCAACCACTGGTTCACCTCCGTAAAGCAAGGCAAGGAATTCGAGACGCTCTACAACAGATACCACAGGAACTATTCGCGGACACCGAACGCCATTTCGCCATACGACCGCCAGATTAAGGAGAGCAGCAGGCTTCTGGGCTGGGACTGGAGACTGCTGGCTGCCCTTATCTATCAGGAGTCAAAATTCAAGATAGGAGTCAGTTCCAGCAGGGGTGCGATAGGTCTCATGCAGGTCAAGGAGAGCGTGGCCAGAAGTTATGGAATAGATGACATATACGACCCAGAAGAGAATATCAAGGCGGGGACCAGACATCTGCTCCGCCTGCAGAACATGTACAGGAAGATGGGGGCAGACTCTCTGAACGCCCCTCTGATAGCCATAGCCACATATAATTGCGGAGAAGGCAGGATGGAAGACATTATGAATCTTGCCAAATCGCTCGACATGAACTATCTCGTATGGGACACGCTTGCCACCGTAATACCCTTGCTGCAGAAAAGGAATTATTACACAGACACCATTGTGAAATTGGGCAAATTCAAGGGAACGGAGACTCTCAAGTACATGGAGCAGATACATGAACGCTACCTGTACTATAAGGAAGAAGAGTAATCTACTTTACAACCAGTGTCCTGGCAGGAGAGACCCTGCTTATCAGATGGCATGGAACCAGCAGAATCGCCATAATCGCGGCAAAGGCGGCCAGATTGACAACGACAACCGTTTCCCACTCCAGAGAAACCGGAACATGGCTGACAAAATAGTTTTCCGCATCCAGCGGGATAAACTCGAATTTCCATTCCAGAAAGCAGAATGCCAACGCAATCAGATTTCCTGCCAGAAAACCTTTTAAAACCGTGAATGAGGCCCTGTACAGAAATATCTTCGCAATATTTGAATTCTTCATGCCTACCGCCTTCAGAAGCCCTATCTGCGAAATGCGTTCGAAAAGTATTATCAGCAATCCGGAAACCATGTTGAACCCTGCAACAGCAATCATGAGAGCAAGCAGAATCAGCACATTCACATCCAGCAGCCTTAGCCAGTCATACAGCACATAAAACCGCTCTTCCACCGTAGAGGGAAGCAATGTATACGGCTCTTCTTCCGGGGTGCAGTCAAGTATAAGATTCTCGATTTGGAAGGCTGTCCGGGCGGTTTCATTTTTGTATTTCCTTTTCAATATTATCTCATAGCCCGACAGCATATCCTTTCCCCATCCATTTACATTGCGTATCATTTCCATGTCTGCAATTATGAGTTTGGAGTCAAGTTCCTCGAGAACCGCATTATAAATGCCGCACACATTGAATATGCGGAATGTCACCTCTTCTCCTACGAAATAGGCGAAGACCTTGTCGTTGAGTCCATAGCCCAAGGCATCGGAAAGGGTTTCGGAAATAAGTATGTCTGGAGAGAGCGTATCGGCAGAATAGTCTGGAAGAGAACCGCATATCAGGTGCTCTGCAAAAAAAGCCCTGTTATAGCATGAGTCCACTCCCTTGAAGAGCGCTCCCTGGATATGTTCTGCGCTCTTGAGTATACCGCTGCGGTATACGACACCGCCGACAGATTCTATCTGCGGCATACGCTCCAGTTCCGCAATATAGTCTGGAGTTTTTACGGGGTAGAGATGATTCACCACATCTGTTCCCGGAGCCGAAAGCGTTATGTCCCCGCTGAAGCCCGACGCCGTTTCGCGTATCTGCACCCTGAAACCGTTTGCAACCGCGATTGCAACCATTATAACCGCTACGCTTATTGCAACAGAAACTGTAGCGATAACGTTGCTTATCCTGCTAAGCTGCCCTTTCGGGGCGCTTTTATAGGTAAACTTTTTTGCTATGAACAGATATAAATTCATCTGTATGGATAATATGTGTAGAAATTTTTTCTATATTTGTAATCGCTATGCATTCAATGCGGAAATAGCTCAGTCGGTAGAGCATCAGCTTCCCAAGCTGAGGGTCGCGAGTTCGAATCTCGTTTTCCGCTCGCTCTTAACCAGACACTAACGAAACAAAGAACTTCTGAAAAAGGACGGCCGGGCCGTCCTTTTTATTTTCCGCCCTGCTGCTCCTCTACAAGTCTGTCAAGAGCCATCTCCACCATCTCCCTGACCTTTGTCTTGTAATCGGGCAGGGCATCGTGGTTGTGCCTGTTTGCAATAGTGCAGCAAAGCGTGGCCGCCCGGTGGCCCATCAGACGGGCGAAGCCGGCCAATGCGGCCCCTTCCATCTCGAAATTCACTATTCTGAACCCTTCGTACCTGAAACTCTCGCATTTGTCGAGCATATCCGGCATGGCCAGCCCAAGCCGCAGGACTCTTCCCTGAGGAGCATAGAAACCGGCCGCCGATATAGTCATTCCGGCAAGCGCATCGTTTTCAAAAAGAGAGGCCAGACCTTCGTCAGCCTTCACAAAATAAGGAATCTGCAGATGGCGCTCCCATTCAATATGTTTCAGGAAAGCCGCCTCTGCATCTGCCATGGTTATGCTCTCCCTTCCGGCATACCAGTTCAACAGGCCGTCGAATCCTATGGAGACAAGTGAGAACACAGGCGTGCCGAGCCTTATATCCGGCTGGAGCGCCCCGCATGTCCCGAGTCTGAGAATGCGCAGGCTGCGTTTCCCGTCCTTTATCTCGCGCGTCTTGAAATCTATGTTTGCAAGGGCATCGAGTTCATTCATTACAATATCTATATTGTCTGAACCTATGCCGGTGGAGAGTACTGTAAAGCGCACTCCCTTGTAATATCCCGTAACGGAATGGAATTCGCGCGAAGCATTTTTCGCCTCGCATTTTCCGAAAAACGACGCAACCATCTCCACCCTGGAAGGGTCGCCGACAAGTATTACATTGTCTGCAAGCTGCTCAGGTTTTAAATGCAGATGGAAAACCGAATTGTCGCTGTTTATTATCAGCTCAGAACTCTCAATTCTCATATTCGCGATTCTGTTTATATTAACCTTTCAAAGGTAAGAATTTATTTTGTAGTTTTGTGCCCGATATTAACGATTGAAAGATATGATACAGAGAATCCAGACCCTTTTCCTGCTTGCCGCGCTCGGCCTTGTCATTGCAATACTCTCAAGCAAGGCTTTCTATACCGCGGAATATACAGTGAAATATACAGAATACACCCCGTATCTGGTACTGTCGATAGCTACACTGATAATCACATTCTTTACCATCTTCATGTATCACCACAGGATGTTCCAGATAAGGCTGTGTATCTTCAACACTATTGTTTTCATAGCATTCCAGTGCTGGATTGCCTACGCGTTCTTTACAAGCGAGCCTGGCACGGTCTTCTCGATAACCGCAGTCTTCCCCGCTGTCTGCGCGATACTTACTTTCATGGCATTAAGGTACATTGCAAGAGATGAAGCCATGGTAAGGGCGTCCAATTCACTCAGGAACATCGAAAAAAAGAGCAGGAAGAAGTAGCGGCTACTGCTCTGTGTCTGTACAATATTTCTTTATGACCGGATAGGCGTCGCTTACACCGAGTTCTCCGGCCTTGCTCAGGTCTATGCAGCCTTTTGTCTTGTCTTTCAGAAAAATAAGCACAAGCCCTCGGTTATAGTATGCCTCGGCCAGATATGGATATTCTTCTATAGCTTTGGAATACTGGTTTATCGCCTCAGGCAAATCGTCTGAAAGGCAATAGAGATTCCCCAGATTGTAATGCAGATAGGGAAAGCCGGGCAGCATCATCAGAGCCTTGTTCATATCATGAATGGCTGCGGTATAGTCATAACTCTTATATGAGGGTTCCTGCACACGGGCTCTTGCCGTACCGGATTCGTCAAGTGTGAGAATCTGCACGTTGCTCTCCATTGATGAGATGAAATCTATTATCTCGGCCTGTACCGCCCCGCGGTTCATATAGTAAAATGCCTGGTCGGGTTCCTGCGATATGGCCTTGTCGTAATAGGATAGAGCCGAATTGTACTGCTTCCCGTCGCCTTCCAATATACCCTTTACAAAAAGCAGTTTGGCATATATGCCGTCATCCTTATCGGCAATGTCGCGCTCATATCTCTCCAGCCTTGCATCTATTTCCGCTTCATGCTTCTGCAGATGCGGCACTTCGCCTTTAGAGCATGTCAGATCCACCGGCAGGGCCAGAGAATCTATGAAACTCTCCAGTTTTACGCTCTCGTAACTGCGTGAGAGAGCCATGTATACCCTGCCCTCCTCTGATACGTTGAATTTGTACAGAGGTTTGAGCTTAATGTCTATGTCTCTGTACTGCAACAGTTCGTTGTTAAAGTCTTTCCTGGCAAAATCTGCATCCAGCGCAAGCAGGCTGTCATATTTGCGTGAGGTGTCTGCAAATGCGCTGCGTCCGGCGGAATCGCTCGTGATTGCACGGTATTCACGCACCTTTTCCTCGGCAATCTTGAAATCCTGCCTTGCGGAATTGAACTGTCCCAGCTGATTTTTGGCATATGCCCTGTTATAGTAGGCCTTTGCAAAATCTGGATAGAGGTTTATGGCCTGCGAATAGTCATCCATGGCGTCTCTGTAACGGTGCAGTTCCAGAAAGACACCCGCCCTGTTGAAATAGGCCAGCACATTGTTGGGGTTGACAGCCAGTACGCGGTCGTAATCGTCAAGCGCATTGTTGTAATCTCCTATCTGCGTACGTATAAGCGCTCTGTTATACAGGGTGAGGGCATTTCCCGGGTCATACTCCAGCACTTTGTCTATATCCTCCAGCGCCCCCATTATATCCAGCCTGTCATACCTTATGAGAGCTCTGTTGAAATAGGCAAAGGCATTTGTGGAATCGAGTTTCAATGCGCTGTTCAAATCCTCCATTGCCAGAGAGTCTTTTCCCTGCATTGCATAGATTCTGGAACGGCGGATATACCCTTCCGGGTCGAACATGTTCAGATTTACAGCCTTGTTATAATCCGACAGCGCCTTGACAGTGTCTTTGAGATATAGATAGCAGGCCCCCCGGTTCAGATATGCCTCGGGAACACGCGAATCGTATCTTAGAAAGCGGTTGAAATCGTTTATGGCCTTGTCGAACTGCTGCGAAAGGAAATATGTTACCCCACGGCTGAAATAGAGGCCGTAATAGCTCGGACGAAGGTCTACCGCATCGGCCAGATCCTGCAGAGCCCGGTCATATTCGCCGGTACGGCTGAGCGTTATGGCGCGGTAATGATAGGCCGGTGTATAAAGCGGGTTGAGTTGCAGCGTCTTGTCGAAATCCTGCTCAGCCCCCATGAAATCACCCAGATTGTATTTCGCTATACCTCTGAAAAAATAGGCCTCATAAAGAGAGTTGTCCAACCGCACAAGAGTGTTGAAATTATCTATTGCCGCTGCATATTTTCCATCTATCAGATATTGCCTTCCGCGATAGAAGAACTTGTTTATATCATACTGTCCGCTCATCTGCAGCGAGCCGGAAAGCAATATGAGAAATATGACTATCCTTTTTAACATACGATTACTCCTTACTGCCATTTGTGTGCCACTCTACCCGCTCCATCAGCCATTCTATATGCGCAGCCCTTCTTTTCATATATGAGGTGGGAGCGTTCGCCCTCCTGACAAGAGGATTCGGCAGCGAAGCCGCGATAAGAGCCGAACGATGCCTGTCGAGCTGCTTTGCAGTTATACCGAACATCTGTTCCGCAGCCGCCTCCGCGCCATATATGCCTTTTCCCATCTCCACCACGTTGAGGTAAACCTCCATTATCCTCTCCTTTCCCCATATCAGTTCTATAAGCACTGTAAAATAGGCTTCAAGCCCTTTTCTGACCCAGCTCCTGCCGGACCACAGGAAAACATTCTTTGCCGTCTGCTGGGAAATGGTGCTCGCACCTCTCAGCCGGTGTCCGTCCTCCGCCTCTTCAAGCGCCTGCCTTATCTGCCGGAAGTCGAATCCCGAATGTTCGAGAAACAGGTTGTCCTCGCTTGCCACTACGGCAAGGGGCAGCTCGGGGGAAATTTCCCGTAAAGGCACCCACTTCTTATGAGTTTCAAATGCAGGATCATTCCTGAATTCACATGCCCGCCAGAGCATCAGCGGAGTGTAACAGACAGGCACCCATTTGTATATAAGAGTGACCAGCAACGAAAAAAGAACGAAATATAAAGGTATGTAGAAAAAAACAATTTTCAGGAACCTTCTCATGGCACAACCGTAGCAATCGTACAAAAATAGTTTTTTTCTCACAAATTTTCCACAAGTTTACGATATTGGTTATTTTTGCCCGGCAAAAGAGAGAAATGATGTTCCGTAAGATAAAAAAAATAATATTTCTTGCAGCCTTTACGGCCCTTGCCTGCGGAGCATCAGCCCAAAGTTCCGGTTTCAGCAGGTACGAACATCTCATAACACCCCAATCGCAGAAGAGGCACATAGACACGCTCTGTTCACCAGCCATGGCAGGACGCGCCATGGGCTCGGCTGGAGGCGAAAAGGCAAGGCTTTACATTGCAGATGAATTCCGGAAGTACGGAGTGCGCAAAAGAGGCATCTATTACGAACAGAGCTTTCTGCACAAGACGAACACCGGAAAGAATGTCATAGGGGAGATAAGTTCCGGAGAAAGGAACGGAGACTATATCATCATCTGCGCCCATTACGACCATCTGGGCATGATAGGCTCCAGATTCTATCCCGGTGCAAACGACAACGCATCTGGAGTGGCCGCGCTTCTCGAACTGGCAAGGGTCTTCGGACGCCTCAAGGAGAGCGGCAACGGAGTAAAGAGCAATCTTATCTTTATCGCCTTCGACGGCAAGGAGGCCGACATGGCCGGAAGCAGGCACTTCGCCCGCAATCTGAAAATCAACCCCGGACGTATAAAATATGTTATAAACATAGACCAGATTGCCACGACAGCCTCACCGCCGCACAAGAACAGGGAGTATCTTCTGGTGTTGGGAATAGATGCCGTAAAACCCTGGGTAAGGGAGAGGCTGGAATTGTGCAACAGGCTGTCCGGGCTCGATATGGATATTGACTACACCTATTACGGCAGCAAAAAGTTCTACGATATTTTCTACAGACTCTCTGACCACTATTCCTTTACCTCTCTTGGCATACCCTCACTCATGTTTACATGCGGAATAGACGCCGATACCTACAAGACAACCGACACGCCCGACAAAATAGACTATCAGATTCTTACAAAAAGAATAAGGTTAATTTACCGCTTTATCCACAGCATAGCAAATTAACCTTACCGTTAAACCTAAACACACTAACGAAACACAACTGAAAAGATTGCAATTTTCTTGCCATACTGTAAACGCGGCAGTTTTCAGTTCATTTTTTTATATTTCCGGAATAAAGATATTCACCTGAGAAAATCATTCAGAATCTCATTGGGAATTCAAAAGAAGAGATTAAATTTGTTAGGAAATTACAAATATCACTTCTGAAACAAACAGTACAAAAATGAAATCTGCATCTATTTTATTCACAGCCCTCTGCCTGCTTGCCGGCAGTTCGCTTTCAGCACAGGACACAGTAAAATATGTCAAAACGCTCGACGGGGCATATCTCAACTCCAGCGACGGCACTGACCGCCTCGGAGGCAACAAGATGGGGTATATAGACAAAGACATTGTCTTTGAAGTTCTCGACAGTGGCGAATCGCTCTACAAGATAAGGCTCTCCGAGAACAGAGCTGCCTTCATCCCCATAGAATGCGTTGCCGACACGGTGCTCTCTGACTTTCCCCGGGTTGCCGTTTCCGGCTCCATAAGCGTTACCAACGCCGGAGAGTCAGACAGAATCCACATTGGGCTCGACAGCCGGAAATGCTATATGATAAGGCAGGAGACAAATCCTGAAAAGATGATTATAGACCTTTACGGCGTACAGAACAACTCCAACTGGATAACCCAGTATCTCAATCTGGAATCGGTAGGCAGCATAGAGGCAACCCAGATAGATTCAGACATAATGAGGCTTACCGTAGGCCTTAAAAACAAGACTTCATGGGGCTACTCCGCCAGATATGAAGAGAGCGGGCTTGTCATAGAGATAAGACACCTGCCGGAATTAACTCTCAAGGGTATGGTAATAGGCATTGATGCCGGTCACGGCGGCCCCGACAGTCCCGGTGCAAGAGGACGTATAAGCGGTGTCAACGAAAAAGACCTGAATCTGGACATGGCCCTCAGGTTAAAGAGACTGCTTGAGGCAAAAGGCGCAAAAACAGTATTGAGCAGAGAGAAGGACACTTCGCTCAGCATGACTGAAAGAAAGGCAATCTTCCTTGCAAACAACGTAGACATGGCCGTCTCCATCCACTGTAACGCCGGCGGCACCGCAAGCGGGACAAGCACATACTATAAACACATACAGAACCGGAAATATGCGCAGACAGTACTTGAAAGCGTACTTGAAATAGACGGCATCAACCTTTTCGGGCTGGTGGGCAACTTCAACTTCAGCCTCAACGCCCCCACTGAATATCCCAACACACTGGTTGAGACACTCTTCCTTTCAGACCCGGAGGATGAGGCCAGGCTAAATGACCCCAAGTTCAGGGAACTTATAATGAGCAAGGTTGCCAAAGGAATAGAAAACTACATAAAATACTGCAAGAAAGCGGAGAAATAACCTTCTGCCCATGAATTTCAAAATCCATTCGCCATATAAACCTACAGGAGACCAGCCCCAGGCCATTGAGGAACTCTCCCAGGCTATCGGTAATGGAACCAGGGCCGTAACCCTGCTGGGCGTTACCGGCTCGGGCAAGACTTTCACAATGGCCAACGTGATAGAGCGCCTGAACAGGCCGGCTCTCATATTGAGCCACAACAAAACCCTTGCAGCCCAGCTCTACGGAGAATTCAAGGCTTTCTTTCCGGAAAATGCGGTGGAATATTTTGTCTCCTACTACGACTACTACCAGCCGGAGGCGTATATGCCTGTCACCGACACATATATAGAGAAAGACCTGAGCATAAACGACGAGATAGAAAAACTGCGCCTGAGTTGCACGAGCCAACTTTTGAGCGGACGCCGCGACATAATAGTGGTTTCGAGCGTCTCCTGCCTGTACGGTATAGGGAATCCGGAAGATTTTCACGAAAACACGGTAACCGTAAAGGTCGGCCAGAGGCTCGGGAAGACAAAATTTCTCTACTCGCTCGTTGAAGGGCTGTACAACAGGAACGATACCGATTTCAAGCGCGGCACCTTCAGGGTAAGAGGCGACAGCGTAGACATCTTCCTTGCATACGGCGACATGGGATGCCGCATCTTCTTCTTTGGAGACCAGGTAGAGGAAATAGAACTTTTCGACCCTCTTACCGGCGTTGCCGCTGAGACTCTGGAAGAGATTTCAATCTATCCGGCCAACATATTCGTAACCACAAAGGAGCGGACAAAAAAGGCGATATACGACATTCAGGAAGATTTGAGAATCCAGTGCGAATACCTCGACCGGGAAGGGAAGCACCTTGAGGCAAAAAGGCTGAAACAGCGTACCGAATACGACATTGAAATGATAAAGGAACTTGGTTACTGCTCTGGCATAGAGAACTATTCCAGGTATTTCGACGGCCGCCCTCCCGGCACGCGGCCATTCTGCCTTTTGGACTATTTCCCGAACGATTACGTCACTTTCATAGATGAAAGCCATGTAACAGTGCCTCAGATAAGAGCCATGTACGGAGGCGACCGTTCAAGAAAACTTACGCTCATAGAGTACGGATTCCGGCTTCCGGCCGCAGCCGACAACCGCCCGCTCAAGTTTGATGAATTCGAACAGCTTACAAGGCAGTGCGTCTATGTAAGCGCGACTCCTTCTGATTACGAACTGGAAAAATCGGAAGGACTTGTCGTAGAACAGGTCGTGCGTCCCACGGGCCTTCTTGAACCACCCATAGAGATAAGGCCTACAGAGAACCAGATAGACGACCTTATGGAGGAGATTGAACTCAGGGTGGAAAGAGACGAACGGGTTCTTGTCACCACTCTCACAAAGAGGATGGCCGAAGAACTCGACAAATATATGCAGAAGGCCGGCGTACGATGCCGGTACATCCACTCCGACGTAGATACACTCGAACGGGTTGAAATCATAGAAGACTTCCAGGCCGGACGCTTTGACGTGCTTATCGGAGTCAACCTTCTCAGGGAGGGACTCGACATGCCGCAAGTCTCCCTGGTGGCGATTCTCGATGCCGACAAGGAGGGCTTTCTCCGTTCCGAGACCGCCCTGACACAAATTGCCGGGAGGGCGGCCCGCAACATACACGGCATGGTTATCATGTATGCAGATACCGTAACAGGTTCTATGCGGCGCACAATGGACGAAACGGAAAGGAGAAGGAAAAAGCAGCAGGAGTACAACCGGCTGCACGATATAACGCCGAAACAGATAGAAAAACAGGAGCGGAAGATTCTCGGCAAGGGCGGAGGCTCATATACCGAGGAATTCCTCACGGACACGGGCACCGCAATATTGGCAGACCCCGTTCTGGAAAAGATGAACAGGGCCCAATTATTGAAAGCGATAGATTATGCGAAAAAGGAGATGGAGCGTTCTGCCAAAGAACTGGATTTTGTAAATGCCGCAAAACACCGCGACCAGATGAACTGTCTCAAACGCATTTTGGAAAAAAGGGAATCTGAGCATAACTAAAAGCTACAGTCATGATGAATAAGGAGTTATCTGTAATCGCCGAGAAATGCACGGCCGAAGAGAAATTGATGCTTGAAAAGGCATACGACATTGCGGAGAAGGCTCTTGAAGGTATCCAAAGGGGCAACGGGCACCAGTTTATAGAGCATCCGGCAGGAGTTGCCATGATTGTGGCAAAAGAGCTGGGCCTGATGGCTGACGCCATTGCCGCCGTATTTATTCACGAGGCCACCAGAAACTCCCCCGAACTGTTTGAAAAGGTGAAAAAGGAGTTTTCACCCCAGGTCATGACAATGGTCGAAGGGTTGAACAACATCTCTACCATTACCCCCAAAGAGACCAAGCTCCAGGCAGAAAATTACAGAAAACTCATTGTCTCATATTCCAAGGACCCGCGCGTGACCTTGATAAAACTCGCCGACAGGCTCGAGGTGATGCGCCACATGGATTACTTTCCAAAAAGCAGCATAAAGCGCAAGATTACAGAAACCATAATGCTGTATGCGCCTCTAGCCCACCAGCTCGGTCTCTACAACATAAAAAACGAACTTGAAGACCTTTACTTCAAATATTCAGACCCGGAGAACTACAGGGCGATAACCAACAAACTGAAGGCAACCGAATCCGACAGGAGGAAACTTGCCGAGGAATTCATACGGCCCCTGGAGGAAACCCTCAGGAAAAGATACAGTTATAAACTGAAAATCAGAACAAAGACCGCATATTCGATTTGGCGGAAAATGCAAAAGCAGGGAGTCACCTTTGAAGGGGTGTTCGATGTTTTTGCCATAAGGTTCATAGTGGACGCACCTCCCGACAGGGAAACCGAGCATGCATACTGCTGGGACATATACTCTGAAGTGACAAAAGAGTACAAGCCAGACACTTCACGCCTTAGAGACTGGATTTCGCATCCCAAACCAAACGGTTACGAATCGCTCCACATTACGGTGGAAAACAGAGAAGGGGCTCATATAGAAGTGCAGATTAGAACTGCCAGAATGGATGAGATTGCCGAAAACGGCCATGCCTCACACTGGAGCTACAAGGGCATAAAGAATGAACAGAATCTTGACCAGTGGCTTTTGAACGTAAAGAAAATGCTGGAGAGCCCGGAGGCTACGCCATACACTACCGGAATCCCCTCTACATTGAATGAGATATTTGTCTTTACCCCGGCCGGAGACCTGAAAGAGTTGCCGAAAGGGGCCACCATTCTGGATTTTGCCTTCAACATCCACTCCAATCTTGGAGTAAAGTGCAGCGGGGCGAAAGTGAACGGCAAGGTCGTATCAATCAGGGAAGAACTTCACACCGGCGACGTGGTGGAGATAATGAGCAGCAAAAACCAGAAGCCGTCGGCAGACTGGCTTAACATAGTTGTCTCTTCCAAGGCAAGGAACAGAATCAAGAACAAGCTTAAAGAAGAGGAGGGCAAACTGAGCGGTATCGGCCGGGAACTGTTGGAAAGGAGAATGAAAAACTGGAAGATGGAACTTACCGACGAAATTCTCTCCGATCTGACAAAACACTTCAAGAAGAAGACAATAAGCGATCTGCTGATTGCCATTGGAAACGAGGAGATAGATTCACAGGAGATAAAGAACCATCTTACTGCAGAGGAGGCATCAGATTCCCACGGAAATCTCTCCGCCCCCCAAAATGCGGCCAGGGAGAGCAGGCAGGAGAGTTCAAAGGAGACCGACTATCTGGTAATCAACGACAATCTGAACAACATAGGGTTCAAGATGGCAAAGTGCTGCAACCCCATATTCGGAGATGACGTTTTCGGCTTCGTCTCCGCTTCAGGCGGCATCAAGATACACAGAATCTCCTGCCCGAACGCTGCAAGACTGCTTGAGAAGTACCCGTACAGGGTACAGAAGGTAAAGTGGAGGCAGGTCTCCGGAACTACACAGTTCCAGGCGGCACTGAAAGTGATTGTGGAAGGAGAATACTCTGTCGGGAACCAGATAATAGAAAGCCTCAACAGACAGAAAGCCTCAATCAGGGCCTTCAACATTGAGGAGCGTAATGCAAAGAAACAGAAAGGAGAATTCAACATACTGATTAACATATCTGTAAGCAACAACGGCCATTTAGACAGAGTCATCTCCGACATAAAGAAGACAAAGGGAGTGAAAACCGTGATAAGGACATCCGGAAAATGAGTGCAAAGGAAGAGTATATAACCATAGAGGGGGCGAAAGTAAACACCCTGAAAAACATCTCCCTCAAAATACCGCGGGGCAAGTTGACCGTAATATCGGGCCTTTCCGGCTCCGGTAAATCTTCGCTTGCATTCGAGACTCTTTTTGCAGAAGGGCAGAGACGCTTTGCAGAGAGCCTCTCTTCATTTGCCAGACAGTTTCTCGGCAGAATGAGCAAGCCTTCGGTGGAGAAGATAGAGGGGATTCCACCGGCAATTGCAATAAGCCAGAAGGTAAATTCGTCCAACCCCCGCTCCACCGTTGGCACCACTACGGAAATATATGACTATCTGAGAGTCCTGTATGCCAAAATAGGGCGTACATATTCTCCTGTAAGCGGAAGGGAGGTGAAGTGCGAAACCATAAACGATGTACTCGACCACATATTCACCCTTACCGGCAAGGTCTATATAGTATCTCCGGTAAAATGGAAGCAGAACGACAAGATAGAGCAGTTGCTCAACCTGAGCGAAAGCGGATTCAGCCGTCTTTTCAACATGAACTCCAAGGCCATCTTGCGCATAGGCGATTTGATGAAGGATATTGACAGATACAAAGACGAAAGTCTCTATCTGCTTATCGGCAGATTCTCAATGGAAGGAGACAGGAAGGAGAGGCCGGAAGAGGAGACAGTTGCTGCCATACAGGACTCGCTGCAGACAGCCTTCGACCAGGGAGACGGGCATCTTGCAATCGTATGCGAAGCTCCCGACGGCACCTTCGGCACAAGGGAGTTTTCAAATATATTTGAAAGCGACGGGATGGTTTTTGAAAAACCTACCGAACTGATGTTCAGTTACAACAATCCGTTGGGAGCATGCCCTGTATGCAAGGGGCTCGGAATGACTACCGGAATAGACGAGGCTCTTGTGATTCCCAACAGTTCCCTCTCCGTATATGAAGGCGCCATTGCATGCTGGAGAGGCGAAATAATGGGACAGTTCCAGAAAAAACTCATACTTAACGCTCCCAAGTTCGATTTTCCCATTCACAGGCCGTATGCCCAACTCACCGCCGGACAGAAAGAACTCCTGTGGAAAGGCAACCGCTATTTTACAGGCATACGCAGTTTCTTTGAGATGGTTGAAAGCATGAAGTACAAAATACAGTACAAATATCTGCTTTCGAGATACTCCGGCAAGACCGTATGCCCTGCCTGCCATGGCAGCAGGCTCAAGAAAGAGAGCGAATATGTAAAAATAGGCGGAAAGTCCATAAGCGAACTCATGTCTATGAGCATAGACCGGCTGTGTGATTTCTTTTCCGCCCTGAAACTGGACAAATATGAAGAACAGGTGGCAAAAAGGGCGATAAAGGAGATAACCCTACGCCTTGACTGCATAAAGGCCGTAGGACTTGGATACCTTACGCTCTCACGCTACTCCAACACTCTCAGCGGAGGCGAAAGCCAGAGAATAAGCCTTGTAAGTTCACTGGGAAACAGCCTTATCGGCTCCCTGTATATTCTGGACGAACCGAGCATAGGTCTCCACAGACGCGACACCGGCCGGCTTATAGAGGTTGTAAAGAACCTCAGAGACCTGGGCAATACGGTAGTGATAGTGGAGCATGATGCCGAAATTATAAAATCTGCCGACTATCTGGTAGATATCGGGCCTCTGGCCGGTGTGAACGGAGGCGAGATTGTCTATGCAGGCACTGTCGGGCACGGGCTGGAGGTGGCATCAAAAGCCAGGGCTGCCGGGAAACAGACAACCGGCTCGCTTACACTGGACTATCTGGGCGGGCTGAAAAGCATGCCGTACAAGAAAGTCCCGCGCACATGGAAAAACAGCATAAGGCTGTGCGGCTGCATGGAGCACAACCTGAAAAACATAACGGCCGAATTTCCGATAGGCATTCTCACCGTAGTGACAGGAGTGAGCGGTTCAGGCAAGTCTACACTTGTAGGAGACACCCTCTACCCTGCCCTGCTCCGCCATTTCAACAAAAGCGGCGGGCGGCCGGGCGCTTTCAAGGAGCTTTCGGGCAGCCTGAACATGATTTCATCAGTTGTCTACATAGACCAGAACCCGATAGGAAAATCAGTGCGCTCCAATCCGGTAACTTATCTTAAAATATACGACGACATACGTAAAATCTTTTCCGAACAGCCGTATGCCAGGATTAACGGATACGGGCACTCCCATTTTTCATTCAACATAGACGGAGGACGATGCCCTCAATGTCTTGGCGAAGGGACGATTACCGTGCCGATGCAGTTTATGGCAGATGTGACCGTCGTATGCGATGAGTGCGGAGGCAAGAGGTTCAAGCCTGACATTCTTGAGGTGAAATACCATGGCATGAACATAAACGACATTCTGGAAATGAGTGTCGGCCAGGCCATAGATTTTTTCTCCGCGCAGAATGAGACAGGAGCAAAAAGGGTAGCGCATAAACTGAAGATACTGGAGGATGTCGGGCTTGGATATGTAAAACTGGGGCAGAGCATCAGTTCGTTGAGCGGAGGAGAGAGCCAGAGGATAAAGCTTGCCTCGTTCCTTGGCAAGGAGAGCAGCCAGCCCGTTCTGTTCATATTCGACGAGCCCACGACAGGTCTCCACTTTCACGACATAGAGAAACTGCTCAAGGCATTCGACGCCCTGATTGCACGCGGACATACGATTATTGTCGTGGAGCACAACCCTGACATAATAAACAATGCAGACCATATAATAGAACTTGGCCCCGATGGAGGCGAAAACGGCGGAGAGATTATCTATGCCGGTTCCCCGGCCAATTTAAAACAGAATTAGAAAAATATGAAAAGGATTTTTACTATTGCTGCGATTCTGCTTGCAGCTGCACTCAACAACATGTACGGACAGGACTGGGCCGATTTGAACAGATACAGGGAGGCCGACAGGATTTTGGCAAGCGATGCTCCCGTAAGCGGAAGAGTCGTCTTTATGGGAAACTCCATTACCGAAAACTGGTATAAATTCCATCCTGAATTCTTTACTGAAAACGGTTTCGTCGCCCGCGGAATAAGCGGACAGACAACTCCCCAGATGCTGGTACGCTTCAGACAGGATGTAGTGAATATAGGCGCGGAGACTGTCGTAATCCTTGCCGGCACAAACGACATTGCAGGAAATACAGGCTACGCCTCGCTGGATATGATTATGGACAATATCAAAAGCATGTGCGAAATAGCCGAATCGAACGGAATAAAAGTCATATTGTGCTCGGTATTGCCCGCCTACAGATACTCATGGAACAGGGAGGTTGAGCCAAACAGACTCATTCCCCAACTCAACTTTATGATAAAGGCGTACGCAGAGAAGAAGGGTATCGGATATGTAGACTTTTTCTCCGCAATGGCAGACAATACTCCCGGCAATGAAAACGGACTGCCCGCCAGACTGTCAAAAGACGGAGTCCATCCCAATCTGGAAGGTTACAGGATTATGGAAGAACTGATCTCAGGCGCTCTCCTTTAATCTCTCGGCATTCTCTGCAATCTGCAGCTGGTCTATCACCTCCTGAATCTCCCCGTCCATAAAGACAGGCAGATTGTATGTGGTCCAGTTTATCCTGTGGTCCGTAACACGGCTCTGGGGGTAGTTGTAGGTCCTGATTTTTGCAGAACGGTCACCGGTGGAGACCATGGTCTTGCGTTTTGCCGAAATTTCGTTCAGGTATTTCTCGTACTCCAGATTATACAGACGTGTCCTGAGTTCCTGCAGGGCCTTGTCGTAGTTTTTCAACTGGCTCTTTTCATCCTGGCACTGCACTACCAGACCGGTAGGAATATGAGTCAGACGGATTGCGGAGTAGGTAGTATTTACAGACTGTCCGCCGGGGCCTGACGAGCAGAAGGTATCTTTTCTTATATCCTTTTCGTTCAGTTCAACATCGAACTCGTCGGCTTCGGGCAAAACGGCAACCGAAGCGGCAGATGTGTGGACCCTGCCCTGAGTCTCGGTCTGAGGCACGCGCTGTACACGGTGTACGCCGCTCTCGTACTTCAGCACACCGTAGACTCCCTCACCCTTCACTTTGAATATAATCTCCTTATAACCGCCCGCAGCGCCTTCGCTCTGGCTAGTAACCTCGAGTTTCCAGCCTCTCTTCTCCGCATACTTTACATACATCCTGAAGAGGTCTCCTGCAAAAATGGAAGCCTCGTCTCCGCCTGTTCCGCCGCGTATCTCCACAATGGCATTCTTTGCATCCTGCGGATCTGCCGGAATCAGAAGCAGCTTTATCTTCTCCTCCATCTTTGGAAGTTCTTCGTCGAGCATGGCTATCTCCTCCTTTGCCATCTCCCTCAGTTCTTCATCCTTCTCGTTCTGGAGAATCTCCTTTGCGGAGTCATAGTCCTCTACCATCTTCCTGTATCTGTCGCCGCACTCCAATATGGGTTCAAGTTCCTTGTACTCCTTGTTCAACTGCACATACCGCTTCATGTCATTCATCAATGAAGGATCCGCAATCTGCTCCTGAAGTGTTTTGAACTTTGATTTGAGTCCGTCGATTTTTGCTATTAAATTATTGTCGCTCATATTATTGCACTAATTGTTTTCATTAATTCAGATAGATTTTATATAACACCTGCGGCGCATGAACTCCTCATGGTCGTAACTCTCCCACACCTTTACGGCCGCTGTATTCGTATCTATCTGAGGATTTGTTATGGCACACGCTATATGATGCTCCCTGAAACTTGCCGCAAGATGCGAATGGTATATCGCTGAAAGCCCTTTCGAATTCCATGCAGGCGATGAACCGACCATCATCAGGTCTATCGTCTTATAATGCCTGTACTCCTTAAGGATATGATACCATCCGAACGGAAACAACTTGCCCTTGGCCTTCTTGAAACCCTCCGAAGTACTTGGAAAGCAGAGTCCGAAAGCGGCAATCTCATCATTCTGGTCAACCACGATACATGTAAGTTCAGGTCTGAGAAGTTTCATGTAATGCGAAGCCGAACTGCTTATCTCATGCTTTGTAAGCGGGATAAAGTTGTGCACCGCCTTGAAACACTCGTTATAGGTCTTGAAGAAATTATCTTCCAGCCGGCGCATCTGCGCCTTGTTCATCTTTTTTATATCCAGAAACTTGAGATTGTACCTGCGCATAAGTATGTCGGCCATTCTCTTCAGTTTTTCAGGCGCCCCCTGAGAAGCGTTAAGCTTGTACTGCACCCAGTCGCACTCCTTGCTGAATCCCATCTTCTCCATGAACTCCACATAATACGGGTAGTTATAGAGACAATTCACCGGAGGGGTGTTCCCGAATCCGGAGACAAGCATACCCTGCCTGCCCATTGTATTGTAGGCCAACGGACCGTGCATTTCGGTCATGCCCTGTGATTTAAGCCACTTTTCAGCAGTCTCCGCAAGAGCCTTTGCTATGTTTATGTCATTCTCGAAATCAAACCAGCCGAAACGTCCTCGCCTGAGATTGTAAAGTTCGTTGTAACGTGGATTGACAATGGCCATTATCCTTCCCACCACCTTTCCATCCTTATATGCCAGCCACATCTTGTTGGAACAATAATCCAGCGCAGGGTCTTCTGTCAATGATTTCTTCTGGTCGATATCCAAAGTAGGGACATATTCTTTCGAGTTCTTGTACAATTTGTTCTGAAACTGATAGAATCTCTTCAAATCACGCCTGGTCTCTACCTCTTTTACTACTATCTGCATAACTTCTGTCCGTTATTCGCACAAACTGCAAAATTAGCGTTTTTTAATCAAATATTCTATAGCTGCCTGAGCGCAGACACATCCGAATACGGCAGGCAGATATGAAACCGTACCTGTCATACTCTTTTTATTTCTCTCTTCCACAGGTATTATTGCCTCCTTTTGCGGCAGTTCTTCCGAAAACACCACATCGAATCCCTTTGAAATACCCTCCTTTCTCAACTTTTTTCTCAATATGTAGGCAAGCGGACAGTTATAAGACTTGGATATGTCAGCCAGCCTTACGGCGGTTGCGTCATACTTTGCACCGGCCCCCATCGACGAAACATGCGGGATTCCCCTTTCCCGGCAATACTTTATAAGCGCAATTTTGGGAGAGAGGGTATCTATTGCATCTATTAGGAAATCTATCTGCAGCCCGCCGAGAAGTTTTTCCACGTTGTCGGGTTCCAGATACTCGTTAATTTCAGTCAGCACTACTTCTCCATTGATATCTTTCAGCCTGGACGACATGACCTCGCACTTGCTCCGCCCTATCGTTGAATCGGCAGCCAGCAGCTGCCTGTTCTTGTTGGTAAGGCTCACCGCATCGGAATCAAGCAATACGATTGAACCCACTCCAGCCCTGCAGAGCATCTCTGCGGCATACGCACCCACTCCGCCGAGGCCTATGACCGCAACCTTGGCCCCGGAGAGAGTCTTCACTCCCTCCTTACCTATCAGAATTTCCGTCCTTTGCTGCCAGCCGTTCTCCTGCATCGTCTCTCACTCAACCGTTACGCTCCCGCTTTTTCGCCTCTTCCCAAAGTTCGTCCATCTGTTCGAGAGTCATATCCTTGAGGGAGCGACCCTGCCTTATGGTCTTGCTTTCGAGATAGGTGAACCTGTCGCGGAACTTTTTGTTTGTCATCTCCAATGCCGTATCGGGGTTCAAATCATACAGCCGCGCCGCATTTATTATCGAAAAGAGCAAGTCGCCCAGTTCACCCTCCGCCCGCTTCCTGTAATCAGCGCCGGTCCTGCTCTCCTTCAACGCCATCAGTTCGGTTTTGAACTCCTGCATCTCCTCCTGCACCTTGTCCCATACCTGCTCCTTCTCTTCCCAGTCGAACCCCACGGCTCTTGCCTTGTCCTGCATCCTGTAAGCCTTTATCATGCTCGGCATGCTCTCCGGCACACCGCTCAAGACTGTCTTGTTCCCGTCTTTCTCTTTGGTTTTCAACTGTTCCCAATTCTGTACAACCTGTTCTGCATCCTTTACCTCAGTTGTTGCATAAACATGGGGATGACGATATACTAGTTTTGCACAGAGGCTCTCCATCACATCCGCAATATTGAAGGCTCCTTTCTCCTCCCCTATCTTGGAATAAAAGACAACATGAAGCAGAACATCTCCAAGTTCCTTCATTATGTTGTGCATGTCGCTGTGCATAATAGCGTCGGAAAGTTCGAAAGTCTCCTCTATCGTCTGCGGTCGCAACGACTCGATTGTCTGTTTCCTGTCCCACGGACATTTTTCACGCAAATCATCCATTACGTCCAACAGATGCAGAAAGGCATCCGCCTCCCTTTTTCTCAACTCTTTCTTATCCATATATGTTGAATCTAATCATAATTTCCATCCTTCGCTCCAGCCCTTCGGACCTTGCGATGTTGCCGCCGTTCACAGCCAGTTCCAGCAGGTTGCAGGAGTTGAAGAAGGCAATGTTCTCCCCGGGCTCCGCACTGTCGTACCCCCTGTCTATCCTGTTGAACTTCAAGCGGGGGCCGCCTGCAAATATTGTATACGAGCCGTCGGAAAGGCCTTTGTTTATAAGACGGCTCTGCAATTTCAGAAAATCATCCCTGCCTATATCAGTTATTGCATTTCCGAAACAGTCTATATGCACGATATGGCCTATTATCTGCCCGGGCATGACAACGGCACGGCTGCCTGCCGCCTCAAGGAGTCTTGCGGGCTCCAACTCCCCCTCCATGATGAAGGGTTCCAGTTCCCCGCCAGATTCGGTTATGAGCCTCACGGCCCTGCAAATCTGCCTTATCTGCACAAAGTCGCTTTCATCTGCCCTGGGAACGAGATGGTATGCCGAATCGTAATTTTCAAAAAGCAGTGAAAAACGGCCGTCGTCTTCTCCTATGAAGAAGAAGCCCCTGCTGCAAACTATTGAGACGGCTGCCCGCTGCTGCAGTTTGCCGCTCACCGCAAGTATGTGAATCGAACCCTTCGGGAAAAACGGGAAGGAGTGCTTCAATATGAAGCAGGCCTCTTCCACATCGAACGGTTCAATGGAATCCGAGATTGTCTCCAAAGAGAAACCCTCTGCCGGCAATGAAAGCAGACTGCCTTTTAATTGAGGCAGATAGCAGCCCGATTTTCCCCAGTCGCTTGTAAGAGTGATTGCCGGCATAACGGCTACAAAGGTAGAAAAAAAGCTTGTTATTGATTGTTAAAGTTTATACTTTTGCTTGAAAAAAGAACAACAAACAGACAAGATCATGTACAAGGAAATTAAATTCATTTCGGCAGAAGAGGCTGTCAAGCATGTCAAGAGTGGAGACCACATACATTTCAGCAGCGTTGCAAGCGCGCCGAAAATTCTGATAGACGCCCTTTGCAAAAGAGGAGACGCAGGGGAACTCAAGGATGTAAAAATCCACCATCTTCATACCGAGGGGCCGGCTCCCTACACCGATGCAAAGTATGAAGGAATATTTTTCCATCAGGCATTCTTTGTAGGAGGCAATGTAAGGAAAAACGTGCAGGCTGGATATGCAGACTACATTCCCGTCTTCCTGAGCGAAACACAGAAACTCTACAGAAGCGGGGCATTGCCGTGCGATGTGGCGATGATTCAGGTTTCCCCTCCGGACAAACACGGGTTCGTTTCGCTGGGCACATCAGTAGATGCTACACTTGCGGCCATAGAGTGTGCCAAGACAGTGATTGCGGTTGTCAACAGGCATGTTCCCCGCTCGTTAGGAGATGCCATGATACCCGTAAACATGATAGACTATTTTGTAGAGTGCGATTCCATGCTGGAACCCGCCCACTTCTCCGAGCCCTCTGAAATAGAGACTGCCATAGGAAAAAACTGCGCCGCGCTCATAGAAGACGGAGCTACGCTGCAGATGGGCATTGGGGCCATTCCAAACGCAGTGCTCGCCCAACTGGGCAACCACAAAAACCTCGGCATACATACCGAAATGTTTGCAGACGGAGTGCTTCCGCTTGTTGAAAAGGGAGTAATAAACGGTGCAGACAAGGTTATAGACAAAGGCAAGATGGTATCCACTTTCCTCATGGGCTCTCAGGAGTGCTATGACTTCATAGACGACAACCCCATGGTAGCCATGATGGATGTAGGCTACACCAACGACCCTTATGTCATTGCCAAAAACCCCAAGGTTACTGCAATAAACTCGGCACTGCAGGTAGACATCACCGGCCAGGTGTGTGCAGACTCCCTCGGGACAAAATTCTATTCAGGAGTAGGCGGACAGATAGACTTCATATACGGAGCATCACTTTCAAAGGGAGGAAAGGCCATAATTGCAATGCCTTCCATAACGAACAAGGGAGTAAGCAAAATTGCCGGCATCCTTACACCCGGAGCAGGTGTGGTAACAACGCGCAACCACATTCACTGGTTCGTAACCGAATACGGAGCGGTAAACCTCTACGGGAAATCACTTCAGGAGAGGGCGAAACTTCTTATCAGCATAGCCCATCCCAGCGCAAGGGAAGAACTTGACAAGGCTGCATTCGAAAGGTTCGGGCCTCACTACCACTACATAGGATAAAAGGCTCGCACACCTGTAAAAACAAATGCGGACGGCCGGCGGGCCATCCGCATTTGTCATTTTTGCACGGAGCCTGTCATCCAGACCTACTCGCCTTCCGGCAGGAGATAAAGGTCGAACTTCAGCATGGCATAGTCGGGAACCCCCACTCCGCTCGACATCGTTCCTGTCTCGCCATATCCAAGGCTCGACTGGAAGAAGGTCACAGCCCTGTCGCCGTATGTCATGCTCTTTATCGCCCTTGCGAAGCCCTCCACGTAACTTTCCGTAGAACTGTCGGATGTTCCGGTACTTGTCATGGCCGTATATGTAGACTTCATCGTCACCTCCAGAGGCTCGTAAGTGGCGTCCTCATCGTAGATACGGTACTTCTTTGCAGTGTCGGCAATATTGGTGTCGAAAATATAGCCGTCGAGAAGCCTTCCCACATAGTAGACCTTTACAACCTGTTCAGCTTCGACAGTGTCTGTCACGGTGCCCTCCAGTTTCTTGAAATAGTAACCGTATGCGGTAGAGTCCACTCCCGGATAATATATGTCTCTGTATGACTCAAGCGAGTCTATCTGGAACTCGGTAATGTTGTCCACCACATCTCCCAGTTCCAGTTCATATATGACACTCATAGACTGGGTCTGCGTCTCCACAGAACTCCCATAATAGCTGTCGTAGTCAGAATCGTAGTTGGAGAGCCACGGCGGTACTATGACTGTCATTCTGGAACCTCTGTTCATCATCTTCAAGGCCTCGGCAAGGCCTGTAATGGTAGAGCCGTAACCCAACGTCATAAGCTCCGGCCCGTAATATACGTCTGCCGAATAGGTTCCCAGCTGCTCTGCCACATTCCTGTATGTTGTTGCAAGGTATGTCCCGTCAAGTTCCTTTGAACTGTAGCGCAGATATGCGGCGCCGTACTGTTTGGGATTCTTGCCGTATCCCGGCTCCTGGCTTATTATCACAAGACCCGATTTGGTCTGAGTAGCCTCGGGATAATTCTGCTGGATATATGCTTCCAGTATTTTCTGCTGTATCTCTCTGGTAGAGACATCCTCATCCTTTGCACATGATGCGAAGAACATGAAGGCAGAGAGCGCAATAACAAAATATCTCATGTTTCTGATTTTGGTCTGTCTAAACATATTCTGCAAATATACTTAATTTTATTCTCCGTTCTTGACAATCCGGTCTACATATATATCAAAAAAGAGCGGTGAGAGTTTGGGGACTATCCCGACCACCGTATTGTTGAAACCGTATTTTGCCGAAAATATTATATAACAGTGTTCGCCTTCCGCGACCCCTTCCAACCCGTAGTCAAGCCCCGGAATGAGGTCGGTTGTACCGAGCCTTATCTCTCCATAAAGAGACTCTGTTTCATTGAAATCCCTGTTGTCTACGATAGACGTGTCGTTTGTGGCAAAAAGAGTGCCCGGCCCGTTCGAGAATATGTATGCGGCAAACCTCATGTATATGGAGTCTCCGTTTGCGGCCACCGTTGAAGAGCCGGGAGAGACGACCACCCTGTTGGAGCCGTTGTTATGCACCACTTCCACATCTGCAAGAGAGGAGATGTAACTGTCGATACGCTCCTCCTGGTTTATAATGGTATTCTCCCTGTCCTGCTTTGTGCAGCCCGCAGCCGCCTGGAAAGCGGCTGCCAGAAGCAGCAGATATATGTAACCTTTCCTTGTCATTCCGCCAGCACTACATTCAAATCGTATGCCTATATTTTCTCACGGCATCAAAATAATATTCCGCAATCTCAGACACAGGCATATACACTCTTCCTCCTGAAGCGTTTTTGTGCCCGCCTCCGTTGAAAAACTCCTTTGCAAGCGAATTGACTGAAAAGTCTCCCTTGGAGCGGAGAGAGACTCTCAAGAAATTGTCGTCTTCCGTAAAGAGCGCGGCTACATCCACTCCGGCTATATTAAGTCCGAGATTGACAAAACCTTCCGAATCTCCCGTCTTGAAGCCGAACCTCTCTTTCGTAGCCTTGTCAAGCACCATCACCGAAGCCTTCAACTCCGGAACCACCCTCATGTTTTCGTAAAGCATATATCCCATCAGGCGCATCCTCTCTTCCGAAAATCCGCCGAATACAAATTGCTGTACGGCGGTCTTGTCAACCCCGTGCTCCATAAGCAGCGATGCAATCCTGAAGGTATCGGGCCTCACCGAATTTGCAAAATTGTTGGTATCTGTCATTATGCCCGTATAAAGAGCCGTCTCCCCCGCAAGCGAGAGAGGGGCTGCCGGATAGAGTTTCAAAAGTTCCTCTATGACAATATACACAAGCTCGCAAGTCGACGACACTTCCGTATCAGATATTGTAAGGTCGAACGACTTGTCGGGAAAAAGGTGGTGGTCTATGAGAATCTTGACCGCGGCGGAGCGGCTTGCCGCCTCACCTATTTCGTCTATTCTTGAGAACGAATTGAAATCCAGACACACCATAAGGTCTGCCTCTTTGACGGCGCTGAGAGCCTTCTCCTTTTCGTCGTTATATACCGTTATCTTTTTCTCCGGATCCAGGAAGGCAAGGAAGCCTGGATATGCGCCGGGCACTATACGTTCCGCCTCGATTCCGTTGTTTGCAAGAAAATCGTACATTCCGGAAAGCGAACCTATCGAATCCCCGTCGGGATTTACATGTCCGAACAAGACAACCTTCTTTGCCCCTGAAATGCAGGAATAAAACTTCTCTATTTTTTCTCTCTCAATCATTGCGTGTTCCGTGATTAATCACGTGCAAAATTAAAAATATATTGCAAGGGAAAAATAATTTTTTTAACTTTGTCGATAATTGAAAATATACTAAAAATAAACATATCAAATCAATGAAAAAAGTTTTTGCGTATTTGATACTTCCTATTTTGGTTATCGTATTGGGGTATCTTGTGTATAACAGCGTTCAGGAACCTGTAGCGTTTGAGAAAAACAGAAAAGCGAGAGAAGCTGTCGCAATTCAGTGTCTGGAAGACATCAGAACCTTGCAAGAGGTTTTCAAGACGGAACATGGCCGCTTCACCTCCAGCATTGACTCGCTTATCGACTTCTACAACAACGGTCAGATTACAATCGTAAGGCAGATTGGCTCAATGGATGACTCACTTGCAGTCGCTCAGAACCGTGTAAGAAGGGACAGCGTTAAAATCAATGTAAAGGACACCCTTCTCAAGAGAAGCAATTTCGTTGCAACAAACCTGAAGGTTATCCCCATTAATGAAGAGGTAAAGGTTCCCATTGAAATGAAGGCTGTCATCAAACAGGTTTCAGGAGTAAACGTTCCTCTTTTCGAGGCTACAGTTCCTTATGAGAGCCTGCTTGCCGGTCTGGACCACCAGCTTTTGGTAAACCTCTATCATGAAAGGGTTGACACAGGCCGCTACCCCGGACTCAAAGTCGGAAGTATTGACGCACCTAACAATAACGCAGGTAACTGGGAGTAGTTGCCTTTAACAGAGAGAAGGAGCAGCCGTACGGGTTGCTCCTTTTTTTTGCACCGCGTCAGGCTTTTTCCTACCTTTGCGGGAAAGGTGCTGCAATTATGATGGAGAACTGTTTCGATACCAAAAAGTTTTTACTGGAACCGGTGGATTTTTACGGCTCGGAACATCTGAAAGAGATGTTTCCGCCGGATGAAACCGAGGAGGAAGCCTGCATGGAGCTGCCTCATTTCAATGCACGCCTTTCATATCTGAAGCCCAAAGGAACCGACATGGTGCCGTCGGTCTGCAAAATGCTCACTCAAATTCCCGACATTGCAGACCACAACAAAATCATCATGCATTTAAGCCGGGAAAGCAAGACTCTTTACATTGCCGCAATAGAGGGCAGGAACAGACTTCTTCTGCTCAACTGCTATCCTGCAAATGAAAAAGAAGAGATACTCTATTATGTAAGTCTGGCGGCAAAGCATGCAATGTTCAATCCGCCGATTACGGTTCTCTACTCACATGAACGGTTAAGCGAGGATGAAACCGGGCTGCTGGAACGTTACTTTCAAAAGGTTATTTTTGCGCAATGAGAATAATCGGTGGAAATCTGCGGGGAAAGAAAATAACTCCGCCGGCAAACTATCAGGCCAGACCAACTACCGATTTTGCCAAAGAGGGGCTGTTCAACATGCTGGCAAATGAATTCGATTTCGGGGAAATTTCCGTATTGGATCTGTTTTCAGGGACAGGCAGCATCAGTTACGAATTTGCATCGCGGGGGTGCAGCGACATTATCAGCATCGAGATGAACCCATTGCATACAAGATTTATTAAGCAATGCGTAACGCAGTTTAAAATCCGCGGGATGCAGGTTACAAGATACAATGCTTTCGAATTCATGGATATATGCAGAAAAAGGTTCGATATAATCTTTGCAGACCCTCCATACAGCATTCAGGGGCTAGATACGATTCCCGAACGGATATTCGCAAACGGGCTTGTCAAGGAAAACGGCTATCTCATTCTGGAGCACCCCGGAACCTTCGATTTTACAGGCCACCCCTGTTTTGTAAAGGAAAAAAGGTACGGGAACGTTCACTTCTCTTTCTTTACACCTGCTTCCAGCGCCTCAGAAACGCCTTGATGCGCATCTTTCTTGCGTTGTGCCGCCTTTTACGCATTATCACAGACTCCGCCATCTTCAAATCATATCCCATAATGGCGCAATAGTCGCTTAACAGATTGGCCGGAAGATGCTCTTCCGCCAGGCTTTTAATATACGGCCCCACAGAGCGTTTCCCGAAACTCAGCCTGTTTATGTCTACAAGCATGAATTTGAACTCACCCTCCGGAGTCCTGTTCCAAAGTATGTTGCCCGGATTGTAATCGGGATGGCAGATTCTCTTCCTGTGAAGAGCGGCGGTAAATTCAGCGAAGGCCCTGTAGAGTTTTTCCCTGTCGGTCTCGGAAAGCGAACCGGTATCATAGAGTTGTCTGTAATCGCTGTATTCGGAGATAAAATAACCTATGTCGAAAAGACCGAACCTGTATGTTGCCATATATGCGACAGGATAGGGAGTCTCTATACCCATTTCCAGAAGCCTTTTAGCGTATCTGTATGCACGCACAGCCTTGTTCGGCCTTATAAAGGTATAAATTATGGAGTTTATGAATATAGGGCGTCTGTACCGCTTCAGGACCCAGTCGAAATCCCCCACCTTTATGAGTGACACGCAGTTCCTGTTGTTGCAGAAGGTTTTGGTTACATTCAGATTATCATATGCAGAGGGGATGGCAGAAATTTCGGAAGCATATCTGCTGTACTTCTGGTCTATGTCTACTTTAAGTTTACTCATTCTATTGACTTCCACCTTTTTGGTCCTGCCAGTATTTTTCACCTGCATGCATTGCCTCTCAAAATCCTTGCAAACATAAAATAAAAATTTGGTATTTAAAAAAAGATATCTATCTTTGCAATCCCGAAAGGGAACCTGGTGCGGTAGTTCAGCCTGGTTAGAATACATGCCTGTCACGCATGGGGTCGCGGGTTCGAGTCCCGTCCGCACCGCAATAAACATTGAAAACCAATGTTTTACAAATTGAACACCCGATTTTACACCCAAGAATGTAAAGTCGGTTTTTGTTATTCTCCGGCTCTATAATACATCAAGCAAATCGGACGGGGTATGGAATAGATAATCTGCATCTATATCGCCTTTCGCAGAATTTCCCCATAATGCAATACCGAAATCCACATTCGCATCACTTGCACATAAACTGTCGTAAGCGGTATCGCCGACATAAAGCGCCTCTTTTGCGCCAATCCCGGATAATGTCAGGTATGTGGCCAAAGGCGCCGGATCCGGTTTAGGAAAAGGGGCATCTTCCACACATATTACTCTGTCGAAATATTGTGCCTCGTCAAAAACCGATGCAAAATCCTCTATATACTCATTCCGGTTCTTGGAAGTGACAATGCCCAATGAATATCCTCCGGCTTTTAACGACGCCAACAAGGCAGGAATACCATCGAAAAGACTTATACATGATTTATACTTCAATAAATGCTCGTTCCATTTACGATTTGCAGTTCTTGTATCGGATATGCCCAATCTATGGAGCGCAACTTCGCCCGGTATGCCCAGAGCGAATTTCAATTCTTCTTCAGGCATATCCTTTGCAACAGTGTCTTTCAGGCTTTGCAGAATGGCGGATTCGGTATCGAGCAGGGTACCGTCAATATCAAATATAATATGCCTGTACTTATTCATGACTTCCATTATCAATCTGCTTTATTACCCTACAAGGATTTCCTACCGCCACGCAATCGGCCGGAATTGAACGGGTTACCACGCTGCCCGCCCCGATAACGCTGTTCTTGCCAACCGTTACTCCTGGCAACAGAATTGCGCCTCCGCCAATCCACACGCCATCTTCAATCCTGACAGGAGCGGCAATAGTGTTGCATATGTCATCACCCTCTTTCCAGTCCCATACCATCCGCTCCCTTACATCCGTCGAATGGGTAGCGGTATAGATCTGCACGTTGGGTGCTATCAATACATTGTCGCCGATGTCGATGCGGTTATTGTCCACAAAGGTGCAGTTCATATTGATTATGACCTTATTGCCCACAAAAATATTTTTTCCGTATTCGCAGTGGAAATCTATGTCCACGTGAACACTCTTTCCAACGCTTCCAAACAGTTCACGCAACAAGGCCTGCTTCCGCTCATTGTCGGCATAGTCAGTAGAGTTCAATTGAGCCAGCAGACGTCTTGTCCGTAAAATCATCTCCGTTATTTTAGGGTCTCTTCCACCGTTGAACGGTTCGCCTGCCATGCATTTTTCGAATTCGGTCTTCATCGGTTTTATATTATATTGCATCTGCCATTCGTTTCATTCGCAGGATGGGGAACGGATTACCCCGGTCGTCGGTACTGTCGCGGCGGAATGTACGGAATCCCATCCGCCCGTAGAATTGCACTGCAGAGGGATTCTGCTCATTGACATCGACATATTGCACACCCTGTTCTGAAAATGCCTTTTGAACCAGCATTCTTCCTATGCCTTTGCGGAAATAGCCCGGATGGAGAAAAAGCATCTCTATCTTGCATTCCTGCACACCCATAAAACCTGCAGGCATCGGGCCATCCATCACAATCCATAGCGTTTCAATCTGCATTATGGCCTCTTTCGCCTGCGGAGCAAGCGTACGGATATCCGCTTCTGTCAGAAAACGGTGGCTGGAACGGACAGAGGCCTCCCATATTTCCAACAGCTTGCCGACAAGTGCCTGGCATCGTTCTCCTTTCTCAACGGCAATAATATTTGTCATCATTCATTGCTTGCCTTCAGGCTCCCGACCCACTTCTGTATGGCAGATTTAGAGCTGCCGTTAAGCAGCCTGCCCTCTTTCCAGTCAAGGTCCGGATAGGTTTTCTTCAATACGGAAACGCTGTTGCCGACTCCGCTTCCGCCCGAAGTTGCAAAAGGTATCACCTTCTTGCCGCTCAAATCGTGATTTTCTATAAAGGTATTGATTACGCGCGGAGCCTCGTCCCACCAGATAGGATACCCTATGAATACAATATCATACTCCGCCATATTCTCCTTGACCGCCTTGAGAGCGGGACGCGCGTTGCGGTCATTCATCTCAATGGAACTGCGGGAGTTCCTGTCGTTCCAGTTCAGATCTGCCGAAGTGTATGCCCTCTCCGGCTCAATGGCATAAAGTTCACCGCCGCTCACCCGGGCGATTGTCTGTGCCACCGCAGCAGTGGTGCCTGTTGCGGAAAAATAAGCTACCAATGTTTTGGACGATTCCATATCCGTTTTCTGTTGTGCATATGCCGCCGAACTCAGGACAGCGGCAACTGCAAATGTCAATAAAAATTTTTTCATATTAAAGTTATTTCCGTTTTCTTCTCTCTATTGTGCAATCTGCCGGAGCCTTGATATTCTCATCGATTGTTACCGAACCTATAGAGTCCGCGACTATGCGGCCGGAAGAGGGGTTCTTTATATTCACAATCTCTCCCCGTATATCTGCATTCAGGGTAGAATACTCAAAGGCCCTGTCGCAGCTTGCATCGAAAGTGCAATTCTCCAGAATCAGATTGCGCGCATAACAAAGAGGCTGTTCACCGCAAATATGACAATTTACCAGACGCAGGTTATTAGAATGCCATCCCAAATACTCCCCGTCAAGGATAGAATCATAAACCGTCACATTCTCCACCTCCCAGAAAGAATCCCTCGCCTTTATTCTGGAATTGCGAATCTCCGCATTCTTCACATACTGGAAAATATACTTGCTCTCGACCTCCATGCCGGTTATGTATATATTCTTGCTGTACATGAACATATACATCCCTCCATACAGTTTTATGTCTCTTGCTTCCACACCGTTGCACAGCCAGAAAACCTCCGAGGCGTCGTTTACCACCACATTCTCCAACTTCAGATTCTCCATTTCGCGGAACATCTTGGGAGAATCCACAACGGTATTGCGCATCTTCGTGTTGTCTGAATACCACAATGCCGCACGGCTGCCGGCCTCGAAACTGCAGTTCTCTATCGTAAGCCCATGTACATGCCAGAAAGGATATTTGCCGCGGAAACGGCAGTTTGTAGCCAGAATATTGCTGCACTCCTTAATTGCAGATTCACCTTCGCCTATTGTAACATTGTCTATATGGAGATCATGCGAGGCAAACAGCGGACGCTCTCCCTCAAACTCCTTATCTTTTATCAGTTGCATATCCATAAAATCTATTCTCTAATATCTCATTCAATTCACTGTCCTGTATTCATTCGGTGCCAGTCCCGTAATTTTTTTAAAGAGACAGCTGAAATATTGTGCAGAAGGATACCCGAGCCCGCCTGCTATCTCCGCCACGCTCCTGTCTGTACGGGATAACTGCTCACGGGCCATATCCAGCCGCTTAAGTTCTACATACTCTTCCGTTCTCATTCCCGTTTCATGTTTGAGCAGGTCATCGAAATAGGCGGCGGAAAGGTTCAGCATGCGGGCGAACCACTCCGCATCCGGAAGCCGGCCTTCATGTGCATGGCCTGAAAAGAACCAGTTTTCCAATAACTTCTCACCGTTTTTTATAATCTCGACATTGATTTCCCGGCGGGTAATGAACTGTCTTTTATAAAACCTTGCGCCATAATTGAGCAATTCACCTATCTTATTACTTATCAAAGCCCTGCTGAATTCATCCATCCCCCGGCGCAACTCCTCCTGAACACTCTCCATGCACTCTTTCATGAGGGCCAGTTCACGATACGACAGATGAAGGGCCTCACTGTGTCTGTAACCGAAAAAGGTATAATCGCCGATTCTCTCTTCCAGCCAGATGCCGCGTATAAGGTCCGGATGAAAGCATAGAAGCCATCCCCTCGCCTCCCTGTCCGGCGAATTGCAGTCGAGTGTCCGCCACGGAGGCAGGAACATGAGTGTTCCGTCGGAAAAATCGCACTCCTGCCAACCGCAGAAACAGCGGCACTCCACCGCATGTTCCTTTAGCAAAGCAGAATAGAAACCCATCTGCAACAGATTATGACATTGCACGTCAGAAAGCGTGACAAGGCTTATCAAAGGATGCAGCGTTTTTTCAGAAAAGAGTCTGTTGCACTGCGTTATGGTCTCTATTTTTGCTATCTTCGTTTCCATACCGCCATCCGGCACTATCCTACTGCTGTAAATTTCTATTTTTCGAGTTTATCGTACTCCTCGTCCGATACCGCTTCAAGCCACTCGTTCGAGGTATTCTCGCCCGGCAGTTCGAACGCCAGATGTGCGAACCAGCTGTCGGCGGCTGCACCGTGCCAATGCTTCACATTGGCCGGGATATGTATTACATCACCGGGGCGCATCTCTACCGCCGGCTTGCCCTCTTCCTGATACCAGCCGCGGCCTGCAACGCATACGAGCATCTGTCCTCCTCCTTTCGTTGCACGATGTATGTGCCAGTTGTTGCGGCAACGCGGTTCGAACGTAACGTTCGAGAATTTAACCTGCTCCGTAGAAACGGGAGCAAGATAGCTGTTCCCTGTAAAATATTTTGCATAAGCAGTATTGGGCTCACCTACGGGGAAAATCATCTCCTTTTGGAAAGCGGCCTTTCCGTTGTCGCCTTCCGCATCCTCCGCCCAGACATCCTTTGCCAGACGGAAAGCTCCCCAGGCGTTCGGCCAGCCTGCATAAAAGGCAATATGGGTCAGCAATTCCGAAATTTCGGTGCGGGTAACGCCATTGCTCTTGGCAAACTGCAAATGATGTGTAAGCGAAGAGTCTATTATACCTTTGCCAACAAGGGTCGCTATAGTAACCATGCTCCGGTCGTGCGGGCTGAGCCCGCTGCGGTTCCAAACCTGGCCGAAAAGAACATCATCGTTAAGTTCCGCAAATTTCGGGGCGAATTCGCCCAACTGGACGCGACCTGCGGTCTGCGTAATTTTTTCCTGTGCCATAACATTCTGAATATTAGTCATCGTTATAATCAATACAAAAATTAAAATCTTTTTCATATGTCTGTAAATCAAAATATTGTTAAAAACTGAAATTAATTCCTCCCATAAATGTCGCTTTAGGCATGGGATAGCCCTTCATTATCTCATAACGCTGTGCAAGCAGATTTTCTCCTTTCAGGTATAACGACAGCCATTCGGCAAGCCTGTAACTCCCCATTATCTCCCACAATACAAAATCTTCAGTAACACCAGCCTCGAGTTCCGTATAAAGCCCCGCCACATATTGCACCCCGCTCGACCAGTTCCATTTCCCCTTTTCAAACTGCACTCCTGCATAGAGTTTATGTTCCGGAGATGCAAGCACGGGATTCTCCATATGCAGCCAGCTGTAATTAGCCTGCGCGTTCCACGCCTCATTGAAACGGTACGACAGGCTCGCCTCCGCCCCCCAGTTCTCTATCTCGCCTGAATTCTGGTTCAGCATCCCGCTTCCACCGGGATTCGGAAGCCTCATTATGAGATTGTCGCCGTTTATGTAGAATATATTTACTCCATAATTGAGACGGCCACCGTAAAGCGGCTGTGACCATGAAAGTTCATAACTCCATAGCCTCTCCGGCTCCAAATCGGGATTCTGAGGCGGGAACATGTACATCTCCCGAATTGTAGGATTGCGGAACCCCTTGCTTGCCATCACCTTGAGTTCCCCTCTTCCCGGCATGTGAAATGCCAGGCCGGCCTGCGGGATAAACTCAGTCCCGCTCTGCGAATGATAATCTACCCTCACTCCGGCATCCAGAGTGAGCAGGCTACCTATATTCTGGCGGAAATCCACATAACCTGCATATTCATCCAAAGCCTTGTCCGCCAAAATCTTCCGATGGCCGTCCTCTATATATCTGTTCCAGGCTTTGCCGCCGAAATGGAAGTAATCGAATCCGGCCGTTACGCGGTTCCCTTCGAAAAGCTCCACACTCTGGTAAACCGAAACTCCGTACATCCTGTCATTGGAGTTGAACCTGTAGTCCAGCGGCTGTTCCCCGGCCCGGTACCCGTCGTTAATCCAGTGGTCTCCCCAATTATAAAAGAGGCTCAATGTACCGGATGTCTTTTCATAATCATTTTCGAGGGCGACAGATGCCATGCCGCGTGTAATCCTCTGGTCATTGTCGATATAGAGTTCGTCCACGGCACCCGGATTCGCAGCATTGAAACGGGTAAGATTCACATCTGCCCACAGGTTCCAGTTGTCGGAAAAATCGTAACCCATCTTTACATACCCGCCATACTGTTCGAAACCCATATTCGGGCGGTGGCCGTCGGTCCTGTTATATGATGCCGTAACCACGCTGCTGAACCCTCCTTTCCTTACACGGTTATTGACTTCGCTCTGGAGCGTACCGTACGAACCTGCTCCGATGCTTATACCCGTCCTAACTCCCTCTTCCTCCATTTTACGGGTTACAATATTCACCACTCCGCCCATTGCATTGCTGCCGTAAAGCACCGATGCCGGAGTACGCAAAACCTCAACCCGCTCTACCATCATCGTCTGATATGCATCTGCAACAGGATGCCCCATAAGCCCCATATACTGGGGATGGCCGTCTATGAGCACCAGCATTCCGGTGGTCGGAAGCCCGGCCTGCGCCGGACCGCCTATCCCGCGGACCGACATCTGTCCGGACGCCCCTTCCGAAACTCCGAACCCCATCATTCCCCTTGAAGTTGAAAAGAACCCGGGGACCTGCGCATTCAGTATCGGCAAAATGGAACTTTCGCGGCCCGCCTCGAGCATCTTGCGGTTTACCACCGAAACAGTCATCGGCAGATGACGGATATCGGTCTCATACCTTGCACCGGTAACTACTGCCTCCGAAAGCGAAAAATCGTTGGCAACCGCAGCGGAATCCGCAGGCTCCATATCATAAGGGTCTGCCTGGACCGGAAAAGCCGCAGCCCAGACGCCGGCAAAGCACGCCGCAATACAAAACAACATGAATTTCTTTCCTTGCATACTTTCATTGGTTATACGCTGCAAAAGTATGGATTTACGCACTCGCAGCCTGTATACATATTACAGAAGATTGTATCTAAAATCCGGTATATTTCCGGCCGGGAGCATTACACATCGGATTTTATAATTAATTTTGCCCCGTAAAAGTTGAAAAGGCATTATGGACAGCAGCATTATCAATCTCGATTCCGTAGATAAATACAACAGGCTTTTCGGGCTTGAAACGCTTCACCCGCTGGTAAGTGTGGTAGACTTGTCGCAGGCATCGAAATCCCCTACCCATTTCACCATAAATTACGGAGTTTACGCCCTGTATCTTAAAGAGACCGTATGCGGCGACATAAGATACGGGAAACAGACATACGACTATCAGGAGGGGACCATTACCAGCTTCGCCCCCGGACAGGTTGCAGAAATAGAGATGGCGGAAGGGGTAAAGCCCAAGGCGTACGGAATACTTTTCCATCCAGACCTCATAAAGGGAACTCCGCTCGGAAGCGAGATAAAGAGATATTCGTTTTTCTCCTACAAATCCAATGAAGCGCTGCACATTTCAGAAGATGAAAAGAAAATCTTCATGGACTGCCTTTCAAAAATTAAAATGGAACTCGAGCACGCCATAGACAGGCTGAGCAAACGCCTTATCGCAGGGAATATCCAGCTGCTGCTCGACTATTGCCTCCGTTTCTATGAACGTCAGTTCAACACGCGCGCAGTCGTAAACAAGGATATATTGAGCAGATTCGAGTCCCTGCTCGACGACTATTTCGACAACGGGAAAACACGGACAGAGGGGCTTCCCACCGTAAAATATTTTGCAGACAAGGTATTTCTCTCCCCGAACTATTTCGGAGACCTTATAAAAAAGGAGACCGGCAAGACTGCACAGGAGTATATACAGACAAAGTTGATAGACGCAGCCAAGGAGATGATTGCCGGCAGCGACAAGACAATGAGCCAGATTGCATACGAACTCGGATTCCAGTACTCCCAGCATTTCAACAGACTTTTCAAGAAGAATGTCGGATACACTCCCAACGAATACAGACGGCTTCAAACGGCAGTATAGCCTGACATAAAAAATTATGAACAAGGAGAGACTTGTATCACCGAGTTATTGCCTGATTCTGGCGGCAAACTTTCTGCTCTACTTCGGCTTTTACCTGCTCATGCCGGTATTGCCTTTTTATCTGGTGGAAAGCTTCAATATCAGCACCGGTTCCACAGGAGCCATATTGGCCTGCTACACTGTCGCAGCACTTGTTATCAGACCCTTTTCAGGCTATCTGCTCGACAGTTTCCAGAGAAAACCGCTCTACCTGCTTGCATTCGGGATATTTACCCTCATCTTCAGTGGATATGTGGTCTGCGGCACTGTAGCCATGTTTATTGCTCTGCGCATAGTGCACGGACTTTCATTCGGCACAGTGACGGTTGCCGGCAATACCATCGTAATAGATATCATGCCTTCGTCGCGGCGCGGAGAGGGGCTCGGCTATTACGGTCTGGCCAACAACATTGCAATGTCGCTCGGACCAATGACCGGACTTTTCATGCATGACCACTACCCGTTCGACTCCATATTCCTTTGCGCAATGGGCTTTTGCGTAACAGGGTTCATATGTGCATCGCTTGTCAAGACAAAAAGGCGCCCCACCGTCCAGCGTACTGCAATCTCTCTCGACCGTTTCATACTGCTGAAGGGCATTCCTCTCGGAATAGACCTCCTTCTGCTCTCGATTCCCTACGGAATGACAACCACCTATGTTGCCATGTATGCCAAAAACATAGGCATAACGGGAGGCACAGGACTCTTTTTCACCTGTATGGCTGTTGGTATGGCCATCTCCAGAATTTTCTCAGGCAAACAGGTAGACCACGGAAAAATTACCGAAGTCATCCATGCGGCCTATTATGTTGTCATACTCTGCTTCTTCAGCCTCTTCCTCTGCGAAGGCGTTGCAGAGCACTCCATAAAGGGGGCCGAGATACTGCTTTTTTCAACAGCCGTACTGCTCGGTGCGGGATTCGGGACCATGTTCCCCGCATTCAACACCATGTTCGTAAATCTCGGGCAGCACAACCAGAGGGGCACGGCCACATCTACCTACCTCACGTCATGGGACATAGGCATAGGATTGGGGCTTGTCGCAGGGGGTATAATCGGAGAAGTGTCGTCATTCTCCACGGCATACCTGACAGGAGCCGTCCTTGCAATCGTGTCGCTGCTCGGTTTCCGTTTCTACTGTACACCGCATTTCAAACGCAACCGGGTACAGTAACGCCCGCAGCCCCTCCGCCTGTCAAAGCAGCGTATATTCGCCCGCCTTTTCGGTGATTGCCTTCTGCAGTTCCTCTTTTGAAATCTCCCTTTCAGACTCGACTACCGCTACCGGAGGGTCAAGGGTCACCTTTGCTCTCACACCCTCTATGCTGTTAAGTGCGTTTTCCACATGGGTACGGCAATGGTTGCACATCATGCCTTCTACTTTGAATTCCTGTTTCATGATATTTTTGTCGTTAATAATGTTGTCGCTCCCGTCAATATCGCAACCTGCACTGCAGCAGCACTCCGGCCCGGCCTTCCGGTCATCGGATATCCTCTTTCTCCTGAGACGCAAACTGTTGGTAACCACGCTTACGCTGCTGAATGCCATTGCCGCGCCCCCTATCATGGGATTCAGGAGAAATCCGTTTATGGGATAGAGCGCGCCTGCCGCTATCGGAATTGCTATAATATTGTAAATAAACGCCCAGAACAGATTCTGATGCACGGTTTTTATTACGAGGTGCGAAAGCCTTACGGCCTGCGGGATTTTCATAAGGTCCGACGAAAGTATGGTAACCATTGCCGTATCCATTGCAATGTCGCTACCCTTTCCCATTGCAATGCTCAAATCGGCCCGGGCAAGAGCGGCACTGTCGTTGATTCCGTCTCCCACCATTGCAACCACATGCCCGCCCTCTTGCAGCTCCTTTACAAAAGCAGCCTTGTCTGCAGGCAACATGGAGGCCCTGTAATGTTTTATTCCGGCTCTCCTTGCCATTGCAGCGGCAGAGGCTCCATTATCTCCTGTGAGCATATAGACCTCTATGCCCATCTTGCGGAGAGCCGCCACAGCCTCCGCCGATCCCGGCTTGATTGTATCCGATATCGCCATAAGGGCAATGACAGATTCCGAATCTGCAAAACAGACGATTGTATTCCCCTCTTTTGCGCACTCTTCAAAAAAAATGTTCTCCTCCTCACCTGTCCGGACTCCGGACTCCATCAACAGCGACGGGCTGCCGGCAAAATAGAGTTTCCCTTCATACTCACCTTTCACCCCCTTGCCGGGAATATTTTCAAAATTTTCTATTTCAGGCTTGTTCCCGCTACATGCATCTGCGCTTAAGGCCTCAACTACCGCAGATGCAACCGGGTGCTCCGACAAACGTTCAAGAGCATACAGGATGTAACTCTTCTCCCTGCCGCGAGGCCATAATTCACGCACCACTCCCGGTTTTCCCTCCGTAACGGTACCTGTCTTGTCAAGGATTACGGAATCTACCTTACGCGCCACTTCCAGACTTACCGCATCCTTTATGAGAATACCTTCAGAAGCTCCCTTGCCTATTCCCACTATTATTGCAGTGGGGGTTGCCAGGCCCAAGGCGCAGGGACAGGCTATAATCAGCACGGTAACCATAGCCAGAATACCGTGCACAACCTGCGAAGGGTCTGCGATAAGCCAGATAAAAAACACGGCAACGGAAATCGTTATAATTGCGGGGACGAAAACCGATGCCACCTTGTCTACTGTCCGCTGTACAGGAGCCTTGCTTCCCTGCGCCTGCTGCACGAGTTTTATTATTTGAGAGAGGACCGTCTCGTCTCCCGTTTTCTCGGCCCTGAAGCGGAATGTACCTTTCTGGTTTATGGAACCTGCATAAACACTGCTACCGGATTCCTTGTATGAAGCGAGCGGCTCACCGCTTAGCATGCTTTCATCCACATACGAACTGCCCCATACCACCGTTCCGTCCAAAGCTATCTTCTCACCCGGTTTTACTGCGATTATATCTCCTTTCACGGCATTCGCTACGGGGATAGACTCTTCACCGTCTCCTCTGACTATAGTCACATACTTTGGCTGCAGCCCCATAAGTTTCTTGATGGCACCTGAGGTTTTCTCCTTTGCGCGGTTCTCGAGAAGCCTCCCGAGAAGAATAAATGTTATTATAACGCTCGATGCCTCGAAATAGAGGTGAGGCTCGATTCCTCTCTTTAACCAGAATTCCGGGAAAAAGAGGTTGAAAAGAGAGAAGAAATAGGCAATGCCCGTACTTACCGCAACAAGCGTATCCATATTGGATGAACGGTGCATCAGTTGCTTCCATGCACTTATATAGAACCTCTTTCCAAAGAGGAAAACCACAGCGGTGGAAAGTATCCATACCATATACTTCACCCAGCCGTATTCCATAAAAAACAGGCTTGCAACCAGGACGGGCAACGAAAAGATTGCCGCGAGAAGAGTGTCGCCCTTCAACTTTCTGTAACTATTGTCCTTCTCTTTTTCAATTGCGTCCGCCGTACTGTCATCTTCAATTATCAGGTCATACCCTGCATCCCGGACCGCCTTTTCAAGCAACTCCGGAGAGCAAATATCAGGGTCATAGAGAACCCTTGCCGATGCTGCTGCAAAATTGACCTCTGCCTTGCATACCCCCTCCTGCCCGTTCAGCACCTTGTCTACGCGGGCGGCACAGGCGGCACAGCTCATCCCCGACACGTGAAAATTCTTCTCTGCCATAATATTCTCTGTCATAATATGAATCTTTCTCCGACAGTTATTGTCAAAATCAGTTTGTGCAAAATTATGACAAAAACCGATGCAACCGTATTGCAAATTCTTGGTATTTTTTTCTCTATCTTTGCCGGCGAATCATTTTGGAAAGCCTATGCCAAGACAAAATAAGATAAACGCCGCTATCACAATAATATTCATCTCGTTTATTACATTTTTCGTAAACAACACGGTTATCGTGCCGGACATTATGGAGTCCAGAAACATCATAACCGCAAGAGAAATGGTCTATGACGGGCATTGGCTTGTCCCTACCCTCAACGGAGACCTGAGGCTGGAAAAGCCGCCTCTTCCCACATGGATTACGGCGGCGGCGGAAATAATATCCCCCGACAATCTTGCACTCCAAAGAGGAATGGCCGCACTCGCAGCCTTGCTGCTGGTATTCTACTTTTACAAGTTCACCCGTTTCATGCCGGACATAAACCCCATGGTGGCGACCATGATTCTATGTACCTGCTACAGTGTCATACTGATGGGGCGTACAGCCTCATGGGACATATATTGCCACGCATTCATGATGTGCGCAATCTACTATCTGTGCAAGGGGCTGACCTTGCCCGGATGCAAATGGAGGAATTTTATAATAAGCGGAATAATGATGGGGCTCTCATTTCTCAGCAAAGGGCCCATCTCCTTCTACTCCCTGCTGCTTCCGCTGCTTGCCGCCTTTGCCATGACAAACAGGCCCTCCCTTAAAAGAAAAGGCAATGGAATTCTTGTAACCGTGGTTCTTTGTCTTGTAATAGGTCTGTGGTGGTATGCCTACATCTATGCCTTCCATCCCGAGGCCATGGCGTATGTCGCGGAGAAAGAATCAGGTGCATGGCTCAACCACAACGTGCGTCCGTGGTACTACTATTGGAAATTCTTCCTCGAAAGCGGTGTATGGTCGCTGCTGCTGCCTACGGCAATCCTGCTTCCTCTGTGGTCCGGAGACGACAGGAAAAACAAGTCTTACCTTCTCCCTTTCGCATGGATGTTCATAATGCTGGTACTCCTTTCACTCTTTCCTGAAAAAAAGAACAGATACCTGCTTCCCATTCTTATACCAGCAAGTTATCTGATGGGCTACCTCATTACCCTTTGGGAAGAGAGGCTAAGATACAAATCGGTATTCAAGACAGACAAGATACTGTTCGGAATAAACAGTTGGGCGCTGGCAGCCGTTGTCTTTGCCATTCCTGTCGCAGCGTGGATATTTCTGTATACTCCCGGGTACATAACTCTTGCCAAAATGATATTGTTTGCCGCTGTAATCTGGGCCGCGGCGGTAATGCTCGCAATATATGCACGCAGGCTCAAGCCGATAAAGATGGTAACTACGGTTCTGGCACTCTTCCTCTTTGCCGAACTGTTCGCAATGCCATCGCTCAAGAATGTAATCAACAACCCGGAAATGGAGAGCATTTCCAAGGCAAGAGACATTCCTGAACTGAACGGTATTCCATTTTACTACAACAGCGAAAATCCTTTGCGCATAGAAATAGTGTATGCGGCAGGCAGAGTCATCAGGCCATTAAAGGTTTCCGACAGGGATTCGCTTCTGCAGAAACTCCCGTGCGTTGTCATCACGCATGAACCTGTAAAAAAAGAGCTGCCCGACATCTGGGAGAGTGCGGACAGCCTTTTCGTAGGGACTTTTGATGATAACCGTTGGGCGAAGACACATCACCGCCACAGCAGTGAATTCGTATACAATGTAACTCTGCTCACTCCAAAAGAAAAGTGACGCTACTGCATTGCCGATGCCAGAAGTTTCTGCAATTCAGACATGGCCATTTTCGCGGAAATAGAAATCACTGCGGTGGAACCTCCGTCACTTCCTCCTCCGTTCTCGCTTGCAAGCATAAGGAAATCCCTAACGGTATCCCCCTCCTGAACGATATAGATATGCACGCGGGAGCCTCCGTCCACAGCCTCCATAAGAAGTTTGTATCTGCCCTTCTCCACCATGGCCTCCACACTCTTCTCAACCTCCGAAACGAACTCGGCATTTTCGATGTCAAGGATATACATACCGTCGAAAGTCTTGATAAGTTCACCGAGATTGAAAGAACCTCCGCCTTCAATCTCAATGTCCGGAATCTGCTTTATCATCTCGAACATCGTGGGCGAAATATAGACCGAACTCACGCCATCCTTTCCTAAATATTTGTTATACAACTCCTTCCCTCCCTGAGCGAAGGCTGCGACAGCCATAAACATGGCAAAAATGAAAATTACCGTCTTTTTCATAATATTAGAGTTAGTTTGTTTTTCTGTTATACAATTCCTTGATTTTTGCAGTGCCGGCATCTATTTTGTCTCCTGCTCTCCGTGCCTGCTGCACGCCGCTCCCCATTTTTTCCGAAATGGACGCCAACGCCTGCTCCACACATGCATAGGCCTCATGCGGGTCTGTAAAGGTATCTTCCGGCATTGCCGGCTGCCTGAAAAGGAAAGTCAGAAGCAACGCTGCCGTTGCAGCCGCTCCTGCAACATAACTCCACCTTACGGCACCTTTTCTACGCCTCTCTTCCGCCATTACCCTTTCGGCGGCATCCATGGAGTCTATAAAGTCAGACATTTCCGCCTCAAGCCCATTTGGAATCTCAATTTCATTTATATCTTTCTCTTTCATAGCCGTAATCTATTAATATTCACTCAATGCCCGGGCAATCATTTTCTTGCCTCTGCTTACAATCACTCTTACATTTATTTGCGACAGGCCGGTCTTACGGGCAATTTCGGCATAATCCATATCCTTGAAAAGCCTCATCTGAACAACACTCCTTTGAGGTTCCTGCATCCCGACAATTGTCTGTTTCAGTTTCAGAACCATCTCTTTCTCAATCAGCCCATGCTCGGCAGACCCTTGGAAAGGTGTATCCGACAGAGGGAGTTCCTCCATGGCCACGACACCCACCCTTCTCGTACGGTACGATGCGCTGCGCACCTTGTCAAGCGCCATATTCCGGATAATTCTTGTGCCGTATGCAAGAGGAGAGTCTATGTTTTCAAGTGAACTGCGGATATTCCAAAGTTTTACATACAAATCCTGCAGAATGTCCTTTGCCTCCTGCTCAGATCCGAGAACAAGATAAGCCGCCCTGTAGAAGTTCCCGCTCAGCGGCAGCCAGACCCGTTTGAAATCCTCCCTCTCCATGTTCAGTTTACAACCTTACAATATCGCTGCTGCCGGAAACAAACCTTGCGATCTCTGAAACGGGGATACCACTGCCCTTGCTTTTCAGATAGATTACAGAAGATTCTGAACCGGACACCACAACCATTTCTGAAATTCTCTCATTTCTGAGTCTGCACCAGACAGAAAGATCGTCTGTATTATCCCTGACCTCGGTCATGATTTCATATCCGTTTTCGAGTTCAAGGTTTACAGACTCCATAATCTCCCTCTTCACCTCTTCCGAAGCATCCTCGGCATAGACAATCGCCACTCTGTTCAAACAACCCAGAATCTGCCGTGCATCGTCATCACCGGATATTATTCCCGCTATCCGTAAAAGGAAAGAATTTACATTCAGATACTGCACACCGCTGCAACTCCTGTAACTTTTCATTACGCCGGTAACCGAATCATTTGCCGATGCCTGCCCCGGCAGAAAGCAAAATGTAAATGTCAGCAGCGCCGCTGCCGCAACTGCAATAACTTTTTCTCTTGACACTATTCTTTTCATGGCTCTTTTCTACTTCGTAAATTTAACCGTTTTCACAATAATGACGAAAACATGCCGCCATTGTTACAACAACATAAAAAAAATGTCGGAGATTTTCGGTCTCCGACATTCATACTGCACTGCATTTGTCCCGTCACTGAGCCTGTTCCTGATCGGCATTGTGCTTAAGCACCTTGGCATCTATATAAAACACAATATCTTCCGCCACATTGGAAAGATGGTCTCCGGTCCTTTCAATCTTGCGTATGACACCTGCCAGCCCTATGCAGAGATAGATTGAATCTGTATGCTTTTTTGCATAATCTACAAGAATCTCTATTGAAGAGTTCTTTATTTCATCCAGGATATCGTCTGTTTCCAATACGGAGGCAGCCTTTGCGGGATCTTCATCCATGAGTGCCTGCTTGAGACTGTCCATCATTACAAGAACTGTGGAAAACATCTCTTCCAGGCGCAGTCTGCCTACAAGTTCCGTATCAAGCGCAGCCCCGGCCGCATCCTTTACAAACCTCGCCATGCCGTCTGCATAGTCTCCTATTCTCTCAAGGTCATTGTTTATCTTGAACATTGCCAGTACAAAGCGCAAATCTATTGCAACAGGAGTATAGAGTGCTATTATATCCTCCACCTTGCTGTCTATCTTCAACTCCATTGTATCTACACGGCGCTCGCGCATGAGAACCTGTTTGGCCACATCCCTATCCATATTGAGTACGGCCTGTTTGACCTGTTCCATTTGCTTGTAGACCAATGTCCACATCTCGTAAACCTCGTTGCGGAGCTGCACGAGCTCCGATTCCACAAATTTTACCATAACGTTATATTTTCAACCTCAGACAAAACATTTCAAAATCCATATAAACCCAGTCCTAACCGAAACGCCCCGTAATGTAATTCTGCGTAGCTTCTTTGCTGGGATTGGTAAATATCACCTTTGTATCGCCATACTCAACCATCTCCCCCATGTAGAAGAAGGCGGTCTTGTCGCTCACACGCGACGCCTGCTGCATATTATGCGTTACAATCACTATTGTAACCTGGCTGCGCAACTCGCATATAAGTTCTTCTATCTTTGCAGTAGAGATGGGGTCAAGAGCCGAAGCCGGCTCATCCATCAGAAGCACCGAGGGGGAAATGGCCATGGCCCTTGCAATACAAAGTCTCTGCTGCTGTCCTCCGGAGAGTGCGTAGGCAGAAGAGTTCAATTTATCCTTCACCTCATTCCAGAGAGCCGCGCCGCGAAGAGACTCCTCAACTCTCTGCCTTATAAACTCCTTGTCCTTTATACCGTTCACCCTCAACCCGTAGGCCACATTGTCGAATATGCTTTTCGGAAAAGGGTTGGGACGCTGGAAGACCATTCCCACGTTTTTTCTCAGTTCATCCACCTCCATTCCGCCGGGGGCGTATATATCCTGCCCGTCTATGAGAATACTGCCTTGCAGCCTCGCCCCGGGGATAAGGTCGTTCATCCTGTTAAAGAGTCTCAGAAAAGTAGATTTTCCGCAACCCGACGGGCCTATGAAAGCCACGACCTTATTCTGCGGAATATCCATTGATATTCCCTTTAACGCATGGAAGTCTCCGTAATAGAAATTTACATCTATGGCCTCTATCTTTTTCATCTGTTCTATTTGAGTTTAAGACGGTTTTCAAAATATCTCCTCAGCACTCCCGCCAGAAGATTTATCACCAAAACTATTATTATGAGCACCAGGGCTGTTCCGTATGCTATGGGCTGCTGTGCCTCCATATCTGTGCCGCTTGTAGAGATTACATACAGGTGATAGGGCAATGCCATGCACTGGTCGAAAATAGAAGCAGGCAGCTGGGGAAAGAAATATGCAGCACATGTAAAAAGAATCGGAGCTGTTTCTCCCGACACCCTTCCCAGGGAGAGAATAAGCCCGGTGATTATGCGCGGCATTCCCATCGGCAGCACAACCTTCCAGATTGTCTGCAATTTGGATGCGCCCAAAGCAAGACTTCCTTCGCGGATTCCGGCAGGTATGTCTTTAAGCGCCTCCTCTGTAGTCCTTATGACAAGCGGAAGAGAAAGCAGGCCGAGCGTAAGGGAACCGGCAAGTATACTGTCTCCGAATCCCAGATATTTGACAAAAAGCGCCATTCCGAAAAGACCGAACACTATGGATGGAACACCGCTCAGATTATTTGTCATAAGTCTTATGAACTTAACCGCCCGGCCGCTTTTCGAGGCATATTCATTCATGTAGATTCCGCTCATTATACCTACAGGGAAGGCCACGATTGCACTGCCTGCCATAAGGAGAAGAGTTCCTATTATGGCCGGAAATATTCCTCCTGAGGTCATGCCGTCGGAAGGGGCCTCGGTAAGGAATGTCCAGTTTATCACACCGGCGCCCCTGTATATTATAAAGCCGAGTATTGCAAAGAGAACAAGCACTATAAACAGGCTCAACCCTTTGAATATTCCGAACGCCGTTTTCTGCGATCTGCGTTTACGCGCTCCGTACCCTTTTGGAAATGTCTCTATTGCCATACTCTAACTGCTTTTTGCCTTGTTGCGCGACGAGATATACTCCACGCAGAGATTTATGAAAAACGTTATGAAAAACAGGATGACTCCCAAAAGGAAAAGCGACTGATAATGCGCCCCTCCGGCAGGAGCCTCACCCAATTCCGCAGCGATTGTGGCCGGTATCGTACGGAGCGGTTCAAGAATGGAAGAGGGTACGACCGCCGCATTTCCGGTAACCATAAGGACTGCCATTGTCTCTCCTACAGCCCGTCCTATGCCCAAAACTACGCCCGACGCTATGCCCGACATGGATGAAGGTATGACTACCCGATAGACAGTCTGCCAGTGGGTGGCTCCAAGCGCCAGACTTGCCTCACGCAACGAACGGGGGCAGTTGCGCATTGCATCCTCCGCTACAGTGACTATGGTTGGAAGCGCCATGATTGCCAGCACTATGCTGCCGGCAAGACCGCTTTCTCCCACCGGAAGGCCAAATACCTGCTGCAGCAGCGGCACTATTACAATAAGCCCGAAAAAGCCGTAAACCACAGATGGGATACCGTTCAACAGTTCTATAACCGGTTTCAGAAAACCTCTTACCCTCTCCGACGCCACCTCCGACATATAGACAGCTATGCTTATACCGAATGGAAGGGCAAACAATATTGCAAAAAGGCTTACCCAAAGCGTTCCGGCCAGAAGAGGCCACATGCCGAAAAGCGGTGCGGGAGTCGCCGTAGGAAACCATTCCGCACCTGCAAAAACCTCTTTCGGGGAGATGGACCTGTCCTCAATGAAATTAAGATTCGCCCCTTTTGGAATCATGGATTCCGGAACAAAGGCCACCATCCCGGGATGCGCCTCTATCAGAGATGCTATAAGACTCCCTGCATTTTCATATTGGCCGCCCAGTTCCTCTTCCGTAAAGAGTTTGTCTGCATCTTCCAGCCTGAAAGGCTCTATCTTCATATCGGGCCCGCCGAATTCCTTCCAATTGGTTACATCTTCGTCAAAAATTGCCTTTATCTGGGCTGCCGTCAGCTCCTTTACATTGTTCTCCCTGTTCAGGGCCAATACATACCCCTCCTCTATAACCTTCTCCCTAAACAGCCCTGCGCCTTCTGTAAAAAGGAATCCTATAATAAGCAGAATGACTATACTCGTTACAAAACCGCTTGCGGTAAGCAACCATTTAACAGCTTTTTCGAAAATCCGTCTCATATATTACCGCCTCTTTTACTCTTCTTCCGTTACAGGGACAAAACCCTGCTCCAGTACTGATTCCTGCCCCTTAGGCGATATTACGTATGATATGAACGGAGAGACTTCCGCCTCTTTTCTCGAATCATAATAATAATAAAGCGGACGGACAATCGGATAACTTCCGTTTATAGCATTCTCAACCGAAGGTTCGGCATAATGCACCCCACCGTCATAAGAGACCGCCAACGCCTTTACATACCTGTTGAGATAGGCCAGACCGATATAGCCTATAGCCCCTTTTGTCTGCCTTACAGACTGTATGATTGCACCTGTCGCCGGCATGGAGAGGATGCTGCTCATATAGTTTTTATTCTCCAGCACGCTCTCTTTGAAGAATTCGTATGTTCCCGAGGAGGTTTCGCGCGAATAGACCACGATTTTCCTATCCTCGCCTCCGACCTCTTTCCAGTTTGTGATTTTTCCTCTGAAAATCGCCTCCAGCTGCTCTCTTGTAAGTCTGGCTACCGGATTCGACGGATGGACTACAACCGCAAGCGCATCGTAGGCCACTGTCACTTCCGCCGCCTTCAGCCCCTCTTCTGCAAATTTCATCTTCTCGCCGAACTTTATGCTGCGCGAGGCCATTGCAATATCGGTGGTATTCTCCATGAGCGCGGCTATTCCCACTCCGGAACCGCCACCTGTCACTATTATCTCCGCTTCTGGATGCTCCGCCAGATACTCCTCTGCAAGTTCTTGAGTAAGCGGAAGAAGCGTATCGCTTCCCTTGATTCTTTGCGCCTGTGCGACACTGTTGAAAAAGAGAGTTGCAATTGCCAAAAAAATGAAAGGTTTTCTGTTCATCCTGATTTTTTCAGTCCGGCGCAAAGGTAAAATTGCGGAGAATACCACGCAAGCATCTCCGCAATTCTTAACATATAATAAACCTTACCGTAACATTTTCGTAACTGCACCGCATTCGGGCATCTATTTCACCTTTACAAGTTCATATGTACGGCTGCCGAGGCCAATCTTCTCTGCATGAGAGAGGCAGGATTTATACTCTGTATTGGGGTTCGTATTGTCGAAATGGTCATGATGGTCTTCGAACCCCTCTCCGGCCATTGCATCGGCAAGCTGGCTGTTGGGCAGCGGAGTCTCTCTCAGGCAGGCATCCACGCAGGCCTGGTCCAGGGCAAGCGGATCGAAAGAGGCGAACATGCCCACATCCTGGATTATGGGTGTGTCGTTCCCGGAATGGCAGTCGCATGTGGGAGAGACATCGCATATAAGCGAGATATGGAAATTCGGCCTTCCGTCTACAACAGCCTTGGCATACTCGGCCATTCTGCAGTTTAGCTCCTTTACGGCTGCATTCTGCGCAAAATCTATCGCATCAAAATTACATGCCCCTATACATCGCCCGCAACCCACGCAGTTGCCTAAGTCTACATTCATCTTCTTGCTCTTTTCATCGAATACGAGCCCGTTGTTCGCACACTCACGCATACACCTTTTGCAACCGCGGCAGCGAGACTGGTCTATGACCGGTTTGCCGTTGCAATGCTGCTCCTTCTTTCCGGCCCTCGAGCCGCATCCCATGCCTATGTTCTTGATTGCCCCGCCAAAACCTGTCATCTCGTGCCCTTTGAAATGGGTGAGCGATATGAATATGTCGGCATCCATAATGGCGCGCCCTATCTTTGCCTCCTTGACATACTCGCCGCCCTCTACCGGCACGGCAATGTCATCGGTTCCCTTCAGGCCGTCGCCTATAATTACGGGACATCCCGCAGTCAATGGGGTAAATCCGTTTTCCCATGCACAGTACAGATGCTCCAGCGCATTCTTTCGGCTTCCCGGATAAAGAGTGTTGCAATCTGTAAGAAAGGGTTTTCCGCCAAACTCCCGCACTGTATCTGCCACGACCCTGGCATAATTTGGACGGAGAAATGTAAGGTTTCCATGCTCACCGAAATGCATCTTTATTGCCACGAACTTGCCTTCCATATCTATCTTGTCTATGCCCGCTGCCTTTATCAGCCTTTTCAACTTGTCTGCCGGGCCCTCGTCCGGCCTGCATCTGAAGTCTGTATAGTAGACTTTAGAAGATTTCGTTCCGTCTATTTCGCTCATGATTGTATATGTTTACCGTTATTGTCTGGTTTATACCTGTCGTTGTAACAAAATTAAGATATTAAATTCAGAATACGGCAACAGATGAACAAAAATCAGTAATCAGGTTACAAATATCCGTAACAGAGGTACAAATCATGCAGATTTGCAGAATCCGTAAAAAGCCATATCTTTGTATTAACAAAATTGTTAATCTAAATTGTTAATACAATGTCTGAAAAAAACAAACCTCCGCAAGAGACAGAGGCAAAGATCCTTAAAGCTGCAGAAAATGAGTTTTTTGAAAAGGGATATGCCGGAGCGAGAACAACTACCATTGCAGAAGCGGCCGGCGTAACGCATGCCATGCTGCATTATTATTTCCGCACCAAGGACAAACTCTTCAAACGGATTGTATCGGAGAAAATAAGCATGTTGGCCGACATTCTGTTGAGCGCCGTCGGCGATGCCGACCTGCCTTTGGAGGAAAGGCTCCGGCAGGGCATAGAACGCCACTTCGATTTCATCTCTTCCAACCGGAATTTACCCCGATTCATTGTAAACGAAGTTCTTTCCCGCCCGGAGCAGATTGGAATCATGAAAAAAGGAGTATCGGATATTGTAAACAGACTTTTAGATAACCTGCAACACGAAATCGACCGATACGCAGCCATGGGATCATGCAAGTCTGTCGATGCACGGATGCTGCTTATAGACATTGTTTCGCTCAACATATTTCCCTTCATGGCCGCTCCTATAGTTTACGAGGCGATAGGAAGCAATTACGGCAGTTATGACGAATTTCTGGCCATACGTAAAAAAGAGAATGTAGAAACCATTTTAAGAAAACTTAAAATCGATTGATTATGTTGAAACAGTATCTGTTCCTGGCACTGTCACTGTTTACGGGTATCCATTTGTCAGCCCAAGTAACAGTAGAAGAGTGCGTCAAACTTGCACAAGAGAACTATCCCCTCATCCGGAAGTATAATTTGCTGAACCACACGAAAGAAGTGAACCTGTCGGACATCAACAAGAGATGGTTGCCGCAAATCAATGTGTACGGGCAAGGGACAGTGCAGAATGAGACTCCCGTATTCCCTGAATCGTTGGCAGGGATAATCTCACAAACAGGCACGTCCGTTTCCGGACTGAATGAATGGCAATATAAAGTAGGTGCAGACATCAGCCAGAACATCTGGGATGGAGGCGTGTCAAAAACAGAACAGAAGATAGAACGTGCCGAAGATGCGGAACGGCAGGCCGCCCTGGATGTCCAGCTTTACGCCATCCGGGAGAGGGTGGAAGACTTGTATTTCGGTATCCTGCTCATCGAGGAACAGGCCGAACAGACCCGGAACATGCAAACTTTACTCCAAAGCAACCTTGACAAGTTGCAGACTATGTTTGAAAACGGCACCGCCATGCAAAGCGACGTGGACATGGTGGAAGCCCAATATCTCAGCACCGCCCAACAGCTTATACAGGCGGAAAGCACGGCGAAAAGCTACCGGAAAGTATTGGAGATATTCACAGGGAAAAGCCTCGTCGGGCAGGAACTGGTGAAACCGGACACCTCCATTCCCCAAGACCTGATGCCCGACCGTCCTGAACTGAGGCATTTCGAGGCACAATTACAAACCAATGAAGCAAGAAACGCAAGCATCACAGCAAGCACGATGCCCAAAATCGGGCTATTCGCCCAGGCTTATTACGGTTATCCGGGATTCGACTATTTCAAGAGCATGATGAACCGGGACCTTTCGTTCAACATTCTTGCGGGAGTGAAAGTGTCATGGAACATAGGGGCGTTTTATACAAAGAAGAACAACAGACGGAAACTGCGCCTTTACTCCGGCAACATAGCGGTAGAACGAGACGTATTCCTGTTCAACACGAATATGCAGACCCGGTCGCAGCTTGACCATATCGACGAACTGAAAGCCATAATGAAAGAAAACGACCGGATAGTGGAACTCCGTACCAATGTGCGGAAAGCGGCGGAATCCCAGCTTGACAACGGAGTGATTGACGCCACTGATCTGCTCACCAAGCTGACGGACGAAAAACAAGCCCGTCTCAACGCATCCTACCAGGAAATCCGACTTCTACAAAGCATTTATCAACTTAAATATACATTGAACAAATGAAAAAGAGAGCATTATTCCTCATATTCATTATGGTACTGGCTTCCTGCCAAAACGCTGAAAAGTATGATGCTACAGGCATCTTCGATGCAAATACCGTAACCGTATCTTCGGAGACCTGCGGAAATCTTATATCGTTTGACATCGAGGAGGGAGACAATATTATAGCCGGACAACAAGTCGCTCTTGTCGATACCGTCCTGCTGGATTTGCAGAAAAGACAACTTCACAGCCAGCAGCTCTCCATTGAAAAGTCATCTCCAGACATTGCAGCACAGGCTGCAGCGCTAAGGTCGCAGATCGCCCACCAGCAGAATGAATGCGACCGCATTAAACGTTTGCTTGCAAATGGAGCTGCCACTCAGAAACAAAGCGATGACGCCCAGGCGCAGTTGAGAACCTTGCGCGGACAACTGGAAGGTCTGCTTTCCACATTGGACAAGAACCGCAACTCCATCACGGAAAGCGCTTCCGCCCTGCAATATCAGAAAGAGCAGGTAGAGGAACAGATACGCAAGAGCCGCATCACCGCACCGATAACCGGAACAGTCCTGCAAAAATACGCCGAGCAGGGTGAATATACAACTCCCGGACGGCCGCTTTTCAAAATGGCAAACCTTAACGACATCTATCTCCGCAGCTACTTCACGGCTTCCCAGCTGGCCAATATCCAAATTGGACAGGAAGTGACAGTCATTGCCGATTTCGGCGGAGACAAGCAGTATGAATATCCCGGCAGGATTATCTGGATTGCACAGGAGAGCGAATTCACGCCCAAATCCATCCAGACTCAAGACTCAAGGGCGAACCTTGTATATGCCGTAAAAGTTGCGGTAAAGAATGACGGACGCCTAAAACTAGGGCAGTATGGAGAGGTTCGCTTATGAAAAATGTAATTGACATTCAAGGCCTGACAAAGCGGTACGGAAAACTCTTGGCTCTCGACCATGTGAACCTTTCCGTTTCCGAAGGCTCCATATTCGGTCTGATCGGGCCTGACGGTGCGGGAAAATCCACCCTGTATCATATATTGGCCACTTTGCTCAGCCCAGATGATGGCTCGGCTACCGTGGCAGGTCTGGATGTGGTAAAAGAGCACAAAAAACTGCGTGCCGAGATAGGCTATATGCCGGAGAAGTTCTCCCTTTACCCAGACCTTACCGTTCGCGAGAACCTGCACTTCTTCGCCTCGCTGTTTGGAGTGGATGTAAATAAGAATTTCGATTTGACAGCCCCGATATTCGACCAGTTGAAAAAGTTCCCTGACCGCAAGGCGGGAGCCTTGTCCGGAGGCATGAAGCAAAAACTTGCCTTGGGATGTGCGCTGATACATCGTCCGAAAGTGTTGCTCATGGACGAACCTACAACCGGAGTGGACGCCGTGTCGAGGAGCGAGTTCTGGGAGATGCTCTCCACGCTGAAAGAAAAGGGCATCACGATTCTTGTCTCCACCTCCTACATGGACGAAGCCCAGCGTTGCGAACATATCGCCCTGATAAACAAAGGAAGAATTCTTGATGTGGATACACCGGTCAGGTTAGTTGATGGCATGGACAAAAATCTTTACAACGCATCGTCCAAAGAGATGTATCCGCTTTTGGAAGCTTTGCGTACTTTACCGGAAGTGAAAGAGTGCTATACATTCGGATCCACGTTGCATGTCGTAACAAACAACGGTTTCAATCCGGATGATGCCGTAAAAGAACTCAGGCAGAAAGGGTTGGAAGATGCCTTGATTTGGCCGGCAAAGGGAAATATAGAAGATTTGTTCATTAAATTGGCTAAGGATGATGGATAAGGAAACAGTAATATCAGTGAAAGACCTCACCAAGAAATTCGGGAGTTTCACCGCCGTTGACCATATCACATTGCAGGTACGCCGTGGCGAGATATTCGGATTCCTTGGAGCAAACGGTGCGGGCAAGACCACCGCCATGCGCATGTTGTGCGGGTTAAGTTTTCCCACATCGGGCAGCGGTACCGTGGCTGGGTATGACATTCTCCGTCAGGCGGAGGAAATCAAGCGGCACATCGGCTACATGAGCCAGAAATTCTCCCTATATGAGAACCTGACAGTATGGGAGAACCTGAACCTGTTCGCCACCATCTACGGCATGGCGGCAAAGAGCATCCGGGAAAAGGCCGATACCGTATTCAAGACATTGGGTATGGAAAACATGCGGAATGTACTGGTGAAGAATATCCCTCTCGGATGGAAACAGAAACTCGCGTTTACGGCCGCCACCATGCATTCGCCGGATATTGTCTTTCTGGACGAGCCTACCGGAGGGGTTGACCCTTACACCCGACGCAAGTTCTGGGAAATGATTTACCGGGCTTCGTCCGAAGGCATGACGGTCTTTGTAACCACCCATTATCTGGACGAAGCCGAATATTGCAACCGTATCTCCATCATGGTGGATGGACGTGTCAAGGCGTTGGAGAGTCCGGAAGAATTGAAACGACAATACCATTCCGGAACCATGGACGAGGTTTTTCGCATTGTGGCAAAAGATGCGAAAAGAGGAGATTGAACAAACTAAAACAAATGTCATGTCTATATTCCAGTCACTGATAAAGAAAGAGGCGCTGCACATTTTGCGCGACTTCCGCACGATTACGGTGGTGCTGCTCATGCCTGTTGTGCTGCTGTTGCTCTTCGGCTTTGCCATATCTACGGAGGTCAACAATGTAAAAATTGTTGCTGTTGTGGAACAGCATACAGAGCAGACCAGAGATATTATAGACCGCTTCCGCAACAATTCCTATTTCACGTTTGAAGGTATCGTGCCTTATCGCGAAGTGGAAAGTATTCTCAGGAAAGGCCGGGCAGATGCCGCTGCAGTGTTCCGCACGGAAGACGGCCGGCTGAAACATCAGATTATCCTGGATGCGTCCAATACCAATATGGCACAGACCTCTGCAGCCTATTTGGAAGGCATCATCAGTTCTGCAGCAGGCTTCCCTGTCGTAACCGACACGCTCTACAACCCGCAACTGAAAAGTGCATACAATTTTGTTCCGGGCATCATGGGCATGATATTCATCCTTATCTGCGCGATGATGACTTCGGTGTCGATTGTCAGCGAAAAGGAAACTGGAACCATGAACCTGTTGCTGGTATCACCGGCTCGTCCCCGGACAATCATTCTTGGAAAACTGGTGCCTTACTTCCTGCTCTCGTGCATTATCCTCACGCTGATGCTGGCGTTGAGCTACACCGTACTGGGCCTGCCTTTCTCCTTCAGCATAATCAATGTGATATGGGTAACTATCCTATATGTACTCCTTGCTCTTGCATTGGGATTGCTCATCTCTACCATTGCCTCCACACAGGTATCGGCCCTGCTGGTTTCTGGCGTGATGTTCATGATTCCGGTGGTCTTGCTTTCCGGTATGATTTTTCCGGTGGAGAACATGCCGTCGGCTCTTCAATGGTTCTCATGCGTCATTCCCGCTCGCTGGTATATCTCGGCCATGCGGGTATTGATGATTCAGCAACTCCCCATCGGGTACGTGCTGACGGAAATCCTGGTCATGTCGGGAATGTTATTATTCGTATTGGCCATGGCCATAAAAAAGTTCAATACAAAAGAATAAAAGAGGCATGAATGCAAGGATATTGAAGATACTGCTCAGGAAAGAAGTGACGCTGATAAAACGAAATCCGGTTATACCGCGTCTAATAATAGCCATGCCCATCCTGGTCATGATGATTATTCCACTTGTGACGACACTTGACGTTAAGAACGTGGAAGTGGCCGTGGTAGATAATGACCGGACGGAATTATCGCGGCGGATGACATCAGACATGGATGCATCGGAATACCTGTCCGTAACAGGCTGCTATTTCACTTATGATGAAGCGTTCCGACAGGTAGAGGAGGGCGAGGCCGATGCCATTGTCACCATCCCAAAAGATTACCAAAAAGACCTGACCAACGGCAAGAAGCCAGAACTGAGCATTAAAGCGAACGGCGTAAACGCGACCAAAGGCACACTCGGCACACAATACGCCACAATCTCTATGGCTAATACAATCGCGCATTGGCAGGCAGAGCAAGGTGTCAGCCTGTCTGCACGGGAATCCTCCACGGTAAATTTATATAATCCGACTCTCAACTTCCGTAACTATATGATACCGGCCCTCATGGTAGTGCTGCTCATTATCATTTGCGGTTTTTTGCCCGCTCTCAACCTTGTCAGCGAGAAAGAAACAGGAACCATTGAAGCCATGAACGTTACACCAGTCGGAAGGTTGGAATTCATCTTGTCAAAACTGATACCTTATTGGGTTGTCGGAATACTGGTCGTGACAGTCGGAATGCTTATAGGATGGCTGGTATACAGGCTTGTACCGGAAGGCAGTATTGTAAACATTTATTTTGCAGCAGCCCTGTTCAGTCTCGTTATGTCGGGATTAGGGGTATTCATTGCCAACAAGTCTGCCACCATTCTGCAAAGCATTTTCCTTATGTTTGCTTTCATTGTCATATTCCAGTTGATGAGCGGACTGTTCACGCCCATTGCCTCCATGCCCCGATGGGCGCAGTGCATCACCTACGCCATTCCTCCACGCTACTTTATAGAAATCATGCGTTCGGTTTATCTGAAAGGGGCTACCATAGCTGACCTTTGGACACAATATGCCTCACTGACAGGATTTGCTGTTTTTTTCTGCATAATTGCAGCCTTTACCTATAGAAAGAGGAAATAGCGGAGATATTTTTCTGAAGAGTGTCGAGAAATTTTGCCGCATGCGCCCCATCCATCTGGGTATGGTGAAACTGGAACGACACTGTCAGACTTTTTTTCCACAGATGCCGCCTGTATCTGCCCCAAATCAGGAACGGGTTGTTGAATATTCCGCTGTACATCCCCACCGCGCCGTCAATGTCATATTGAGCCAAAGCCGACGTGCCTATCACCATGCTGTCGGTCAGATCATGATTCCGGCAACTTTCCGCCACCCGGGCCGTCAATTTCAGATAATCGTCGTTAAACCGCTGCAAATCCTCTGAAAAGGGAATATCGCAGGAGCTTACCTCTCCCCTGCTGTCGGCAACAATGGTATTGACAGCGATTCTGTCATATTGAATCAGTCTTTTGCCCACAGGCAACATATAAAATTCCTTGATTCCGCTTGCCGCCTTTCCAATACACCAGCACATCAGCATATTGAATTTCAGGCCTCTTTTTTTGCCGGCTTTGACCAGCGCGGATACATCGAGCGTCCTGAAAAAGGTAACCATGGGCATAGGGGCGTTCATCCACATCTCGAATGCATATGCACGGGATGTCTTCATTGGATCTATCTCTTTCATTTTGAATTTATTATTCTATTCGGGACAATATGGATATTTCTTGAAATACCGCAAACGTAAAGAGGGTGTCCGTGGTGCACTGACAATAATAAAGTCCTGCAGGGACTGCGACTGAAAGGAGCACCCGCCCGTAAAGGGCTGGACAATAAAGGTATTTCTTTGAAATACGACAAATAAAAAAAGCATCTTCCGATGCTTTCTATTTGTTTGTGGGAGCAGAGGGAGTCGAACCCCCGACCCTCTGCTTGTAAGGCAGATGCTCTAAACCAACTGAGCTATGCTCCCCTCTTCTCGTTTCTTTTTGCCAATTACTGCGTCAAACTTCATTCAGGCGACAGTCACGTAACATAGTACGCTCCTGTCTTTTCAAAAAGAACTCTCCCCTTTCGGGACTGCAAATGTATGCAATATTTTCAATTCTGCAAAAAAAATTTAAACTTCGTTTGCCAGATACTCTCTTATGTCTGATATAAACTCTTCCCGTACCACGCAACTGAATACATATGTCTTACCTGCAGTTTTGACCATAACTAAATTATCCAGTTCCGTAGCATACATGACATAACGCCCCACCTCCTCATTTTTGAAATGTCCGAGAAATCCGAACATTCCGCCGCTGCCGCATGTGCGGATGGAACTTTCCACAGAGGCATACGGAAATTTTTTCACCTGTCTGACCTCTGCCAGAGGTATGACCGTGCTTGAGAAGAGCCTTGTGATTCTGATTCGGGATGAATCCCATTTAAGTTCCAATGGAATCAGAGTCACGCTATATCCCACTGCAAGAAAAATTCCTCCAATTACCGCAGACTTGAAAAGGACTCCCCACCATTGCGGTATTTGCTGCACCGCAACAATCCAGATGCCACCCGCCATAAGAAGAAGGCACACGGCAGTTATAAACATTACATTCCGGCTCCAGCGGAAACGGCAGGCTCTACTCATGACGCAAAGATTCTATGGGGTCCAGTTTCGATGCCCGCACTGCAGGGATATAGCCCGAAAGAACACCTACCGCTATGCACAGGATTACAGCAAAGAGCATTCTTGCCCAGGGCACAACAAAAGCACCGCCCATTATTGCCGCCACACCGTTGCCTGCAAGGACTCCCAGCACAATCCCGGCAACGCAACCAATTTCGCTGATAATCACAGACTCCAGCAAAAATTGCTGCTTTATCATCCTTGCCGAAGCGCCTATGGCACGCCGCGTTCCAATCTCGGCAATCCTCTCCTTTACCGATATAAGCATTATATTCATAAGCCCGACAGCCGCACCAAGAAGAGTTATAAGTCCTATAGCCACCGCAATGCCGGTAACAGTTCCCGTTATACTCTTGAAATCAGATATTATTGCATCGTTCTTAGATATTCTGAAATCGCTTGCATCCGCCGGAGAGAGCCGTCTTACAGAACGGAAAAGCTGCTCGGCCCTGTCGTAAACCTGCTCCATGTCTGCAACTTTGGAGTCAGGTTTTATCCCGATTGTAAACGAAGTGTTGTCATTTATAAAATAACCGCGTGCACACTGGACGGGAATCAGTACGCTGTTGTCTATTCCGCCGCTGAATGTCGCGCCCATGCTGCGCGGCACACCTATCACGCGGAACCTGATTCCCGAAACCGTCACGACCTTTTCCAGCGGCGAAGCGTTTCCGAAAAGCCTCTCAGCGACACCGTTCCCGATTATACATACGTAAATCCCGCTCTCCACATCGCTCTCCGTAAAATTTCTGCCCTGAGCTATCGAAAAGTTTGAATAATCTATATAATCTTCATCCACGGCTGTCAGCATGACATTGGGGCTGGTGCTTTCAGAACCGTATTTTACAGTTGCCGAATAAGATATTACGGCATACAGTGCGACAGTTGCAGGCACATCAAACTCATCCTTGAACTCCCTGGCCTGATAATACGACAGTTCCCTCCGGTTTATCACCCGTTTGCGTTCCGAAGAAGCAGTTGAATAGTAGTTGCGGGATATTTCAAAAGAATTTGTCCCCATCTGCTCGAAACTGCTTTCAATCTCTTTTGTAAATGCATCTATGGCTGTCAGGATACCTATGAGAGAGGTAATTCCTATGGCAATGATGATTATGGTGAGAGATGACCTGAGTCTGTTACTTACAATAGATTTCAAAGCAACACTCACATTCTCCCTCAACAACGGCGAAAATCTAAATGACACAGACATATCCCTAAAGAAAAATGAGTTGTAAAAATAGGAATTTATTTGTTATTGGCATAAATTTGCGGCGAAATTCTACATAAGATGAAAAATACCGCAAAATCCAGCAGACCATCATCCGGGAGGAAATATGGTTCAAACAGAGACAGAGAAGGCGCAAGAACTGAAAAGAGAGAAAAGAGAGCCTTTGCATGGGATAAAGAGAAAATAACGGCAGGAAGACGTGAGCCGGCAAAAAAGACAAGAACCGCGAAAGAGGCCGGAATGTCAAGACCTGCAAGAGCGGCAAAGCCTGTAAGGAAATCTGAAAAGCAGGCGGCAGCAAACGACAGCGAGGGCATAAGGCTCAACAAATATATTGCAAACAGCGGACTATGCTCCAGAAGAGAGGCTGACACATACATCTCCACGGGGCTTGTCTCAATCAACGACAAGATTATAACCGAACTTGGCACGAAGGTATACCCCGGCGACATTGTAAAATTCAATGGCGAGGCCATCCGCAACGAGGAGAAAGTATACATTGTCATGAACAAGCCCAAGGATTTTGTAACCACTGTCAGCGACCCTCATGCAAAAGATACTGTGGTGGGTCTGGTAAAGAACAAATGTACTGCAAGGGTTTTCCCTGTAGGAAGACTGGACAAGGCTACGACAGGCGTGCTTCTGCTCACCAACGACGGCGATCTTGCAGACAAGCTCATGCACCCCTCATACCAGAAGAAGAAAATCTACCATGTATTCCTCAACAAAAGGCTCAAGGGCACAGACATGGCAGCGCTGCTTGGCGGCATAGAGCTGGAAGACGGTTTCATAAAGGCAGACAGCATATCATATATCGATAATGACGAAACCCAGGTGGGGGTTGAGATTCATTCCGGCAGAAACCGCATTATCAGAAGGATGTTCGAACATTTGGGATATAAGATAAAGAAACTCGACAGAGTCTACTTTGCCGGACTCACCAAGAAAAATCTCAGAAGAGGACAATGGCGTTTCCTTGAAGAGAGCGAAATTGCAATGCTGAAAATGGGGGCTTATGAATAGCGGCGACACAATAACCCGTGCGGGGTTCGTAAACATCATCGGGAATCCCAATGTCGGCAAATCCACCCTGATGAACTGCATTCTGGGTGAGAAACTCTCCATTGTCACAGCCAAGGCACAGACAACCAGGCACAGGATAATGGGCATCCTCAACGGAGACGACTACCAGATTGTCTTTTCCGACACACCCGGAATCCTCAAGCCGCAGTATATGCTGCAGGAGAGCATGATGCAGTTTGTGGATACGGCCATAGGCGATGCAGACATTATCCTCTATGTAACGGATGTGGTCGAAAAGGCCGACAAGAACATGGAATACATAGAGAGGCTCCGGAAAGTGGAATCTCCCGTCATACTTGCAATAAACAAGATAGACCTGACAGACCAGAAGAAACTGGAGGAGATTGTACAGATGTGGAGGGAACTCCTTCCGAAAGCTACGATAATCCCTATCTCCGCCCAGAACAGATTCAACGTAAAGAGTATTCTGGACAAAATTCTGGAACTGCTTCCGCACCAGCACGCATGGTACGACCGCGACGTATTTACAGACAGAAGCCTGCGCTTTTTTGCCTCTGAGATAATAAGGGAAAAAATATTGCTCAACTACCAGAAAGAGATTCCGTACTGTACCGAAGTGGTAATTGAAAATTTCAAGGAAGATGATGACATATACAGGATAGAGGCCGTCATCAATGTCATGAGAGAATCCCAGAAAGGAATAATCATAGGGCCTAAAGGATTAGCGCTCAAACGGGTGGGAGTACAGGCCAGAAAAGACATGGAAAAATTCTTTGAAAAAAAGGTATTTCTGAAAATGTTTGTGAAGGTAGACCCTGCCTGGCGCGAAAACAAGAGGGAACTCAAAAGATTCGGGTATATCCAGTAGGAAAGTTCCGATTTTTCGTATCTTTGCCATGCGAATTTTGAATCCATAACACAATCCGGTAAATGGCAGAAGACATTTTTCAGCAGACTCAGGAGCAGGAATCTGCTTCATCAAACGGGAAATTCGACAGGCTTATCCAGGAGGGCGGCAACAAGTACAAGCTTACAGGCATGTATCAGGACTGGTTCCTGGACTATGCTTCGTATGTAATACTTGAAAGGGCGGTTCCCCACATTTCAGACGGGCTGAAGCCCGTACAGAGGCGCATTCTTCACGCCATGAAACAGATAGACGACGGCAAACTGAACAAGGTGGCCAATATCGTGGGGCAGACCATGCAATACCACCCGCATGGAGATTCCTCCATTGGAGACGCCCTTGTGCAGATGGGACAGAAAGACCTGCTTATAGATTGCCAGGGAAACTGGGGAAACATCCTTACCGGAGACTGTGCCGCTGCACCAAGATACATAGAGGCCCGGCTCAGCAAATTCGCAAACGAGGTTGCATTCAACCCAAAGACAACGGAGTGGATGAACTCGTATGACGGGCGCAAGCCGGAACCTGTAAACCTTCCCATAAAATTTCCGCTGCTGCTGGCCCAGGGTGTGGAGGGTATAGCTGTCGGACTGGCCTCAAAAATACTTCCTCACAATTTCAACGAACTGATAGATGCCTCCATTGCATACCTCAAGGGAGAAGAGTTTGAACTCTATCCAGATTTTCCGACAGGAGGTCTGGCTGATTGCTCCCGCTACAACAAGGGGCTGCGCGGAGGCGTGGTAAAGGTGAGGGCAAAAATAGAGAAGATAGACAAAAAGACTCTCGCCATAACGGAGATTCCATACGGAAAGACAACGGAGTCGCTGATAGAAAGCATAATAAAAGCCAACGACAAGGGCAAGATAAAAATCAGGAAGATAGACGACAACACGGCACAGCATGCCGAAATCATAATTACACTGCCCAACGACATATCTCCCGACAAGACAATAGACGCCCTCTACGCCTTTACCGACTGTGAGATTTCCATCTCTCCCAACGGCTGCGTGATAATGGACAAGCGCCCCCACTTCATGGGAGTGGACCAGATTCTCAAATACAATACAGAGCATACGAAAGAACTGCTCAGGCAGGAGTTGGAGATAAGGCTCGACGAACTCAACAGGGAATGGCACTACTGCTCGTTGGAGAAGATTTTCTTTGAAAACAAGGTTTACCGCATGCTGGAGCAGGATGCGGTGACATGGGAAGAGCAGTTGCAGCGGATATACCGCAAAATGCTCGAATACCAGAATGTGGTAAGGCAGCCCATTGTAATGGACGACATAATCAAACTGGTGGAGAGGCCTGTAAGAAAAATATCGAAATTCGATGTAAAAGAGGTGAATGACAAACTTGCGGCCATAGAGAGCCAGATTGCGCAAGTCTCTTCAGACCTTGCCGCCATAGTGGAGTATACCATTGCCTACTATCGCAATCTCAAGAAAAAGTATGGCAGCAAATATCCCAGACTCACTGAAATCTGCAACTTCGAGACCATTGAAGCCACAAAAGTTGCCGTGGCGAACGCAAAACTTTACATAAACAGAAGCGAGGGGTTCGTGGGCATGGCGCTCAAAAAAGACGAAAACGCGGAATATGTATGCGAATGTTCCGACATAGACGACATAATAGTCTTCCTTAAAAACGGAAAATACACCATTACCAAAGTATCAGACAAGGCCTTTGTCGGGAAGAACATAATACATGCCGGGGTCTTTGTAAAGAACGACACCCGCACAATCTACAACGCGGCATATCGCGACGGCAGAAACGGTATTACATACGTAAAGCGTTTTTCTGTAACCAGCGCAACCCGCGACAAGGAGTATGACCTCACATCTGGCAAACCTGACTCGCAGGTACTCTGGTTATCTGCGAACCCCAACGGTGAGGCCGAAGTGCTGAAAGTATTCCTCAAACCGCGTCCGAAGTTGAAAAAGCTCATATTCGAATTCGATTTTGCCTCCATTGCGGTGAAAGGCAGGAATTCCATGGGCAACATACTCACAAAGAACCCTGTCCACAAGATACAGCTTAAATCCAAAGGCATCTCCACAATTGGAGGCAAGCCAATCTGGTTCGACCGTGACATAAACAGGCTGAACGAGGAAAAACACGGAGAGTTTCTCGGAGAATTCCAGGACGGCGACAGGATTCTGGCCATTTTCAAGGACGGCACATACTGCACAACAAATTTCGATTTGAGCAACCGCTATCAGGGCGAAATAGAAAAAATAGAGAAATTCGATTCCCGGAAGGTCTACAGCATTGTATATTTCGACGGAGAATCTGAAAGCTATTATATCAAAAGATGCTCTTTTGAGCCGAACGAGATGCCCGTCCCGTTCATCTCCCAGGCTGAAGGCAGCAGGTTCGTCTCATTTTCGGAAGATGTACTGCCCAGGATAATGATTACATTCGGAGGCAAGAACCAGAAGAGGGAGCCCGAAATCATAAACGTAGCAGAATTCATTGCAAAAAAGGGATTCAGGGCAAAAGGGAAAAGGGCCACCTCGTTCCAGGTTTCTGCAATAGAATTCATAGAACCGCTCGATGTGCAGGAGGCTGCTGCAATGGAAAGCAGGAGCCTGAATGAAGAGGAGAGACAGGCTGCTGAAAACACCGGTGCCGAGATGGATTACGACGATTCCCCCACCCTGTTCTAACATCTGGAAATATGGCAATGATTATCTCTCTGTGCGGTTTTATGGGAGCGGGCAAAAGCACCGTGGGCAAATTCCTCTCGAATTACCTTGGTACAGATTTCATAGATTTGGACAACATGCTCGAAAAACGGTTCGGATGCTCAATCTCAGACTACTTTGCAAAAAACGGAGAGGAACCCTTCAGGGCGGAAGAGTATAGCGCACTCAGCGAAATATTCACGGAATCCAAAAAAAATCTGGTGCTCGCCCTCGGCGGAGGGACACTCACAAAACCTGAGAGCGCGGAACTGGTAAAAAACAACAGCATTGTAATATACCTTTACTGCAGCGAAGAGGCTCTGTACAAAAGGCTGGTCAAGGGAAAGGCAAAAAGACCGCTGCTCGCAGACAAGTCTGAGGAGGGGCTGCGCGAAGAGATACGCCTGCTTACCGCAAAAAGAGAGCAGATATACAAATCGGCTGCAAACTTTACAGTCGATACGAGTATCTGGGGGCTGAACAGGATTGTCGGCCAGATTGCGGAACTTCTTCCGCCTCCATCAGATGAAGATTAGGGGAGAGAAGATCAAATAAAATCTTCTCTATTACGTATATCCTTGATTCTAAGTTGGATATTTGCAATGCCGCGATAGTAGTTCTCGGCAATTGAATAGCAGATGTCAACAGGATTGCCGGCCTGGAGATGCTCAAAATGTTCAGACTGGTTGAAGGCTATCGCCGAAATGCTTCTGTAAGGTTCGTCTTCCTGAATCAGTTCCAGTTTCAGATGTCCGTTGTCGCTTCCAACCTTTCTGCCGTTGCCGTTGTCATAAACGTTTTCAGTCAGGAATACCGGTGAAAGATTGCCCGGTCCAAAAGGCTGGAATTGCTTTAATATCCTAAAGAATTTAGGAGTTATCTGTTTGAATTCCAGAAAAGAATCTACATGCACTATGGGCGTGAGTATCTCCTTGGTAACCTTGTCCCTCACATACGCCTCAAAACGGGAAGTAAAGGCTTTCAAGTTCTCCTCCTTCATGGTAAGGCCAGCGGCATATGTATGTCCGCCAAAGTTTTCCAGCAAGTCTGAACAACTTTCAATAGCCTCATACAGATCAAACTCGGGAATGCTTCTGGCCGACCCTGTCACATAGCCGTTCGACTTGGTAAGCACAATCGTGGGACGGTAATATTTTTCCACCAGCCTGCTCGCCACGATTCCCACCACCCCCTTGTGCCACGACGGGTTATAGACCACGGTAGATTTCATATTCTCGAAATCCGGAATCTCTCTTGCCATCTCTATTGCGGCGGAGGTTATTTCACGATCTATATGTTTGCGGTCATTGTTGTGCACGTTGATTGCGCTGCCTATCTTCAGCGCATCCTCTTCGCTTCGTGAAGTAAGCAGGTCTACAGCCGTTCTGCCGCTCTCCATCCTGCCCGCCGCATTTATTCTGGGGCCAATCTTGAAGACAACGTCATCCAGCGTAATCCTGTGCTTGTCGAGCCCGCAAAGCTTTATCATGGAAAGGAGCCCCTTGCGCGGAGCCTCGTTTATCTGCTTGAGTCCGTAAAACGCCATGACCCTGTTCTCGTCCACCACAGATACCAGATCTGAAGCTATGGCTACTGCAACCAGATCCAGGAGCGTGACAATCCTTTCAAAGGGAATGTCATATTTCTGGGCATATCCCTGTACAAATTTGAAACCTACACCGCAGCCGCACAAGTCATCAAACGGATAGTTGCAGTCGCTCCTTTTGGGGTCGAGCGTAGCCACGGCGTCAGGAAGCTGCTCGTCGGGAAGATGATGGTCGCAGATTATAAAATCTATCCCGCGCTCCCGGGCATAGCGCACCTTCTCCACCGCCTTGATTCCGCAATCAAGCGAAATGACAAGCGTGAAACCGTTTTCATGTGCCCAGTCTATCCCCTTGTACGACACTCCGTAACCCTCATCATATCTGTCTGGTATATAATAATCTACACTCTCAACAAAATGCTTTACGAAAATATAGACCAGCGAAACGGCAGTGGTTCCGTCTACGTCATAGTCTCCGTAGATAAGTATTTTTTCATGATTTTCAATTGCAGCATGAAGCCTCTCCACGGCCTTGTCCATATCTTTCATCAGGAACGGGTCATGCAGCATGGAAAGATCTGGTCTGAAAAAACTCCTTGCCTGCCCGAAGGTTGTAATCCCTCTCTGGACCAGAAGATTCGCAAGAACCTGATCTATACCAAGCTCCTGCGAAAGCTGGCGTACCGCCACAGGATTGCCGGGCTCATTTACTATCCACTTCTTTTCTCTGCCGTTTATCTCCATAACATGCAAAGATACTTATTTATCCGTTAATTTTTTTTAAAATTTATTACTTTTGTACTTTCATAAGTTATTTCGATAAATCAGATTTCAAATGGAGTCTAACTTGAACGAACAGGAGATAAACAGGCGCAATGCCGTAAAGCAGATGCGCGATTTGGGCATAGAACCCTATCCGGCAGAGATGTACGAGGTAAATGCAACCGCTGCGGAAATAATGCAGAATTACGACAGTCAGAAGCAGAACTACCGGAATGTCTCAATTGCCGGCAGAATCATGAGCCGCAGAATAATGGGAGCCGCAGCTTTCATAGAAATAATGGACGAGAGCGGCAGGATTCAAGTCTATGTAAAGAGAGATGAAATTTGTCCGGGAGAAGACAAGACACTATACAATACGGTTTTCAAAAAACTGCTTGACATAGGCGACATAATCGGGATAAAGGGTTTTGTATTCGTAACGCAGACAGGACAGACCTCGGTACACGCAAAAGAGCTGAAAGTCCTGAGCAAATCTCTCAGGGTGCTTCCAATTGTAAAGGAGAAGGACGGAGAGGTGTTCGACGCCTTTTCAGACCCTGAACTCAGGTATCGCCAGAGATATGTGGACCTTATCGTAAATCCGGAAGTGAGGGAGGTCTTTGTAAAGAGAGCCAGAATCATCTCCACAATGCGCCGCTTCTTCGACAGCCGGGGTTATCTCGAAGTAGAGACCCCCATTCTCCAGGCTATTCCGGGAGGTGCAAATGCAAGGCCGTTCATAACCCATCACAACACTCTGAACATTCCGCTCTACATGCGTATTGCAGACGAACTCTACCTGAAGAGACTCATTGTGGGAGGCTATTCCGGCGTCTACGAATTCTCGAAGAATTTCCGCAACGAGGGAATGGACAGGACACACAACCCTGAATTCACCTGTATGGAGATATATGTAGCCTATAAAGACTACAACTGGATGATGGAGTTTGTGGAGCAGATGCTTCAGGAGGTTGTAGTGGCCGTAAACGGCAAGACCAAAATCATGATAGGCGAAAACGAAGTGGAGTTCGGCGGAAAATACAGACGGCTCCCCATGCTCGATGCAATCAAGGAGTATGCAGGAGTCGACGTCTCAAACATGGATGAAGAGCAGCTCCGACAGACATGCAAGAAACTGAATGTACCCGTAGAACCCTCGTTCGGAGCAGGCAAGCTCATAGATGCGATATTCGGGGAGTATTGCGAAAAGCACCTGATACAGCCCACGTTCATTACAGACTACCCTGTAGCCACATCGCCTCTTACAAAGCGCCACAGGTCCAACCCCGACCTTACGGAAAGGTTCGAACTCTTTGTTTGCGGCAAGGAACTGGCAAACGCATACAGCGAACTCAATGACCCGATAGACCAGCTGGAGCGCTTCAAGGAGCAGTTGCGTCTTAAAGACAAGGGAGACGATGAAGCCATGTTCATAGATATGGACTTCATCAGAGCGTTGGAGTATGGCATGCCGCCCACATCGGGCATGGGAATCGGCATAGACCGCCTTACCATGTTCATGACAAACCAGGCAACCATCCAGGATGTCCTCTTCTTCCCTCAGATGAGACCGGAGAGCAAATAACCGCACAATGTACGTTACAGAGATAACATCTGCACAAAACCCCAGACTGAAAAGTTTTGTGCGCCTTATGGAAAAGTCCCGCGAAAGAAGAGAAACGGGGCTTTTTCTTGTTGAAGGGTTCCGCGAAATATTGCGCTGCATAGAGAGCGGATACACCGTCGACAGCCTTATATTCAATGCCGGAAGGGCGGCGGAAGAGCAGCTTTCCATTTTGGAAAAAAGACTCTCCGGGGATACCAGATACTACTCCCTCAAGGATGAACTCTATTCCCGCCTTGCATATAGAGAAGGCACCGAAAATTTCATAGCGACAGTAAAAGAGAGAAGACTGGCCCTCTCAGACATAGTGTTCAAAAAGGAGAATCCTTTTCCGCTCATACTTGTAACGGAAAGCGTGGAAAAGCCGGGCAACATAGGAGCCCTGCTGCGTACCGCCGATGCCTGCAATGCGGATGCGGTTATAATCTGCGACCCGCTCACAGACCTTTACAACCCAAATCTGATTCGGGCGAGCGTGGGTGCGCTGTTCAACCTCCAGGTCGCAACATGCGACAGCAGCCAGGCCATACAATGGCTGAAGGCAAACGGCATCAGGATTTTCACGGCGCAGCTTCAGGATTCCCAATTGTACTACAATGCAAACATGGCCCAACCCTGCGCAATAGTAATGGGCAGTGAAGCCGACGGCCTTTCCCCGATATGGAGAAAAGCCGCCGATGCAAGAATCAGGATACCTATGCTCGGAATCTCCGATTCTCTGAACGTATCTGTTTCAGCTGCCGTTCTATGCTACGAAGCAATCCGCCAGAGAGGCATACGGTAACCTTGTTAAAGGTTCTCTTCCAGCAATTTTACAATCTCCTCCTTTGAAGAGAGCTGCTTTGCTATAATCTTGCCATCCTTGTCTACAAATACATTCTGGGGAATATATCTTATCCTGTATGTCTGTGCCACCTGATTGTTCCACAGACCGAGGTCTGAAACATGTTTCCATGTAAGGTTGTCATCCTTGATTGCCTTCAGCCATGAATCCATGTCACGATCCAGCGATACGGCAAGAATCTCAAGTCCCTTCCTGTGATACTGCTTGTATATCTTAACCAGATCTGGGTTGAATGCACGGCAGGGGCCGCACCATGAAGCCCAGAAATCTATCATTGTCACCTTGTTCTTTGAATATATGTCTGAAAATCTGACAGGATTGCCCTCAGGGTCGTTCTGCACGAAATCAGGAGCGACAGCCCCGACCTGCAACCCTTTGTGTATTTCAATCAGAGATTCCATTTCCGCTACCATCTCATTTCCGGCATACTCCAGATCAGATTTGAAAGCCTCTATCTTTTCAGCCGCCTCGTCTATATTCAAATCATACTCAAAATTGCTGTACAGTTTGTTGAGTGCGTAAAGAGAGAGAGGATTTGCATCTATATATGCCTTCTCGGCTGCATTTACGATGCTGTCCACCTCCATATAGAGAGCCTGTACCTTCTGCTGCTCCTCTGCGCTCATCATACCGAACCTTGCGGCAAGAGAATCGAAGCCTCGCTCCGAAAGAAGTGAATTCCTTACATTCTCGAGAGAATCCAAAGTCGCCTGCACACGGCCGCCGGTTATTGTAACTTCAGGGCCTTCCATTGCCACTTTGGCTTCAATGTCTGTCTGACCCTCTTCCAGGAAGAACGAGCAGAGCCTGCCCGGATTTGCGTTGAGGCTGTCTCCTACCATTATTGTAACCATAACGGTCTGGGGAGTCTTGATTACACCTGAAAACATAGCCTTTCCGTTTTCAAGTACGGCCGTATCAGTAAACGGATAGTTTTCCAGACGGTTTGAAAGATAAACCGTATCGGAAGCCAGAATAGAGAGATCTCCCGTCATAGAAAGATTTACCGCATACTCGCCCTTTTCGTAACTTTTGCATGAAGAGAGTGCAAAAATTGCCAAAGAAATAAAAAGTAATTTTTTCATAAGATTATTGTTTATTATTTGTACCATTCCTTATACATCATATAGCCCTGTGCATTTCCGTGAGCCATCTCGGCTATCTTTTCAGAACCTTCCTTCACCTTTTTTGCCGGCACGCCTGCATAGACTCCCGGCTCCAATATGCTGTTGCTCAAGACTACCGCACCTGCTGCAATTATGGTATTGTCCGCAATTACGGCATTATCCATAAGAATCGCCCCCATGCCTACAAGCACATTGTTTCCTACCTTTGCACCGTGGATAATTGCGTTGTGGCCTACCGAAACATCATTGCCTATCTCGCATACTGAACGCTGATAAAGAGTATGCAACACCGCCCCGTCCTGAATATTGACCCTGTCGCCTATCTTTATGCTGTTTACATCGCCTCTCAGGACTGCACCGTACCAGATGCTGCAATCGTCGCCCATCTCCACATCTCCCACCACAACGGCATTCTCTGCGATAAAACAGTTTTTCCCGATTTTAGGAACAAAGCCCCTCAATTCTCTTATAATTGCCATTTCACTGATTGTTAACGCGCAAATTTAGAAAAATTTCCAACATGCTGCGCGGCACAATAAAAAAAGTTGCCGGCAATTGCATCAATCACCGGCAACTTTCAATATTGAGTCCCGACAGGGTTACTCTTCGCTGTTCTCATCCTTTCCGGATTTGGACTTTGTCATTCTTCTGTAATCGTCCATAGAGGCAACTACAAGCCTGTCAAAGTCTCTCTGACCTGTACCGGCAGGGATGGCATGTCCGCAAATCACATTCTCCTTAAGTCCTTCAAGGTAGTCTACCTTGCCGCGTATTGCAGCATCGCTCAGTACCTTTGTAGTCTCCTGGAATGAAGCGGCTGACATGAAACTGCTGGTCTTCAGTGCAGCCCTGGTTATACCCTGCAATACCTGGTTTGCCGTTGCAGGAACGGCGTCACGCGCCTGTACCAATTTAAGGTCCTGACGTTTGAGTATTGAGTTCTCATCTCTCAAACGGCGCATCGAAACAATCTGTCCGGCCTTGAGAGTCTTGGAATCGCCTGCATCGAGAACGACCTTCTTGTCCCAGATATTGTCATTCTCCTGCATGAACTCCCACTTATCCACCAGTTGTTCGGGCAGGAATCTCGTATCTCCGGGAGAGACAATCTCCACCTTGCGCATCATCTGTCTTACAATGATCTCGAAGTGCTTGTCGTTGATCTTCACACCCTGCATGCGGTAAACTTCCTGAATCTCGTTGACAATATACTCCTGAACCTTGGTAGGCCCCTGTATTGCAAGTATGTCTGCCGGAGATATGGCGCCGTCTGAAAGCGGCATGCCCGCACGCACATAATCGTTCTCCTGAACCAGAATCTGTTTTGACAGAGGTACAAGATAGTGCTTTTCTTCACCGGTCTTGGCCCTTACGATAATCTCGCGGTTACCTCTCTTGATCTTGCCCATCAGGACTTCACCGTTGATTTCAGAGACAATTGCGGGATTTGAAGGATTACGCGCCTCGAAGAGTTCCGTTACACGGGGCAGACCTCCGGTAATATCACCTGATTTACCGATTGCACGCGGAATCTTGATAAGTATGTCTCCGGCCTTCACCTCCTGGTTGTCGCCCACCATGATATGGGCGCCCACAGGCAGGTTGTATGACCTCAGCTCATTTCCATCCTTGTCCACGATTCTGATTGAAGGGTTCTTAGACTTGTCACGGCTCTCGATTACCACTTTTTCGCGGTGGAGAGAGTATTCGTCGGCAGCCTCCTCACGATATGTCAGACCGTCGATAAGGCTGTCATACATTACAGTACCCGACGTTTCCGTAATGGTTATCGCATTATACGCATCCCATTCACAAATCTTGTCGCCTTTCTGTACGGCATCGCCCTCCTTGAAATAAAGTTCTGCACCGTAAGGGATGTTGTACTGTGAGAGGGTCATGCCCGTATTCCCGTCTACGATACGCACCTCGGCTGTACGGCCGATAACTATATCGTGCTTCTTTCCCTCTTCGTCCACCTTTACAATGGTTCTCAACTCTTCGAACTCCAGCTTTCCGTTGTAGCGTGATACGATTTCACTTTCGGAAACGCTGCTTGACGCAGTACCTCCCACATGGAACGTTCTAAGCGTAAGCTGTGTACCGGGCTCACCGATAGACTGTGCGGCGATTACGCCCACAACCTCGCCCTTCTCAACCATACGGCCTCTTGCAAGGTTTCGTCCGTAACATTTTGCACAGACACCCTTCTTGGACTCGCAGGTGAGAACCGAACGTATCTCCACCGCTTCAATATTGAGAGATTCAATCTTGGCGGCAATGTCTTCGGTAATCTCTTCGCCGGCACCTATAATCTTCTCGCCGGTAACAGGGCTGTATATGTCGTGAACCGTAGTACGGCCGAGTATCCTGTCGTAAAGAGACTCGACAATGTCGTCCTTGTTCTTTATCGCAGTTGCAACAAGGCCTCTGAGCGTACCGCAATCCTCCTCGTTGATTATCACATCATGTGAAACATCCACAAGACGTCTTGTGAGGTAACCCGCATCGGCTGTCTTCAATGCCGTGTCGGCCAAACCTTTACGCGCACCGTGCGTAGAGATGAAGTACTCGAGGACAGAAAGTCCCTCCTTGAAGTTCGAAAGGATAGGATTCTCGATAATCTCCGCTCCCTGCGAACCAGATTTCTGAGGCTTTGCCATAAGACCGCGCATACCGCAAAGCTGGCGGATCTGCTCTCTTGAACCGCGGGCTCCCGAGTCGAGCATCATATATACAGGGTTGAAGCCCTGGTTGTCGCTCGCAATCTGCTGCTCCACGATTTTTGTAAGGCGCGCGTTCACGTTTGTCCAGACATCGATAATCTGATTATAACGTTCATTGTTTGTGATGAAACCGTTATCGAAGCTTGACTGAATATTCTCCACCTCACTGTAACCGGCATCCACAAGCTGCTGCTTGTCCTGAGGTATTATCACGTCGCCCAGGTTGAACGACAGACCTCCCTTGAATGCCATATTGTAACCTATGCTCTTTATGTCGTCGAGGAACTGTGCAGTCCTGGCAACGCCGGATGCCTTGAGAACCCTGCCGATAATGTCGCGCAGCGATTTCTTTGTAAGCACTTCATTGATATACCCAACCTCTTTGGGAACAACCTGGTTGAAGATTACTCTTCCGGCAGTTGTCTCTACCAGTTCATATCCCTTTGAAAGATCTGTCTGGTCTTTGGGAAGCCTTACCTTTATCTTTGCATGCAAATCGAGACGGCCCTCGTTGTTTGCGATTATAATCTCCTCCGGACCGTAGAAAGCCATTCCCTCGCCTTTTGCACCGGCACGGGGCTTTGTAATATAGTAGAGACCGAGGACCATATCCTGCGAAGGCACTGTAATAGGCGCACCGTTTGCAGGGTTCAGGATATTGTGAGAACCAAGCATCAGCAGCTGTGCCTCGAGTATTGCGGCATTTCCCAGAGGAAGGTGCACAGCCATCTGGTCGCCGTCGAAGTCTGCGTTGAACGCGGTACATGCCAGCGGATGCAGCTGTATAGCCTTGCCCTCAATAAGTTTGGGCTGAAATGCCTGGATACCGAGTCTGTGCAACGTAGGTGCACGGTTAAGCAATACCGGATGCCCCTTCATCACATTCTCAAGGATATCCCAGATGACAGGGTCTTTCCTGTCTACAATCTTCTTTGCAGATTTAACTGTCTTTACAATGCCTCTCTCAAGCAGTTTGCGGATGATGAAAGGCTTGTAAAGCTCCGCCGCCATGAACTTGGGAAGACCGCACTCGTGCATCTTGAGTTCAGGTCCGACAACGATAACCGAACGGGCAGAATAGTCCACCCTCTTTCCCAACAGGTTCTGACGGAAACGGCCCTGCTTGCCTTTCAGGCTGTCTGAAAGGGATTTGAGAGTCCTGTTCGCATCTGTCTTGACTGCATTGGACTTTCTTGAATTGTCGAACAGCGAATCCACAGCCTCCTGGAGCATGCGTTTCTCGTTACGGAGAATAACTTCGGGAGCCTTTATCTCTATCAGCCTCTTGAGCCTGTTGTTCCTTATGATGACCCTTCTGTAGAGGTCGTTCAAATCAGATGTCGCAAAGCGGCCTCCGTCGAGCGGAACGAGCGGACGCAAATCGGGCGGAATAACAGGAATTACCTTCAGTATCATCCACTCGGGTCTGTTGACATCCTTTGCCTCCCTGAAAGCCTCTATAACACTCAGACGCTTCAGCGCCTCGGCCTTTCTCTGCTGAGACGTTTCCGTCTCCAGCTTGCTGCGCAACGAGTACGACAAATCGTCGAGATCCAGCTTGCAAAGCAGCTTGTAGATAGACTCTGCACCCATTCCGGCAATAAACTTGTTGGGATCATTGTCGTCCAGCATCTGGTTCTCGCGGGGAAGATTGTCAATAATGTTCAGATACTCCTCCTCGGTAAGCAGGTCAAGCTCCTTGACACCGCTTTCCGCTGCGGCTCCGGGTTGGATTACCACATATCTCTCATAATAGATTATTGCATCCAGTTTCTTTGACGGAATACCGAGCAGGTAGCCTATCTTGTTGGGAGTAGACCTGAAATACCAGATATGCGCAACAGGAACTGTCAGTTCTATATGACCCATCCTCTCACGACGCACCTTCTTCTCGGTAACCTCCACACCGCATCGGTCGCATATTATACCGCGGTAGCGGATTCTCTTGTACTTACCGCAATGGCACTCGTAATCCTTCGACGGTCCGAATATTCTTTCGCAGAACAGACCGTCCCTTTCGGGTTTGTATGTACGATAGTTGACTGTTTCAGGTTTCAACACCTCGCCGGAAGATCTGTCGAGAATCTCCTCGGGAGAGGCGAGCCCTATGCTTATCCGGCTGAAATTGCTTTTAACCTTAATCTCTTTCTTAAAAGACATATTCTTGTTATTAACTTATTATCGATAAACTACGGATTAATCCAATTTAATGCTCAAGCCCAGACCTCTCAACTCGTGAAGGAGCACATTGAGAGATTCAGGGATGCCTGGAGCAGGCATGGGATCGCCCTTGACAATAGCCTCGTATGCCCTCGAACGTCCTGTCACGTCATCTGATTTTATTGTCAGAATCTCCTGAAGTACGTTTGACGCACCGAATGCCTCAAGCGCCCAGACCTCCATCTCTCCGAATCTCTGGCCGCCGAACTGCGCCTTACCTCCAAGAGGCTGCTGGGTAATCAGAGAGTAAGGACCTATAGAGCGGGCATGCATCTTGTCGTCTACCATGTGTCCCAGTTTGATCATATAGGTAACGCCCACCGTTGCCGGCTGGTCGAAATATTCTCCTGTACCGCCGTCGCGCAGATAGGTCTTGCCATATCTGGGCAACCCTGCCTTGTCTGTGTACTCGCAGATGTTCTCAAGCGATGCACCGTCGAAGATAGGTGTGGAGAATTTCAGTCCCAGTTCTGCACCGGCCCATCCGAGTACCGCCTCGTAAATCTGTCCGAGGTTCATACGCGAAGGCACACCGAGCGGATTGAGCACAATATCAACAATGGAACCGTCATCGAGGAACGGCATGTCCTCGTCACGCACCACTTTGGCCACTATACCTTTGTTGCCGTGACGTCCCGCCATCTTGTCGCCTACCCTTATCTTTCTCTTCTTGGCAATGTAAACCTTTGCCAACTGCATGATACCGGTAGGCAGTTCGTCTCCTATCGTAATATTGTATTTCTCTCTCTTTAAAGCGGCATCGAACTCTTTGTAAGCAATGAGATAGTTGTTTATCAACTGCTTGATCATGTTGTTGGCATTCTTGTCCGATGTCCATTTCGCAGGATTGATATTTTCGTAATCTATGGCCGCAAGCTTCTCCTTTGTGAACTTCGACTCCTTTGCGATAATCTCGACACCGTAAAGGTCGTGCACTCCGGCCGATTCCTTGCCCTCTACAAGCGTAAGGAGCCTTCCAAGGAAATCCTCCCTGAGAGCAGCCGTCTTTCTGTTATACTCCTCCTCCACGCGCTGTACTGAAAGCTTGGCCGCACTCTTGTGCTTCTTGCTGTTCAAATCCTTGCTTGCCTTTGAGAAGAGGCGTTTTCCTATAACGGTACCCGTAAGTGAAGGGGTTGCCTTCAACGAAGCGTCTTTCCAGTCGCCGGCCTTGTCACCGAATATTGCACGGAGCAGTTTCTCCTCAGGAGAAGGATCGCTCTCCCCCTTGGGGGTAACCTTACCTATAAGTATATCGCCAGGAACCACATGTGCGCCGACCCTTATTATACCGTGTTCATCCAGATCCTTGGTAGCATCTTCGCTTACGTTGGGGATATCTGCGGTAAGTTCCTCGGGACCGCGTTTGGTGTCACGCACCTCCACTATGTACTCGTCTACATGTATCGAAGTGAATATATCTTCCCTGATGATTCTCTCGGAAAGCACAATTGCATCCTCGAAATTGTAACCTTTCCAGGGCATGTATGCGACCTTGAGGTTACGTCCGAGCGCAAGTTCGCCGTTCTGGGTAGCGTAACCCTCCGTCATAATCTGGCCCTCCACCACCTTGTCGCCTTTTCTTACGATAGGTTTAAGGTGAATCGAAGTGCTCTGGTTGGTCTTTCTGTAAAGCGGCAGCCTGTATACCGTAACTTCAGGCTCGAAACTTACAAACCTCTCGGCATCCGTTCTGTCGTACTGTACATGAATTTCATCTGCATCTACATATACGACCTTGCCCTTTCCGGTTGCAACGACCTGTGTTCTCGAATCTTTTGCCACACGCGCTTCAAGGCCTGTACCTACTATCGGAGCCTCGGGGCTGATAATGGGCACTGCCTGACGCATCATGTTTGATCCCATGAGCGCACGGTTGGCATCGTCGTGCTCGAGGAAAGGAATCAGCGAAGCCGCAATCGATGCAATCTGGTTGGGAGCCACGTCCATCAAATCCACCTCATCTCTTGAAACGACAGGATAATCAGCTTCATACCTGCACTTTATACGCTCATCCGTAAGCAGGCCGCTTTCATCGAGATGCGCATTTGCCTGAGCGACCATCTTGTTCTCCTCCTCTTCTGCACTCATATAGACACAGCCTTTGGGAGAGAGGTCTACAACACCCTTTTCTACTTTCCTGTAGGGAGTCTCTATAAAGCCGAGGTCGTTTATCCTTGCATAGACGCAGAGAGAAGAGATCAAACCGATGTTCGGACCCTCAGGTGTCTCGATGGGGCACAACCTTCCGTAATGGGTATAGTGCACGTCACGCACCTCGAATCCCGCCCTGTCTCGTGAAAGACCTCCGGGACCGAGAGCCGAGAGCCTTCTTTTATTGGTCATCTCCGCAAGCGGGTTGGTCTGGTCCATGAACTGCGAAAGCTGGCTTGTTCCAAAGAAGGAATTTATTACAGAAGAGAGTGTCTTTGCGTTTATGAGATCTATGGGTGCAAAAACCTCATTGTCCCTTACGTTCATTCTCTCCCTTATAGTCCTTGCCATACGCGCCAGACCTACGCTGAACTGGTTTGCGAGCTGTTCGCCCACAGTCTTGATTCTTCTGTTGCTCAAATGGTCTATGTCATCCACTGTAGCCTTTGAGTTTATAAGCTGAATCAGATATCTTATAATCTCTATTATGTCTGATTTGGTAAGAACCCTTACATCGTTGGGGGTTGAAAGGTTGAGCTTCTTGTTGAGACGGTACCTTCCCACCTCGCCCAGATCGTATCTCTTGTCTGAGAAGAAGAGTTTGTCTATCACATCTCTTGCAGTTGCCTCATCGGGTGGTTCAGAGTTGCGCAACTGTCTGTAAGTATAGAAAATAGCCTCTTTTTCAGAGTTACACTGGTCTTTCTGCAGGGTATTGTATATAATCGCGAAGTCAGTTGCGTTGGCATCCTCCTTGTGTACAAGTATGGTGCTCACTCCAGACTCCAGGATATCCTCTATGTTTGATTCGTCGAGCACACTCTCGCGGTCAACCACCACCTCGTTACGCTCGATATAAACCACCTCTCCGGTATCCTCGTCCACGAAATCTTCGTTCCATGTCTTGAGAACCCTTGCAGCAAGTGTCATTCCCACACACTTCTTGAGATTGGCCTTGGTAACCTTTATTTCGTTTGCAAGGCCGAATATGTCCAATATATCTTTATCACTCTCAAAGCCGATAGCTCTCAGCAATGTAGTGACAGGCAATTTCTTTTTACGGTCTATGTACGCATACATCACGTTGTTGATGTCGGTGGCAAACTCTATCCACGAACCCTTGAATGGGATGATGCGGGCAGAGTAGAGTTTTGTACCGTTTGCGTGCATGCTCTGTCCGAAAAATACACCGGGTGAACGGTGCAACTGCGATACCACGATACGCTCGGAACCGTTTATGACAAATGTTCCGCGTGGTGTCATATAGGGGATTGTACCCAGATAGACGTCCTGGATGACCGTCTCAAAATCCTCATGTTCGGGATCTGTACAGTAAAGCCTGAGCTTTGCCTTCAGGGGAACGCTGTATGTCAATCCCATGTCCAGACACTCGTCAATGGAATAACGAGGCGGATCTATGAAATAATCTATGAATTCTAATACAAAGTTGTTGCGAGTATCGGTAATGGGAAAAACCTCCTGAAAAACCTTGAACAATCCCTCGTTTCTGCGGTTTTCCGCTGTAGTGTCCAACTGGAAGAAATCCTTGAACGATTTAAGCTGGACCTCCAGGAAATCCGGATACTCTAGAAGCGATTTAGAAGTCGCGAATGTAATACGCTGATTATTTGTGTTTTGCGACATTGTTTTGGATTTGATTGAAAAAAAACTCAAAAACGACAAAAAGGTTTAGGGCACATTTTGCCCTAAACCTGACTATTTCCCGTTTGAACGGGGAGTGAAGCTATTTAACTTCAACTTCTCCGCCAACCTCTTCAAGTTTAGCCTTCAAATCTTCAGCTTCTGCCTTGGAAACTTTCTCTTTTACAGCCTTGGGAGCGGCGTCTACCAAATCCTTGGCCTCTTTGAGTCCGAGACCTGTAAGCTCCTTGACAACCTTTACAACCTGCAATTTAGCTTGGCCGGCTGATTTAAGGATTACATCGAACTCGGTTTTTTCAGCAGCAGCAGCGCCGGCAGCGCCGCCAGCAACAGGACCGGCAACAGCAACAGCTGCAGCAGCAGGCTCTATACCGTATTCCTCTTTAAGAATTTTAGCCAATTCTTGTACGTCTTTAACAGAAAGGTTTACTAAGTCTTCTGCAAATTTTTTAATATCTGCCATGGTTAATTATTTTTAATGTGTTAATATTATTCTTTTTCTGATAATGTTTTTACAATACCGGCGAGTTTTCCGCCAGCCTGTGATTGAAGAGCTGAAATAACGTTCTTCACAGGTGATTGCAGCAATCCGATAATATCGCCGATCATCTCCTCGCGAGACTTGATATCGGCCAATACTCCCAGATTTTCCTCACCGAAATAGGGACAATCCTGCACTAACGCACCTTTCAGACGGGGCTTGGGAGCATCTTTTGTAAACTCCTTGATAAGCCTTGCGGGAGCGTTTGGCACGGTTGTAAACATTATTGCCGAAGAACCCTTCAAAATCTTACCGAACTCCTCCAGGTTTTCAACACCTTTCTGCTCGAGAACCTTGTAGAAAAGTGTATTCTTTACTAGAAGAAGCTTGATTTGCTTTTCAAAGCAAGCACGACGCAATTTAGATGTCAGAGAGGCATTCAGACCTTCTATGTCAGTAACATAGAAATCGGGAGTTGCCTCCAATTGTGCCGCCAGCTGTTCAATAATTTGTGCTTTTAACTCTTTCTTCATAATACAGATTATTTTTTATTCGGCAGCAGCATCTATTGTCTTGCTATCCACGCAAATTCCGGGGCCCATGGTAGAAGAGAGATATATGCTCTTCACATAAGTGCCCTTCAAGGCCTGGGGTTTCAACCTCAATATGGTGTTGATGAACTCCACGGCGTTTTCGTACAATTTGCCGGCATCGAAAGAGACTTTTCCTATGCTTGCATGAACAATACCTTGTTTATCTACTTTGAAGTCGATTTTACCGGCCTTTACCTCCTTTACGGCCTTGCCGATTTCCATGGTAACAGTACCGGTCTTGGGATTCGGCATCAAGCCGCGGGGACCGAGTATCCTACCTATGGCACCGATCTTGGGCATCACTGAAGGGGTACAGATTATAACGTCTATATCTGTCCAGCCGCCTTTGATTTTCTCGACATATTCATCCAAACCTACATAGTCGGCTCCGGCCTCCTTGGCCTCGGCCTCCTTGTCGGGGGTACACAATACTAATACGCGGGTCTGTTTGCCTGTTCCGTTAGGAAGTGTCACAACGCCGCGAACCATCTGGTTTGCCTTACGAGGGTCTACTCCCAAACGTACTGCAATGTCGACAGAGGCATCGAATTTGGTGAAGGATGTCTCCTTGACCAAAGCGCAAGCCTCGCTCAACCTATACTGCCTGTTGCTTTCAACCTTAGCTTCAGCTATTTTTTGATTTTTTGTCAGCTTACTCATTGCGTGTGATTTTTTAATTTACATCGGCAGGAAAAGTTCCCTCGACAGTTATACCCATACTTCTTGCAGTTCCTGCGACCATGGACATAGCCGATTTGAGTGTAAAGGCATTCATGTCGGGCATCTTGTCCTGAGCGATTGCACGAACCTGCTCCCATGTGATGCTGGCAACTTTCTTGCGGTTCGGCTCGGCTGAACCCGACTGAATCTTTGCAGCCTCCTTCAACTGTACCGCAACAGGGGGTTGCTTAACGACAAAACTGAAAGACTTATCGCTGTATACAGTAATGATAACTGGCAAAACCTTGCCGGCTTTGTCTTGGGTGCGAGCGTTGAATTGCTTGCAGAAATCCATAATGTTAACACCTTTGGAACCCAAAGCAGGTCCTACCGGGGGTGATGGATTGGCTGCGCCACCCTTGATCTGCAATTTAATAAAAGCAGCAATTTCTTTAGCCATGATTTAAAACAATTATTCTTTTACAACTTGAACAAAATTCAGCTCGAGAATGGTCTTTCTTCCGAATATCATGACAGAAATCTTGAGTTTCTTCTTGTCTTCAAGAATCTCCTCTATCGTACCGTTGAATCCGTTGAAAGAGCCGTCGACAACCTTGACGGTTTCGCCAACTACAAATGGTCTGGCATTCTCCTCATCCTTGTCTATCAACTCGTCAACTCTGCCGAGTATGCGGTTGACCTCCGAAGGGCGAAGCGGAGTAGGCTCCTTCTCCTTTCCTCCCTGCTTTTCAGAAAGAAAGCCGGAAATATGGGGAAGATTCCTGATTACATGCTGTATCTCGCCTGTCAGCGCCGCCTCTATCAGGATATAGCCCGGATAGAAAATTCTCTCCATGCTGACCTTCTTGCCGTTTTTAACCTGGTAAATCTTCTCAGTGGGGATAAGGACCTTGGAAACGTAATCTTCGAGACCGAGACGCTTGATCTCGTTCTCTATATACTCCTTGGCCTTCTTCTCCTTACCTCCGGCAGCGCGGACAACATACCATTTTTTGGCAATCTCACTCATAATTAGTAAAGCATATTATAAATAGTTGTCATTATGTTCTTGAAACCAAGATCCATAACAAATATAACGAGCGCAAAGATCAAGGAAGCGACCATTACGAGAATGGCAGAACTTTGCAACTGAGCCCAGGTAGGCCAACTTACTTTCTTTGCTAATTCGAGATAAGCCTCTTTGATATACAAAGTAATTCTGTTCATTTTTTATTAATTATAACAGCGGCACGGAAGCTTGCCGTTGCTGATTAATTATACCAAAACGTAACTTTTGGTAGCAGGAGCAGAGCGATTCGAACGCCCATCAATGGTTTTGGAGACCACTATTCTACCCTTGAACTATGCTCCTAAAAAGAGGGGAGCAGTAAAACCAACTCCCCTTTTTTTCTTCAGCAGAATTAGTCAAGAATCTTTGTTACCTGACCTGCACCTACTGTACGTCCGCCCTCACGGATAGCGAAACGCAATCCCTCGTTGATAGCCACAGGGTAGATCAACTCAACTGTGATTGTAACGTTATCGCCGGGCATTACCATCTCCACGCCATCGGGAAGGTGAATCTCACCTGTGATGTCCAATGTACGGATGAAGAACTGAGGACGATATTTGTTATGGAACGGAGTATGACGTCCGCCCTCCTCTTTCTTGAGGACATAAATCTCAGCCTGGAACTTCTTGTGAGGTGTAATTGAACCGGGTTTTGCAATAACCTGACCTCTCTTGATATCTTTCTTGTCGATACCGCGGAGCAACAGACCTACGTTATCGCCGGCCTCACCCTCGTCAAGAATCTTGCGGAACATCTCCACACCTGTAACGGTACTCTTCTTAGGCTCGTCACCCAGACCGATAATCTGGATTTCATCACCTGTCTTGATAATACCTGTCTCGATTCTACCGGTAGCAACTGTACCACGGCCTGTGATTGAGAAGACATCCTCAACAGGCATAAGGAAAGGTTTCTCGTTGTCACGAACAGGGAGCGGAATGTACTCGTCAACTGCATTCATCAACTCCATAACCTTCTCCTCCCACTTGGGATCGCCGTTCAAAGCACCAAGAGCCGAACCACGGATAACGGGTGTGTTGTCACCGTCGAAGTTGTAGAAACTCAAGAGTTCGCGAACCTCCATCTCAACGAGGTCGATCATCTCAGGGTCGTCTACGATATCCACCTTGTTCAGGAATACAACGATTCTGGGAACGTTTACCTGACGAGCCAGAAGAATGTGCTCGCGGGTCTGGGGCATCGGACCGTCGGTTGCAGCAACAACGAGAATTGCACCGTCCATCTGGGCAGCACCTGTAACCATGTTCTTCACATAATCGGCGTGGCCCGGGCAGTCTACGTGAGCGTAGTGACGTGCAGCTGTCTGATACTCTACGTGAGCGGTATTGATGGTAATACCACGCTCTTTCTCCTCGGGAGCGTTATCGATAGAGTCAAATGAACGCAACTCAGACAAGCCCTGCTTTGCCAGCACTGTAGTAATAGCGGCAGTCAAAGTAGTCTTACCGTGGTCAACATGGCCAATAGTACCAATATTGACATGGGGTTTATCCCTCTTAAATGTTTCTTTTGCCATAATACTTAAAATAAATTAATTGATATTTTACACACTTAAAGAGCCGGTGATGGGAATTGAACCCATGGCCTCTTCCTTACCAAGGAAGCGCTCTACCTCTGAGCTACACTGGCTTTTAAAAAGAGCGGAAGACGAGGTTCGAACCCGCGACCCTCAGCTTGGAAGGCTGATGCTCTACCGACTGAGCTACTTCCGCCTGAAACAACAAAAGTGGGGAGAGCAGGATTCGAACCTACGAAGGCGTGCGCCAGCAGATTTACAGTCTGCCCCAGTTGGCCACTTTGGTATCTCCCCATAACCATACTATTGGAGCCGATAGAGGGATTCGAACCCACGACCCGCTGATTACAAATCAGCTGCTCTGGCCAACTGAGCTATATCGGCATACAAAATTCAGACTCCAAAAGAACGCCTTTTGATTTTGGACTGCAAAGATATGTTTTTTGAACTTATCTACCAAAAAAATTCTAAAAAATATCGTAACTTTTTTCTATTGCATTACAAATGTCAACGGTGTTGTATTTGCACTCAGACATCTGTTCGTCTACGCTTCCCTGCTCCACAAAAATATCCGGAATCCCGAGAGGCACCACTTTGCAGTGCGGATACTTTTTGCATACATATTCTGATACTGCGCTGTACAACCCTCCGCAAAGCGTACCGTCTTCCACCGTTATTATGACAGAAGCCTTTCCGCACGCATAATCGACTGCCTGGAAATCGAGCGGCTTGAGAAAGCGCATGTCATAATGCATTGGAGAGACCTTGCGGCTTTCCGAGACCCTCTCCACCGCCTCCGCGGCCCTGTTGCCCACAGTACCGAGCGACAATACCGCAACCCCGCTTCCGTCACGCAGCAGCCGGGCCCGCCCCGGTTCTATATATGAAAACTCCTTGCGCCACTCCACGCCCTCTCCGTAACCGCGCGGATACCTTATCGCCGTAGCGCCGTACCCCTCTTCACCGGCGGAATAGAGCATGTCGCGCAACTGCCGTTCATCCATTGGCGCAGCTACAGTCATGTTTGGAATAAGCCTCATATAGGAGAGGTCGAAAGCCCCCTGATGGGTTGCGCCGTCCTCGCCTACCAGCCCGGCCCTGTCTACACAGAAAATCACCTTAAGGTTCTGCAACGCCACATCATGGATTATCTCGTCGAAAGCGCGCTGAAGAAAGGTGGAATAGATGTTGCAATAAGGCAGAAGGCCTCCGGCAGCAAGTCCGGCCGAAAAGGTGACAGCATGCTGCTCGGCAATCCCGACATCGAAAGTCCTGTCGGGAAAACGCTGCATCATTCCGGTAAGCGAACACCCCGACGCCATTGCCGGTGTTATCGCCACAATTTTTCCGTTCCTCTCAGCCAGTTCCATGATTGTCTGGCCAAACACATCCTGATACCTGGAACGGGTATTGTCAGAGATTATTCTCTCTCCTGTAAGGGGGTTGAACTTGCCCGGAGCGTGCCATACGCTCTGGTTCAACTCTGCCGGCTTATAGCCTTTCCCTTTTACGGTTCTGACATGCAGCAATTTGGGTCCCTTGATATTTTTCAGGTTGCCCAATGTGGCCATGAGTTGCCCCAAATCGTTTCCGTCTATTACGCCAAAGTATCTGAATCCAAGCCCCTCAAAAATGGAACCGCTCTTGAAGAAGGCGAGCTTTGTGCTGAGCATGAATTTCTGGATGAGCCTTCTGAGCCCGACATTGCCCAGCCTGTGCCATATTTTGTTTTTTATCCTGTTATAGGACGGAGATGTGGAGAGCCTGAGCAGATAATTGTGCATCGCCCCCACGTTGCTGTCTATGGAAATCTGATTGTCGTTGAGTATGACCAATATGTCTGACTTTGCAGTGCCGGCGTTGTTGAGCCCTTCATAGGCTAGGCCTCCGCTCATTGCACCGTCGCCGATAACGGCCACCACTTTTATCTCCTCTCCCTCCAGGCTTGCTGCAGTGGCCAGACCCAGCGCAGCCGAAATCGAAGTGGAGGTATGCCCGGCACCGAACGAATCATACGGGCTTTCCGACATTTTCGGGAATCCGCTTATGCCGCCGAACTTTCTGTTGTTCCGGAATGCTTCGCGCCTTCCCGTAATAATCTTATGGGCGTAGGCCTGATGGCCTACATCCCATACGATTTTATCTTTTGGAGTATTGAACAGATAGTGGAGAGCCACTGAAAGTTCAACTGCACCCAGACTTGCCCCCAGGTGACCGGGATTCACAGAACAGCACTCTATCATGTACGAGCGAATCTCGGCACACAACTTTTCGAGCTGCCCGTAATCTAGTTTCCTCAGGTCTTCTGGCGAATTGATTTTATCGAGAATCTCCATTCCGTTACTCCGGCAGTGCACCTATTTCTTTATGTTGGCAACCTGCAACCCGTACCCTTTCTTCTTGTCGAGAATCTTGATGCCGATTGCAATAAATATTGCTATTACGCAGACAGCCACAAAGATGAGCATGGGCAGCGTATAATTGTATTTTGCCACGCCCTCTACAATGCCGTAATCGGGGTTGATACAATATTTATCGAGCACCTTGCCTATAAGAAGCGGCATTCCCCACAGACCTATATTCTGTACGAAGAATGTAAGGGCTATAGCCGTTCCATATTGACGCTGGGGCATGATTTTCGCCAGCGACGGCCACATTGCGGCAGGCACCATTGCAAATCCGATACCGAGAAATACCATGAGAATTACGGCAATTACCCAGTATGTAACAAACGGAGCCGCAAAAAGAACATGCACGCACGTTATAATAACGGCACCGAGAATCATAAGGTCTGCGCCGTGCCCTATCTTGTCATATATCGTACCGAAAAGAGGAGTGAGGATGATACAGCCGAACGGCAGCATGCCGGGTATGATTCCGGCAAGTTCCGGAGCCACGCTGAATTTGTTTACCATAAGGTCGGCCGCATATTTTAGGAAGGGGAAGATAGCCGAATAGAACATTACGCAAAGCAGCGCTATCAGCCAGAAGCCCGGATTTGTTATGATGCCCTTCACGTCCTTTACGTTGAAAGACTCCTCCTCTTCTGTCGAACTCTCCTTTATCTGTTTGTCGAGACGCTTGTCGTAAACGCAGTATATGATGAACAGCAGCAGGCCAAGTACGAGCATTATCAGAGCCACGAGCACCGGAACGCTCACATCGTGGAACTTGTTTACAATCATGGGAGAGAAGATGAGCGCAGCGGCCGAACCGAGCCTTGCCAGCGAGAGCTGAAGCCCCATTGCCAGAGCAAGGGTCTTTCCGGTAAACCATTTCACGATAGCCTTAGATACCGTTATTCCGGCGACCTCCGCGCCTACGCCGTATGTGGCATAACCCATTATCACCCAAAATACCTCTTTCTTGATTTCATCTCCGAAGAACCAGATTGTGGTATCAGGAGTGAAGAGAGGCGTATTCAATGCCCAGTACTTGACTCCGATGCCCACTACCATGAGCACGCATGCAAGCAGTCCGCTGAACCGGATTCCCTTTCTGTCGAGAATAAGCCCTCCGAATATAAGCATGCCCAGAAATACGTTGAACATCGAATATGAACTTCCGAACCATCCGAACTCAGTACTGTTCCACATGTTTTCCTGTTCCAGCAACGGTTTCAGCGGAGAGAAAATATCGGCCGCCACATAGGCGGTAAACATTGTCAGCGATACCAGCAGCAGCGTTAGCCATCTGACGGCAGCCGAATCTTTCAGCAATGTCTGTGTGTTAGTTTTCATATACTTGATTTTGGTTGTTAATAATTAGTTTCTCACTATTGTCTGGTCTCTGTCGGGCCCGAGCGATATTATTCTGACAGGAACCTTCAGATAATCCTCTATGAATTTTATATATTCCTTGAATTCCGAAGGCATCTGATCTTCGCTTTTCACCTTTGTAAGGTCGCATTTCCAGCCCTTGAACTCCCTGTATACAGGCTTTACCTCCGCATAGACATCGTAAGGGATTTCATCGGTCTGTTTTCCGCCTACCTCGTACGAAACAGCGACCTTTATTGTATCGAACCCGTCGAGCACATCGGCCTTCATCATTATCAACTCGTCCACACCGTCTATCATCACGGCGTATTTGAGAGCCGGCAGATCCAGCCATCCCGTTCTGCGCGGGCGGCCTGTCGTCGCACCGAATTCAAAACCTTTCTGCCTGAGCTGCTCGCCGGTTTCATCGAAAAGTTCTGTAGGGAAAGGACCGCTGCCTACCCTTGTACAATAAGCCTTGAAAACGCCGTAGACCTTGCCTATCGAATGAGGCGAGACTCCAAGCCCCGTGCATGCGCCCGCACATGAAGTGGAAGAGGAGGTGACAAAGGGATATGAACCGAAATCCACATCGAGCAACGTACCCTGCGCCCCTTCGGCCAGAATGCTCTTCCCGCCTATAAGATAGTCGTTCACCCTGTATGCTCCGTCGACTATTTCAAACTGCTTCATATACTCTACGGCATCGAGCCACGCCTGCTCGTTTTCAGATGCATCGTACTCGAAATCGTACTGTTTGAGATATGCTATATGCTTGTTCTTTAACTTGAGGAATCTCTCTTTGAAGTCGGGAGTCAGAATATCCCCCACCCTCAGGCCGTTTCTGCCGGTCTTGTCCATATATGTCGGGCCTATGCCCTTGAGGGTCGAGCCAATCTTGCTCTTGCCCTTTGCCGCTTCCGAAGCCGCATCGATAATCCTGTGTGTAGGCAGTATCAGATGCGCCCTGTCTGCAATCACAACCCTCTCCTTTACCGGAACGCCCATTGCCTCTATGGCAAGGCACTCTTCCCTGAATATGACAGGGTCGAGAACGACTCCGCTGCCTATGAAGTTTATGGAACCGTCTCTGAAGACACCCGACGGCACCGAATGGAGCACGAACTTCTTACCTTCGAAATGGATTGAATGGCCGGCATTGGGGCCTCCCTGAAATCTGGCCACAACCGGATATTCGCTTGCGAGGACATCGACAATCTTGCCCTTTCCCTCGTCTCCCCATTGCAGACCGAGAACTACGTCTAATTTCATCTCTATATCTATTAATTTTGTTAAACCGATAAAATAATGCTAGAACGGCAAATCGTCCGACGGATCTTCTGCAGGAAAATCATTGGCGGCGGCATACTGCTGAGGCTGTCCGGCAGCAGGCTGCGCAGAGGCTGCCGCATGCTGCTGGCTCTCTCCCTTTTTGCCCAGAAGCCTGATATTGTCTGCGATAATCTCGGTTGTGTACCGCTTCTGGCCTGTCTGGTCTGTCCAACTCCTTGTCCTTATCTTTCCCTCCACGAAAATCTGGGAACCTTTGTTTATGTAATTCTGCGAAAGGTCTGCCAGATTTCTCCAGCAAACGATATTGTGCCATTCAGTCTGGTCCTGATACTGACCGTTCTTGTCCTTGTATCTTTCAGTAGTGGCCAGTGTAAACGTAGCCACAGACGTCCCCGACTCCAGATGTCTCACTTCAGGGTCCCGCCCCACGTTTCCAATCAACAATACTTTGTTATAAGACATAATCTATCTGTTTTTAAAATTATCTAAAATTTGTCTCTCTTGCAATAAACGGTTAAAGTTACTATTTTCTGTTGAAATAGTAAAGCAAAAAAGACAAAACTATATTCCTATCATCTTTTTCATGGCCTCACAGTCTGGTTTACAGCCAGTAAAAAGTTCAAAGGCCGGCACAGCCTGATTGTAAAGCCAATATTCGCCCCTTATGTAGAGACGCGACTTCACATTCCGCTCCGGAGAGAGGTTCGGAGAGGCATAATTCGCCTCGAAGAGAACCTTGCCGGAAAAATCGGCCTCCCTTACTTCATCTGCAAGCATGGAGAGAGAGTATATCACAAGCCACGATTTTTCAATAGCCCGCGCCGCCTCCTGAAGAGGCACATACTCGGCCCCTATAGTCTGCGCAAAGATTGCCGCCTTCTCCCTTGAACGGTTGACCAGGCAGACCTCATATCCGCTCTCCGCCATTGCCAGCGCAGCAGCCTTTCCGGCTCCTCCGGCCCCAATCACGGTCACTCTCCCGCCCCTCTCGCCGCAAAAATCGGCCACAGTATTTTTAACGCCGTAATAATCCGTATTATACGAATAAACGACTCCGTTACGCCGGTAATCCGCGTCTTTCAGCAGGAGGTTTGCATTGCCCAGTCTGGAGGAGGCGGCATCGGGGGCGGTAACAAAACGCATCACCTGCTCCTTGTATGGAGCGGTTACATTTATCCCCTTGTATGGCCCTTTAAGGAAACGTTCCACCGCGCTCTCGCAGTTTTCAGCCTCCAGAAGTTCATAACTCCATTCAGAGTCTCCATAAGCCGCCTTGAAAAGCGCCGGGCTTTTGGAGTGCGCTATGGGCTTTCCTATAAGCCCGAATCTTGCAACTGGTGCATTTCCGTTCTCCATCTCTCTATTTGGTATTTTTGTCAAAGAAATTTCTTTTGAGCGAATCCCAAAGAGGCGGCCGCCCGTTGTCGAGGAAAATGTAGTACGACTTCTCACACCCGAACCTGTTGTAGAGCGCAAAATTTTCAGAGGGGTCTGCAACGGTTCCGCTCATGTCCACTCCAAAAAGCAGGGGTTTGTCTACATTCTCCGCCGCCACATACAGGTTGCCATACAGGGGAGTGTCAAGGCCTGTATACTCCGCGAAGACCGGAGCAAAAAGGGCGACTGCCGCGATTCTTCTGTCGATTGCAGAAGCGACCAGGGCACGGGCGGCCGCCTTCCCGCACCCCTCGGCAAAGATATTGCCCAACGAAACCTCCTCCTTCTCCTGCAGGAAATCTATGAAGCGTACCACATCTATGCTCTCTTCTGGCTGTGCGGCAAAGATGATTCTGTCTGAAATGGTATCGGAGGCAAGCATTCTTCCCAGCTTTTCAAATGTAAGCGAATCGGAAAGGTTCACAAGCCTGACCACAGCCCTGTATCTTCCCTTCTGCTTGGGAACGGAATAATAACACTCAACACTTCTCCCTCCATAAGAGTTTATTGAGACCCTGTATATGTCGCGCGCCCCTTTTGAGAGTTCCTTTATCTTCTTCTCCCTTATAAGTTTGGGATATGTTGAAAGTTCCTTTATCTTTTCATTCCAGTATCGGATGAAGCCGCCCCCGTCATCGGGAATTCCGCCGTCGGCTTTAATCATTTCCGGCTCATAACCTATTACGCACCCGCCTATCTGCCTTCCTTCGCTTTTCAGTTCCACCCTGTAAAAGCCCGGGGTGAGATTAAACGAAAAGGAGAGTTTTGCAGAATCACCCATCGCAGCCATGAAATATTGCGAAAAGCGATAGAGCAGGCTGTCGCCGCTGCTTATGGTACACTCCAGTTCTCCATGCGAATTGAAATATCGCCCTGCGCGCGCCATAACCTCAACGGTAGGGGTATTTGAATTGTAGTAAACCCTGTCGAAAGGCTGCAATATCTTGAAATCCACACTTTGTGCGGTAAGGGAGACACTCCCTGCAAGCAGAAAGGCCAACAAAAAAAGGGCACGTTTTACCGGAAAACCAAACATTCTTCTCAAAGTTAACAGAGTACCATTCTATTCTGACCGCCTCCTATAGCAGATGCCATGCAACTGTAAGCCCGGCCACCACTATGGAGACCATGCTCATAAGTTTTATAAGTATGTTGAGCGACGGGCCTGACGTATCCTTGAACGGATCTCCCACGGTATCGCCCACCACTGTAGCCTTGTGACATTCAGAGCCTTTTCCACCGAGGTTGCCCTCCTCCACATACTTTTTGGCATTGTCCCACGCCCCTCCGGCATTCGCCATGAACACTGCGAGAACAAAACCGCTCGACAGACTGCCTATAAGCAGGCCGAGAACACCCGACACACCGAAAATGAAGCCTACAATCACCGGAACTGCTATCGCCATCAGAGAAGACGGCAACATCTCATGCTGCGCCCCGCGGGTAGAGATCTCTACGCATCTTGCATAGTCCGGAGTCGCCTCTCCTGTAAGAATACCCTTGATCTGGCTGAACTGACGGCGCACCTCCTCGACCATCTTCTGGGCGGCACGCCCGACCGCATTCATTGTAAGACCGCAGAAGAGGAAAGACATCATTGCACCTATGAACATTCCGGCAAGGACATTTGGATTCATAAGGTTGACCTGATAATACTCCATAAAGTCAGGGATGGAGGCCGTGGCCACATCAACCGCTCTGCCTGCAACATCTATCGTAAGTTCGCCAGCCCTTACAAGGGCAATTTTTATCTCCTCTATATATGAAGCCAGCAGCGCAAGGGCAGTCAGTGCGGCCGAACCTATTGCAAATCCCTTTCCTGTTGCCGCCGTGGTATTTCCAAGAGCGTCCAGCATATCTGTCCTTTCCCTTACGGTTGCATCAAGGCCGCTCATCTGCGCATTTCCGCCGGCATTGTCGGCTATGGGACCGTAGGCATCAGTCGCCAGCGTTATGCCCAGGGTGGAAAGCATTCCTACGGCCGCTATGCCTATGCCGTAAAGTCCCATGCTCAGGTTCTCTCCTGTAAGCATGTTCCTGACATCAAACCCTATCGCGCTCAGGTATGCAAGTATGACTGCCACAGATATTGTAACCACCGGTATGGCAGTGGAGACAAGGCCTGTCCCGATTCCCGAAATTATGACTGTCGCAGGGCCTGTCTCAGAACTTTTCGCTATCTTTCTTGTAGGCCTGTACGAATGCGAGGTGTAATACTCCGTAGACTGGCCTATGACAATTCCCGCAAGCAGACCTACCACCACCGAACATGAAATTCCCACCCAGTTGGGGATGCCGAGCAGCCAGAGTATGCCGAATGTAGCCAGGACTATCAGCATTGAACTGAAATTCACTCCAAGCCCCAACGACTTGAGCAGCTGCCTCATTCCCACATTTTCTTTTGTCCGCACCATAAATATGCCTATAAGGGAGAGGATTATGCCGACAGCTGCAATAAGCATGGGAGCAAACACTCCCTTTAGCTGCACATCGGGGTTTCCGTAGAATGCAGAAGCTCCCAATGCCGCCGTAGCCAGTATCGAACCGCAGTATGACTCATACAGGTCTGCCCCCATTCCGGCCACGTCTCCCACATTGTCACCCACATTGTCAGCAATTGTCGCGGGATTTCTTGCATCATCTTCAGGTATACCCGCCTCGACCTTGCCTACCAGGTCTGCCCCCACGTCGGCAGCCTTCGTATATATTCCGCCGCCCACACGGGCAAAAAGCGCCTGTGTGGAGGCTCCCATCCCAAAGGTGAGCATCGTAGTGGTTATCGCGGTCAGTTTTTGGGAAGCTGTCGCCTCTACAAAATGGTTCAGTATAAGATACCATATCGAAATATCCAGAAGTCCGAGCCCCACAACGGTCAGGCCCATAACCGCGCCCGAGCGGAAAGCGACCTTCAGTCCGCTGTTCAACGACTTTTCAGCCGCGCATGCAGTCCTTGCCGATGCATATGTAGCCGTCTTCATCCCTATAAAACCGGCAAGACCTGAAAAGAATCCGCCTGTAAGAAAAGCAAACGGAACCCAGCCGTTCTGCACACCGAAACCGTAGGCCAGAATGGCAAAAAAAACGGAGAGGACAATAAAGACAATACCTACAACCTTATACTGCTGTTTCAGATATGCCATCGCCCCTTTCCTTACATACAAGGCAATCTCGCGCATTCTTGCCGTCCCTTCGCTCTGCCTTATCATCTGCCTGAAAAAATAAAAGGCAAAAAAGAGCGCCAGCAGTGAAGCGGCGGGAACCAGATAAAAAATAACATTATTCTCCATAATCAAAGTCTGATTGTTGTACACCTGTATTTTCTAAAAACATTATTCGGGCTTTCCGACAGTATCATTCCCACCATCGAGGCCAGCACCGAAGTATCTTCCGCAGTCGTGCAGAACAAGTCTGAATCTTCACTGTAGAGATTTTTGGGCGCTATGCCGGCCAAGACTTCCCTGGCCCTCTTCGCTATTGCCGGAGCGGGATTTACAATCTTCACTCCGCTTCCTGCAATTTTCTCTATTGTCTTTGTCAGGAAGGGGTAATGGGTACAGCCCAGCACAATATGGTCCGCTCCCAGGGCGATTGCCGGTTCCACATAACTTCTTACAAGTTTCTCCGCCTCGGGCGTATCCCACGCCATCTTCTCCACCAGTTCCACCAGGCCGGTCCCTACAATCTCAATCACCTTAGTCTGAGAGGCATATTTTTCCAATGTACCAATATAGAGTTCGCCGCGGAAGGTTCCCTGCGTGGCCAGAACGGCAATTACGCCGCTTTCGGAGTGGAGCACCGCAGGTTTTGTCGCAGGTTCCATACCTATGAACGGAATATTGTAGTTGCGCCTGAGCGTAGATATGGCGGCAGCCGTTGCGGTATTGCAAGCCACAACTATTATATCGGCGCCTTTATCAATCAGGAATTCAGATATTCTGGAAGTTCTCTCAATTATATATGATTTGTCACGCGGTCCGTATGGGCAGTAACCGCTGTCGGCCACATATAGATATTTTTCATCTGGAAGCATCCCGACCAGTTCTTTCCATACCGAGAGCCCGCCTACACCGGAATCCAAAACACCGACCATAACAGATTCAAATTAAACGGCAGCAAAATTAACTAAAAAGGGACTCCCGTGCAACAGGTTGCAGCCATAACCAAAAAGAAAGAGGAGCGACAAACGCTTGCCGCTCCTCCGATTTCCATAGGCTGCCGCCCGGGGGTTAGATTATACCCTGCTCGAGCATTGCATGTGCAACCTTCATAAAGCCGGCGATGTTGGCACCCTTTACATAATCAATTGTGCCGTCGGGCTGTGTACCGTATTTGACGCAGGCATTATGTATGCTCTCCATGATGAAGTGCAGTTTTGCATCCACTTCTGCTGCAGACCATCCGAGGTGCATGCAGTTCTGGGTCATTTCAAGACCTGAAGTTGCAACACCACCCGCATTTACAGCCTTGCCGGGAGCGAAGAGCACCTTTGCATCCTGGAATGTCTTGATAGCCTCAGGTGTACATCCCATGTTTGACACCTCGCAGCAGCACCATGTTCCGTTGGCAATCAACTCTTTGGCGTCATCACCATTCAACTCGTTCTGGAATGCGCAAGGCAATGCGATGTCGCATTTTACGCTCCAGGCCTTCTTGCCGGGGATAAATGTGCACTCAGGGAATTTTGTTGCGAAAGGAGCAACGATATTCTGGTTGGAAGCACGGAGATCCAGCATGTAATCTATCATCTCCTTGCTCATTCCGTTGGGAATTGTAACCACACCGTCGGGACCTGAAATTGCGACAACCTGTGCACCGAGCTCAGTAGCCTTTGTAGCTGCACCCCAAGCAACGTTGCCGAAACCTGAAATGGCAACGGTCTTGCCTTTTATATCCTTGCCTGCCTTGTGCAGAAGATGCTGTGTAAAGTAGAGCGCTCCGAAACCGGTAGCTTCTGGACGAAGGATTGAACCGCCCCACATTGCACCCTTGCCAGTCAACACGCCTGTGCTGTATTTGCGTGCAAGTTTTGTATACATTCCATGCAGGAAACCTATCTCGCGGCCGCCTACGCCCACATCACCTGCAGGCACGTCTGTGTCGGGACCGAGATTTCTCCACAATTCAAGCATGAACGCCTGGCAGAAACGCATGATCTCCGCATCTGACTTTCCTTTGGGATCGAAATCTGAACCGCCCTTGCCGCCGCCCATAGGCAGTGTGGTGAGGGCATTCTTGAATGTCTGCTCGAAACCGAGGAACTTGAGCATTGAAGGGGTAACTGCAGGATGGAACCTCAGACCTCCCTTATATGGCCCGATAGCGCTGTTGAACTGCACACGGTAACCCAGGTTTGTCTGAACCTCGCCCTTGTCATCTATCCATGTAACTCTGAAAGTGAAAATTCTGTCGGGCTCCACCAGCCTCTCCACAATCTTCGCCTTCTCGAATTCGGGATGCTGGTTGTATACATCCTCTATCGATTCCAATACTTCACGTACTGCTTGCAAGTACTCTTTTTCATGGCCATACTTCTTTTCCAGATTGGCCATAATCTCTGCTACTTTCATGATATTTGTTTATTTTGTTTTGTTAAAGGGTTTGTTTTCTATTTTACTGTCCATGTAGCTCCGCTGTGCAGAAGCTCGTCCATGCATTTTATCTTGGATTTCTCCGCAACCTGACCCAACTGCCTGTGCAGTTCAGTCTCATAGGTCTTTGCCTCGACATCCCTTATGACTCCCAGAGCTACGGGGAAATCGGGATACTTCATGTTTACCAGCTGGCTGTGGATTCCGATATTGTCGGAGTGCGCATCGTGAACCAGCAGGTCTTTCTCGGTAATGCCGTTCTCACCGAGTTTTACAACCTTGAGGTTGAGCCCGTCGAGAACTATACCCTTGTCGTTGTCCTTGCCGAAAATCATGGGTTCGCCATGACGGAGGACTATGGTCCTGTCTGCTCTGACAGACCTTTCAGAAATATCGAGGTGGGTGCCGTCATTGAATATCACGCAGTTCACCAGCATCTCCATTACCGATGTACCCTTGTGCCTTGCCGCCTTGACCATGATTTCCTGATTGAGTTTCAACTCTGAATCGAGACTGCGGGCGAAGAAGGTCCCCCTTGCGCCCAGAACCAGCTGGCCGGGGATGAAAGGCTCCTCCACTGTTCCGTAGGGAGAGGTCTTTGTCACAAGCCCGTATTTGGAGGTCGGAGAATACTGTCCTTTTGTAAGGCCGTATATGCGGTTGTTGAACAGGATGATGTTTATGTCTATATTCCTGCGGATAGCATGTATGAAGTGGTTGCCGCCGATAGCCAGAGCGTCGCCGTCGCCGGTCATCTGCCATATTGAAAGGTCTGGATTGGCAACCTTCATTCCCGTTGAGAGTGCCGTAGCACGCCCATGTATGCCGTGGAACCCATAAGTGTTCATATAGTAGGGAAACCTTGAAGAACAACCGATTCCCGAGACAAAAACCAACTGCTCTCTTGATATTCCGAGCTCTTCGCAAACTTCCGGCATTGCTCTCAAAACCGAAGCAAGCACCGCATGGTCACCACAACCGGGGCACCATTTTACCTCTTGATCGCTTTTAAAATCTTGTGATGTATATTTCATGATGATTCTCTTAAATGGTAAATAAAAGTTGCTACAATGCCTTTACAGCTTCCACTATTTCATGTACTACAAACGGCTGGCCCTGTACTTTGTTCAATTGCTCATACTTGAAATCGGGCTCCTTTGCCCTCAGGTAGTTCACAAAATGGCCGCTGTTGAGCTCGCACACGATAATCTTCTTGAATTTCGAGAAGATTTCCGCAGTATTCCGGGGAAGCGGGTTGATATATTCGAAATGGGCAAGACCTACGCTCATGCCCTCGTCTATCAGCTGTTTTGTTGCAGTATAGAGGTGGCCGAAAGTTCCGCCCCAGCCCACTATAAGTATGTCGCCGGACTGTTTGCCTATAACTTCGAGCTCGGGAATGTAATTGGCAAGCCTTGCAACCTTCTCGGCTCTTGAATTCACCATGTGCTGGTGAACGAGAGGGTCTGAAGAGATGGCACCCGCCTCGTTCTTTTCAAGACCTCCTACGCGGTGCTCGAGACCGGGAGTGCCGGGCAGAGCCCATCTTCTTGCAAATGAAACAGCATCTCTCTCAAAAGGCTTGAACTTGCCCTCGCACTCCTTGACAATGGGAGGATTGATTGCCGGGAACTCATCCATTGAAGGAATCTTCCATGGCTCGGAACCGTTTCCGAGGAAGCCCTCTGTAAGCAGTATTACGGGCATCATGTGCTCCAATGCATATTTTGCAGCATAGAATGCAGCATTGAAGCAGTCCGACGGAGTCTTGGCCGCCATCACCATAATGGGGCACTCTCCGTTTCTGCCATACAGGGCCTGATTGAGGTCTGTCTGTTCTGTCTTTGTAGGAATACCTGTAGAAGGGCCGCTTCGCTGTACGTCTACGATAACGAGAGGAAGCTCCGTTATCATAGCCAGGCCGAGCGCCTCAGACTTAAGCGAAAGGCCGGGGCCCGAAGTGGTCGTTACGGCAAGATTGCCGGCATAGGCCGCACCGATTGCCGTACATATTCCCGATATTTCGTCTTCGCACTGTACTGTTTTTGCCCCGAGTTCCTTGTGAATGGCAAGTTCTTCAAGGATAACGGTAGCCGGAGTGATAGGATAGGAGCCGCAGAAGAGAGGCCTGCCCGATTTCTCGGAAGCAGCCAGAAGGCCCCAGGCCGTAGCCTGGTTTCCGCTTATGTTCCTGTATACGCCGGGAGCCTGCTTTGCCGGCTCTATTCTGTAAGTGTTGGGAATTGCATGTATGTTGTGCGCATAGTTGTAACCGTCGTTGAGCACCTTTTTGTTGGGCTCTATAAGCTGCGGTTTCTTCGCGAATTTCTTTTCAAGATATGCCTCGGTAAAATGGAGAGGCCTGTTGAACATGAAGTAACACATTCCCAAGGTAAACATGTTCTTGCTTCTGACCATGGCCTTGTTGTCCAGCCCGCTGTCTTTAAGACTCTCCTTTGTAAGAGTGGTTATAGGAGCTGCGATAATGTGATAGTCTTCCAATTTGAGTTCAGCAATAGGGTCCATTGTCTTGAAACCGGCCTTTTCGATTCCCTTTTCATCGAAAGAATCGGTATCGATAATGATGCTGGCACCCGGTTTAGCCCATTTGGCATTGGCTTTCAAAGCAGCCGGATTCATAGCCACCAATACATCGCAATAGTCGCCCGGAGTCTTCACCTCTGTTTGACCAATATGCACCTGGAATCCCGAAACACCGGCCACCGTTCCCTGCGGCGCCCTGATTTCGGCAGGATAATCCGGAAATGTCGAGATCTCGTTTCCGAACAATGCAGAGGCATCGGCAAAAAGAGTTCCTGTCAACTGCATTCCGTCTCCCGAGTCACCGGTAAAACGGATAACCACCTCTTGCGTATCGATAATCTTATGTTCCATAAAAGATTTTTACCTTAAGGTTTATGTTTATAATAATGTTAATTTTTGTTTCTTCTCACAAATGTAAGAAAATTTCCTGTCGCTCGCCCATATTCGGCAGAAAATATTTTCCAACCTCTCCGGCGCGAATCGGGGTGCGCATAAAAACAAGAAGACCGACCATATCATGCCGGTCTCCATATCCATTTGACTTTGACAGAGTGTTAGTTGGCCGCTGCAGCGGTATTGGTGGGAACTGTCTTGTCTGCAGGGATTCCCAACTCGCTTTTTGCCAGCGGAAGCAGATCCGTGCTGTTGGCAGCATTGAAATAGATGATGCTGTTTGCAGAAAGGTCGAAGATATAGGTATAACCGTTTGCCTTTCCTATCTTCTCCACTGCCTCTCTGGCCTTTTGTACAACCGGCTCGAGAAGCTGCTGCTGCATGCTGCTGTACTCCATGCTTGCATTCTGGCTGAACTGCTGCAGGCGCTGCTGCATTTCTGTAAGTTCCTTCTCCTTGGCCTCGACTATTGCAGGCAGCCAGTCAGCGGCATTCTGCTGATAGTCCTGATACTTTTTCTGCATCTCCTCCTGCATGCTCTGCATTGTCTCGTCGAGATCCTTTGCATATTTTTCCAACTTCACCACCGCTGAGTCACGCTCGGGCATCAAAAGAATCAACTCGCTCATGTTTATATGGCCGAACTTGAAACTCTGGGCAAATGACTGCACTGAACAGAGAAAAACTGCCACAGCAGTCAACATTACAACTTTTTTCATAAATATTAGGTTTAATTACTTAAAATGTTTGTCTAAATTATTCTACCCCCAATTCCCTGAGCACCAATCCGCTAAGGTCTTTTGCAGGATCATTGTACATCACACCCTGCATAATGGCGGTGTCAAAGATAAGCATAATTCCGTTACGGCGGGCAATTTTATCCACAACTTGCTGCACCCTCTCTCTTATGGGGGAGAGCAACTCTTCCGATTTCTCCTGCATTACCCCTTCAGGGCCGAAATAATCGTTCTGCAACTCCTTGACTTCCCTCTCCCTCTCGATAATCTCATTCTCCTTCAGGTTCTGCTCATACGAGCTCATCCTCGACTTGGAAGCCATATAGGTATTGTACATCTGCTCTATAACCTTATACTTGCTCTCTATTTCATCCTTGTAGAGTTCTGCAAGAGAGTTCAGGCTTTTCTGCCCCTCCACATATTCCGGAATCCTGAGCAGGATGGAATCCGTATTTATGTATCCTACACTTCCCGCATACTCCTGCTGGGCATGCATGCAGGTTGCCGAAAAGGCGAAAAGCACCGATATCAATATTGTCTTCAGTTTCATATTGCGCATATTTTAGATTTCATCTGCAATCACGCTGCGCCTCGGCATTGTCTGAGCAAGTTCAGCCATTGCTCTCGGCTTGCAGCCTGTTTAAACTAGAATTGTTGTCCTATCATGAAGTGGAACTGGCTGCCGCCTCTCTCCTTGCCTTCGTTCGGCACAGGGTCGAATCCGTATCCCCAGTCAACACCAAGCATACCCACAATCGGGAGCATCACTCTCAGGCCGATTCCGGCAGACCTCTTGATAGAGAACGGATTGAACTTCTTGATATCCGACCAGCAGTTACCACCTTCGAGAAATACCAATGCAAATATGGTAGACGAGGGCTGCATGACAAGCGGATACCTCAACTCCACGGTAAACTTGTCGTATACGTTTCCGGCATAGGCGTTGTCGATAATAGGGGTCAGAGAGTTGTTGGGATAACCTCTAAGACCAATTATATCTGCACCGTAGGTAGTATAGCCACTCATACCGTCGCCACCCAGAATAAAGCCTTCGAACGGAGAATAGCCCAGGTCTCTGTTGAAATAGCCGAGATAACCGAAATGGGCCGCAGCCTTCAGCACAAGGTCTCCCGCAAGCTGTGTGTACAAATCTGCCTTGAATGTCCATTTATGATACTCAATCCACCTGTATCTCTCCTGGTCGGTCATGTTTTTGTAATCGGTATCCTTTGACCTGAAGAGCGAATAGGGAGGAGTTATCTGCAGCCCTATCGAAAGGTCCGAGCCCTTTCTTGGATAAATCTGCTGGTCTGTAGAGTTCCTGTTCAGGGAGATCATATAACTGAAGTTATTTGATTTTCCCGTAGAGAAGAGGAAGTTATAATACCAGTCCTGAAGATTGTATGTCTGCCAGCTCAACTGGTTGTACAGTACAAAATAGTTGTCGGGCCATTTGAGACGCGTTCCTATTCCTATGGCGGCGCCGAACACCTCCATATATTCATCTGAATTCTGATAGAAGTAATATGAGTTGGTCTGCCTTGTATAGTAGGCCGAGACATTGAGAGCGGTAGGCTTCTTGCCCCACAGCCACGGCTCCACGAAGTTGGCGGTAAGTGCCGTATAGTAGGTGCCGTTCGTCTGGAACCTGATTGACAGAGTCTGGCCGTCCCCGAGCGGAACGGGCCTCCAGGCCTTTTTGTCGAAAATACGTTTAAGCGAGAAGTTGTTGAAACTTACTCCAAGGGTACCCACGAACATGTCGCCGCCCCATCCTCCTGAGAGTTCCAGCTGGCTGTTTGCCTTCTCCTCCAGATTGTATGCAATGTCTACGGTATTGTTGACCTGGTTCGGAAGTACGCTGAATCCGTCTGGAGACTGGAATTTTTCAGGGTCGAAATGGCCTATCGATGAAAGTTCCCTTATGGAACGCTCCAAATCGGTCTGGCTGAACAGATAGCCGGGGCGCGTAAACAGAGCCCTTCTTGCAATCTTCTCGTTGGTAATCGTATTTCCGTTTATGATTATATTGTTGAACGTAGCCTGCTCTCCCTCGAATATACGCATCTGCACGTCAACCGAATCCCCGTCTATTTTCATCTCCACCGGCACCACGTTGAAAAAGAGGTATCCGTTGTCTGTATACATCTTCTTTACATCCGGCTGCTGCTGTTTAGGGTCTCCGTTGAGCCGCTTGTCCATTGTAACCACGTCATAGATGTCTCCCTTGCCTATGCGCAGCACGCCGTTCAGCTGCTCTGTGGTATATACAGAGTTTCCGGTCCAGGTAATGTCCCTGAAATAGTACCGTTTGCCTTCATCCACCACAAAGTCTATCCCCAGCCTGTCGGGAGTTATATAATAGATACTGTCCTTAACTATTCTGGCATCTCTGTAGCCGGCTTCGTTAAAGACCGATATCATGGACTGTTTGTCGGTCACATACTCCTTTTCATTGAATTTCTTGCTCTTGAGAAAATTGGTAATACGCATGTCCCTGGTCTTCTTCATGGACTTGACCAACTTCCTCTCCTTGACGTTCTCGTTTCCGGCAAAGGTTATTGTCTGTATCTTGACCTTGGGCCCCTTGTTTATATTAAAGGTAACTCTGACAGCATTCTTGATAACAGTGTCTATCTCCTGCGAAATAGAGACATCCGCCTTCAGGAAGCCCTTCTCATGATAATACCTCTTGATTATCTCCATGGAAGAGGAGGCTATGTAGTCGGAAAGGGCGCCTCCCCTGCGCAGTTTCACACGCTCCATCAAATCGGTTTTTTCAGACTTCTTGATTCCGGAAAAGTTCCATTGCGAAACCCTTGGACGCTCCTGCAGCCGCAGTTCAAAATAACAGGTATCACCGGTCGGCACCACGGAATCTATATAAACACCCACGTTCGAGAGATAACGCTGCATCATCAGACGCTTGACCATATCTGAAAAGACCTCTCCCGGAACAGTCACCTCGTCGCCTTCCCGCAAACCTGTCAAGGAAAGTATCTGCTCCTTGCTCAGGTATTTTATTCCGGACACCTGCACTCCGCCTATTATATATTTTTTTGGATTGTTATAGTCTACCGTCTGGCCTGTCTGCGAATAAATAGAGAGGGGCGACAATAGCGCCAGCAACGAAACAATGAGTAATGAATAAAATTTCATTCGTTTAATAATCTACGATTTAACTATATTTTACCAAATCTGCGTTCCCGTCTTGAGAAGGCGTCCAGCGCATGTTGGAATTCTGTTTTGCGAAAATCAGGCCAAAGCACATCGGTAAAATAGAACTCTGTATATGCAGTCTGCCACAGCATGTAATTGCTCAGCCTCTCTTCGCCGCTGGTACGTATCAGCAAATCCGGGTCAGGGATTCCGGCAGTTGCCAGATATTTTTCCAGCATGCCCGCGTCCAGTTCACGCCCGGGATTCTCCTTTATGAACCTGTTCGCCGCCTGCACAATATCCCATTTTCCACTGTAACTCAAGAAAATAATCAGCGTCAGCCTTTCATAAGTCTCGGTCTGGGTCATGCAGTCGTCTATCTGGGCGCGCAACTCTTTTGAAAGCCTGCTCATGTCGCCAAGCACACGAAACCTTATGCCGTTTTTGTGAAAAAGAGGCGTCTCATCCATAATTGCCTTCAACATTAGATGCATAAGACCTTCAACCTCCGCTCTCGGACGGTTCCAGTTCTCTTCCGAAAAGGCAAAAAGACTTAAATACTTTATACCCTTCTCCACGGCATATTCAACACAGGCTCTCACGCTCTCGCGGCCTTCGTTGTGGCCGAAAAGACGCTCCTCGCCGCGCTGCCTGGCCCACCGGCCGTTTCCATCCATTATTATTGTCACATGGACAGGTACCTTCTCCTCACTTGCCATATTCACCTATATATTACCGCATATCATCTATGCAAAATCACAAAAACTCACAAATATACGCAGAAGCCGAGAGTAGAGCAAATTTATTTGCATCACCTATTTGGAGATATAAAACGAAGTGACAGATACGAAAAAACCTGAAATAATGGAAACTTGTTTGCATTATTGAGGTTTTGAGTGTCTGTATGAGTGCCGTGAGGCACGCATATATCTCCAAATAGAATTCGACAAGGCGTTCCATTTGCTCTGCCGAGGCGCAACAGTATATGCGGCAAGCAAAGTGCAGCCGAATATACGCAGAAGCCGAGAGTAATGCAAGTTTACTTGACTTGCAATTGCCGAGGCGCTACAGTATATGCGGCAAGCAAAGCGCAGCCGAATATACGTAGAAGCCGAGAGTAATGCAAGTTTACTTGCAATTGCCGAGGCGCTACAGTATATGTGGCCGCCAGGCCAAATATACGCAGAAGTCAGTAATGCAAACCTGTTTGCAGCCGTGCAGGCCTTGAGCAACATTGAGTGCCGAAAGGCACGCATATATCGTCAAATTGAATGCGACAAGGCGGTTCCTTTTGCTCTGCCGAGGCGCTACAGTATATGCGGCAAGCAAAGTGCAGCCGAATATACGCAGAAGCCGAGAGT
>CASGCS010000016.1 GCA_949300025.1 uncultured bacterium | reverse complement strand
ACCAGGTCACATGAGAAGCAGAATGTGCCTGACAGAAGTCAGGCGTTTTTCGTATCGGGACTGACAGGGCCGAGCCCTGCTCAGGGACTGGAAGTTTCGGTACGGGAAAGACAGGCGCAGCCTGACACATTCTGCGAAGGTCATGTAAGACAGCCCGCGGCAGGGGGATGGGAATGCGCAGCGAAGTGAAACGGAGCGAGCAAAACCCCAACCCTGCCACAGAAGTACAGACATAACGAAAGAATGCGGAAATTGCCGTCTATAATGTTGAATTTTATATCCTTGGCCATTTTGCACTAATTTGTAATTCTTTACTATATTTGCGTAAATCTTAATTTTTAAGAGCTATAAGAACTATGAGCAAAGATGATAAATTGGATAATCCTAAAGACGATATCCCCATTACAGAGGGCATGAGAGATATACTTGAAGGGAATTGGGAAAAGATAGACGAAGAAAAAGAGCGGAAAGCTGCAAACAAAGCACTGAACTCTATCGTCGCAATGCTCATATGTTTTTTATTATTCATTATCATCGACGCCATTAATATTAATTTCGATATCTATTTTATCTTGTCCGCCATTCTTGCATTCGTTTTCATTTTCCACTTTTTCAGGGCTATATTCTTACTCCCGGATACTAATCCCGGCGGTCCTTGGTTCATTTAGACCCTCATTTCCCGCGCAACCGCTCCAACCTCTTTTTATCCTCCTCCTTGCTTACAAATTCCGCCTTCGGCTTCTGCCTGTCCCACTCGAACGGCAATAACGCCTGAGGGGTCATTTTCTTTTTGACTACCGCTCCGAACTCCTCCGATGCCTCCGTCTTGCCGTCTTGCAGGCTTGCCGCCCAGGCTTCCATCATGTCCTCCGGTGAAATGCTGTCGGCATTAAAAGTAAAGAAAATTTTTTAGGCATAAACAATGTTTGCCAATTTGGAAACAGGGTATTATCTTTGCACTAGTAACCAATAGATAATGGGCGGACTGAAAATAACGGTGATACTGAGCGACGAGGCAGACTTCTTTGTCAGGCAGCAGCCACTCAAGGCACAGCAGAAGATAGCATACAATATCCGCAAACTGCAAAGCGGATTGATGGAAAAGGATATTTTCAAAAAACTGGAAAATACAGAAATATGGGAACTCCGCACTCTTTATAATGGAACAGCCTACCGCCTGTTCGCCTTCTGGGACACAGAAGCGAAGACATTGGTAGTGGTTACCCACGGCATGGTGAAGAAGACACAGAAAACGCCTAAAAAGGAGATTGAAAAGGCGGAAAGGATAAGAAAAGAGTATTTCAGTGATAAAGGATAATGAATATGGCAAAGATGAATTTTAAACCGGCGGACGTATTGATAGACGACGTATGGGGAAAGGCAGGCACCCCGGAGCGTGATGCAATGGAGGCACGGCTAAAGGAAGAGATACAGGCCTATTATGTAGGAGAGGCCATAAAACAGGCGCGCCTAAAACAGCACCTCACACAGGAGGAGTTGGGCGAAAGGGTCGGAGTGAAACGCTCCCAAATCTGCAAGCTGGAGAACGGCAAGAGCTCGATAACGCTTTCAACCATGAGCCGCGTGTTCAAGGCCCTTGGCATCGAGACCGCTACACTCGATTTGGGAATGGCCGGAAAGGTCACATTATGGTAACGGAATAAAAAGGCGGATTGAAACACTTTCTATTGCAGGGATTAACCAAGAGACCCTCCGCGTTCAGATGCGGTCGAAAGCAGTTGCATCTGAACCCCGCGGAAATGCTGACTCAGCCCCATAGCACACTCACAACAAGTATGTTGTAAGATTTTAGATAGCCATATCCAAGGTTCAGATGCTAAGTGGAAATGAAACACCCGCCGCAGAAGCAGAACTACCGGCAAAACGTTTTTACTTTTTAATTTTGATATATACCACACCGGATTTTTCCTCGTCTGTATACTTTTTCACCTCATTCCGGTCCTTGACAACGTTAATAGACTCGATTTTATTCACATCCAAAACATCCACATCTTTTTTATCCGATACTTTCCCGTCAATTACATAAAGAGGCTCGGATATTTTACCGTCAGCCGTATCATCCTTGTCATTTACAATGGATATAATGACAATCTCCCCCTTTTCTCCATATGTGGCCGCCTCCTTGGAACCCGGCTTGAAAACCTGTACGGATGCTATCTTTTCCGGAGCGATTGATACCGCACCCTCCTTCAGTTCTTTTTCATTGATTTCTATCCTCTTCTCATTCTTTTCATAAGAGAAGGCACTGTTTGCCGTCTCTATGGAATGCAGTTCATAAACAACATTTCGCGATTCATTCTTTGACTCTGTAACCGTATAGGACTTTATGGTTTTGCCCTGAAGCTGGCTGCCGTCAAAATTTTCAACTTTCTTGTTGTCGATTACATATCTATGAACGGTATCCTGCTGCGACTCTGCAGAGGAAACATTGAGCGCGAGCGCGCATAACGAAGATAAGATTAACATGCTCATACAAATGTCTTTTAAGGTTTATATAATTAAATTCGAGGTTATCTGCCAAGTGCGATGATAGAGGCGCCCTTCGCATCATCATTGCAGGTGACAAGATATTTTATTGAAGAATTGTCATTAAGATTGACAGTCATGATAGCTGCATTGCCAACCGGATTCATGGAAACAGACCTGACTCTCCCGCCGCATACAGCAACCATTCTTTCAATGCAGTCAGTCATTTCAGTCACCGTAAAGGATTCGGCAAAGCCATTCTCCCCTACCTCCGTCACTACTTCACCCGGAGTACGGAGTACGAAAAAGAGGGCGAGCGCCGCCGCACAAACAAAACCGGCCGCCATCCATATACCGGCCGCTCTTCTTTTTTTACCGGCCAGTTTTCGGGAAGGTTCGCAGGCAAGCCTGTCGAACTCCTTCACAGCCTCTTCAGATAAAAGGCCTTCAGATGCCGACATCCGCAGCAGCATGGCGAATTCACGTTCATCTTCATCAGGAGCATTGAAGGCATAATATGCAGCCATCGCCTGCTCCTCCTCTATGGATGTCTCTGTATCAAGATAACGTTTCATCATAGTGCGGCGGAAAGAGCCCTCATGCAGTTTCTCATTCAAATCCTTTACATATCTATCCTGTCTCATAATACCTCCTTTTTCAACTTTTCAAGCATTAATTTACGTGCCGTCGAAATAGTCGTCTTTATGCTTGATTTAGGCTTGCCTGTCGCAGCTGCTATTTCATCCAGCGACAGCTCCTCCACATTTCTCATCCTCAGATATTCCTTTTGGGAAGTTGTCAAATTCCTGTAGACATACTCCTTGACGATGGCTATATCTCTCGCGTCTACAAGGTCTGAAGCATTATAACCGCTCTCCTTTGCAGAGAGACACCCCTCTTCCGCTTTTCCGGCCCTGCGCTTCCTGTAATGCGATATGCAAATGTTTTTGGTTACAGTCACAGCCATCGCCTCATAGTCGCGTATGGGATAATTCTTCTCGGAAAGCTGCCATAATGCCGTCAGGGCCTCCTGCACAATATCTTCCGCAGAAAACGGCAAGAGTCTGCTCTCCCCGAATCTGCCTGCCAAAGCCGTCAGTTTGCCACGAAGGGCTGCAGATATATGATTGAACTCTTCCCTTGTCATTTTCATGTTCTCTGTATACAAGTCGCAAAAATCATGAAAAAGTTAATCTGACAGGCCGTAAAAAAGTTTTATCTGCCAATGCAGTTATATATAAACTTTTTGGTTGCATTTATATATCATTTTGCTACCTTTGTAAAAAATATCATTATGTCACAGTCAGCATTTACAATCAGATTGGACTCCGATTTAAAAGAGCAGTTCGACCGTCTCTGTGAGGAGTTTGGAATGAGTGCCAGCACTGCATTCAATGTGTATGTCAGACAGGTAGTCAGGACACGTAGCATTCCTTTTACCATTGAGGCCGATAGCATGGACCAGGTCAGGGAGAGGGCCAAAAAGGCGTTCTACGATATGAGGAAATCCGCTGTAGACAACGGAATTTCCGGTATGTCACTCAATGAGATCAACGAGGAGATAAGACTGACAAGAGAAGGCAAGTGATGAAGGTATATGAAGATATATGCAGTCATAGACACCAATGTTCTGGTCTCGGCCATGCTTGATGTGCGCCATGACTCGGCTACAGTGGGAGTTCTGGAACACCTTTTAAACGGGAATATTGTGCCCATGTTCAATGCGGAGATTGTCGCCGAATACAGGGAAGTGCTGCACAGACCTAAATTCAGGTTTGCCAAGGAGGACATTGCAGCGATGATTGATTATGTAGTCAAAAGTGGGGTGGAATCCAAAAGGGCGGAGACTTCTGGATTGGTCAAGGACGCGAATGATGTGGTCTTCTACGAAGTTGCAATGTCCCGAGAGGATTCTTATCTTGTGACCGGAAACATCCGGCATTTCCCGGTTGACACGAGAATCGTAACGCCCAATGAGTTACTTAAAATCATCGAAAATCTTTTCACATGAATTGCCGTATCATTTTATGCAAGTCGCAAAAATCATGAAAAAGTTAATCTGACAGGCATAAAAAAACATACTTTGAAAATTCAGAAAAATTGCGGAAATTGCAGAGCCAAAAAACAATCCCATGAACATATCACCAAAAACACAACATTACATAGACCTTGAAGAACGTTACGGAGCACACAACTACCATCCGCTGCCTGTGGTACTCACACGCGGAGAAGGAGTTTACCTATGGGATGTTGAAGGGAAACGCTATTACGACTTTCTTTCCGCCTATTCAGCTGTAAACCAAGGGCACTGCCACCCAAAGATAGTAAAGGCGCTATGCGACCAGGCGCAAAGGCTCTGCCTCACCTCGAGAGCTTTCTACAACGACTGTCTTGGCCCGTACGAGCAGATGGCAACATGCTTTTTCGGATACGACAAGCTGCTTCCCATGAACTCCGGGGCAGAAGCCGTAGAGACCGCGCTCAAGCTGGCACGCCGCTGGGGATATGTAAAAAAGGGCATTCCTGAAAACGAAGCGCTCATAATTACCTGCCAGGGAAATTTCCATGGCAGAACCATTACGATTGTCTCTATCTCTACAGACCCCGACAGTTACTCGCAATATGGCCCATTTACGCCGGGCTTTGTCTCCATTCCCTACGATGACACCGATGCGCTTCGCAAGGTGCTGGAAGAAAAGGGCGAGAGAGTTGCCGCATTTCTGGTTGAACCCATACAGGGGGAAGCCGGCGTATATGTACCGCACGACGGCTATCTCAAAGAGTGCTACGAGCTCTGCAAAAAACATAACGTACTTTTCATAGCCGATGAGGTGCAGACAGGCATAGGCCGGACAGGACGCATGTTATGCTGCGACCATGAAGAGATCCGCCCCGATATGGTTGCAATAGGCAAAGCCCTTTCCGGAGGCGCGCTTCCCATATCCGCCGTCTTGGCAGACGACCGGATAATGCTCACCATCAAGCCGGGAGAACATGGTTCTACATTCGGAGGCTTTCCGTTGGCGGCAAAGGTTGCCGTTGCTGCGCTGGAAGTCATCCGCGATGAACATCTTACCGAGAATGCAGAGAAGCTGGGAAAAATATTCAGAGATGAAATTTCCGGGATAAGGTCGCCGTTTTTTAAATCTGTCAGGGGAAAAGGGCTGCTCAATGCAGTTGTCACAGAACCGCAGAATGGCATTGAGGCATGGGATATCTGTCTTGCAATGGCAGAAAAAGGGCTGCTCGCAAAGCCCACCCACCGGCACATCATCCGCTTTGCCCCGCCGCTGGTCATAAACGAAGAACAGTTGCACGAAGCAACAGGAATCATAAAGGAGGTTTTCGATACTTTATAGAGAATTTTTTATTACAAAGCAGAGACCGTTCTTGCATTTTTTTTCGTTTTTTCGCATTTTTGCGAGGTCTAAAAAAACGAAAAATGAGTTATCTTATCAAACCCGAAGGGTATCGTTCCCTTCTTGACCAGCGCCAGACTGAGCTGGCTATCAAACAAATCAAAGACTTCTTTCAGTTGAACCTCTCTTCAGAACTGAGACTGCGCAGGGTAACCGCCCCTCTCTTTGTACTCAAGGGAATGGGAATCAACGATGACCTGAACGGCGTAGAGCGCCCGGTATCATTCAAAATCAAAGACCTGGGAGATGCAGAGGCAGAAGTTGTACACTCCCTTGCAAAATGGAAAAGGCTTACTCTTGCAGAGTACAATATAAAGCCCGGATACGGCATATATACAGATATGAATGCAATAAGGGCGGATGAAGAACTCGGGAACCTCCACTCGCTCTATGTAGACCAGTGGGACTGGGAGCGGGTAATTACCGAAAAAGACAGAAACATAACTTTTCTGAAAGAGATTGTAAACAGCATATACGCTTCTATGGTACGCACCGAATATATGCTGTGCGAAATGTATCCGCAAATATCGCCCAAACTGCCGGCAAAGGATAAACTCACCTTTATTCATGCAGAAGAGTTGCGCAAACTCTACCCGTCGCTTACACCCAAAGAGAGGGAAGACAGGATTGCAAAGGAGCATGGAGCCGTATTCATAATTGGAATAGGCTGCAAGTTGGGTGACGGCAAGAAACACGATGGCCGTGCCCCCGACTACGACGACTACTCTACCGTTGCAGAGAACGGGCTTCCAGGCCTTAACGGAGACCTTATCGTATGGAACAGCGTGCTTAACCGCGCATTCGAGGTCTCATCGATGGGTATCAGGGTAGACAAGGCGGCGCTGCTGCGCCAGCTCAAGGAAGAGGGCAAGGAGGAGAGGCTGGACCTCTACTTCCACAAGCAACTGATGTCAGACAACCTTCCGCTTTCGATAGGAGGCGGCATAGGGCAGTCCCGTCTTTGCATGCTTTTGCTTCAGAAGGCACACATAGGTGAAATACAGGCAAGTATCTGGCCCGAACAGATGCGCAAGGAGTGCGAAGAGGCAGGAATTCCCCTGATTTAGAGATATTGATAAAACAAGACAGACCGACAGGCATTCAAATCATTCCTGCCGGTCTTTTTTATGCTCCAGTTCCAGTAAAAATTTTTTTGCAGGCAATCCGCCCCCATATCCTGTCAGAGTGCTGTTGCTGCCTATCACCCTGTGGCACGGAACAATAATGGAAAGTGCATTCGCACCGTTGGCATTCGCCACTGCACGCACGGCTTTCGGCATGCCTGTCCGTTCGGCTATTGCCGCATAGGAGGCCGTTTCGCCATACGGGATATTCAAAAGTTCGTTCCAAACCTTTTTCTGAAAATCAGTACCGGCAAAAAGGAGCGGCAGTTCGAAACTGTGACGGATTCCGGCAAAATATTCATCAAGCTGGCGTGCCGCCATCTCTGTAACGGCAGATTTCTTCTCCTTAAAATCTGCATGTAACAATCTTTGCAGACGTTTTCCTGCAGCATCGCCATGAATGCTTTCCGCCCAGTCGCACATGCAGAGCCGGCCGTCGATCGAGCCAAGCAGCAACTCTCCTGCCGGAGAAGTGTAATGCTGCACACAGATATGCGGAATTTCAACCTCACCGCCTGCTACGGCCCAAAGATAAAGACTGGCAACGCTGCAATAGGGAGAATATCTCTTGCGATATTTTTCAAACAAATCCGGTGTTATCTTTTCATGACCGTAAAGCATACGCAATCCTCGCTGTATGCCCAAATCCTGAAAACTCAAAATATCGGGGCGGCACATCGAAAAAAGCATAAGCATCTGCGCGCTCCAGCGTCCTACCCCCTCCAGTTGCGAAAGAGAGGCTTCCACTTCACTGTCACTCATACCGTACAGTCTCTCCACGGAAAATTCACCGCTTATGATTTTCTGCGCTGCGGAACGGATATATGCTACCTTGCGGAAGGAGAGTCCCGCCCCTTGCAACTCTTCCGGAGTGAGTTTCAGAACATTTTCAGGAGTTACCTCTCCCAATGCAGCCTTCACCCTGCCCCATACCGTTCTGTGCGCCTTTGTTGAAATCTGCTGTCCTGCAATCGAATGGACAAGCGCAGCAAAAAAATCGGGAATAATCTTCCTTTTTATCATCCCGGCCTTTTCCATTACCTCCGCCAGCCTTCTGTCCCTCGCCTTAAGGTAATTTATCTCCTTTTCGCCATATTCGAAGTACGCTGTCGTCATGCTATACCCTCGTATTGCAGTTTTTAATTTTCATGCACATACGTCTTCTCACATGTAATGTCCACATATATGGGTAGCCAGTCAAATATCAGCTCTTCGGTTTCCATTGTACGCGCATTGACAAAAACATATTTACAGTCATGCGACCAGTTTGCCAAAGGGAAAAGATCCACTATTACCAGCCATGAAACATAATCTGGGGAGATTACTTCTTCAGTTTCATCCAATTCATCCCATTCATGCGACCATACAGTTTCAGACTCATATACAGGCCTGTCGCTAACCCATATATTCGTATTATACGACCCGTAGAGCGTCTCAACGAGCGAGAGGACATCTTCCCTTGTCACAGTTATGGGACCATCATCGCTTTTACTGCATGATATCATTACCAAAAGCGAAACAATCAAAAAAAACTTTTTCATTGTACGGAAATTTGTCGGTTAATGCTCAAATTTTACAGTTTCAGTCAAAATTATGAAATTTAATAGATTTCATCAATAATTATGTATAAAAAAAAGCGGAGCCGGACAAACCGTCTCCGCTTCAGGTGACCCGCCAGGGGATCGAACCCTGGACCCCAACATTAAGAGTGTCGTGCTCTACCAGCTGAGCTAGCGAGTCGCTAACGGGATGCAAAGATACACTTTTTATTTTAAAATGCAAAAACTCTTTGCACACCTTTTTAATTATTATTTTTTAACTTTGAATTCTGAATTGATGCAGGTATCTAAAAATGAAAGGGCACGACAGCGACAACAGGCATAATACAGGCATGGAACTTCCTATGGTTGAAAGTTTTTACACTGTCCAGGGGGAGGGATACAACACCGGGAAGGCCGCCTACTTCATTCGTCTGGCCGGATGCAGCGTAAGATGCGGCTGGTGCGATGCAAAGCAGACTTGGGAGATGTCAAGATACCCTGCCGTAAAAGTTGAGGAGATAGTCGCCAGAGTTTTGGAAACTCCGGCAAGATATGCAGTGGTGACAGGCGGCGAACCGCTCGGTCACAATCTCAATCCATTATGCGACAGCTTGAAGATGCATGGAATAAAGGTATTTCTGGAGACTTCCGGAACCGAGCCTGCCAGCGGCACATTCGACTGGATTTGTCTCTCTCCCAAACGGAAGAAAAAGCCTCTTTCAGAACTCTGCCTGCTGGCAGATGAAATAAAGGTGGTGATAGCAAGGGAAGAAGATTTTGAATGGGCGGAAGAAAACAGGGCGAAAGTCTCGCCCGATTGCAAGTTATATCTGCAGCCGGAGTGGAACTGCTCAAAAGAGATGCTTCCAAAAATCATAGAATATGTAAAGGAACACCCGGAATGGGAAATTTCGCTACAGACGCATAAATTCATGGAGATACCGTAAAGGAAAAATTTCTGAGAACAATAAAACAACTACCGATATGAAAAGAGTATTTTTAACAGTTTTGATTGTCGGAATTTCGGCAACAGCGCTCTCTGCGCAGAAAAAGGATAAAAAGGCAGAGGCCAAAGAAGAGGGTTATCTCTTTACAACCGTAAAGGCCAACCCCGTGACTTCAATCAAGGATCAGAACAGGTCAAGTACGTGCTGGGCTTTCTCCACACTCTCTTTTCTTGAGAGCGAAGCCATAAGGAAGGGGACAGCCGACACAACCATAAACCTTTCTGAAATGTTCATAGTTTCAAAGGCATACGCAGACAAGGCCGAAAAATACATAAGGCTCGACGGTGCATTGGGATTTGGCCCCGGGAGCGATTTCGGCGATGTCCTTTGCGTAATGGAAGAGTACGGGCTTGTTCCCGAGAGTGAAATGGACGGTCTCAAATATGGCGAAGACGCCCATGTTCACAGCGAGTTCGATGCCCTTACAAGCGCATACGTAAACACTCTTCTCAAAAACCCCAACAGGAAACTCTCCACCGCATGGAGAAAGGGATTCGAAGGAATAGAGGCGGCATATCTTGGGGAAATACCTGAAAAATTCACCGTAGACGGCAAGGAGTACACACCTAAAACCTATGCAGAGTCGCTCGGGCTCAAGGCAGATGACTATATTTCAATAACATCGTTTACACATCACCCCTTCTATACTCCCTTTGTCATTGAGGTTCACGACAACTGGCGCTGGACAGAATCTTACAACGTTCCTCTCGATGAACTTATTGCCGTAATAGACAATGCCATAGAGAACGGCTACACCATAGCGTGGGGGTCTGATGTGAGCGAGAGGGGATTCACACGCGACGGCATAGGAGTGGTTCCCGACGTTGAATTCAACGAAAAGAGCGGCTCGGACCAACAAAAATGGGTTGGCGAAGACAAAGAGAAGAAAGAGCAGGACATCTACAACCGCAACGCTCCCGGCAGGGAGATGGAAATCACCCAGCAGATGCGTCAGGAAGGTTACGACAACAAAACCACCACAGACGACCATGGAATGCATATATTCGGCATTGCCAAAGACCAGAACGGCACAAAATACTATATGGTGAAGAACTCATGGGGCAAAAGCGGAAAATATGACGGTATCTGGTATGTATCGGAACCCTTCGTAAGATACAAGACCATGAACATTCTGGTAAACAAGAAAGCCGTTCCTCAACAAATCATGGATAAACTCAACGTAAAATAAACTGCAAGCCGAGAGCAGTGGCAGAGCTTGCTCGGACACTGCCGAGGCGCAGCGTGATTGTAAATGAAATTTAAAATAAACTGCAAGCCGAGAGCAGTGGCGGAACTCGTTCAGACAATGCCGAGGCGAAGCGTGATTGTAAATGAAATTTAAAATAACCACATCATGAAAAGACTATTGTTAGTGCTTGCGCTTCTATCTGCGCAGACCATCTATGCACAGTATGAATATGAATTTACGACAATAAAGGAAAACCCTGCAACCAGCGTCAAGAATCAGGCGCGAACCGGGACCTGCTGGTGCTTTGCCACCACATCATTCATGGAATCGGAGCTCTTGAGAATGGGCAAGGGCGAATATGACCTCTCGGAAATGTTTATCGTGAGAAACAACTACAAGGAGAGAATCGCCGACAACTATCTCAGAAACGGCCGCGGAAACATAGGTGAGGGAAGCGTTTCACACATGTATCTGAAAGCCATGGAGAAATACGGGCTTATGCCAGAAGAGGCATATCCGGGAATCAATTATGACTCCCCTACCCACGACCACACCATGCTCTCAAAATATGTTGCAGCCATCTCTGCAACAGGTGTGGAGAACAAGGAGAGAATCCCTGAAGAGCTGGTAGACGGCCTCATGGATGCCTATCTTGGAGAAGTTCCCGAAACTTTCATCTATAAAGGCAAGGAATACACTCCCAAAAGTTTCTTCGAAAGCCTCGGGCTGGATGCAGACAACTATGTTGAGATAGGAAGTTTCTCACATCATCCTTTTTATCAGAAAATCACGCTGGAAGTGCCCGACAACTGGGATCACGAACTCATTTACAACGTACCGCTCGACGATATGATTGCAATAATAGACAATGCCATAGACAAAGGCTATACTGTAGGCTGGGACGGTGACGTAAGCGAACCGGCATACGATTTCAACTATCTGAGAATCGCCCTCAATGCAGATGTAGACCTCAAGGCGCTCAAAGGCAACCTCAAGGAGAGAATAGTCGAGACACCAGTGACACAGGAGAGCCGTCAGAAGGGATATGAGAACTTTACAACTACAGACGACCACCTCGAGCACATAACAGGCATTGCCAAGGATCAGGAGGGGGTAAAATATTACATAACCAAAAACTCATGGGGATACGACCGCAACGGTACCGGCTATCACTACATGTCTGAGAACTATGTAAAGGCAAAAACCATTTTCGTACTGGTTCACAAAGACTCCATTCCAAAGGAGATAAAATCGAAACTTGGAATCAAATAACAAGTCATATTATAAAGTCTGTGTGCCGCGCGCAAAAAAGAGCGGCACACTCTCTTTTAAAGTTCACATCCGATGAGTATCAGAAATCATATTCCAAACAGCATAACCTCATTGAATCTGCTGAGCGGTTGCGTTGCGGTTATATTTTCATTCCACGGAGAATTCAGCGCCGCACTGCTTGCAATAATCGCAGCGGCCATATTCGACTTTTTTGACGGTCTTTCGGCCAGAGCGCTGAAAGCCTATTCCCTCATGGGAAAGGAGTTGGACTCGCTGGCAGACATGGTAAGTTTCGGTCTGGCCCCGGCAATGATACTCTTCAACAAATTAATGGAGGACGCAGAGAGCCCCAATGTCATCTGGCTCATTGCAGTGCTGCTGACAGCAGTCTTTTCGGCACTCAGACTGGCAAAGTTCAACATAGACACCCGCCAGAGCGAAAACTTCATAGGGCTCGCCACTCCTTCCAACGCCCTGCTCATAGCTTCGGGCATAGCATCGCTTGAACTCTATCCGGGCATAGATGCCGCAATAATGAGACACCATTACATTCTTCCGCTATGCTCACTGCTTCTCTCCTACCTTCTGGTAAGCGAGATTCCAATGTTTTCTTTCAAATTCAAATCCTTCAGGTTCAAGGATAACCTTATAAGGTTCTTGTTTATGGCAATTATTGCCGCACTCGGAATCGCCACGGCCATATCAGGCGTGAACTGGAAAGTATGGGTCTTTGCAACATTTGCAAGCTACATTATAATGAACCTTCTGTTGGCTGCAACAGCAAAAAGGAAGTGACCTATCTGTAAAAGAAAACCACCTCCCCGGAAGGGTAATTCATGATGGACAAGCCGTCGGAATTTGTATTGTAATATGTGACAAGCATATTTACAAAGCGGGCCGTTTCTGCGGAGAAATATCTCACTCCTCCATAGGTTCCGCCGTTCTGAAGCATCCCCAGGAATTTCGCCAGATCATCGGGGGTCGTCGTAACCTTCACCTTGTAGCCGTCAGTAAAACTGAATGATGTAGAATACATGCCGAGCGAAGCGTAAAAGCCACTCAACTCCTCTTTCAATTCCTCTTCCGGGATGTGCGAAAGTACAACCTTGCTCAGATAGTAGATGTTGGCATCGCTGTACTGCAACTGGGGAATGGAATCTTTCTGCAGATTCTCTATTACATCGGCCGAAGCGCCGGCCTCCACGTCGGGCAATCCCGAACGCTGCATCAGCAAATCGCTCAGGAGAATGGCGCCGTGCCCGCAATTATCGGGTTTTATAATATGCTTGAGCATGGTCGTGGTCTTGAAGCAGCCCTCGTCGAGCAGTTTTGCCACAGCAGGGATATAGGTCAGAAGAGTAGCGCTGAAATCCAGCTCGACCGGAGTATCGTAAGCAATCCGCTCTCCGGCCTTTGTCATGTATTCTCCGCAAACAACGCCGTTTTTCAATTCAAACCCGGCATCATGCACTCTGCGCTGTTCGAGCCTTGTCTTTTCCAGTTTGACGGAGTATCCCTGCCCATAATCCAGAACTTTGACAGGAAGCACACCGCGGGCAGCCACACCTCCGAATATAACCTGGGCTACGGCATCGCTGTTTGAAGGGCTGTTGGTATACCCAACTACATATCCCTTGAAATTCTCATGTCCTTTTATCTTGGCTATGGCATAGGGAGAACCCATATAGGCGGCAATCATATCCGTTTCCGCAGCCCAGTCGACAATATAGCCGTAAAGAGAATCCACAATGCCGAAATTCCTGTTAGGGCGCTGATCGGTCTCGTTGAAGAGAGTGATTACAAGGTTGCAGCCTGCAAGCCGCTCTCTGGCCTCACTGAGCTTTTCTACAGTCAGCCCTTTCATCTCGAGCGAAACCGTATCCACCTTTGCGTACCTTGAAACAGTATTGGCGAACACATCGCTGTTGCGACTGCCCAGAGCAAGGAGGCCTATTTTCTTGCCGTCTAGATTTCCGACAGGCAAGGCAAACTCCTCTTCAAAAGGCGCCGACAGTTTTTCATTGCATAAGACTGTAATGGAATTCTTTGCCAACTTTTCAATCAGAAGCCTGTTGGAATCCCTGACTACCCTTTCCGTAAGCCCCACCGTATCTAGCACAGGGTTGTAACTGTCATTGAACAGGCCGGCCTTCGCCTTGAGCCTTAGCATCTTCCTTACCTTTTCATTCAAGTCTGCAATTGAAACTTCCCCTCTCTTTACAGCCTTTTCTATCTCAGTTATGGAAGCCTCCACATCTTCAGGCATAAGGAGAATATCCACTCCGGCCTTGAATGCCTCGAGCGGCACGAACTTCTTTTCCATTCTGTTTGAAACACCGTTCATGTTCAGTGCATCGGTTATGACAATGCCGTCGTATCCCAACTGTTCTTTCAATACACCTGTAATTATAGGACGGGATATCGAGGCAGGCGTTCCGCTCGAATCCAGGACCGGCACTTCGAGATGGCCCACCATTACCATACCCACATTCTTGTCTATCAAATATCTGAACGGATAGAGTTCAAGAGAGTCCAGCCTTTCGCGGGAGAAGGGAAGCACCGGCAGGGTCTTGTGCGAATCCGCATTGGTGTCGCCGTGGCCCGGGAAATGCTTTGCCGAACCGCATACGCCGGCATCGCGCATCCCTTCCATATAGGCTGCTCCGTAACGGGCTACAATATCTCTGTTTTCACCGAACGAGCGGCTGTTTATGACCGGATTCTCCGCATTGTTGTTTATATCTACGTCAGGAGCGAAGTTTACATGGATATTCAGGTCGCGGCACTCCTTTCCGACTGCATATCCCATCTCGTATATAAGGGATTCATCGGTAAGGGCCCCCAACTGCATCTGGCGCGGGAAGGCATGAAGTTCAGGATAACGCATCGATGCACCCCATTCGCCGTCTATCGTTACAAGAAGCGGGATTTCGGCCATTCTGTGAAGTTGGTTCACTCTATCTACCGCAGGATTGAGCGCATCGTCCATAATTATTATTCCACCTATCTTCTCCTTGCGCACAAGCCTGTTCTGAATTTTCTTGCGCGCGGGACTGTCGCCGGACCAGAGGTCCACAACCATAATCTGCGCGATTTTCTCTCTTGTGGAGAGTCTCCTGAAGATGGAATCTACTTTTTTTTCTATGTTGTTTTCAGAAATTCTGTCTGCTGCCATTCCGTTGGACACACAAAAAAGGAAAGGCATCAGCAATGACGCCAAAAAAACTCTCTTCATTCTCACTTTCAACCTTATTTACTGAACTGTTCCTTTAACTTTGAAATCTTCAAATCCTCATTGCCGCGGCACACGCCGAAATAGAATTTGATTTTGGGCTCGGTTCCGGAAGGGCGTACCGACACCACAGTTCCGTCCTCGGCATAAAACTGCAGTACATTGGATTTGGGCAGTCCTGTCTCCTCGGGTTTATTGTAATCCACAACCTTAACTACTCTGGAGCCTGCCAGTTCTGCCGGAGGCGTCTGTCTGTAACGTTTCATTATGTTCTGAATCTCTTCAAGGCCAGACTTTCCCTGTTTTGTAACCGAAACGAGCGCCTCCTTGTAATATCCGAACTCCTTATATATATCCTGCAGCAGGGCGTAGAGTGTCTTTCCGCTGTCGGCAGCCCAGGCGGCGCACTCTGCAACAAGGCAACTTGCCACAACCGCATCCTTGTCACGCACAAATTCGCCGGCGTTATAGCCGTAACTCTCCTCGCCTCCGCCTATGAACGTTCCCTTGCCTTCGTTCTCACGTATAACCTGGGCAATATATTTGAACCCGGTCAATACGTTATACATCTTCACCCCGAACCTTTCGGCCATTACAGCCAGCAGCTCTGTAGTGACTATGGTCTTTACCATATATGTATTTTCATTGAGTTTTCCCAGATCTTTCCACCTTCTCAGCAGATAATATGTAAGAAGCGTGGCTGTCTGGTTCCCGTTCAGAAGCACTATTTTATTTTCGTTGTCTCTTACCGCAATGCCGAGCCTGTCTGCATCGGGGTCGGTAGCCATGACAATGTCTGCTCCTTTCTCCTCGGCCAGTCTTACGGCCATCTCCAACGCAGAACTTTCCTCCGGATTGGGCGATTTCACGGTAGGGAAATTGCCGTCGTTCACGCACTGCTCCTCAACCTTGTAGATATTCCTGAAACCTATCATCTCCAGCGCTTCGGGAACAAGCCTCACACCAGTTCCGTGCAGAGGGGTATATACAATCTTCAAATCCTGATGGCGCTTTACCGATTCAGGCGAGAGGAAAAGCGTAGAAATATCCTTAAGATAAGCCTTGTCCACATCCTCGCCTATTGTAACTATGTCGGGATTCTCACAGCTGAACAGCACCTGTTTCGGAGAGGTTATTTTCAACACTTCGTTTATAATATTCGTATCATGCGGGGAGGTAACCTGCGCCCCGTCTTCCCAATACGCCTTATAACCGTTATACTCCTTGGGGTTATGCGATGCGGTAATCATGACACCGCCCTGGCATCCGAAATGGCGGATTGTATAGCTCAGTTCTGGAGTGGGCCGCAAAGAGTCGAACAGATATACCTTGAATCCGTTTGCGGCAAACACATCGGCGGTAATCCTGGCAAACTCGCGGCTGTTGTTCCTGCAGTCGAAAGAGATTGCCACCTTAATCTTGTCAAGACCTTTAAAATTGGCTTTCATATAGTTGGCGACACCCTGCGTAGCCATGCCCACCGTATATCTGTTCATTCTGTTGGTGCCGACCCCCATAATGCCTCTCAATCCGCCGGTACCGAACTCCAGATGTCTGTAAAAGCTCTCTTCAAGTTCTTTCCTGTCGTTGTCCATAAGATATCTGACTCTCTCCCTGGTCCGGGCATCGTACTCTTCGCTCAGCCAGGACTCTGCTGCTGCAAGATAATTAGTTTCCATAATAGCGCGTATACAATTATTGAAATGAATATCGAGCGAATATACGAAAAAATATCCAAAAGCACTATCTTTGCACGCTATGTTTACAGCTATAAGAGACTATATACCCTTCTATAAGAGAAATATAAGGCTGGCTGTACCTGTAATGATAACACAGGCCGGACAGGTTTTCGTACAAATGGTGGACAATGTCATGATAGGCCACCTTGGTACGGAGCAGTTTGCCGGAGCCTCGTTCGCCAATTCGATATTCCTGATAGGCATGATATTCTGCACATGCTTTACCCAAGGTCTGACTCCGTTCGTGGGGCAATGCTACGGCAAGGGGGAGCACCACAAGGTTACTGAATATTTCAAAAGTTCATTCATTCTCGACATATTCGTTTCGATAGCAGTAGTTGCGCTTTTGCTGGCAGTCATACCGTTCATGGGGCACATGGGGCAGGACAGCGACATCCTTGTCTATGCAAAGGAGTATTACGTTACGATTACGCTTTCGCTCATTCCGTTTGCAATGTTCTTTGCAATAAGGAATTTTTCGGAGGGGATAGGCATTACAAAATATGCGATGTATATAACCGTTGCGGCAAATCTGCTGAACGTGTTCCTGAACTGGGTATTTATCTACGGCAAGATTGGAGCTCCCGAAATGGGAGTCAAGGGCGCGGCGTTCTCCACGCTGATATGCAGGATTCTGATGTTCGTGGCATTCGCCATACTCATATTCATTATAAAGGACTATAAAAGATTCACATCAGGCATAAGGGCTCCCTTTCTGAATCTTGGTCTGATAAGGGAGATGTTCCCCACATCGCTTTCCATCGCCCTTCAGGGACTTGCGGAAATGGTGGCATTCAGCCTGAGCGGAATAATGATGGGATGGTTCGGCAAAATCGCGCTTGCAGCCCACCAGTGCACCACGCTCATGAGCACATGCTCCTTCATGATTGCCCAGGGGATAGGCGCTGCGGCCACCATAAGGGTATCGCATCAGTTTGGAGAGAAGCGTTACGAAGATACGCAGAAGGCAGGATTCGCCGCCATGCACATGGCAGTGGTTTTCATGGGAATATGCGGAATCCTATATGTAATCTTCAGAAAGAGCCTTCCATACATCTTCTCTACAGACCCGCAGGTTGTAGAACTTGCATCGCAACTGATAATAATAATGGCCACATATCAGGTATTCGACGCCATGCAGCTGACAAACGGTGCCTCTCTGCGCGCCCTGAAAGATGTAAAGCTGCCGCTGCTGTATCTGTGCATCTCATATTACGTAATATCGCTTCCGCTCGGTTATTTCTGCGCAAAGTACCTGAATTTCGGGCCTGCAGGCATCTGGTTCGGGCTTGTGATTGGACTGATGTGCGTCGCATTCCTTTTCTTTTTCAGATTCAAGAAGAAGACCGACGGATATATAAAGGGGAAATTCTGACTACCTGGCCATGCTGACAGAAAAGGAGATTGAATTCATAGAGGAGTTCCAGGGCTGCGATGACCATGAAAGGCTGCTGCTTTCCCGCAACAAATATGAAGGCATAAATGTTCCGCTCTGCGTAAACAGCATAAAGGCCCGAAAAAAAATCAGGAACAAGCTTCCAGAATGGTACGGCAATCCTCGGCTTGCATACCCCAACCTGCTCTGCACCGAACAATGCAGTTCGCAAGCCACCGCAGAATACAAGGTGTCGGTGCTTAAAAGGCTTCTCCGCTTCGACACTCCGGCAGGTCATACCGGAGCAGACCTCACGGCCGGACTCGGAGCAGATTCCCTTTACCTGTCGCACCTCACGGAAAAGCTTTACTGCTACGAGCAGAACAGGGAATTGTGCCGGGCTCTTGAATATAACATGAAAGAGCTGGGAAGAGAAAACATTGCAGTGACAGAGATGGAGACCACACTGGAAAGCGTGGCGGCACTGCCCGGCAATCTCTCGTTCATCTACATAGACCCCGCAAGAAGAGAGGCCGGAGACAGCAGCAGGAGGAAATATTCCATAAAGGAGTGTACTCCAAACCTTCTGGAACTTGCAGATGCGTTGCTGCATAAGAGCGGCATACTTATGGCCAAGCTCTCTCCAATGGCAGATATAAGGGAATGCCTCAGACTTCTGCCTCAGACCACGGAGGTGCACGTTGTTGCAGTAAACAACGAATGCAGGGAACTGCTTTTTGTAATGCAGCCTGAGGAAAGAGGCATGCCGCACGGCCATCAGGCGCTTATATATGGAGTAAACATCTGTCAAAAGGAGGGGGAGATGATGTACTCCGGCTGTTTCACGTTCCGCCTCCTTGAAGAAGAGGAAGCCGTTGCAAGATATTGCAGCAGGCCGGGAAACTATCTTTACGAACCTGACAGGCATCTGCTCAAAAGCGGAGCCTTCAAACTGCTCTCGCAACGCTACAATCTTCTCAAACTCGCCCCCGCCACCCATCTTTACACCTCTAACGAGCCATGCAGCGGGTTTCCGGGCAAGATGTTCTCCATAACGGAAGTCTGTGATTTCAGCAAACAGACAATGAAGTCCATGGCAAAGAGATTCCCTGTAATAAATCTCACGTCCCGCAATTTTCCTCTCGGAAGCGATGCCATGAAAAAGGCTTATGGCATAAGGGATGGAGGCGGGAGGCATCTTTTCATAACAACCCTCTCAGATTCAAGAAAAATAATCATACTTGCCCAAATACCTACAAATGGGGATTGAAGAGAATTTCTGCCTTTTCTACTTTTGTGCACAGAATTTCTAACAATCAAACAAACTGAAAGATGAAAAGGAATATAATTCTGATTACGGCAATGGCGATTTCTGCCTTGCTGTTCACCTCTTGTGGAAACAACAGCGGTAAAAAGGCTGAAAACAGCGCCTCTGTACAGAGAGCGGCAGCAGAGATGACTGTAGACGAACTGCTCACCAAGGCCGAATCCCTTGCAGACAAACAGGTTGAATTCCAGGGAGTATGCACCCACACATGCCAGCATGGAGCCACAAAGATGTTTCTTATGGGCAGCGACGATACCAAAACCATCCGTGTAGAGGCCTGCAAACTGGGGTCGTTCGACACCAAATGTGTAAACTCCATGGTAAAGGTTACAGGTATTCTCAAGGAGCAGCGCATAGATGAAGCATATCTGCAAAACTGGGAAGCTGCCCTCAAGGCTGCAAACACCCAGACACATGGCAACAGCGAGGCCGGCTGCGATTCTGAAAAACTGGCGCGCGGAGAGACAGCAGACACACCTGAAGGGCGTATTGCAGATTTCCGCACCAAGATAGCACAGCGCAAGGCGGCAACCGGAAAGGATTACCTTTCATTCTACTATGTAGATGCCATAAGTTATGAGATCAGATAAGGCGGCCGCATTCAGAAAAACGTGCCGGCTGCTGCACAGAGACCTCTCCTATTTCTTTGCAGGCATGGTGGTGATTTATGCCCTGTCGGGGCTCTTTATGAATCACCGCGACAGCATAAATCCCAACTATACGGTAAAACGCCATGCCTACAAGATAGAAGAGCCGCTTCCGGACAAAGAGCAGATGACAAAGGATGAAGTCCTCAAACTGCTTGAACCGCTGGACCAGGAGAAAAACTTTACCCAGTTTTACTATCCTGAGCCTTCTACTCTCAAGGTTTTCATCAAGGGAGGCTCTTCGCTCGTGGTAGATACGGCAACGGGAGAGGCTGTCTATGAGTCCATAAGGCCCAGGCCTGTAATCTCGCACTTTGTAAAACTGCATTTCAATCCCGGCGGCTGGTGGACATGGTTTGCCGACATTTTTTCGGTCTCGCTCATTCTTATAACCCTGACAGGCCTAGTAATGGTAAAGGGGCCCAAAGGGTTGTGGGGACGCGGAGGCCTTGAACTGCTGGCCGGAATAATTATACCTATCCTCTTTTTAGTATTATGACACCTGTTCTGGAATGTATAAACCTCACCCATTACTATGGGAAACGGAAAATTTATGAGAATCTGAGTTTCAAGGTACCGCACGGGCGCATTTTGGGACTGCTGGGCAAAAACGGCACCGGCAAGACAACCACAATCAACATTTTGAGCGGATACCTCGAGCCCCGCAGCGGAGAATGCCGCATTTTCGGTGAAAATATAAACACAATCTCCCCTGCAACAAGACGCCGTATAGGTCTGCTTCTGGAGGGGCATGTGCAATACCAGTTCATGAATATCTCCCAGATAGAAAAATTCTACTCTGCATTCTATCCCGGACAATGGAGGAAAGAGGCATTCTATGAACTGATGAACAAGCTCAAGGTTGCACCGCGACAGCCCATTTTACGCATGTCGAACGGGCAGCGTTCTCAAGTGGCGCTCGGGCTTATCCTGGCCCAGAATCCAGACTTGCTGATTCTCGATGACTTTTCGCTCGGGCTCGACCCGGGATACCGCCGTCTCTTTTCAGACTACCTGCGCGACTATGCAAGGGCGGAAGAAAAGACCGTATTCCTCACATCGCACATAATCCAGGATATGGAACGGCTCATAGATGACTGCATAATTATGGATTACGGCCGGATACTTACCCAGCAGCCGGTAGGAACGCTGCTCGATTCTCTTCGCCGCTACACCTGCCGCGTGAGCGGAAACCATACGCCGGAACTGCCGGAAGAGTTCTGTCACCCTTCCATTACAAGAGGAGTAATGGAGTTCTGCTCATTCCTCACAAAGGAAAAGGTGGAGCAAATACTTGCAGAGAAAAAGGTAAACTATTCAGAACTGACATCCGAAAGAATGAATCTGGAAGATGCCTTTATCGGATTGACAGGAAAATATTGACAAACCCCTCAGACAGCAAAAACAGCAGAAACAGATGATACAAGCCATATTTTACAAGGAATGGATAAAACTCCGCCGTTATGTTTTACTGGCGCTGACAGTTACGGTTGCAATAACCGGCTATTGCATGTTGCGCATAGACCGCGCGATTGAACTGAACGGAGCAGCCCATATCTGGGAGGTCATGGTAATGAAGGATGCCATATTCATAGACAGTCTCAAATATGTCCCGCTCATTGCGGGTATTCTGGCCGCACTTGTGCAGTTTATGCCAGAGATGCAGCGCAAATGTCTGAAACTTACGCTGCACCTTCCCTGCTCGCAAAAGAAAATGCTCTATATAATGTCAGGAACCGGCGCCCTGCTGCTTCTGCTCTGCTTTGCCGCCGATTTTGCGGTCATGCTCGCCTACCTCGGTTCCGTGCTGCCTCGTGAACTTGTCTGCAACATTCTGTCTGCAGCCGCACCATGGTATCTGGCCGGACTTGCAGCCTACCTGCTCACTTCATGGATTTGCCTTGAACCCACATGGAAGATGCGGATTTTCAACATACTTATAGCCGCAATGATTATACGCGTCTATTTCCTTGGGCATGCACCCGGGGCCTACAACGGTTTTCTTCCATGGCTTACCCTCTACACGCTGGCGCTTTCTCTGCTTTCATGGCTTTCGGTTATCCGCTTCAAGGCAGGCAGGCAAGACTGAAATATCCCGTTTCCAATAAAACTATCAAAACATGACACGTATCAGTAAAATACTTCTTTGTCTTACGCTTGTAACACTGGCAATATGGCAACTGCCCTGGTGCTACGCATTCCTGAGTACCAAGGCTGCCCCCAACCGCTTCATAATGTACAGTTCCCTGCTGAACGACTTTATCATAATGGGTTATGAAGAGGAAAGGGGATTCATCAGGCAGGACGTTGCAGGGAATCTCTATACGGAAGAAGCGGTAGACAGCCTGCTGCCCATGTTCTACATGCGCCAGCTTGTGGCCAACGAGGCCTTTCCGGACACGCTGTTCGGCGTTGCCGTAACTCCTCTGGATGTACAGCACACATCTTTCAACTTGCGTATACGCCCCTCGGCGGTAAACGGCCCGGTCACAGAACTCTATTTTCTTCTGGAATCCATGCCCAAAAGGGTAGATCTGCAAATGCCGGAAGATGCATTCAGATTTACCGGCACCGGAATTGAATTCATAACAATGGAGACAAACAGTATAGACGCGGCAAAAAGCGCCCGTTTCACGCAAATGCTGCACGACAAGGGATTCGCCTTTCCTCCCCGTAAGGTCTCAGGCAATCCAACCACGATGAAGGAGTACGACAACGGCTATCTGCTCATAGATGCCAACGGAAAAGTCTTTCATTTAAAGCAGACAGCCGGACAGCCGTATGTAAAGGCCCTTCCGCTGCCCGAAAATGTGGAGGCAGAACAGATATTCCTGACCGAATTCAGAGACCGCAAACTTTTGGGTTTTCTCACTGACAGACGCCACCGCTGCTTTGCCATACTCTCCGACGGAAGCATGACTGAAACCGGAATACCTTCGTATGACCCCACCACAGATGATTTCACCATTATAGGCAACATGTTCGACATGACCGTGAGAATCAGTTCCCCGGACGCAACCAGGTACTACGGTCTGAGTGCAGACGACTACTCTCTTTTGAAAAGTTACGAACCTGCAGGCGAATCGGGCCAGATTCCAGGACTCAGCTTTACATCTCCTTATGACAGATATGTACGCCCGCGCTTCTGAAAATACCTATTAATGGCGATTGATGTGCGGCAGGCAACGCGATAATTTTGCTTCCCGAAAAATCGGATGCAAATGTCAATATACAAAATCCTCATTACCCTTTTGCTTTGGGCAGCCGCCTTCCAGACATTCGCCCAATCCGGAACATTAGGGGAGCGTCTGCTGCTCATTACGGTAACAGACAGGCAGCAGAATGAACCGCTCTCCTACGCCTCCTGCGTCCTTCTTGCCGAAGACGGGAGAACATACTCAGAATTGACCGGCGATGATGGTATTGCTGCGTTCAGCCAGGTTCCGGAAGGCCGCTACGCTCTTAGCATCTTCTACATGGGCCAGACCTTCCGCATGGAGGTAACGGTAAGTTCAAACGCATCACAGCACATATACGCAAAAATAGAGTACGACCCAATACAGCTCGACGAAGTGGTGGTAACCGCCTCGGAAACGAAGACACTTGCAGCCACTTCAAAAATCGGGACCGATGCAATACGCCACATCCAGCCTTCGAGCATCTCAGACCTGCTGGAACTGCTGCCCGGAGGCCGCTCGTCAGACCCCGATTTCTCCGCTCCGCAAAGCATCCGTCTGCGTGAAGCCACTCCTGTTGGAGAGAATTACAACACCTCTTCGCTCGGAACTCAGTTCCTTATAGACGGCATACCCATGAGCAATGACGCGAACCTGCAATATACGCCCGCCACAAGCAACTACGGGACCTCATTTGTAAACAGCGGTGTAGACCTGCGCTCCGTATCTACCGACGACATAGAATCAGTAGAGGTCATACGCGGAATCCCGTCGGTGGAATATGGAGATCTTACAAGCGGCATGGTAAAGGTTACGCGCCGTAAGGGAGGCACCGGCCTGAACGCCCGCTTCAAGGCAGACATGTCGAGCAAGCTTTTCTATGCAGGCAAAGGTTTCGAATGGGGAAAAAGCGACAGGCTCTCGGCCAACATAAGCCTCAACTATCTCGATTCAAAGTCAGACCCGCGCAACACGCGGCAGAGTTACAACCGAATGACAGGCAGTCTGCGTGTAAACAAGATATGGAGTGCCGGAGAGAAGTTTCTCTACACTCTCGGCGGAAGCGTAGACTACACCGGTTCCTTCGACAGTGAGAAATCAGACAAGAACCTCGACAACGGAAACATACCGATAGAGCGCTATAAATCCGGCTACAACAGGATTGCACTCAGCACCGATTTCAGGCTAGCCTCAAAAGACGCCGGCAGTTTTTTCCAAAGTCTGGCCATTTCCGCATCAATGACATCGGAGAAGGATATTATAGACAGGTGGAAATACGTGGCAATGACCGGCCCTGTGCCGCTCTCTACAGATCTGGAGGAGGGAGAGCATGATGCAAGCATAGTGCCTTCGCGCTACGAGGCAACCTTGCGGGTAGAGGGGAAACCTTTCTACCTCTTTGTCAAAAGCGTCGCAGACTTTGAGGCAAGTAGCGGCAATGCGGAATACAGGTTCAAGGCAGGAATGGAATGGAACATGAACAAGAACTATGGAAAGGGGACAATCTTCGACAAGTCGCGTCCCTTCTCTGTCGACATGAATATGAGGCCCCGCTCCTTCAACTCCATTCCCTCGCAGCACAAGGCGGCCGTATTTGTTGAGAACAGCACGGCAATGAACCTGGGGCGCCTTACGCTTAAATGGATGGCCGGCCTTCGCTCACAGACGATTATGCATCTTGGAAAAGAGTATGACATTCAGGGAAAGATATATCTCGACCCGCGTCTGAACATACGTCTGGAACTGCCTGAATTCACCCTGCTTGGAGAGAAGGCACGCGTGGCCGTAGCGGGAGGGACCGGATGGCATACGAAAATGCCCACCATGGACCAGCTGTTTCCTGAAACCATCTATTACGACATAACACAACTTAACTACTGGCCTTCAGATGAGAGCAAAAGGCGCATCAACATGCGTGTATACAAGATAGACCCCACGAACTTCGCCCTCAAGGCCGCCAGAAACTTCAAGTGGGAAATACGTACAGACTTGGAATGGAATGGCTGCTACCTGTCGGTTACATACTTTACGGAAGATATGAAATCAGGGTTCCGCTCCTCTTCAAAGCCCGTAACGATGACATATAAAGATTACGACGAGTCGGCAATAGACGGGGCCGCCCTTGCCGGACCTCCGGCTCTGGAAGATATTCCGTATGTCACCGACACCCTTCTCACCACATTCTCATACACCACGAACGGCAGCCGCACTCAGAAAAGAGGAGTCGAATTCACTTTGACAACTCCGCGCATAAAATCCCTGAAGACAAAATTCACCGTAACGGGGGCATGGTTCAGGACTCTCTACAGCAACAGCATGCCGGAATACTACAGACCTTCCATGGTAATAGACGGAGAAGCCTATCCCTATATAGGTTATTATGAAGATGAAGACGGATACCTGAGAGAGATGTTCAACACAAACTTTACCGCCGATACGCAGATTCCGCGTCTGGGGCTCATTTTTTCCACCTCATTCCAGTGCATGTGGTTTACAGGCGGCAAAAGCAACTGGAGAAATCCATACCCGATAGAGTATATAGACAAGGCAAATGCGAGGCATCCCTTTACTGAAGCATCCGCGGCCGACGGTGTCCTTTCCGCCCTGGTGCGGGAATACAACACTACGGTGTACGACTACGAAAGGGTTCCGTTCTGCATGAACATAAACCTCAAGGTCACCAAGAGGATTTACCGCGACAAGATTGCGCTGGCAGTCTTTGCCAACAAAATACTTGACTACAACCCATCGTACAGAAACCGCTACGGTTCGCTTGTAAGGCGTGAAGTATCGCCCTATTTTGGAATGGAACTGAACTTTAACCTTTGATTTGAAGATGAGACTGAAGATTTTTTCAATATTCGCGCTGCTGCTTGCGGCGGCATCCTGCGAGAAGGCCGAGCCCGATACCCTTTTCTGCAATCTTACACTTTCGGCATCACTGCCAGACGGGGCGGCAATAGTCAGGATGGAGGTAGACAAATCGCTGGAAAGCACATATATGCGCAATGTAAACAATCGCATGGAATATGATTTTCCTGTTTTCGTCAACAACAGGGGGGCGCTGCGCGTGCAGAAGGGAGTCTACCTTATTTCATTCGATGCCAAGGCAACCCTTCAGGACGGGAGCATTGTAAGAGTACGCAGTTCCGAACACTCCAATGCGGAGCGGGCCGTAACGCTGCTCGGAGAGAGAGAAGAGATAACACTTAATCTGACACTGCTTAATCAGGCTACCAAAAAATGAAACAGGGCATAACCATATTTCTTCTGACTGCGACAATGTTGTTCATCGGAAAAGGAAACGGGATATGCGCAGCCCCGGCCGGTCAGGAAAGTGGCGAAGATATTCAGAGCCGCTCACAAAAGAGCCTGTCGGATTTGGAAAACGCCGCAGATTTTGCATTCGGACGTTCCGCCGCCCTCTCCTGGTTCCGCAGGAATTACTCATATACCGAACTTAACGGAAAAATGGAATGGAGAGATGAGCAGGATGCATACGAACCCGCAGCCGGAGAGGGCAATCTGCAAGGTTCGTTCAATGTAGATTCATACCTGCGCATGGGAGAAAAGCCTGTTGTCTTCGGAGGGGCCGAATATGTAACCGGAGAGAAGAAAAACGTATGCTGGAATTCAACGTCGGACTATCGGCTTCTCTATCCCTATCTCCTGGCCGACTCCATAGGAGGCAACCTCCGGCATGAACAGTACCGCTTTTATGGAGGATATGCACGTGTCGACGGCCGTTTCACCTACGGGCTGACGGCATCATACCGTGCCCTGCAGGAATACAGACAGACAGATCCCCGCCCGAGAAACATAACCGGAGACATTTCCGCCGATATCTCTGCAGGATACCTGTTTGGCCGGTATGCAGCCGGTTTATCTGCCGGAGTGCGCATATACAAGCAGCAGCAGAGTGTGGAGTTCTACGATGCCAACGGGGCTAACACCTCGGAACTGCATTTTACAGGGCTGGGAACATATTACAGCAGATATTCCGGCACTACATACACATCGGTCAGGTATCGCGGAAGCGGATGGAACGCTTCTCTTGCAGTTGTACCGAAAAACGGCGAAGGATGGTATGCCATGGCCGGTTACGTCTACATGAAGACAGACCACCGTCTGGCCATGATCAACATGGCCGCCCTCACCTCGCTTGAAACAAGAGATGCAAGCATTGGTATAGCGTGGCGCAAAAGTTCAGAGAGATTCGGCTGGGCATTGAGCGCTACAGGCAGATATGAGCACCGGAGCGGAGATGAAAACATAATGGGAAGCGGAAGCTCTCCAGACCACCATCCTCTGCAAGGACAGCCTATGTACAAGTCAGACGCGGGGGAATTTGGAATTGAAGCCATACTGGAATGGAAAGTCCGCAATGGAACGTGGAATCTGCGGCCGCACGCCGGAATCTGCTTCGATCTTGAAAAATATGCCTATCCCGAGCGGAGCATGGAGCTCTCTTATGCCTCGGCCGGCATTGCGGCAAAGTATCTGAGGCATAATGGCAAATGGCTGTGGAGCGTTGAGGCGGCAGGAGACTTTTCCGCCAATACGGGCGGGAAGTTCAACATTCCCCAAAAGCAGACCGACGAGCGCATCTATGCATATATAAGCCATCTGTACAGCCGTCACAGCGAAAATGCAGCGATAATTGAACTCGACATGCGGGTGCAGAGAAAAATATCGGAAAACATGGCCGTTTTCCTCTCTGCAAGGGAATATGTGCAGCTATTTGAAAAAGGATGGAAAGAGAACCTCATGCAGGTTGCAATAGGAATATGTTTTTAAAAAATCATTAATCATATCAATAAAACAAAAGTAACATGAAAAATCTTAAAAGAATCTTATTGCTTGCCTTCCTTGCAATCGGAATGGCAGCATGCAGCGAAAACGACGGTCCTGTAACACTGTCAAGCAATGAAGTAAATCTCGACATGAAGGGGGGCACAGGCTCCTTTACGGTAGAAGCCCCGGGTGAGTGGTATATTGAAACCGACGGACAGACATGGTATACGGTTTCACCCATGCAGGGCTCGGGAACGACCGAAGTCACTGTCACAATCACAAGTTCTGAAGAGGTGGCACCGCGTGCCGCCGTCATTACAGTATACGGAAGCGGCAATTCCGTTGCAACGGTCGCAATTACCCAAACCGGCACCGAGAACCCTGAAAATCCGGCAAACCAGACATTCAACATACGCGCAGCCGGAGATACCAAAGAGATTGTATTGCCTGAAAACGACGGATATGAAGTTGTCATACCAGGTGATGCCGGCTGGATAAGCGTAGCGGAGAAAAAAGAGTTCAGCGTTGTACTCAATATAAGCGAAAACAGCGGTTCAGACCAGTACCGCTCCGCAGAGGTTACCGTAAACAAGAGCGACGGTTCTCTTCTCGCCACACTGAAAATCACCCAGAGCTGGCGCAACGTTGAACCAGGCGAACTGCTCTTTGAAGAGATATTCATAACCAGCAACCTGATAGCCGAAACCGGAAAGGTCGACACCCGCAACATGGAACAATATTTCAGGCTGACCAACAACACAGACCAAACGCTTGACATAGGCGGCATTGCAATCGCAGAGAGCGAGATTACATCCAAGAACCAGGCTATGATGAATATTGTCTGGAATCCAGACCGCAGGAACGAAGTTGCGGCGATAGGCTGCATGTATGTCATCCCCAAAGAGAGCGGGAAACATATTCTCGAGCCGGGAGAATCAATCCTTGTCGCCAACAACGCACAGAATTACAAGAGCAGCAATGCAACATCGTTCGACCTTACCGGTGCAGATTTCGAATGGTACAACGAATCAACCATAACATCCATAATGGATGTAGACAATCCCGATGTTCCCAACCTTGAAGTCTGGATCAGCGGCACCATGACGATTTTTATCCTCAACTCCCAGATGAACAGCGGGTATGTACTGGCCTCCATTCCGTCGAATGTAACAGCGGAGCAGTTCACCTCATCCGAAGATTACCTCTGGAGCGGTGACCGTCAGTGGCAGAATACCGCCGGGAGGGACTTTTCGGCAAAATTCAACTATAACGCAATTCCTAACGACTGGATTATAGACGCAGTGGTTGTAAGTACACAGGAAGAGTATGTATACAATCCTTTCTGCGACGCTCTTGATGCCGGATTTACATATTGTGCGGTCAACGGCGACGATACCGGACGCTATGGAAAGAGCATGCAACGCAAAAAGAACAGCGACGGCACTCTGGTTGATACAAACAACTCTACAAATGACTTCAACCACGCAGTGACTGCAAGTCTTGCAAACTGAGACTGCGTCCGCTACTTTTTCTCCATCAGTATCTTCGGGGGAACTGTATCGAGCAGATACCTGTACCAGAAGATATAGTCGCTGAGTTTTGAGTGGACGGCTTTCGGGCCTCTGTAACCGTGATACTCTCCGGGATAAAGCATCAGTTCAAACTGCATGCCTGCGTTCTGGAGAGTATTTATATACTGCATTGTATTCTGCATGTGAACATTGTCGTCTGCCGTACCGTGCGTTATACGCAAAAAGTTCGTACTGTCGCCCTTATAGTTTGCGATTCTCTCCATCAGTCTGGTATGGGCATATCCCTCGGGGTTGTCCTGCGGAGTATCCATGTAACGCTCAGCGTAATGGGTGTCGTAAAGTGCATAGTCGTAGACTCCTCCGCCTGCAATACCGTATTTGAAACAGTCACTGCCCTCGGTAACGGCCAGCGCTGTCATTGAACCGCCGTATGAAAAGCCCGTTATGCCAATCTTCTCTCTCTCTATGAAAGGATATTTTTCAAACAGATACCTCATCCATGCCTTGTAATCCTCCAGTTCTACCGTAAGCAAATTCCTGTGCATGAAGTTCAGCCCCTCCTTGCCGCAGTGCCCTGATGCCCTGTGATCTATCGAAATCTGTATGACTCCCTCCCGGGCCCACCACTGCGTCTTCTCGCCCAGGCCCATCCACCTGTCCATTACCGTTCCCGCATTCGGGCCGCCGTAGATGCTAACTATTACAGGATATTTTTTTGCAGTATCGAGGTCTACGGGCAAGATCATATAGGCCGGAAGCCTGTAGCCGTCCAGTTCCATATAGAGCATCCGGGGCAGCGCAAGGGCATAATCATCAAACTTCTCCCCTTTCATATCCGTTACGACAGTCAGTTTTCCGTTTCCTTTGGTCGTACCCCATACAGTCTGTGGCGGAGTCGCGGCATTGGAACGCACCGCAGCAAAATACCTGTTGTCCTCCGAGAGACAGATATTGCCATAATCGAACTCACCCTGCGAAAGGCGCGTTATCCTGCCGTTTTTGAGACTTACCTTGTAAAAGTCGTTTCGTGTGGAAATCTCCCTGCGGGCAGAAAAATAGATATAACCGCCCTTCTCATCCACTTTTATAATCTGCACACCCCAGTTTTTACCGTCGGTGATTCTTTTCAGGGTTTTGCCGTCGAAAGACTGATAGTATATCTGTTCCCACATTTCAAAGTCACGCACCATGTAGAAACCGTCATCCGTAAAATGCATGTCGGCAATCCAGTCTATCCATGTATCCTGCCGCTCGCTGTAAACAGACTCCCTGGTCATTGTTCCGGTGCTGCGGTCTATATCCAGAGCATAGAGAATGAGAGAATCCTGGTCTCTGTTCATCCACGGCACCATGAACCTGCGGCTGTCATCGCTCCAGAACGGTATCCCGAAATACTGGTCTGCCCGGCTGTCGAAGGGGGCCTCTATTCTCCTGCCGCTCTCCAGATCCGCTATGTTAATCTTCACCTGAGGATTCGCAGAGCCTGCCTTTGGATAGCGTGTCTCGAGAAGGGAGCCGTACTGCCCTTCTGAATCATATATTGGGAAGATCCCCACTCCGCTCTCGTCGAACCGGTACCAGGCAATCATATCCCCGGACGGTGCCCACCAGAAAGCCTTGTATCTGGAAGCACGTCCCAGAATCTCTTCATAATAGACCCATGAGGCATAGCCGTTCAATATATTCCCGTTTTCCCTGTATGTAAGCCTGCTCTCCATGCCGGTTGAAAAATCGTAAACATACAGGTCGTTGTCGAGCGTATAGGCGACCTTTGAGGAATCCGGAGAAGAGGTCACATTTCTGCATCTTCCATATTTTTCCTCACCCAAACGCTCTTTGAGCAGAGAAGCAAAAGAATCTCCCTCCTGTTTCTCCTCTTCCACATCGCCCGTCTGAAGGGTATCTCTTGCCCACTCTCCGTTCTTAATATTGTAAAGTTCCCTGACCCTCTCTTTACCGTTTACCGAAAAAAAGAGAATCCGGTCACTTGAATCCCAGCCCGCAAGAACGGGGGTTTTGTTCATGATTCCTTCAGGCATGTCGCCGAGAATCTCTTCACGGCTCAGTTCTCTGCCCCAGTCCGGAACCCCGGTCCGGAATGCGGCATTTGCAAGCGTAGATGCAAAAAGCATTATCGCACATGCTCCAACAGTAATTTTCATAACAGTCGACTCCTTATCTGAATATTCTATTTGTCTGTAAAAAAACCGTCTCTGAAATTTACGAAAAAAACCCGCTCCACACCCCTTGTTATTGCCGTATAGAGCCATTTCTTGTCATCTATCGTAAGTTCCTCCTTCCAGAACGGATTGTCTATAAATACGCACTTCCACTGGCCTCCCTGCGATTTATGGCATGTTATGGCCGTTGCGTACTTTATCTGCAACGCATTGTAATATTTGTCTTCGCGTATCGCCCTGAGTCTCTCCTTCTTGGTTCTGATTTCGCTGTAATCCTCAGCCACGTTTTCATACAGAAGCCTCTGCTGCTCTCTGGAGAGTGCGGCTTCGGTAGAGGTCAGGGTGTCGGTAATTATTTTTGCAACAATCTGAGTATTGTCATAATCGGGAAAGGAGAGCCTTGCGGTAGCGAAGTTGAAACCGTAAAGTTCTTCGTAATTTCCTATATGCTCCAGAATACACATATCACCGTTTGCTATAAAATCCAAATCGGGGTTCTGTTCGGCAAAATGGTAACAGTTCTTTACCACCATGAGTTTGTCGCCCTTTGCAAGCCGCTCCTCCCTGAAGAGCACCCGCCCCCTTATTCCTTCATTGTATCTGTTGGCACGGATGTTCGAACGGCAGAGCACCACTACCTCGTCCAGCCCGTACGTGTCTATCGCCCATGAAAGAGACTCTGTCATTTCGGCACCGCTTGTCCGTTCAACATCGTCGAAATCCTTGACCGAAAGGCTGAATGGAGAAGTGTCTCCCATTTCAATCTCATTGCGCAGCAGAGTTGCATTATGCAGTATGCCGCTGCTTTTCCGCTGCCTGACCACCGATGTCAGATGCGAAAAGTAGAGTCTGTTGCAGTAGCGCGAGAGGTAATCTCTGTCCAGCGCCGGGCTGCACTCCATTCCCACAGGCGGGAGTTGCGCAGGATCTCCCATGAGTATAAGTTTGTTGCCACGGTTGGAACGCACATATTTGATAAGATCTTCCAGAAGATTCCCGCTTCCGAATATCGAAATGCCCGCCGATGCGTTGTTTATGAGGGAAGCCTCGTCCACAATAAAAAAAGTATCGGTAAACTTGTTCATGTCTATGGAGAACTCTCCTTCTATCTCCTGAAGACTCTTCTGCCGGTAAATCTGCTTGTGGATTGTCTTTGCACTCACTCCGGCATAACTGCGCAGCACCTTGGCAGCCCTTCCGGTTGGGGCCATCAGGATATAGCGTCTGTTCAACTCTTTCAAAAGCGAAACCAGGGAAGAGAGAGCGGTGGTCTTTCCGGTACCTGCATATCCGGTTACGAGCATAAGCCAGTTGTCGGCATCAGAATCTGCTATAAAGGCAGAAAGGGTCGAAAACAGCTCCTTCTGGCATTTTGTTGGAGTATAGCCTGCCTTTTCAAGAAGCTTTTCATTCAGATATGCCTCTACCGCCATTTGTAAATCACGAATATTACTATGAACGAGAATATTTCAAACCTTCCTATGAGCATCAGCAGCGCCAGAACGAATTTGGCGGCAGCCGGAAAATAACCGTAGTTTCCAAAGGAGCCTACGTCACCGAATGCGACTCCCACATTTCCGGTATTGGATATGACAGAAGAGACCGCTTCCTCCATTCCTACTCCAAGAAGGGTGAGAACGAGCGTACCTGCAAAAAGTATGAGAAAATAGAAAAGAATGAACAGGTTTACGGAAGAGACCAGATCATAATCTACGGTATGTTTCCCCACCTTAACGGGCATAACTGCATTAGGATGCACATATTTTTTCAGTTGCGCCTTTATAGACTTAAAGAAAATCAAAAAACGGTCTGCCTTTACGCCTCCTGTAGTAGAGCCGGAACAGGCGCCCTGAATCATCAGAAAGAGCATGAGCAACATTGCAAAATTAGGCCATACAGATATTTCCGAAGTTGCAAAGCCTGTAGAGGTTGAGACGGAGACTACCTGAAAAAGCGAATGCGACATTGCTTCGCCCCAATTTGTCTCCACTCCCGCAGCCAGCAGGTTTACTGTTATTACGACCGAAAATATAAGCACACATGCAATATAATACTTGACAACCGGAGATTTGAATATCTTCAGGGAACGGGTGGTTACAGATGAATATATAAGCCCGAAATGCAGGCCGGAGAGCAGCATGAAGAAGAGTATTATGTACTCTATCAACACTGAGTCGAACCCTTTTACCGAATCGTTGAGCGTACTGAAGCCGCCTGTGGCCACGGTAGAAAAGGCATGGTTTATCGCATTGAAAAAATCCATTCCCGCCAGCATGAGGCAGAGTGTCTCCGCTATGGTTATTCCAAAATAGACAGAAAACATCACATATATTGTCTGCTTTGTCCTGAACCTGTAGTTTTCCTGCGAAAGCGAAGAGGTCTCCACATCCTTGAGTCTTTTGCTGAAACTGCTTACCGAAGGCAATACCAGAAGCATGAATACCACAATGCCCAAGCCTCCAAGGAAGTGGGTTGAGGAGCGCCAGAAAAGCAACCCCTTTGGCAGACTTTCCACGTCGGAGAGAATTGTCCCTCCACATGTCGTATAGCCTGAGACGCTTTCATACCAGGCATTTATAAGAGTAAATTCTCCTCCCCAAAGCACATAGGGCAGCATCCCGAACAGACATGAGAGTATCCATGCAAAGACCACTATCGTAAATCCTTCCTTCGCGTTTATATTGTTGCTTTTCCCTACGAACACTAGCGGAAAGAGGCCGGCGATGAGCGTTATCACACCGCTCAGCAGAAGAGGTGAAAACGAAGAGTCGAATCCGTATGCAATGGAGACAATCACCCCCAAAAACATGAAAACGGCATTTGAGAGCAACGCAATTCCTATATTTCTTGCAACTACGCTGAGATTCATACGTTTCTTTCCTTGTTAATCTCTTTCTGCCTTGCCGATTTCAGTTTGGAATAGAGGTCTATCAGTTCTCTGATATTGTTGTTCAGCGTACTCAGTTCGTCATTGTTGCCGATAGAGACAGAGTACTTCCTGCCGAATTTCTTATAGTCCGCAATTCCTGCAGAAATTTTAAGTACGGGCGATATGAAATAGCAGTTTATAAAATAGTTGAAGAGCATGATAAGCAATATTCCCACAGAGACCGCCCCCACGCTTGGCATCAGGCTTCTGTAAAAACTGTCGTTCAGATTCTCGAAATTCCGTGTAAGGGAGGTCTGTGAAAGCACTGTCAGCTGCTCTATATAGTTACGCAACTTCATATAAACCGGATACATCCGCTCGAAATACCACTCCCTGCGCTCGTACGATGTTCCCTGCCATACATAGGGCGCGTTTTTCATAAGGTGTATATAGGCCGTGTAGGCATACCTTACAGAATCCGCCATATTCTTCTCCTGCACATTCGTATAACGCATCGAGGCTTCTTCAAAAAAATCCGTGAATCTGGTATCCTTGTTTACATCCGGGATTACCGCCCCCTCAGGCTCATCCATGCTCTTGAAGAGAGTGAAGTTATACTCGTCTGTTATCTCCATGAGCATGTTCGATATGTTTATGCTCGTAATATTTTCATATATGACCTTGGAGACCTCTCTTCTCATGCTTATGAATTCATATATGGCAATAAGGCTCGAGAGCAACAGGATGGTTGCTATCATTACAAAGCCTGAAAATATCTTTTTGCGAATACTCATAACTCTACCGCCATGTGCTTTTCGCGCAAAAGTAACAATTTTTTATAGAAACGAAAAGAGGGCGCCGCACGATGCGGAACCCTCTTTAGATATACTTGAAAACTCAATTATTTCACTGTGCTCATGTGTTTGATCAAATCAAGCACCTTGTTTGAGTAGCCAATCTCGTTGTCGTACCAAGATACAACCTTTACGAAAGTATCTGTAAGTGCGATACCTGCCTTTGCATCGAAGATTGAAGTACGCTTGTCGCCGAGGAAGTCTGAAGAAACTACTGCATCCTCTGTATAACCGAGAATACCCTTCAACTCACTCTCAGAAGCCTCTTTCATTGCAGCGCAAATCTCTGCATATGTAGCAGGTTTGGCAAGGTTTACTGTCAGGTCTACAACTGAAACGTCAAGAGTGGGAACACGCATCGACATACCTGTCAACTTGCCGAGCAACTCGGGAATGACCTTGCCCACAGCCTTTGCTGCACCTGTAGATGAGGGGATTATGTTGCCTGCAGCAGCACGTCCGCCTCTCCAGTCTTTTGCAGAAGGACCGTCAACAGTCTTCTGTGTAGCTGTTGTAGAGTGAACTGTTGTCATAAGACCGTCCTTGATACCGAACTTGTCGTTGAGCACCTTTGCTATGGGAGCCAGACAGTTTGTTGTACAAGATGCGTTTGACACAATCTCCTGACCTGTATATTTGTCAAGGTTTACGCCGCATACGAACATAGGAGTGTCATCCTTTGAAGGAGCCGACATAACGACTCTCTTTGCACCTGCCTGAATGTGAGCCTGTGCTTTCTCCTTTGTAAGGAAAAGACCTGTAGATTCAACTACATACTCTGCACCCACCTCGTTCCATTTCAGATCTGCAGGGTTCTTTTCAGATGTAACTCTTATGGCATGGCCGTTAACAACCAGTTTTCCATCCTTTACTTCGATAGAGCCTTTGAACTGACCGTGCATCGTATCATACTTAAGCATATATGCCATGTACTCAACGTCGATAAGGTCATTGATGCCTACAATCTCAATGTCATCTCTTTCCTGTGCGGCTCTGAAAACCAGACGGCCGATACGGCCGAAACCGTTAATACCAACTTTAATCTTGCTCATAATACCAATTATATTATTGTTAATAAATCTCTATACCGATTGCCACCCCGCATGCTCCAAAAACCGTGCAAATGTATAAATTTTGAACAAAAAAATAACTACCTTTAGGCACATTTTTTAAGAATTTATATAAGATAATGAACAAAAGAGATTTAGAGATATTGGTAACCAACGACGACGGTTATTCCGCCAAGGGCATAAACACACTGGCCAACCTGCTTCTCAAGTATGGGAACGTAACTGTAATTGCTCCTGAAAAGGCACAGTCTGGCATGTCAGTTGCGCTGTCGCTGGCATACAAGGTAAGACTCCACAAGATTTCGGAGAGAGAGGAGAATGGCAGAAGATTGAGAATATATGCTCTGACAGGCACTCCCGCAGATTGTGTCAAAATGGCAATGAACTCCTTTTTTTCAATAGACAGCAAGCCCGACCTGCTGGTTTCCGGAATAAACCACGGTTCTAACGCCTCCGCCGCCTCCATCTATTCCGGCACGCTGGGCGCTGCAACCGAGGGGTCGATATATGGAATACCGTCGGTAGGGCTTTCGCTCTCGACCGATCTTAAAGACCCCGATTTTTCACACATCGGGCCATACATAGAAAAGGTTATTGAGAATACAATAGCCTGCCCGCCCAAAAAGGGCGTATACCTGAATGTAAACTTCCCCTATGTCAAAAGGGAAGAAATTAAAGGGTTCAAGTTTGCCAAACAAGGTATGGGCATGTGGATAAAGGAGTTCCACCAGTCCATGGAAGAGGGCGAAGAAGAACTCTACTACATGACCGGCGAATTCCTGGATACAGACAGCAGCGAGAATGCAGACCACAAAGTAGTGAGCCTGGGATACATATCTGTCGTACCGCACAATATAGACACCACAGACTATGGCGAAATGGAGAGATTGAAACAGATGTGGAACCTTTAGGCCAACATTGACTGTCATGAAATATTTTATAATTGCCGGAGAGGCATCGGGAGACCTGCACGGGTCTAACCTTATACGGGGCATAAAAAGCACAGATCCCGGTTCAGAAATAGAATGCTGGGGCGGAGATATGATGCGCGAAGCCGGGGGAAAGCTTGTAAAACACTACAAGGAGGGGGCTGTCATGGGGTTTGTGGAGGTGCTTCTTAAACTGGGGACCATCTTCAGAAACCTCAAACGGTGCAAGAGAGACATTCTCGAGTACAAGCCAGATGTGCTCATACTCATAGACTATCCCGGGTTCAACATAAAAATCGCGAAGTTCGCCCACAAGAACGGCATTCCCGTCTTCTACTATATTGCGCCCAAAGTGTGGGCCTGGAAAGAGGGAAGGATAAAAAAGATAAGAAAGTATGTCGACAGGCTCTTCATAATCTTCCCGTTTGAAATTGAATACTTCAGACGGCACGGCATAGAGGCCCTCTATAATGGCAATCCGCTTCTCGACAGCACTGCGACATACAGGTTTTCGTCGGAAAGCCGGGCGGAGTTCTGCAAAAGACACGGCCTCGACGAAAAGAGAAAGATTATAGCGCTGCTTGCCGGAAGCAGAAAAAGCGAGATTGGCTACCTGCTTCCACGGATGGCCCGTCTTGCTCCGCAATATGCAGAGTACCAGTTTCTGCTGGCCGCAGCTCCGTCCATAGAGGATTCCCTTTATGAAAAGATATTGAGCCGGCATAAGGTTGAAAACATAACAGTTGTCAGAAACGAGACCTATCCGATACTGCGGCACAGCAGCGCAGCCATAATAAGTTCCGGGACGGCAAGCCTGGAGGCGGCCATAATAGGCACTCCGCAGGTTGTCTGCTACGGCGGAAACGAAATCAGTTACATGATAGCCCGTGCAGTGGTAAGACTGAACTATATAAGCCTGGCCAACCTGATTCTGGACAAACATATTTTCAAGGAACTCATCCAGCACGACTGTACGGTGGAGAATATTGCCTGTGAACTCGACAGGCTGCTGACAGATGAAAATTACATTGCCGCCATGAAGGCAGACTACGCAAAGGTCAGGGAGATTCTCGGCGGGGAGGGAGCGTCGGAAAAAGTAGCCCGCTCCATGATGGATGAATATAAAAAAATAAAGGGAAAATGATTATAGAGGCATACAAATATCAAGGTGCGGGCAATGATTTTGTCATTTTAGACAACCGCGATTCAAGATACAGACTGAGCGGCTCTCAGGTAAGGCTGCTTTGCGACCGCAGATTCGGGATAGGTGCCGACGGGCTGATGCTGCTCGGCAAATCTGAAAAACATGATTTTTCCATGAGATACTTCAATTCCGACGGGGCGGAGAGTACAATGTGCGGCAACGGCGGACGCTGTCTTGTGGCGTTCGCGGCACACATGGGGCTTTCAAAATTCGACTTCGAGGCCGTGGACGGATTCCACACTGCCGTGATAAAGGAATTCGGGAAACACCGTTGTACGGTAAGACTCAAGATGATAGATGTTTCAGAATGTAAACGCTATTCCGAAAAGAGCTGGTATCTGAACACAGGATCACCCCATTATGTGGAGTTCGTAGAAAATGTAAGGGACTATCCGGTAGAAGAAAAGGGAAGATACTGGCGCCATCATAACGATTTCAAAGGCGGGACCAATGTCAATTTCGTTGAATTCATCTCAAAAGACCATCTGTTTGTAAGGACATTCGAACGCGGAGTAGAGGCAGAGACATTCGCCTGCGGGACCGGAGTCACGGCATCTGCAATAGCCGCATGCCTTTATACCGGAGGCGGCAGGGAAAAATTCGACATAACCGCACCCGGAGGAGAACTGTCCGTCGATTTCAAATATGACAAAAAGAAGGGCCTTTTCAGAGAGGTCTATCTCACGGGCCCCGCCGTATTTGTCTTTAAGACTGATATTGAACTGCCTGAACTCTAATAGTTGCGCGCACCGAAGATTCTCGTGCCTATCCTTACCATAGTACTGCCGCACTCCACGGCTATGGGATAATCCTCGCTCATGCCCATGGAGAGTTCAGAAAAATCGGCAAGACAATCGCCGTACTTCTCCCTTACCTTTGAAAAGAGCGAGGCAAGGGTTTCAAACTCGCCTCTGATTTGCGCCCTGTCATCTACAAAAGAGGCCATTCCCATAAGTCCGCAAACTTTCACGCCGGGGAGCGGTTGCTGCGAAATTCCGTCGAGCAGCTCAAAAAGTTCATCACTTGAAAAGCCCTGTTTTGTCTGTTCGGTCGCAATATGCACTTCCAGCAGCGCCCTCACGCACAGAGCATGGGACTCCGCATACCTGCTTATCTCATATAGAAGTCTTTTACTGTCTACAGAATGGATAAGAGAGACATAAGGCAAAACCAGTTTCAACTTGTTGGTCTGCAGATGGCCTATGAAATGCCACTCTATGTCTGATGGCAGTTCGTTCACTTTCTTATAAAGTTCCTGAGGACGGCTTTCGCCGAATATCCTCTGCCCCGCATCGTATGCCTCCTTAATGAGTTCCGAGGGGTGGAATTTTGAAACTGCCACCAACTTTACGGTTGACGGCAGTTCATTTTTCAATTCTTTTATTGCTTGAGCAATACCCATATCAATGTTTTCTAAACTGTTTTTCACGTTCACGCTGCATCTGCGCCTGCCTGCGCTGCATCTCCTCCAGTCTCGCCTGCCACTTCGATTTCTTGTTTGCAGAAGATGAAGCCTTGGCCTGCAGTTTGGCATAGAGTTTCTTCTCGTCAATGAAATATTTTCTTATTACCCATGTCTGGAGAATGGTAATCAGGTTGGAGAGCATGTAATAATAACTAAGTCCGCTGGAGAAATTGTTACAGAGCACCAGCATGAACAGCGGCATAAAGTAGAGCTGCATAGTGCGCATTCCTGCCATTTGAGGCCCGCTTGCCATCTGATCCAGATTCATACGCGAATAGAGATAGAGCGAGACAGCCATAAGCAATGCGAACAGACTCACATGGTCGCCGTAAAGAGGAATGTGGAACGGCAAATCCAGAATCGAGTCATAACCGCTCAAATCATCTGCCCAAAGGAAACCTTCCTGACGCAACTCAAAGGATGCGGGGAAGAAACGGAACATTGCAAAGAGAATGGGGAACTGAAGCAGGAGCGGCAGACATCCGCCGAGCATGCTAACCCCGGCCTTGCTGTAAAGCGCCATGGTCTCCTGCTGACGCTTCATGGCATCTTCCTTCCTGGGATATTTTTCATTAATCTTGTCAACCTCCGGCTTGAGCACCCTCATTTTGGCAGATGAGACATAAGACTTAAGCGTAAGCGGAGAAATTACAAGTTTTATTATAATGGTAAGCAGGAATATTATCAGACCGTAATTTGATATAAATCTGCTGAGAAAATCGAAGCAGTTGATAATCACCACCCTGTTTATCCAACCTATAAGCCATCCTCCAAGAGGGACAATCTTCTCGAAACCGTAGTCGTAACTCTTGAGTTCCTTGTACAGATTGGGGCCGAAATAGTACTGCAGCGGTATGACATTCTCGTTTTCATTATACTCTACCTGAAGATTCGCATCACAGGCCATGAGAAGGTCATTTCCGTAATACTGCTGCTCCGTTGCAAAGGCATAACGCAGTTCACCTCCGTTAAAACTGTTTTCTGAACGCAGTATTGCAGAGAAGAACTGCTGCTGGAAAGCCACCCACTCCAGTTTTGTCGTAATCGACTCTTCGCTGCTGCTCCTTCTGAGCCCCAGATCCTCCGCATCGTCTTCATTGGGATACTTATATGCTATCGTAGAGTAGTTCTTTTCATTGTCGTAACCCTTTTCCAGCCTTGGAATCTCTATGCTCCAGTCCAGGTCCATCTGAGACATCCGCCTGTCGAAATGGTCCTCCATTCCGGTCATTCTTATGTCAAAATCCATCAGATAACTATCCTTGGGCAGAGTGTAGGCATAATCTATATATGAATCTTCCGAGAAGTTCAGACGCATGACTATCGAACTGTCGGTCTGCTCTATTTTTTTGAAGACAAAATTAGAGGTTGACATCTCCCCGCCGGCGTAGAACTTCAGGTCGAATTTGGCGGCCCCCTCCTTTACAAGATAAAGGCTGAGGCTGTCATAAGTATAGTAGTCCTTTACCAGGACGGTATAAGGCTGGGCGCCTTTGGTTGTAAACTCTATTTTAAGTTTCTCATTCTCTATAGAATAGAATTCAGGGGCTGCCTTGCTTGCCTGCTCAATTAACGAATCCTTGTAAAGAGGGGCCTGTGAGGCTGTCGCGTCAATGAGAGATTCTGGAGCCACACCTTCAAGGGCTGCGAGCGAATCCATCTCCGCAGCATACCTGGCCGCCTCCACTCTTGCAATGGAGTCTGCAACAAACCTTTCTCTCTCCTGCTCCTTGAATACTCTTGAATTATACCAACTGAAACCTATTAGAATTACACCTATAAGAACGAACCCGAGAACGGTATTTTTATTCATTTCTACTCAAATTAAAATTGATTGTCAATAATCTTGATTTTTTCCTCTATCCTGAGCAGTTCCTCCTTCTGCTGCTCGATTTTCTTTCTTACCTCGGCCACAAGAGTGTCGGCATTTTTGGACTTTGCAAAAAAGCCTACGTTATTCTCCAGAGTAACAATATCCTGTTCCGTTTTTCTATATTTCTGAAGCAGTTTCTCGCGCTCCGAACGCAAAGCCCTCTCCTTTCCAGTCGTATGGAGTTCCGTAACCATTCTCCTGAATTTGACAAACTTCTTTTCGCTTTCAAGGGAGCGGATATCTGCAAAACGGCTGTCCATCGCCTCATTCCACTCTTTCTGGATGCGCTCTTTCTCCTTGAACGGTACAAAACCTATCTCGTTCCATCTTCCGAGAAACTCTCTCATTGCAGCCACGTTCTCCTCTCTGGAGTCACTGACCTTATAGGCTCTCAACTCCTCTATGAGAGCAGATTTCGCAGCAAGATTCTCCTCATACTTTGCATCCTGCTCCCCGAAATACCTTGCCTTGTTCTCAAAGAAAACATCGCATGCGTTTCTGAAACGCTTCCATACCAGTTCCGCCTGCTTTCTTGCAACCGGGCCAATCTCCTTCCACTCCTTCTGGAGTTCTATGAGCTTTTCAGTGGTGCCCTTCCAGTCTTCGCTGGCCGACAAAGCCTCGGCCTGTGCGCAAAGTTCCTCCTTTCTGGCCAGATTCTCGCGCATCGAACTCTTGAAGTTTACGTAATACTCCCTCTTGGCATTATAGAACTTGTCGCAAGCCGCCCTGAACCTGTCGTATATTTTCTGATTCTCCTTTTTGGCAGCGAAACCTATTTTCTTCCACTCCGCCTGCAAATCCTCCATCTGCTTCGAGAGTTTGTTCCAGCCTGTTGAATCTTCACACTGAGAGGCCGCGATAGACTCCGCCTGCTCGCAAAGCGCAGTTTTCTTTATAAGATTCTGTTTCTGGTCCTGCTTGAGATTTTCGAAAAACGACTGATGTCTTTTGTTTACAACCGATGTCGCACTCTTGAAGCGCTCCCAGATAGATTCTCTGTACTCCTTTGCAACAGGGCCCAACTCCTTCCACTCTTCATGCAACTTCTGAAGTTCCCTGAAGGCATTCACGACATTGGGCTCCTGCCCCAACGTCTCGGCCTTTTCACAAAGTTCAGTCTTGAGTTCCAGATTCTTTTTAAAGTCCAGATCTCTGAACTCATTGTTTATCTTTATATAATCGTAGAATCTCTCCACACAGTGCTGGTAAGACTCCCACAAGTCCTTGGCCCTCGACTGCGGCACCAGCGAAATCTCTTTCCACCGGCTCTGCAACTCCCTGAATGCAGGAAAAGTTGAATTTACATCCTCGGCCTTTTCAACCAGTTCTTTCAACTCCTCTATTATCTGCAGCTTCTTCTGCAGATTCTCCTCCTTCACTTTTTCCAGATTCTGCAGATAACTGGCCCTTGACTGCTTGTAGGCAGCATATAACTCTTTAAACCCTCTCTCCAGTTCCACATACGGATTTGCCGCAGCCTCCTCCGCCTGCTCCGCGGCAGCGCCCGAAGTTCCTGCATTTTCACCCTCTGCGGAACCTTCTGCATTCTGCGAAGCCGCTACGGGAAGATTGAATACTCCGGCTGCAATTTTCTCCTTTTTAAGGACCTTGTAAAATGCCGCCTTCAAGGCATCAGCATTTTTATACATCTCCTGCTGGTCGCCCTTGTCGAGCATCTGCCTGAATATTTCAGTAATCTCCTTTAATGTTTTGTTTGAATAATCCGGTAAATCCGTAACAGTATCCACTACTACTTCCTGTGATTCAGTCTTCTCCTCTACAGGGTCCTGCTGTTCGATATTCTCCATATAGATAAAATGGGCTTAAAGTAAATAATAACTTACAAATATAGGCATTTGCCGCAAATGTAGGAAAAAAAGTTTACTATCTTTGCGGACCCGCAAAACAGAACCATTATGAGAATAGATATTATTACCGTGCTGCCGCAGTTGTTGGAGAGCCCCCTCGACCATTCAATCATAAAGAGGGCAAAAGACAAAGGGCTTGTAGAGATTCATATCCACGATTTAAGGGAATACGGCAAAGGCAACTACCGCCAGGTAGATGATTACAACTACGGTGGAGACGCCGGCATGGTGCTCATGATAGAACCCGTATACAACCTTATCAGCGATTTGAAAAAGGAGCGCAGATATGACGAAGTTATATATATGTCACCCGACGGGGAATTGCTCAGCCAGCCAATGGCCAACCGTCTTTCATGCCTGAGCGACATCATCATTCTTTGCGGGCACTACAAGGGCATTGACCACCGTATAAGGGAGCATCTGGTTACAATGGAAATATCTATCGGAGACTATGTGCTCAGCGGAGGAGAACTCGCTGCGGCCGTTGTCTGCGATTCCGTAGTCAGATTGATTCCCGGAGCCATTTCAGACGAAACCTCGGCACTCAGCGATTCGTTTCAGGACAACCTGCTCTCGCCTCCCGTATATACACGGCCGGCGGAGTTCAACGGGTGGAAGGTGCCCGAGGTGCTTCTGAGCGGCAATCCCAGACTGATAAGCCAATGGCAAGAAGAAAAGGCCTTAGAAAGAACCAAGCTTCTAAGACCCAATCTCCTTGAGAATTCCGGAAAGTAAAACGGCTATTGCCCTTTGAATTCCTTCTTCACAGCATCCCAATAACCTTCGGTTTTCTCCACACTCTCGAGCGAGAAGAGCGCTATACCCTTTGAGCCGCCCTCCTTTGCATAGGTGAAAATTTCATGCATCTTTTCAACCGGGACATGCCCTACAAAAAGTCCGCTTACAAGATACCCCTTGCAGCCGAGCGAATCCATCTCGCAAACGCCCTCTTTTGTAGCATCGTAAACCCAGGCGTCGGGCTTGTCGTAAAACTTGTGGTAAATCATAGGGAAGAGAATGTCCAGTTCGGTAAACCTGCTCCAGTCTTGCCTTACCAGTTTTCTCGATTCCGATGGCGATGCAAATACAGCCGCACTCGAAACCTTACCATATTTCTTTATCTCCCTGGCCAGTTCATTTGCGATATTGACTACTGCATCCCATCTGAACTTCATCCACTCCGGATTCGACGTAGGATCTTCCAGGTCCATGGGGTCTATGCCTGTAAGTTTTTCAAACTCTGCCCTGCAGTGTCCGCAATAGCAATGGTCCCAATGAGGATAAACCTTATCCTGGACAACGCCGCGAGACTCGTGCAGACCGTAAGGCAGAATTGCATCCGGATACCTTATAAAGTCAAGATGCACACCTGCAACTCCGTCTATCTTTGCAAGTTCCGCTACACGCTCCTTCAGATACTCCAGCGTTTCGGGGCGTGAAGGGCAAAGCCATCTGTAATGCTCTCTGTTGTATAGTTTTATATCCAGACACGATGTATCGTTCGCATTCACCATATACCAGTCCGGATGGGCTGCCCTGAGATTTTTTTCGCATCTGTTGACAGTCCACATCCAGGCATGGAGTTCGATGTCGTACTTCTTCGCCACCGGAACAGCATTTTCCAAAATCCTGATGGCGTCATAGTCTGTAAAGTCGGTAGTATCCTCCATCCCCTTGGGATACCCGCCATGTACCTGAAGCAGAATTGCATCTATTCCGCTCTCTTTTGCTTTTTTGAAGTAGTTGTCAAGTTCGTCGGCAGGCATGTCGGAATCACCGGCCAGCCATGCCCAGTTTTTTACGCTGTTCTCATTTTCAGCATTGCCTGAACAGCCCGCTAATGAAACTGCAAGCATAAAGAATAATAGTGTTCTAACAAAAGTTTTCATAATACAGGAGAGTTAAATTTACTTCAAAGATAAAGTTAAAACGCTAATATTATAACGGTTCTTGAAGTTTTATTGCTCTCTCTCAGTATCTGACAGCGGAGGAGAGGCGCAATTCCGATGCATCTGAACGCAGAGGTTCTCTTTGGAAATCCTTGCAAATGAAAGTTATTCAGTGAGTTGCAGCAGCATTTTCGGTTTTTGTTCGGGTTCAGATGCATCGGGCGTTTTGCAGTGCCTTTCGGGGAGACCCTTTCCAGAAGTGCCTACGGGGCAGGTTTGCACTCGGGCGTGTTTCATTCCCACTGAGCATCTGAACCTAGGGCATTACTGCTGAAATTCTTGCAGTACACTTGCTATGAGCATATTGAGTACTTAAATCTGCATTTTGGCAGAGTTCAGATGCTCCTGTTTTTCACTGCATCTGAACGCGGTGGCCCTCTTGGCAAATCTACGCAAATGAAAGTTATTCAGTGAGTTGCAACAGTCTATGCAGTTTTCGTCCAGGTTCAGATGCATCGGGCGTTCTGCAGTGCCTTTCGGGGAGACCCTTTCCAGAGGTACCTGCAGGGCAGGTTTGCACTCGGGCGTGTTTCATTTCAAGTTAGCATCTGAACCTAGGGTATTGCTGCTGAAATTCTTGCAATACGCTTGCTATGAGCATATTGAGTACTTAAATCTGCATTTTTGCAGAGTTCAGATGCTCCTGTTTTTCACTGCATCTGAACGCGGAGGAATTCTCGGCAAATCTCCGCAAATGAAAGCTATTCAGTGAGTTGCGACAGTCTTTGCAGTTTTTGTTCAGGTTCAGATGCCGCAACCCGATAAAAGAAAAGAGTGCTGTCGGGAGAACTCCCTCGACAACACTCTTTATAAATTGGCGGCTACCTACTCTCCCACTTGGTATAGCAGTACCATCGGCACTAATGGGCTTAACTTCTCTGTTCGGTATGGATAGAGGTGGATCACCATCGTT
>CASGCS010000015.1 GCA_949300025.1 uncultured bacterium | reverse complement strand
TAGCATGCTATCAATCTTATAAGTATATATAGATTTTTATTATCTCTCTTCGCCGGCCCTCAGGTTTACGGGTCGGGGCCGCTTGCCATGCAGGATTGTACATTGTCTTTCTTTCGTTTGAATCTGTAGATTTCTAACGGAGGTTTGATTTCTACAGCAAATCACCTCTCCGCCAGTTGATTGGCCAATATAAAAGACTGCAGGAACTGCTTTGTTCTAAAACCTAAAACACTTGTTAACCTAATTATTAACCTAAAATTCAATTTATGTTCATTCAAAAAGTTTCAAGTCGATCTTTACGTTTCGTATTGATGACTTTTGCTTCGCTTGTTCTTTCAATCGGAGCAGTATGGGCACAGAATGTAAATGTAAAGGGAACCATTACAGACCAAAACGGAGAGCCCGTTGTGGGCGCCGGCGTGTTTGTAGCGGGGAGCTCTACAGGTGTAGCCACCGATTTGGACGGTAACTACTCCATCTCTGCTCCTTCGAACGGGACTCTCCGCATCAGCTCTCTCGGATACCAGGAAGCTGAAGTGGAAATCAGAGGACGTTCTGTTGTCAATGTAGTTTTACAAGAGGATTCGGAAATGCTCGAAGAGGCAGTCATCACAGCCGAATTCGGTATGAAGCGTGTTGCACGTTCCGTTGGTTCGGCAGTACAGAACGTAAAATCTACAGATATTACAGAATCTGGACGCGAGAGTTTCGTAAACGCACTCCAGGGCCGTGTTGCAGGTATGACAGTTACCTCTACCGGCGGTGCTCCGGGTTCGTCTACATCTGTGGTATTGAGAAACATTACCTCAATTTCGGGTAACAACCAGCCTCTTTACGTTGTCGACGGTGTTCCCATGAACAACTCCACTTTCGACCCCAACTCGGGATTTGCCGTAGATGATGTGATCGGCAGTGCGAACCTCGACTTTGCCTCAAGAGGAAACGACCTCAACCCTGAAGACATAGAGTCGCTCACCATTCTGAAAGGTGCTGCAGCCGCCGCTCTGTACGGTTCAGATGCATCAAACGGTGCAATCATCATCACCACCAAGAAGGGTACCTCAGGCAGAGGAAAGGTCTCTTACAGCAACTCGTTCCGCTGGGATACAGCATACGGCTATCCTGAATTGCAGACCCAGTTTGCAAACGGTGCATACGGAGTTACCAACTACTACTATACTTCACGTTTCGGAGGAGCTTACCCTGCAGATGTCAAGCTGTATGACAACATCGACGCCGTTCTGCAGACAGGTTTCTCACAGACACACAACGTTTCAGTCGAGGGTGGTACAGACAAGATCACCGTCCGCGGTGCAGCCTCATATCTCGACCAGACCGGTGTTGTAAAGACTACAGACTTTACACGTCTGAACCTCACGTTGTCTGGCCGCGCCGAAATCACCAAATGGTTGAATTTCGAGGCCAACATGCAGTATGCTACAACTACCAATACAAAGGCCAACAAAGGTACAGGCGGCCCGCTCTACAGGGCGGTGCGCTGGCCTCAGATAGACGATATGTCAAACTATCTCAACGAAGACGGCATTACAATGAGGCTGCCTTCATACTATACCGATACAGACCTGCTCAACCCCCTGTACGGTCTCTACAAGAACAGAAACTACGATGAGACAGACCGTATGTTCGTGAACATGAGTTTGAACGTAACTCCCACAAAGAACACCTTCATCAGGGCTACAATGGGTTGGGATACAGGTATCGGCAACTATGAATCGCATACCCATCCCTATTTTTCCAACATAGAGAGTTCTTCATACGGTTCAGGTTCATACAACTACAGCCGCAACACATGGCTCGACAAGACCTTGAACGTACTTGCAGGCTACAACAACGAGTGGGGCAAGTTCACATTTGCCGCACAGGTAGGTTACCACCAGCAGGAGAACGGAACCAAGGGTCTCTCTACCTACGGTTCAGACTTCCTCGTTGCAGACTTCTACAGCATTTCAAACTGTACTCCTTCTACAATCGTAACAAGAACCAGAACCCGCAAGAGCCGCATACAGGCTATCTCCGCACAGATTGAGGTAGGTTACAACAACATGGCCTTCCTTACAGTCCGCGGAAGAAACGACTGGTCTTCTACACTTCCAGTAGACAACCGTTCATACTTCTATCCTGCAGTGGAGGCATCGTTCGTGGCAAGCGAACTTCCCTTCATGAAGAATACCACAGCAGTCTCTTACCTCAAGATAAGGGGTGCCGTTGCACAGGTCGGTAAGGATGCAGACCCGCTTTCAATCTACCCTGCATTAGAGGCTACAGAGAGTCTTGGCGGTGGATTCCGATATGGCTACTACGGGCCTAACCCGGAGTTGAAGCCTGAGATGACAACCTCATACGAAGTGGGAGCAGAGGCACGCTTCCTCAACGACCGCATCAATGCAGACTTCTCATATTACTGGACAAGATGCGAAGACCAGTACATTACAGGATTCCGTCTGAGCTATGCAACCGGATTCGTGCTCAACAACATGAACGTGGGTACATTTACCACAAACGGTTGGGAATTCCACATAGATGCAGACATTCTGCGTACCAACAGCGGTCTCCGCTGGAATCTGGGTGTAAACCTCGATGCCTCTACATCTGAAGTTACTGAACTGCCCGACAACGTAAGCGAATATTACAACGCATACACATGGCTTTCTGGTAACCTCAGAAACGGTATCTCTGTAGGCCACCCCGTTACCACAATGACAGGCCGCGGATACGAGAGAAATGAAAACGGCGACATTTTGATTAACCCCAGTACCGGTCTTCCTGAAGTAAGTTCAGAGTGGTCTGTATTGGGCGACAGACAGCCGAAACTTTCATTCGGTGTTACAACAAGCCTATCATTCAAAGGCTTCCGCCTCTCCGCACTTCTTTCTGGTAGATTAGGCGCAACTGTTGTAAACGGAACCAAGCGCGACTTGATGGGAACCGGTTCAAGCCTTGAGTCTGTAACTCTCCGCCAGAGCGAGCCCGTTGTATTCAAAGGCGTTCTCAAGAATGGCAAAGAGAACTCATCCAACCCTACGCCCAACAACATTGCCGTTACATACGCGAACTACGGTTCATCTATCTACACAGGCGGTGATGAAGACTGGCTTGAGGATGATGTAAACTATATGCGTATAAGCGAGATCCGTCTCTCTTATAATGTTCCTTCAAAATGGCTGGAGAGAGTTACAAAGAAATTTGTCTCAAGCGCCAACATCTGGGTCAAGACCAACGACCTTGCAACATTTACAAACTATTCCGGAATCGATGCTGTAGGTAACTCCAACTCGGCAGCTCTCGGCGGTTCAGGCGGTGTAGGTATTGACATGTGGGGTATTCCCAACCCTCGCGGGTACTCATTCGGAGTTAGTCTAACATTCTAAAATGGAGAATATCATGAAGAAAATATTATCAGTTTTACTTTTGGCTTCACTTCTGTTTTCATCTGTAAGTTGCGACAACTATCTGGATGTAAACAAAAATGAAGATGCTCCTGACTATATAGAGGAGAACCTCTACCTGTCGGGTATTCTTGCTGCATGGGAAGGTTGCTATTGGGATATCCGTGCACTGGGCCCGCTGACCCAGATGTTCGGTACTACAGGTTATACCTCTTTTGCAAACCACTATTATTCAAGAGGATCAGATGCCGCCGGTGAAATGTGGCGTGTAACATACTGGCTCCAGGGCATGAACCTTGAGAACATGATAAACCAGGCTTTGGAGAAAGAAGCCTACACTCTGGCAGGCATAGGCTATGCAATAAAGGCATACTCATGGGACTATACAACCAAGATGCATGCAGACATGCCCATGACAGATGCTTTTGTTCCCGGTCTGCTTTCACACAACTACGACTATCAGGATGTTGTGTTTGAAAAGGTAAGAGAGTGGGCGAACACCGCAATAGAGTATCTCGAAATGGAAGACAACTATGAGTATGGCACTACTCTTTCCACTGCAGACCTCGTTTACGGTGGTGACAAGGAGAAATGGCTCAAATTCGCTCACGGTGTAATCGTACGAAACCTTGCCGCTCTTTCGAGAAAATCTGATTTTGTATCTGGCGGTTATGCACAGCAGCTCGTAGACCATGCAGCGCTTTCTCTCCAGTCGAATGCAGACGGTGCGGAGATTGCAATGCCTGGTGGAGCAGATGCTGCCCAGTTCAGCAACTACAACAACTTCTGGGGAGTTTACCGCGGCAACCTCGATTCATACTATCAGCATGACTATGCCACCCAGATTATGACAGGTACCGTTCCCCAATATGACCAGGCTACAGGGAACAAGATAGCCTCGCCTAATATCGACCCTAAAACCGGGACAGTTTACGAAGACTGGCCTTTTGCACTGGCAGAAGAGCAGATTATATGCGATACCTCAGATGCTACCGGCCACTTTGACCCCCGTGTTACATTAAGGCTTGGTACAAATGATGCCAGGTACTACAACAACATGAGCAATATAGACTCAATCAAGTCTTGGGTTTACATAGGCTCAGGCTTTACAGGAACAGTAGGCCCTGTAGGAACCGCTCCAAATATATGGGGAACCAGAACCGGCTATGTATCCCATCCTACATACGATGGAACCGGCAGATGGCTCTACAGAAACGACTCTCCCTACATTATAATGACCGCAGCCGAAATCCAGTTCTGTGCAGCTGAAGCATACTGGTACATGAACAACAGGGCTGCCGCATACCAGGCGTGGAAGAGAGGCATTGAGCTGGATCTTGAGTTCTGCGGTGACCACATTGTAACAGGAGGCGGCCCCAACATTACAGGACAGGATGACGAAGGTAACGACATTTATGCAGTAGGAGGCATACTCCCCGGCGGCGACCCCATCGCTCCTGACACATACGACCAGCTGGCAAACGAGTATCTGCACGGGCCTTATGTAGAGGGGCTTGGCGAGAGCAACCTTACCCTCTCCCACATAATGATGCAGAAGTATGTTGCAGCATTCCCCTACGGAGCTCCCGAGACATGGGTTGATTTGCGTAAATACCATTACGACATAAGCTACTCAGGCGAGTATCCTTCAAGCGGCAACGGCTGGACAGAGACAATCATAAACCAGAAGTGGGATACAGACCCTACAAAGGTATACAAGGGATTCTATCTGCAGCCTGCTCAGGTTGAGGACAGAAGAAGCAAATTCAATGATGACAACGAAGGCTCTCCCTGCTACCGTATCCGTCCGAGATACAATTCGGAATATATGTGGAATGTGCCTTCATTGGAAGCCTTGAAGCCTATCTCAGGAATGGCAGACAACTACCACTGCTCTATTCCCTGGTTTGCCTATCCCAACGGTTATCCTCAAAACTAACTTGAATAAAATATAGAGATATGAAATTAATTAAATATTTAGCGATACCTGCAATTATATTTGCTGTGGCATCATGCGACAAGCATGAGATTCTGTTTAACACAGAGCTGGCGCCTGACGCAGAGTTTCAATTGCACTATTTTGAACCGGTAATAGACCAGGCTTCAAACTATATCGACTCTGTCTTTGTAAACGATGTTCTTTATTCGAGCGTAGACGGGGCCGGACAGTTGGTGCCTTACAACGGTGTTCCCGGTGGCGCTACAGGCCGTTTCTTTGCCATTAAACCCGGTGAGACCAATTTCAAGTTCTACAGAGAGGGCGTTGTCGTATACAACCAGACTGTCACTCTCAACGCCGGAAAACAGAATGTATTCGTACATGATTTGAACCAGGCTCCCATTGTAGTTGACAACCAGTATCCCTACTGGGATCCGAGCACAACAACTGCAAATGCGGAGACATTCGGTACAGACTCCATTGCCAAGGTAATGTTCTGCAACTTCATGTATGAAAACGATGCCAGCGGCAACCTTGTACCTTACCCCGGAAAACTGCAGTACCAGTGGAGGGACCCCAGGTCCACCTCGAGCGATCCTGTTTGGCATAATGTGGGCGAGCCGGTTGCCTTCGGTGAGGTTACAGAGCGCACAGTCATAAAAGTTGTCAAGAGTGTATTCAACTCATCTGGATACTGCCGCATAGACTACAGAATACTTGACGAGAACGGCAACATTCTCAGAATGATAAACAGCAGCGGTAACGAAGTGAACTACAGCGACTGGTGGAATGCATACATCGGACGTTCCTACATGCATATTTTCGGAGGAATAAGAAACCCCAAATTTGAACCGAATGATGAGGGCAAACTTGTAGCAGTGGAACCTACTGTTGCTGTCAGAGTCTGGACTTCATTGTAGAATATTTTTGAGCCGTGCCACCACGGCACGGCTTGTTCATTAATTAAAATTGAGAGCGTATGAAAAAAATTCTTTTAGTTCTGCTGGCGTTTTGCATAGCATTGCCTTCGTTCGGGCAGAAACTCTCCAAAGAGGAGAGAGAAGCAGCGGCAAAGGCGGCCAATACAGCTGCATTGGATGCCGTAAAGGCCAAGGCTTTTGTCCTTGTTCCTACGACATATACAGAAGATGCCGCCGAAGGGACAATTTCAGACAACACCGACAACTCCAACTTCTTTTCTTGCGAAGGGGAAAACTGTTTTGCCCAGGGCGTTATCTGCTGCGACAACAGATACACCAATATCTGCGAGCCTACAGAGTACTCCATGAACATAGACAAGAAAGGAAACATGAAGTTGAGAATCGTGGTTTCGGGCAGGATGTTAAAGGGTACATACACCTTCAGCATGAGGCACAACACCAATCATGCCGACGTTATTTTCTCGCCTCAAAACGGAACCACGAGAAAATTTTCGGGCCCCATTGTCCCGCTAAAGGAGGCAAACTACAACAAACGCTCAAATCCGATGTAGGTTAATCTCTTTACAATAGGTTTAACCTATTCTGCGACAACTTATCGGCTTACGGTAAGTTGTCGCTTTTATTTTGTCTGATCTTCATATTCTGCCTATCTTTGTGTGGTTAAAAATTCAGATATATGTTTTCTAAAGAGATTTACAGCAGACGGCGCACCTCCCTCATAAGGAAGGTCGGGAATGGCGTCATCCTGCTGCTGGGCAACAGCGAGGCTCCGTGCAACTATCAGTCAAATACATATAAATTCAGGCAAGACAGTTCGTTTCTCTACTTTACAGGGCTTGCAAGTCCCGACCTTGCGCTTGTAATGGACGCCGAAAGCGGAGAACAGATACTCTTTGGCAACAATGCAGACATAGACGACATAATATGGATGGGGCCGCAACCCACCATAAACGATTTTGCCCAATCGTGCGGCATTGAAAAGGCGCTGCCCTTTGCAGATCTGGAAATATATGTCAAGGCCATACTCTCGCAGGGCAGAAGGCTCCACTTTCTGCCTCCATACAGAAACCATAACAAGATTTTACTTAACGCCCTTACATCTATCCCAATCCCGGCCCTTAAAGAGAATTCTTCCTTAGAACTTGTAAAGGCCGTTGTAGATTTGAGGCTTGTAAAGGAGGAGTGCGAAATAGCAGAAATAGAGAAGGCATGCGAAATAGGTTACGCCATGCACTATACTGTCATGAAAATGGCAAAACCGGGGGTGACAGAGCAGACGCTCTACGGCATAATGGAGGGAATTGCGCACTCACAGGGAGCGATGACCTCTTTCCCCACCATCCTTTCACAGAACGGGGAGACGCTCCACAACCATTCTCACCATCAGGTATTGACCGAGGGCAGAATGATAGTAATAGATGCCGGAGCAGAAAATGAGATGAACTACTGCTCAGACTTTACCCGCACATTGCCGAGCGGCGGCAGATTTACAGAGCAGCAGAAAGATATATACAGGATAGTCTCCACTGCAAACAACATGGGGCAGTCGCTCTCACGCCCTGGAGTCTCGTACAAGGATGTGCATCTGAACGTATGCCGCCTCATCACACGGGGGCTCATGAATCTGGGCATAATGAAGGGAGATGCAGACGAAGCTGTTGCAAACGGTGCACATGCCCTCTTCATGCCGCATGGCCTGGGCCACAACATGGGGCTCGACGTACACGACATGGAGGATTTGGGAGAAGATTACGTGGGTTACGACAACCAGTACACCAGATCGCAGCAGTTCGGTCTCTCATCTCTGAGAATGGGCAAGATGCTCCGCGCGGGCAATGTAGTCACCGTGGAACCGGGCATCTATTTTATCCCGGCGCTTATCGACAAATGGAAAGCCGAAAAGACAAACTGCGACTTCATAAACTTTGCAGAACTTGAAAAATACCGCGATTTCGGCGGAATCAGATTGGAAGACGATATTCTCATTACACCTTCCGGCTGTCGCAGGCTGGGCTCCAAAAGGCTGCCCATCACACCTGAAGACGTAGAGGAGGCAATGAGGGAGAATTGAGATTGAAGAATGGGTGATACAGACAAATCGGCCGGAAAACAGATACTGAGAGCCTCTTACGTAAGCGTAATCGGCAACGGGGTGCTCTCTGCCGCAAAAATCATAGCCGGAGCCCTGAGCGGCAGTTTTGCCGTAATAAGCGACGGCATAGACTCTGCCTCAGATGTGGCAATGTCTGTTGTAATGATAGTTACAGCCAAAATCATGGGGCGAAAGCCCAACAGGAAATATGTTTACGGTTATGCCAAGGCCGAGCTGATAGCCACCAAAATCCTCTCCATGCTTATCTTTTTTGCCGGAGCGGAGATGTTTGTTTCAGCAATACGGAATCTTTTTTCGGAGCAGGAACGGATATTGCCGGGCAGGCTGGCCATATATGTAACCGTAGCCTCCATTCTGTGCAAACTGCTGCTTTCTCTCTACCAGACTGCCACAGGACGCAAGACCGGTTCGTCAATGCTTATAGCCAACGGTATAAACATGCGCAACGACGTTGTCATTTCATTGAGCGTGCTCGTTGGCCTTTTCTTTTCATTTGTACTAGAACTCCCTGTATTGGATTCTGTCACAGCCCTGCTGGTCAGCTGCTTCATAGTATGGTCCGCTGTCAGAATCTTTATGGACTCCAATACGGAACTTATGGACGGAGTAAAGGATGTGACCGTCTATCAGAAGATATTCGATGCCATAGAAAAGGTCGATGGCATAAAGAACACCCATCGTGTGCGCTCAAGAAGCATAGGAAACAAGTATATGATTACGCTCGATGTGGAAGCCGACGGCAACCTGACCCTCAATCAGGCACACGCCCTTACCATAGAGGTGGAACGGCGGATACGCGAAAGCATTCCGGAAGTCTACGACATAGTCGTGCATATAGAGCCTTTCGGCACCCACCCCGAAGAGGTATTCGGGGTGAGATAGCCTGTTAGTTCTTCAGATAATAGGTAATTGTAGTAACCACCCTCACATTCTTTATGTATGGAGTGTTGGCATCGCGGTCATAGATTGTGAACTGCCCCTGCGAAGCGCTCTTGATTTTACCCAGCCTGCTATCAGAGTCCTTTGCAAACTTCACGGCCGCCTCGCGGGCATTTTTGGTAGCCTCTTCTATCATGCCGGGCTTTATCTCATTAAGACCTGTAAATTCGTAACTTACGCGATACTGATAATCCCCGCCCGTCAGCGCTATTCCCTTTTTCAGAAGTTCTGTCTGCTCAGACATAAGTTCCCTGACTTTGTCTACGTTCCGTGAAGTGACTGTAATCACGGAGGTGGAATTATAACGGAAGTCCACATCCTGGTTGCCATAACGGTCTGCCTTTATATCCACTATCTGGGGCGGCTCTATTGTTATCTCCTCCTTTGCAATTCCATTTTCAAGCAGGAAATCTACAATGGCTCTGTTTTTCTTCTCTGTATTTGAATAGATAGAGAAAAGGTCGTTGCTTATCTCCTTGTGCACCAAAGGCCATGTAACCTTGTTTGCCGGGACCTCCATCTCGGCAAGTCCCTTTACAGTAACGATTCTCTCCCTGTTTTTGAACTCCACGATTCCGCTTCTTACCATTACTCCCAATAGCAGAAGACCTACTGCAATAATGAGTGCCTCATTTTTCCAAGATTTCATATTTGCGCGTATTAATGATTATGCAGACAAACTTAGGAAAAATCTATGAAATGACAAGCCCGGCGGGAATCTCCATTTTTATGCTTTCCGGCAGATTTACCTCCAATATGAGTCCGGTGTTAAATGGAATTTCGGCAAAAGAGGTGTCGCCGCCCTCCGAGAGTGCAAACCTCAGGCCCGGAGCAAGGCTTACTCCTATGCACGGGTTTTCCGGATAATCGAAAAACTCGGTTATGGTCCCCACTCTTCTCCCCTCTGCATTCAAAAGCGCAGCCCCTGCAATGTTTGAAAGGATTTTTTCCCTGTCGGAAAGATATTCAGAAAGTTCGGCTTCATCCATTCCCTCGGTAGAAATAAAGAGTTCCTTGCCTACAAGAGAGAGGCTCTCCTTATATGAATTTACCGTACTGAATTTTACTATGGCCCCGCTGTTGCCCTTTCTTGTAATGGAATCTATAAAAAAAGGGACCGGCAATCCATCAAAATAGATGAATACCGGTCTCTCTCTTTCCAAATTGCCGATTAACTTTACTGCAACTTCTCCGGTGGTACTGTAAGATTTCGCAACACGCGCAACAGAAACGGCATTGGCCAGAACTCCATTATTGGCTTCGTGCTTCTCTGTTGCCTTCTTGCTCATTCCGGAGGGAGATTATGCGTTCTCCTCTGCAGCAGCGGCCTGTGCATCTTCCGCAGCAGGTTCGGCAGTCTCTGCAGCAGCCTCAGCGGCAGCCTTTGCCTCCGCCTCAGCCTTTGCCTTAGCCTCCTCTTCCGCCTTTGCAGCAGCCTCGGCAGCCTTTCTCTTGGCTATCTCTTCTGCTCTGGCAGCATTGACCTTAGCCTCAACCTCAAGCCCTGCTTTCTTGTCTGCAGCGGATTTCTGAGCCAGCTGAGCCTTCTTGCCGGCAACCTTTGCCTCCTTCTCTGCAACCCATGCATTGAATTTTGCATCTGCCTGCTCCTGGGTCATTGCGCCCTTGGCAACACCTTTATTAAGGTGCTTTCTGAGCAATACGCCCTTGTATGAGAGAATCCTGCGGCATGTATCGGTAGGTTGCGCACCTTTGTTCAACCAATCCAATGCCTTTTCGCAATCCAGAATAATGCTTGCAGGATTTGTGTTGGGGTTATATGTTCCCAACAGTTCAATAAAGCGACCATCACGTGGTGCCCTACTGTCGGCCACTACTATATGGAAAAAAGCGTAATTCTTTTTACCGTGACGGGCCAAACGAATTTTAACAGCCATAACTGTACGAGTTTAAAAATTAATAACTTTTTTAACTTCCTTATCTTCTCGAGAAAAGGTGGGCAAAGATACGCAAAATATTTGATTGCAAGACAAAACTTTTCAAAATATTATGTGCAGCACCCGCATAAAAGAAAATAAGGCTGCTGTAACAACTTTAGCAACCTCATTTCTTAACCTAAATTTAACCTATGAAAAAACTACGCTTTAAGGAATTGCAAAGCCTGTGCCATAAATTAAAACTCAGGAAATGTTTTTCAAAATTATCTCGTCCAGGCTACGTTTCGGCACATGGTGCCTCTGGGCGGAATCTCTCCAGTATTTATATTGCCCGTCTACAACAGACTCTATTACAACCTCTTCCTTTGGCACACCCAAAGCGATGACATGCAAAATCTTATACTGCAGCTCTATCGAGAGTATTTTTGAAAGAAGTTCATGTTTTACAGATGCTATTATGCAGCCGCCGTAGCCGAGTTCAACGCTCTCCAGCAGCAGGGTCTGCACCGCTATGCCGTGGTCGCATGATGGAGTGGCCGAGATTGCCATATCCAAAAGCTGCACTATATAGGCGGCAGGCCTCTCTCCCTCCGCCGGGCCATCCCAGTCTGTAAGATAGCCGGCCCAGGCAAGGGTTTCAAATATCTTGGCATTCACCTCCCTGTCGTTGCAGATAATATATTTGAGAGGCTGTATGTTTCTTGAAGAGGGAGTGAGCCTTGCCGCCTCGACCATAAGTTCCAGATCTGATACAGGCACCGGGCGCTCCTGATAAAACCGCCTGTAGCTGCGGTTCTTCCTTACAAGTTCCAAAAAATTCATATCAATTCCTTTATAGATTTTAACTTGATGAGATTGGGAGCCTCAAACTCCTCTGTCTTTTCATGTTCCCAGATGATTTCAGAAGGGATGTAGACGGCAGAGGCCCCTATGTTGAGCACCGGTATTATGTCAGACTTGAAAGAGTTGCCAACCATTACAAACTGCGAGGGGGCTATCCCGAGTTTGCGCAAAAGTTCACGGTAGTTTTCTTCATGCTTTTCGCTCATGATCTCTATATGGCTGAAATACCGCGCGAGGTTTGACTTCTCAATTTTTGTCTGCTGGTCGCGGAGATCCCCTTTTGTGGCGAGCACAAGAGCATGGTCGCGCCCCAGATGCTGCAGCACCTGTTCCACATGCGGATATAGTTCCATTTCCGGCGACACTGTCTTCTTGCCGATATCCATCACCTTTTTTATGAGATGGCAGTCGGCCTTATAGTCCGACAGTTCCATTGCACTCTCAGCCAACGCTATTATAAAGGTTTTTGAGCCGTAGCCCAGCAGGGGGATGTTTCTTCCCTCAACCTTCATCAGATATGCTACGGCATCCTCCTCATTTTTGCAAAAAGGGAGCATGGCTCTTGCAAACTCCCTTTCCGCCTTTCTGTAATTAATCTCGTTCTGCCACAGAGTGTCGTCTGCATCGAACGCTATAACCTTTCCCTTAAAGTCCAATGTACGCCTCCGTTTAAATTGCTACTGTGCAGCCTGGCTGCCGGCCGCCTCCGAAACCGAGTCCGCAACCGCCTCCGGTGTTACGACCTCAACGACGCTGAGTATCTTTACCGGAGTCAAGGGGCGGTCTTTCTCGTTGACCTGAACTGCGGCAATCTTGTCTATTACGTCAAATCCCTTTATGGTTTCACCGAATACGGTATATGCGCCGTCGAGCTGCGCGCAGGTCTTCTCATCCTGGACAATGTAGAACTGCGAGCCGGAAGACTCCCTCTCGGGATTTGCGGCATCACCCTTGCGGGCTGCCGCAAGAGCCCCCTTCTTATGCTTGAGCTCAGGATTTATTTCGGCCGGGACAGTGTAACCCGGGCCGCCGGTTCCGTATCTGTCAACCGCATTGGGGTCTTTGCTCAAAGGGTCGCCGGCCTGAATCATGAAACCGTTTATTACACGGTGGAAAAGAGTGCCGTCGTAAAACTTGTCATAGGCAAGCTTTACAAAATTGTCTCTGTGCTGAGGCGTCTGCCCGTAAAGTTTTACTGTAATGGTGCCCATTGTAGTGTTGATGTCGAAAACGGGCTCTTCAACGAACTTGCGCTGCTGCGCCGCGCTCTGCTCCTTTACGGCAGGCTGCTCCTCTTTTGCAGCCTTGTCGCCTCCGTTCTTGCAGGAAGCCAGAGCAAGAAATGCCATAAGAATTAATAATTTGTTTCTCATATAGATATTGTTTAATGTCAAACCTTTTAAACTGAATTGCAAATTTAAATATTAATTTTGTATTTAACTTTACATACCATGCAAAAGAGGCTTGCCATAACTGTTGTTTTTCTGTTTCTCCTGCCGGCGCTTGGTTTCGGCGAAGGAAGCTCCGTAGGGCTTGTCCTGAGCGGAGGCGGCGCAAAGGGGCTTTCCCACATAGGAGCAATCAAGGCTCTGGAAGAGAACAACATTCCAATAGACTACATCTGCGGCACCTCTATCGGTGCAATAGTAGGGGGGCTCTACGCGATAGGCTACTCTCCAGATGAAATGGTGGAACTCTTCAAAAGCCGCGAGTTCGAATCCTGGTACAAAGGGGAGCCTGAACCCGATTTTGCAACCTATTTCTACAGAGACGACCCCCAGCCTGCAATGTTCAGTTTTTCATTCGGGCCAAAAATGGTAAACAGGAAAGATGATTTCGGCAAAGAGAAACGGGTGCGGATAGACATGCCTTCGAGCCTGGTGGCGCCATATCCGATGGATATTGCCGTCCTGCAAATATTTACCGGAGCATCGGAGGCTGCAGGAGGCAACTACGACAGCCTCATGGTCCCTTTTTTCTGCATTGCCTCAGATATTGTAAAGAAAGATGCGGTTGTCATGCGGCAGGGCAATCTCGGCTCCTCAATAAGGGCCTCCATGACCTACCCTCTCTACTTCAAACCCATTTCAATAGACTCCACGCTTCTCTTCGACGGGGGAATCTACGACAACTTCCCCTGGCAGACCATGAAACAGTACCATAATCCCGATTTCATCATAGGAGTAAAGTGTGTCACCGGAGAGACTCCGCTCGACGAAGACGATGTCACCACCCAGGTGACCAACATGCTGACCACGCAGACAGACTACGACATTCCGCCCGAATACGGCATTGTGATAGCCAGAAAATATCCGTTTGCCCTCATGGATTTCGGGAAAGTGGAAAAAATCGTGCAGATGGGATACGAAAACGCTCTCAAATATATTCCGCAAATCAAGGAAAGGCTTGAAAGCGAGAGGAGCGTTCAAGAGGTGGAGGAAAGAAGGGCCGCTTTCAAGAGCAGGCTCAGACCTGTACGCTTCAAAGGAGACATTGAACTGGGCGACAATCTGTCGGAATCCAAAAAGGAATTCATCTACAGGAACATCCTGGACAAAGAGAAGAATTCTTATGGAATCGGGGAGCTCAAGAGAGGCTATTACAACGTTGCCGCAACAGGGCTTGTAAAAACATTCTATCCCTACTATAAGAGCGGCACCGGTGCAGACGGTTCGAGGGATTCCCTGCTTACGGCCGGCCTCAGGATAACGGAAAGCATGCCGTGGCAGGTTTCGATAGGCGGCAACATATCATCCTCTTCGCTGAACCAGATTTATCTTTCGCTCTCCCGCTCGCAACTGGCAAAAAATCCATGGGAAATAGGCGGCAACATGAACATGGGCAAATACTACAAGGGAGGCAAACTCTTTTTCAGGCACAACATAGGTGTCAGGCCGCTCTCCTGCTACTCTGCCGAATTCACTGCCCACCAGTTCGATTATTATAACGGAAACCAGAACCTGTTTGCTTCGGACAGGATGCCGGACAACGTCCAGAGGCTCGAATATTACGGCAGGCTGAATTTCCTTACCCCCATAATAGCCCAAAAAAACATCTTTGTCAGGGCTTCGTTTGTAATAGGCGGCGAATACTATAAGTATTATCAGGGAAACGACTACACCTCCGGCGACATTCCGGACAAGACCTTCCTCACCCTTGTCTCTCCCATGATAGGAATCGAGAGGAACACTCTCAACTATCCGCTCTACCCCACATCAGGGAATATGAGCCACCTGGTATTGCGTTACGACTATGCTCTGGAATCCTTCAAGGCGGGCACTACATCAAACTACATGGACTCGTACGATTTCCACCGTCACAAGAGATACCTGCTCAACTTCTACTATGAAAGGTATGTACACCTCTCGAAATGGTTTTCCATAGGGCTTATCGCCGATGCCGTAATCTCGCAGAGGAACAGCCTGGGAGACTACTTCTCCACCATTCTCTATATGCCGGCATTCAGGCCTCTGCCCCACAACAGCACGCTCCTTATGGAAAACTACAGGGCACACACCTATATAGGTGCGGGCGTCTCACCGATAATAAAGTTCACAGACACGTTCTATCTGCATACCAATTTCTCATATTTCCAGCCCTACCGCAGCCTGATAAGGCTTGAACGGGGAGATTTTGCCTATTCGGAGAAATTCCCCTCCGGTTCGGTCATTGCAAATGCCGCCCTGGTATGGCAATCTCCGGCAGGGCCGGTCTCACTGTCGGCAACATATTACGAAAGAGGAGACTACAAATGGTATCCGCAGTTGAACATAGGTTTTCTGCTGTTCAACAAAAAGGCACAGGAGTTTTAAGATGGCAGGTATTCTAAAAAAGCTGGCCGGCGAAACGGCCATATACGGATTGAGCACCATCCTCGCCAGGATGATAAATTTCTTTTTTGTGCCAATCTACACAAGAGTCCTTACACAGGGTTCATACGGCTCTTATACAGAGATTATGTCATATATCGCCGTCCTTCAGGTGGTTCTGGCTCTCGGGCTTGAAACAGGCTGCTTCAAGTTCGCCAACAAGCTGAAAAGCGAACTCGGCGAAAAGGCCTCATATTCGCCCTTTTCAACAGCATTCATGATTGTAGGGGCGGTCTCAGTCCTCTTTTTCGCCGTCACGGCCGCCTTTGCAGCCCCGCTTTCGCACTTCATAGACTGCGACTCGTATAAGGCCGTAATCTACTTTGTTGCAGGTATTCTGGTCTCAGACTCCGTTACAGCGATTCTTTTTGCAAAACTGCGCTACGAGCAGAAGGCATTTAAATTCGCCATCTTCAAGACCATAAAAATAGTGAGCGAAACAGGCTTCAACCTGCTGCTCTTCTTTATCTTTCCAGGATGGGCGGCACGCAATCCAGACTCATGGCTGCTTGATGTCATACCGCCGGAACCTCACTTTTCATATATAATCCTTGCTGTCTTTCTAAGTTGCATAGTCTGCATCCTGCTCTTTTTGCCTGAACTCTTCAGAATAAGGCTTAAAATAGAGAAAAAACTGGCCCGCCAGATGCTGCTTTACTCGATACCTCTTATGATTGCAGGGCTTCCGGGTATAATAAACGAGGGGCTCGACAGGATTCTGTTCAGATTTTTCTCCCCCGACGGAAGCGACTGGAGAGCAACGCTGGGCGTCTATCAGGCCGCCGTAAAGCTGGCTGTAATAATGAATCTATTTATACAGATGTTCAGGTATGCAGCCGAGCCGTTTTTCTTTGCCCGAGAACGTGACAAAGGCTCGAAAGAACTGTATGCCAGAGTAATGGAGTATTTTGTGGCATTCTGCATGCTTATCTTTCTGGGGGTATTGCTCTACATGGACCTTTTGGGGCTGATTCTGGGCAGGGACTTCAGAGGTGCGCTGGGCACTGTTCCGTTCATGCTCTTCTCCTACATGCTTCTCGGAATTCTTTTCAACGTATCCATGTGGTACAAACTGAGCGGCCAGACAAAGTATGCCGTAAACATCACGCTTTCGGGACTGGCGGTAACCGCACTCATAAATATCGTGCTTATGCCCTTGATCTCGTATTGGGCTTCTGTTGCGGCACATCTGGCAAGCGCACTTGTGATGCTGCTCTACAGCCTGCATCTTGGAAACAGATATTATCCCATACCATACCGGTGGAAAAAAATATCGGGCTACATAATGACAGCGGTAGCCATTCTCCTGATTGTAAAAGGTGTCACTTTCATCGCCACGGCGGCCGGACTCCCTTCAGCGTGGAACTGGGTCATAAAAATGACGCTGGCCACGGCCGGAGTCCTTGGATACGGAGCGTTCGTCTACCTCAGGGATATAAGGGGAAAAGCAATCTGACATGCGGCAAGGCATTTTCTTACACACATAAAGAGAGAGGGCGGTCCAAAAGTTTTGGGTCGCCCTCTTCATTTTAGCGCAGTCTCAATATATTGTGCTACATTGCACTCTCCTGCTCGTCTGCATAAGTCAGATATGAAAAGAAGAGATACCTGTATGCACCTACGCCTGCAACTTTTGTATCTACAACCTGGTCGTTCTTCTGGTCATAGACAAAGAGTGTAGAGTTGCTTGTATAACCGTTGGCCTCGGAATAGTAGACATTGCCCGTTACAGGACTTACTCCTACGCTGTAATAATCCTGTCCGGCAGGAACAACAGATTCATAGTTCCCGGTCTTGGTGTCGAACTTGTAGATATTGGATGTTCCGGCAGCATAGTCTGTAACTATTGTCCATATATTGTTGTTGGCATCTGTAAAGAGGTAGCCGTCATAGCCAAGAGTCACCGGATAGGTGTTTACGGTATTGCCGGTAGGACTTACCGCCCATATTCCCTTACCGGGGATAGATGCGTAAATCACATTGTTTATAAAGCAGAGGTATTTTACCGGTCCTGCAAAATTCTCGTCCCTGAGCGTGGTCTCGATTGAGAACTGGTCGTTGCCGTCGCATCTTATCACCACTATGCCGTCTTTTGTCGCAACGTAGAGTTTGCTGTTTGCGTATATCAGATCCTGAGCGTCGGAACCAACCTCTATCTTTTTAACCAGTTCGTTGTCATAGGCATTGTAGATGCTTACAAAAGAGTTTGTATACTCGTATGCTCCGGTAAGATTGTCAACTACATAATCCGACCCTGCATTCGAGACAAAAATATAGTTCTCACCAAGAGTGATTTCACGCGTATTGCGCAATCCGCCGTCCTCATCGGTAATGGGATCTGTAGCAGAACGGCCGTTCGTAATATCTATAATCTCTATCTTGTCAGGATTTGAACAGAGGATATAGCCTATTCCGTAGCTGTTGTATATCCCGTCCATTATCGTAGCACCGAGCTCGTAATTGTTCGATTTGAAAAACACATTCTCGCTCATCGTCTTGGTGGTCTCGTCATAGAGATAGATGCTGCCGTTGTGCTGGCTGTAGTTGCCCTGATTGAGAATGCATACCACGTTGTTAAGTACGGTAGGGCGCGAATCACTGTTACAAGATGTGAAAATCAGCGCTGCCGCTACTGAAAAAAGTAAAAAAATCTTCTTCATGACCATTAATTTTTTATAATTACAATTTAATTCCTTCCATTTTATTGCCTTGCTAAAGATGCACAAAAAAGCCATTTTGTTGCACACGCAGACGCCCGTCAGAATTTTATTTGCAGGCCTGCGGAAAAGTTGAATCCCGGCATGGCATAATATTTAACGTTCTGATAGTTCTTGTTCAATATGTTGTTCAACTCGCACGAAAGGGTTATGTTACCGCCGAGCGTATACTTCAGATATGCGTTCAGCAGAAAATAGGCCTTCATTATGTCATAAATGTCGTTCGAGGTGCGCTTGCCCGTGAACGTGCCCGTCAGTCTGGCATCTATTCTGCCGTATCTGCAGCCCACCCTTGCAATGAGCGTATGTCTGGGCTGGTATGCAACCTGATGATCCACTCCCGGGTCGTTGTTGTAAAGCGACTCGCGCATCATCACGTTGGTGTAAGCATATTTCGCGCCAAAGTTCCATGTTGAAGAACCAAACCCCTTCTCTGCATCGAACCCGGCCTCAACACCGTCAGACTCTATTTTAGGAACATTCCTCGGCCTCCAAACCTCACCGGCCGGCAGCCATCTTATCCAGTCCTTTATGGGAGAGTAATACCATGTAAAATAGGATTTCACGCCCCACCCGTGCAGATTGAAGGCATAATCCGCACCCGCCTCCCAGGTAAGCCCCTTCTCCGGCTCAAGGTCTGTAGCCGTTCCTCCCCAATAGCGGTCGTTAAGGGTTGGGACCTTTACGCTTCCGGAAAAGGATGCTCGCAGAGAAAGTTTTTTATTTACAGCATATTTAAGATTGACGGCAGGCTGCAAAGGAGTTGATATACCGGTAACGAAAGTGCCTCTCACCCCGCCTCCGACAGTGAGTTTTTCGTTCACATTATAAAGCGCCAGCAGATAAAGTTCGTTGCGCCACTCTTTTGTTCCCGCAGCGTATGCATCCACGTCAGGCTTTATATATTCGCACTTGCCCCCGGCATTGAGCAATACCTTGCCGAGCGAGAGCTGGTTTTCCATCGATACAAAAAACCTGCTTGCTGCTATTATATCCTCTTCATAAAGTTCATAATCATAATTGTAGGCTACATTTGCCCGATAGTGCCAGATTCCCCGGTTCCCGCTGTACAGAGCTGTCGCCTTTACATTTCTGTCAAGCACGCTGTGATAGTAATATTCACTGTCGTTGGTGGAGACAGAGGGTTGGATCTGCCTGTCGAAATCCAGATATATAAAACTCACCTGCAGGAGCGACTCATCCTTCATCCGCCTCGAAAACTCCTGCAGTACGCCGTAATTGCCGTACTTTGCATTGTTCTGCCTCTCACGTGGCGCACCGCGCTTGGTATTGTTTCTAAACTTGAAATTGTTTTTTGAAAAGGAATAGTAGGCGCTTGTACGGCTCTCCCAGTTATCCGAGCCTGCTCGCAGGGTGGCGCCTCCAAAAAAAGTGTAGAAGCTTCCGGCCTTGAGAGTTATGTCTCCTCCGACCCCTTTTCTGAAGCGCGGCGTAGTTCTCAACTGGATGCTGCCCCCCATGCTTCCGTTACCGTAAAGCGCAGAGTTTCCGCCCACATGAATTGTCATGTTGTCGAAAAAATAGGTGGGAACATGGCTCAAATCGGCCTGGCCCAAGGTAGGCACTACAAGAGACTGCCCGTTCCAGTCTATGGATGTATGGGTAGATGAAGTTCCGCGGACAGCCAGATAGGAACTCATCCCGCGCCCGTACTCTTTTATATATAGAGAAGTCTCTCTCTGCAGCAAATCGCTCAGGGTATTTCCGGCAGTTACAGTCTCGACGTTTGCATAACGCTCGACTCTTATGCCTGGAGCGAACTTTGCATTCAGCGAAGCGTTGATTTTGGATTCAGACATTACCACCGCAGATTCCAGAGTGTCGTTTTGCTGCGACCATCCGGCAAGCGGAACAGAAACCGCCAATAAAGAAAGCAGAATAATACGGCAGATGCAGCTGCTCATTTCACTTTACCTCCCGAAAGTTTTAATGGCCGGGCCGAGAGCAGGTTTTCTGACTTAATTTTACATCTTCCTTCCCATTGCACCAACGCAAAAGTGGAGTATCAGACAACTGCCATACGGCAGAAATATCACAGCAGCGGGTACTGTTCCGGTCTTGCACCGGATTCCCTTTCTCTATGCCCGTCTAAGTATATAAATATGTATATGAACTAGTAATTGAAAACTATCGTCTTCTTCAAGTCAGGATGCAGGCTGTTTGCAACAGGGCAGGTCCTGGCAGCGGTTTCGATAACTCTCTTCTGCTGGTCGGTATAGTTGTTGCCTTTGGGAAAATTGAAGGTAATCTTCACCTCAACCACCCTTCTGGGATTTGTTCCCATTATCTTTTCTATATCGACAGTTGTACCTTCAAGGCTGTATCCGTAGGCAGGAGCCGAAATACCCATTATTGTAAGCATGCAGCTGCCCAATGCTGCGGCCAGCAAGTCTGTAGGAGAAAAGGCCTCTCCTTTTCCATGGTTGTCGAGCGGAGCGTCTGTTATGATTTTATTTCCAGACTGCAAATGTACGGCCTCTGTCCTGAGAGAGCCAAGATACTCGGTTTTAATCTTTGTCATAACTCTATCCTTATTTTAGATTTTATCTACAATCACGCTACCGTTTATTTTACAATTTTTGCCATCAACGTTGCAGAGGTGCATGAAACTACTTCCACCTTTACATACTCACCAATACCGTGCCCCTGAGCGTCAAAGACACATACCTTATTCTGCGGAGTCCTGCCGGTAAGCTGCAGGTCAGACCTTTTTGAAACGCCGTCTGTCAGCACTTCATAAGTTTTTCCCAGACACTTCTGGTTGGACGCGAGCGAAAGCCTGTTCTGCAACTCTATAATCTCGTTAAGCCTCCTTGTCTTCACCTCCTCCGGAACGTCATCCTTAAAATGACGGGCAGCCCTGGTATTGGGGCGCTCCGAATATTGGAACATAAAGGCAGAATCAAACCCGACCTCTTCCATAAGTGAAAGGGTCTGAAGATGGTCCTCCTCAGTTTCGGAACAGAAACCTGCAATTATATCCGTGCTTATGGCACAGTCGGGCATTATCTCCCTGATTTTGGCAATCCTCGCCAGATAACTCTCCCTCGTATATTTTCTGTTCATCTTAAGCAGCATGGCATCGCTGCCCGACTGCACCGGCAAATGAATGTGATTGCATATATTCGGATACATTGCCATTGTATAGAGGACTCCGTTCCCCATATCCTTGGGATGCGAAGTGGAAAATCTCACCCTCAACGAAGGGTCTGTCAGAGCAACCAGTTCCAGCAACTGGGCAAAATTCACCTTTTCGGTAGGATTGTCCGGATTAAGCCAAAGGTATGAATCCACATTTTGTCCGAGCAGACAGACCTCCTTGTAACCGTTGTCGAAAAGTTCCTGCGCTTCTCTTACGATACTCTGCGGATCACGGCTTCTCTCGGCCCCTCTCGTATACGGGACAACACAGTAAGAGCACATGTTGTTGCATCCCCTCATGATTGAGATATAGGCCGAAACACCGTTCTTGTCCAACCGCACCGGCGTTATGTCGGAATAGGTCTCGTCTCTGAGCAAGGCAACATTCATCTGCTTGCTTCCGCTCTTTGCATCCTCAATAAGGGTTGCAATCTTTCTGTATGAATCCGGCCCGGCTACAAAGTCAACCGCTTCATGCTCCAGCAAGACCTGCTTCAGCCTTTCTGCCATGCAGCCCAGAACTCCGACAGTCACGCCTCTTCTTTTCCGCTTTTCCTGCAGGAAAAGATCCAGCCTGCCCCAAACCCTCTGCTCCGCATTCTCCCTTATGGAGCATGTATTTACAAGAATAACGTCTGCCTTTTTAATATCGCCGCACAACGAATAACCCGCATCCTGCAATATGGAAAGCACCACTTCGCTGTCATTTACATTCATCTGACAGCCATAGGTCTCCATATAGAGCTGAGGCTTGTTAGAATCCAAAACCGGCCTTACCGAACGATACCTGTTATCCATCACAAAACAATTATCTGGCAAATATACGCAGAAGCCGAGAGCAGAGCAAAAATATTTGCATCCCTGCAATACCCCACCCCGGAATGTGAGAAACGAAGTTGCATATATGAGGAGACGCACGCAATGCAAACTTGTTTGTAATTGCAGCGGCTGCGAATATATGTCATGTGCCAAAAGGCACATTCACATTCCGGGGTATATGAAATTGCGGCACAGTAAACAAGTCACATTCTTGCTCTGCCGAGGCGTGAACAGTATATGTGGCCGCCAGGCCAAATATACGCAGAAGCAATGCAAACTTGTTTGCAGCCGTGCAGGCCTTGAGCAGCTTTGAGTGCCAAAAGGCACGCATATATCTTCAAATAGGGAAACCAGCAGCCCGCTTCCGTATTACAAAGTCCCGAAGGGACCACGACTGAAAGGAGTGCATACCCCCTTCAGGGGGTGCAGACTCAGTCTGCGGGGGTTAAAAATGTCTTTCGAAGAAAGACGTGCGAGGGTATTCAAAAGTTTGCTTTTGATACCCTCGAGGCGTGAACAGTATATGTGGCCGCTAGGCCAAATATACGCAGAAGCAATGCAAACTTGTTTGCAATTGCAGCGGCTGCGAATAGATGATACCCCAAGCACCTATTCGCGTTCAGATGCACCGGAAAACAACAGTATCTGAACTCCGCAAAATGCGGATTCAAGCACCCAACACGCTAACTGCAAGCGCATTGCAAGAATTTCAGCGTCAATACCCACGGTTCAGATGCTCAGTGGGAAGGAAAGGCCGCAGAGTGCAAACCCGCCCTGCAGGCACTTCTGGAAAGGGTCTCACCGAAAGGCACCACAAACCACCCCATGCATCTGAACCTGAACCAAAACCGCAAATATCACCACAACTCACTGAGTAACTTTCAGTTGCACGAACACCCCAAGCACCTATCCATGTTCAGATGCAGTGAAAAACAGGAGCATCTGAACTCCGCGAAAATACGGATTCTAACACTCAACGCACTGACTGCAAACGTATTGCAAGAATTCAGCGTCAATACCCAAGGTTCAGATGCTCAGTGGGAAGGAAACACCGCAGAGTGAAAACCCGCCCCGGAGGCACTTCCTGAAAGGGTCTCACCGAACGGCACCACAAACCACCCCATGCATCTGAACCTGAACCAAAACCGCAAAAGCCACCACAACTCACAGAGTAACTTTCAATTGCACAAACACCCAAGCACTTATCCGTGTTCAGATGCAGTGAAAAACAGGAGCATCTGAACTCCGACAAAATACGGATTCAAGCACCCAATACGCTGACAACAAGGATATTGCTGGATTCTCAGCAGCAATACCCAAGGTTCAGATGCTCAGTGGGAAGGAAAGGCCGCAGAGTGCAAACCCGCCCCGGAGGCACTTCCGGAAAGGGTCTCACCGAACGGCACCACAAACCACCCCATGCATCTGAACCTGAACCAAAACCGCAAAAGCCACCACAACT
>CASGCS010000014.1 GCA_949300025.1 uncultured bacterium | reverse complement strand
TGGATATAGTCGTTTCGGTCTTCCCATAATGAAGGATATTTGAATTGGAAATACAGCTTGCGGCAATACTCACAAACCTCTGTAAAGGTAATGAATTTTGTCCAAACAAATCCCGATTTCTCCTCCAAAAATCGTATTTTGTCCAAACAAACCGCGCCATCTGAGGCGGTCAAACACTGTTGTCCAAACAAATTAAATCCCTGCCAATCTTATTGATTAACAGGGATTTAATAGTTGTTTCTGTGCTTAAAATTGCACTAATATTCTTCCTCGTTGAAGAAAAAGTCTTCTTTGCTTGGATAGTCGGGCCATATATCTTCTATGCTGTCGTACGTCTCGCCGTCGTCCTCAAGGTCATTCAGATTTTCTATAACCTCGAGAGGAGCTCCGGAGCGGGTGGCGTAATCTATGAGCTCATCCTTTGTTGCAGGCCATGGAGCATCTTCCAGTTTAGATGCCAGTTCAAGTGTCCAATACATATCAAAAAACTAGTAATTAGATAAATAAATGTTATTGACTACTATTAGGGGCTGCAAATATAGTAAAAAATTGATTATGGCAACCAAAATATCTCTTTTCCTCCGCATTTGTGGCAATAATATCTCCCGAGGGTAAAAAGATAGTCTGAAAGACGGTTCAGATACTTTATTCCTGTTGCCACAGAATCAGCGCTTTCGCATTGTTCAGGGCTCTCTTCCGACTGGCCGTCCGGCCGGCATCCGTATCCGGTTATCGCTATGGCATGCCTCTCTGCCCTGCGGCATATCGTTCTTGCAACATGGCACTCCGAAGAGACCCTCGGTGCTCCAGGTAAAATGAAGGCCGTCTGGGCGGGAATCTCGTCGGTCATCCTGTCTATCTCCTTTTCCAGAAAGAGAATCTCCTTTTCGGAAAGCTCTTTCATCTTTTTTGCTGTACCGTCAGATGCAAAATGGGCGGAGATGAGCATAAGCTCCTTTTGGATCTTCTCCAGAATATCGCGTTCAACCCCCTGGGGTGCATCGCTTATCACTACTCCTATGTAAGAGATAAGTTCGTCGACATCTCCGTATGCTTCCACGCGGGGATGGTTCTTGGAAACTCTTTTGCCGCCCACAAGGGAGGTGCTCCCCTTGTCGCCGCCTTTGGTATAAATTTTCATATCCTGTGTTTTTTAGTTGAAGACAGTCCGGTCATTGTTTGTTGAATCGCTCTCAATCTTCCCGTCGCGCAATCTTATGATTCTTCTTGCATATTTTGCAATATCCTCTTCGTGAGTCACGATAATTACAGTATTCCCCTCTTTATAGATCTGCTCAAAGAGCATCATTATGTCTATAGATGTTTTTGTGTCGAGATTGCCAGTAGGCTCGTCGGCCAGTATTATGGATGGCCTGTTTATAAGAGCACGTGCTATGGCAACTCTTTGTCTCTGTCCTCCTGAAAGTTCTGAAGGCTTGTGCTCCATCCTCTCTCCAAGTCCCACATTGTTGAGTGCTTCAATTGCCCTCCGTTCCCTTTCTTGGCGAGGAATGCCGGAGTAGATAAGCGGCAGCGCCACGTTCTCCATTGCATTGTAGCGCGGAAGCAGGTTGAACGACTGGAAGATAAAACCAATCTCCCTGTTCCTTATGTCGGAAAGCATATTGTCGTCCATATTGCTTACATCCGTACCGTTTAAAAAATAACTTCCCTCCGTGGGTGTGTCCAGGCAGCCGAGAATATTCATGAGAGTGGATTTTCCCGAGCCTGACGGCCCCATTATGGCTACATATTCATTCCTGTTTATGGAAATGTCCACTCCGTCCAGAGCATTTACCTTCTGTGTTCCCAGGGTGTAGATTTTCTTAATCCCCTCAATCTTTATAACCTCCATATATCTACTGTTTTAAAATTTCACATTCCATCCTGAAATACTCCAGCATGGCCCTCTTCAGTGCATCCAGGGCCAGCGGCCCGTTCCATTTGTCACGGTCCTGTACGCCAACCTCATTGGAGACGGCCCTGAGTTGAAAGAAAGGAATCTTTTCCATCTGGCATACAAAGTGGAGGGCGGCTCCTTCCATATCTTCAATTTGAGAGCTGAACTTTTCAACCATCTCCTCTTTCTTTGCCGGACTTCCCGTAAAAGTCTGCCTGGTTACGGCAGAGGCGCTTCTGAACCGTTTGAGAAACTCTTCTGTCGCCATGTCTGCCTCTTTTCTGTACAGGGCTCCGTCTTTAAACGGGAATATATTGGAATCCAATACTTTGGTGTCGAAAAGTGTCTTCAGCCCGCTTGGCGTGTCAAACCCCAGGTCTCCGATATACGCCTTTTCTATGAGGGCGACGCTGCCTATCGGAAAATCCTTCATGCAATAGCTGCCGGCAAGCCCTATGAGTATGGCAATGTCGTAGCACTCCTTTGCGGCCTTTGCCTCGCATATTTTCTTTGTGATGGTATAGCATGCCGAAGCCATACCTATTCCGCAGAGCATGAAATCCACCTTGGCTGCACTCTGCAATAATCCCTCGCAGGGTTTGTAGGCGGCAAGCGCAGCATCCAGTTCCTCTTGTTCGGCAGCCATTATAAGGATTCGTTTCATTGTCATGTTTCTTTTAAAGTGAGTAGAGAGTGAATTTGAATATCAGTCCGCCGCCGGGATTGTTTTCCACGCTGATTTCTCCGCGGTGGTAGAGTACGGCGTTCTTTACGATTGCCAGCCCGAGCCCTGTGCCGCCGGTTTTTCTGGTCCGTCCCTTTTCTATGCGGTAAAACCTTTCGAAAAGCCGTGGAATGGCCTCCTGGGGTACCGATTTTCCTGTATCTGCGTAGGTGAAGTTGATTTTATATCCCCCTTCTCCGGAGATTTGCTCAACTCCTGCAGAAATAGTTATGCGACAGTTTGCGCCTCCATGTTCTACAGTGTTGTCGATAAGGTTTTTAAACAACGAGTAGATGAGGTTGTAGCATCCCTTCAGCTTAAGGTCTGAACTGATGAGCATGTCCAGTTTTATATTGTTGGCTTCAAGCTTGTAACCAATCTCCTCGAGCACGTCCCTTATACATGCTGCAATGGAGAAGGTCTCTATTTCAAAACTTTTTGAGCCCTCGTCCAGCTTGTTCAGCGTAGATACGTCGTTTATAAGGGAAGAGAGCCTGACAGTCTGGGCATAAGCCTTTTCAAGAAAAACGAGTATCTGCTCCCTGCTCATGTTCCTGTCATGCAGAATGGTTTCGAGATAGGCGCTCAGCCCAGTAACGGGAGTCTTGAGTTCATGGGCTATGTTGTGGCTCATCTGCTGCTTGTAGAGTTTTGTCCTCTCCAGTTGGTCGAATGTGTCGAGTATCTTCTTGCCTACCTTGCCGAACTTGTCTGCAGGAAACTGTATCTTGCTGTAATCCTTGTCCGGGCTGTTCAGAATGTCTGCGAAGTTGTCGAGAGAACTTATCGGAACAGCCAGTTTCCTGGTAAAGTAGATTACTATGACAAGCAGGATTATGAAGAGCACTATTATTATGTACAGGTATTTGTTGTCGTGCTCCATCTGGGGAAGGATATCTGCATTATATTCGAGCGCAGTCCTGATATAATAATCGGGATACTTCTTTGCAAAATAGATGTACTCTTTATGCGTGGTGGAAGAGACTCTTATTGCTGTCCCGCTTCCCTTCTGGGCCGCTTCCGCAATCTCTTCCCTGTTAAGGTGGTTTTCAGTGACAGAGTCGTCGGTATTGTCGAAAATTATCTCCCCATCCAGGCCTATGATGGTAATCCTTACCTGGTTGGGCATCGGAATGGAGTCGTATGCAATGTTGTTGTCGCAAATAGACTTGTGGGCAATATCGTTATACAGTATCAGCGAACTGTTTATAGCCTTGATACTGTAATCACGCTCTTTCCCTATCAGGAAAAAGAGAAATGCCAGTGCCAAGACAGAGAGTGCCAGCAAAAAGTAGAAAAGAATGTAATATTGATATTTTACCTGCATCTCTTGCTCGTTTCTCTTTACGGGTTACGGCTGAAAGCAATATCCGTACCCCGATCTGTTGACAATCATATCTCCATGGCTTCCCATCTTCTTTCTCAGTCTGGCTATATGCACGTCGACAGTCCTGTCGAGCACAAAACTTTCATTTTTCCAGACCAGTTTGAGAATATCGTCGCGGGAAAAGATTTTGTTCGGATACCTTACCAGCAAGACAAGTATGTCGTTCTCTTTTTTGGTGAGAAAAATTTCCCTGCCCTTTATATAGACCCTGTGCTCGTTGCAGTCTACCACAAGGTCGTTTACGGTTATCTTTGTCTGCTCCTCCTTCTGCGCTTCTTCGCTGCTTTCCGTTTCGGCACCATCCTTGGCTGAGAGTGCATTGTTGCTCTTCTCGCTGCGTGCCAGCAGGGCCTTTACCCGGGCCAGAACCTCCTTTACCGAAAAGGGTTTGGATATATAGTCATCTCCTCCGGCATCGAACCCGCTGAGAATGTCGGGCTCAGTGTCCAGGGCCGAGATAAAGATTATCGGGATATTGTTGTGATACTCGTTGCGCAGCAGTTTGGCGAGCTTGAACCCGTTTATGCCATCCAGCATTATGTCCAACAACAGAAGATCGTACCTGCCCTTCATCTTGTACAGCGCCTCTTCGGCACTGCTGGCGGTATCGACCTCATATCCTGCCTGCAGCAGATTGTATTGGAGAATGTCGCAAATAGAGTCTTCATCGTCGACAACCAAAATCCTGTAACTTTTTGAATTCTTATCCATATTCAGTACGGCGATAGGTAAACTTGCCAGACAAAGATATGGATTAAAGATGAATATTTGGAAAAATATGCAACACTTTTGTACCTTTGCGCTCCATTTTCAATAAAAGAGAGATAGATATGTATAGCAAGATTGAGCAGTTCGACGAGAAAACCACGGCTGAACTGGCTGCGCACTACAAGGCGATAATAGAGTTATTGGGAGAAGACCCGCAGCGCGAAGGGCTGCTCAAGACTCCGGCAAGGGTGGCCAAGGCCATGCAGTTTCTCATGCAGGGTTATGACGCAGACCCTGTCGCAATACTTAAATCTGCTCTTTTTAAAGAAGACTACAAACAGATAGTGCTTGTAAAGGATATTGAAATCTACTCCATGTGCGAACATCACATGCTGCCCTTCTACGGAAAAGCGCATGTGGCATATATCCCCAACGGCTGGATAACCGGGCTCAGTAAAATTCCGAGAGTGGTGGATGCTTTTGCACGCAGGCTTCAGGTACAGGAGCGTATGACGGTCCAGATAAGAGACTGCATTCAGAAGACCCTGAACCCGCTCGGGGTGGCGGTGGTCATAGAGGCGGCGCACATGTGCATGCAGATACGTGGCGTGCAGAAGCAGAATTCCGTAACCACCACATCTGCCTTTACCGGCGTGTTCCTTAAAGATATAAGGACAAGGGAAGAATTTATGAGACTTATAGGGGTGAGCCTTACTTAGCGGAACCCTGCGCGGCCTCCGATGCTGTCACATTGTTGAAGCAGCGGCGGCAGAGGGGTTCATAACTCTCCTTCTCTCCCAATTCCACCAGTTTGCTGCTGTGTGTAAGCCTGTGCGAGAACTGTGCAAGTTCGCCGCATCTTACGCATATTGCATGCACCTTCGTTACATTTTCCGCCACGGCCATCAGTGCAGGCATCGGGCCGAACGGCCTGCCGGTATAGTCCATGTCGAGTCCGGCGCAAATGACCCTTATGCCGTTTTCCGCCAGTCTTACACAGACCTCAACTATGTTTTTATCGAAAAACTGCACTTCGTCTATTCCAATCACGTTTACATCCTGCGCCAGGAGCAGAATGCTCTCCGACGAGTCTACAGGAGTTGAAAGTATTGCGTTGGAGTCGTGTGAGATAACCTGCTCCTTGGAGTATCTTGTATCTATCGAAGGCTTGAATATTTCAACCTTCAGATTGGCGAATTTGGCCCTTTTCAATCTCCGTATCAGTTCTTCGGTCTTGCCTGAAAACATGGAACCGCAGATTACTTCTATCCGGCCTGCTCTGTTGCTGCTCTCTAAAAACATAGTTCCGGGGGTTATCGGGGAGCAAATGTAATAAAAATTAGTATTAAATTTGTCCTCAAAACCAATCGATATGGAACAGGACAGTTTACAGGATATAAGACGCAGCCTGACAGACTCTCTGGAAAGGCTTTTCGCAAAGGTGGAATCTATGGAGCGGAGGCTGAACGAGCTGGAGAGGGTATGTGAAATGAAGGCCGCCGACAGTGCCCGTGAAATTGAAGAGACTGATTTTGAAGGGAGCGTTCTTTCTTCCGGAGGAGAAGTTGCTTTCATGGGCAATGACCCTGCCTGTTTGAGCGGGCAGACCGAAGGCGGGAACTCTCCTGAGAAGGTTGAGGATTGCAACGAAGCCGACAGCGATGCCTGCGGTGAAGAGGATGAAGTTGAAGAAAATGCGGTAAAAGAAGTTGAGGAGAGGGCTCTGAATCCGGAAATGGATGAGACCGGGCTGCCGGAGATGGAAAAGGAGGAGATGGAAGAGATGGAAATGGAAGAGGAGGAAATAGAAGAGGTGAAGGCTGAATATGCAGAGGGCGCGGAGAATGAGGAAGATGGAAATGAGGGAGATGGAGAATACGAGGAAGACGGGAGTGAAGAGGTGAAAGTTAAAGAGGAGGAAGATGCGGAACTGGAGCATAGTGTGGAAATTGCGGCGGAAGAGGCCGAGGCGGTGGAAGCAGCCGGCGAATGGTCTGCCTGTCAGGAAAATGAAGATGAGGCTCCAGAAATTGTAAACGATGCCGCCCGTGCAGACTGGTATGACTGGGAGGTAGATTATCCGGCGTCGCATATAGACAATATCTACGACGGAATAGGCATAAATGACCGTTACGAGTTTGTAAGGGAACTTTTCAACGTAAACGGAAACCTTCACGAAGCGGAACTGCTCTTCAAGCGCACCATAGATGACCTTAACCGGCTGGATTCCTTCAAGGAGGCACTGGTATATATAAGAGCCCGTTTCCCTCAGTGGGACGAGCTAAGCGACGAGGTCTACAGGTTTTACATGACAGTGAGAAGAAAATTCAGTTAGAGCGGGGGAGTTGCAATGGGGAAACTTTATGTAGTTCCGACACCTGTCGGGAATCTTGAAGATATAACGTTGAGAGCCATAAGGGTCTTGAAAGAGGTTGACCTTATCCTGGCCGAAGACACGCGGACCAGTTCTGTGCTGCTTAACAGGTACGACATTCACACCAAAATGGAGAGTCACCATAAATTCAACGAACATAAAAGTTCTGCGGCTGTGTGTGAAAAGATTCTCTCGGGAATGAATGTCGCGCTTGTCTCGGATGCAGGGACTCCGGGCATTTCAGACCCCGGTTTCTATCTTGTACGCAGCTGTCTGCGTGCCAGAATAGAGGTTGAGACGCTTCCGGGGGCTACGGCTTTTGTGCCGGCGCTTGTAAATTCGGGCTATCCGAGCGACAAGTTCTGCTTCATGGGTTTTTTGCCTGTAAAGAAAGGGCGGCAGACAAGATTGATGGAGATTGCACAAATGGATTGCACTGCAATACTCTATGAGTCTCCATACAGGCTTGTGAAGACACTCGGGCAGATGGCGGAGGTTTTTGGAAGCGCAAGGCAGGCGGCGGTGTGCCGCGAAATCTCAAAACTTCATGAGGAGTGCAGACGGGGAACTGTCGGAGAACTTCATGAGTGGTATTCAGCCCATCAACCAAAGGGAGAAATAGTAATTGTAATAGCGGGGAAGGAGTATGACGGGGAGAGAGAAGAGCCCGGAGAGGGAGAATGACCGGGAGCGTTATTACGGGAAGGATGGCCTGACAAAGAGCAGGGCCATAGGCATAACGATTTTGATGGGGGCGTTGCTGCTTTTCCAGCTCACAGTCTTTCTGACAAGAAAACCGGAGGAAGAGAGGGCTCCCGATGCTGAAAGGCCGGAGAGAATGGTTTCAAAGGCGGATACGCTGTTCAGATTCAATCCGAATACCATAAGTGCAGACAGTCTTGTGCTTCTCGGCTTTACTCCGGGGCAGGCTCAGGTTGTACTCAATTACAGGGAAAAAGGAGGAGTCTTCCGCAGAAAGGAGGATTTTGCAAAGATTTATTCCGTTTCCGCCCGGATGTATGAGCGTCTGCAGGACTATATAACAGTTCCTTCCGGACGTACCGGAAGCGGCAGTACGGCAAGTGAAGCGTCTGCCGGAAAGAGAAGGCCCGTGAAAAGGCATGAAGGAGCGGAAGAGCACGGCCCGAAAAAGGCTTTCCGCCGGGATTCCGCTGCGGAAAGGATAAGGTGGAGCCCTCCGGAGTTGCTTGTGGAACTTAACGGAGCCGACAGCGCCGAACTGGTAAAACTGTATGGGATAGGCGGCTATTATGCAGAAAAGATAATTGCGTACAGGGAACGGATAGGCAATTTCTATACTCCGGAACAGTTGATGGAGATACGCGGGATTGACAGCGCACGGTATCTCGGATTCAAGGAGAACGTGGTAGCCGATACCTCTATGATACGTAAATTTTCTCTCGATACCGCTTCACGCCGTTTTCTTTCTGCCCATCCATATATCGGCCCGTATACTGCACGCGGAATCCTGCTGCTCAGACAGCGTTTCGGGGCTGAATACTGTACGCTGGAAAATCTTGAAAGGGAGAGACTGCTTACACCACAGACAAGAGAGGCCCTCAGGCATTACATAATTGAAAAATAATAGTAAATTTGCGGCCTGATAAATAAACAGCAAGCCGAGAGCAATGATGGAACTTATCAAGTGTTTGAATATTACCAAAAAATTTGGCGATTACACTGCTCTTAATTCCGTAAGCATAGATATTCCCCAAGGAAAGATATTCGGACTGCTGGGCCCCAACGGAGCCGGCAAGACCACGCTTATAAGAATTCTGAACAGGATAACGATGCCCGACAGCGGGGAGATAATCTTCAACGGCAGGAGCATGGAGCCTCTCGATACAGAGCAGATAGGCTATCTCCCGGAAGAGAGGGGGCTGTATAAGAAAATGAAGGTAGGGGAACAGGCCGTCTATCTGGCCAGACTGAAAGGGCTGAGCCGCAACGATGCCGTAAGGCTGCTCAAGGAGTGGTTCGTAAAGTTCGGAATCGAGGCCTGGTGGAACAAAAAGGTGGAGGAACTTTCAAAGGGCATGGCCCAGAAGGTGCAGTTTATAATAACCGTATTGCATAAACCCAAACTCCTTATTCTGGATGAGCCTTTTTCAGGATTCGACCCTGTGAATGCAAGTCTCATACGTTCCGAGATACTTCGTATGCGCGATGAGGGAACCACAATCCTCCTTTCCACCCACAATATGGAGAGCGTGGAGGAACTTTGCGACAATATAGCGCTGATAAACAAATCGAATCTCATAGCACACGGCAATGTGGAGCAGATTCGCCGCATGTACGGCAACAACCATGTGGAACTGGTTTACAGAGCAGACTCGCCGCTTCAGACTCTTTTCGACGGGAAGGCTCTTCCCTTCTCCATAGTTTCAGACAACCCCGAAAAGGACGGCTCCCGCGTCGCGGTTCTGGATGTCAGGCAGGCGGAGAACAATTCTCAGGTCCTCAAGCCATTGGTGAATGCCGCAGAGGTGGTCTCATTCCGTGAACTCATACCGCGTATGGAGGATATATTCATCAAACTTGTCACAAACAACAACCAATAGCGAGAATCATGGGAAAAAACAAAATATCGGTAATAATATCAAGGGAGTATGCAATAAGGGTAAAGAAAAAGTCCTTTATACTCACCACCATATTCGCCCCCATACTTATGGCTGCAATCTTTGTGGTTCCGATGCTCATCGCGGCCTATTCAGAAGATGGAAACAGACTTGACATAAAGGTTTCAGACAATTCCGGAATAGTGATGCCCTATCTCGAAAACGGAGAGACCCTTATGTTTGAAGATGCTTCAGGCATAAGTCTCGATACCCTGAAGGCCATGGCCCGCAGAGACGAGTCGCTTGCAGTCCTGAGCATATCTCCGCTGGACAGCAACAGAAACGTGACACTGTCGCTATACTCGGAAAAACAGATAAATGCAGATAATCAGAGCCGGATAAGAAGAATGGCCGAAGATGCCGTGGAGGCCAACAAGCTTGCAGCCTACAATATTCCCGGACTTGACAGGATTGTGGAGGATATAAAGCCAGAAGTGAGGGTGAATACCTTCCTGGTTGACGATTCACCTGAGGGCGAGAAGGCGTCCAAGGTGGAGATTTACATGGTTATAGGCTATGTCGCAAGTTTTCTGATCTACATGTTCATCTTCATGTTCGGAGGCATGGTCATGCGCAGTGTCATAGACGAAAAGTCGAACCGCATAGTGGAAGTTATAGTCTCTTCTGTAAAGCCTTTCCAGCTTATGATGGGCAAGATAATCGGTGTGGCGGCTGTCGGGCTTACACAGTTCCTGATATGGATAGTGCTCACTCTCGCACTGGTTTCCATAGCCGTTCCGCTTTTCGGGCCTGAGGAGATAATGCAGGGTGCCGCCGCGCAGACAGACCAGGTTTCCGCCATAATGGAGGGCAGCGGTGTGGAGATGGATGCGGTTACCGCCGCCATGCCTGCCGCAGAGGCCGAGTCAGGTGCCGAAAGTTTTATCAACGCGCTTTCCAGCATAAATTTCACGCAGATAATCGTCTGTTTCCTTGTCTATTTCCTGCTGGGTTACCTGCTCTATTCAGGCATGTTTGCGGCAGTGGGGTCTGCGGTAGACAACGAGGCCGACACGCAGCAGCTTTCATTGCCCATAACCGTTCCGCTTATTGTGGGACTCTTTATAATGTTGCATACATTCCAGTACCCCGACAGTTCTCTCTCTTTCTGGGCTTCCATTATACCGTTTACTTCACCGATGGTCATGATGGCCAGAATAGCATACGGCGTCCCGTTTTGGGAACTGCTGCTCTCCATATCGCTTCTTGTAGTCACATTCCTTCTGCTTACATACATATCGGGCAGGATATACAGGATAGGAATATTGATGTACGGCAAGAAGGCTTCATGGAAAGACCTGTCGAAATGGTTAAGATATAAGGATTAAAGAATCTCAGACAATATGAAAAAGTTTTCCCCCTTATTTTTTCTGCTGTTCGCCATTATATGTTCATGTAACGGCAGCGGACAGAATTTTAGCAGACTGGAGTGGAGCAGAGTCAGAATGGACTCCACTTGGAACGCCCCCGGGAGCAGGGCTGCGGAAATCATAGGCAAATACAGCCCTACGATAGACTCTCTTCTGATACCGATAGGCAGCAGCGCCGGACAGATGGAAAGTTATGCTCCAGAAAGCCCGCTTTCCAATCTTGCCGCAGATATAATGCTCGGCTTTGCAACGGAGTATCTTAGGGAAAGTACGGGAGACAGCGGCGCAAAGGCAGATATGGCGATGACCAACTTTGGCGGAATAAGAGCCTCGCTGCCCGGCGGAGAGGTCTCTACGTATGATGTAATGTCTATTTTTCCGTTCGACAACAAAGTGGTGATTCTCGACCTGAAGGGCAGGTATGTGCGCGAACTGTTTGAAAACTTCGCAAGGCGCGAGAGGGTTGAGGCGCTCAGCGGAGTCAAACTTGTCATTGAGAACAAAAGTGTCAGGGAGGCGCTCGTTGCAGGCAGCCCGATAGACGATCAGAAAATCTACAAGGTCGCGACAATAGACTTTCTGCTGTTTGGAGGCAGCAATGCGGAGGCTTTCAAGGAGTGCGACAGCTATATAGACACCGGAACCTATCTTCGTGACATGATATCCGGATATATTAAGAATGAAACAGCCGCAGGCCGTGTTATAGATGCCGGGACAGACGGAAGAGTTGCGGTAATAAAGGCGGAGGAAAAATAGCATGAAAACATTGAAACTCTATTTTGTCTTGTTTTTTCTGGCCATTGGCTCAGTTGCCATCAACGGCCAGGATCTTGTGATACTGCATACTAACGATACCCACAGCCAGATAACTCCGCAGACAAGCGGTGACGGGGCCGGGCTGGGAGGCTACGAAAGGAGAGAGGCCTATGTGAACTCGGTCCGCAGCGAGATGGGGGCGGACAGGGTGCTGCTGCTCGACGCGGGAGACTTCAGCCAGGGAACTCCTTATTTTTCTATTTTCAAGGGAGATGTGGAGATTGAACTTATGAATGCCCTTGGATACGATGTTGCATGTCTTGGCAACCATGAGTTCGACAACGGCCAGGCTGAACTTGCGCGCAGGCTCTCGAATGCAGATTTTGTGACGGTCTGCGCCAACTACGATTTCGGAAATACCCCGCTCGAGGGTGTTGTAAAGCCGTACACCATTGTTGAAAAGGCCGGCAAGAAGATTGGCATCATAGGTGCCCTTACCGATATCGGAGGCATAGTGGCCAAGAACAATATCAAAGGGCTTTCATATATAAATCCTGTAGATACAGTAAATGCGCTGGCTGCAGAGTTGAAAAACGAGAAAATGTGCGATTTCGTGCTGCTGCTCTCGCATTGCGGATATTACGGCGGCAGCAAGAGTTCCCCCGGAGATATTGACATTGCGGAAATGTCGGAGAATGTGGATATAATAGTGGGAGGGCATACGCATACCAGACTTACAGAAAAGAAAGTCTATAAAAACAGAGTCGGAAAGAGTGTCACTGTCGTCCAGGACGGTGAAAAGGGAGAATATGTAGGACGGATAGATATCTGGTTTTAGGCAGTGTACATTCCCTTGTGTCTTCCCTCCATGTCCATTGCGGCATAATGCTGCCTTATCCGCTTCAGGTCTTCCTGAACGTTGTCTGTAAGAGTGAACTTCACACCGCGTCCCACCTCTTTTCTTTTCCAGTCGAAGTAGCCGAGGTAGACAGGTACGTTGCAGGCTCTGGCGATTGTGTGGAATCCCGTTTTCCATCTTGTAGTGGCCTTTCTTGTCCCTTCCGGTGCAATGGCAAGGTGCATGACTTTGGCATTGTTCATGGCGTGAATCATCTGCAGGGTGATTGTCGCCCCTTTCTTGCGGTCGACAGGAATGCCTCCCAAAGCCTTGAGCAGCGGGGAGAGCGGGCCTACAAAGAACTCTTTCTTTATCATTATATAGGCCTTGCCGCCTACTGAGGTATAAAAGAGATAGGAGATTAGAAAGTCCCATGCCGATGTGTGCGGTACGCCGAGAATAATGGCCTTGTCTTCTTCAACACGGCCGTCCATGGCCTTCCAGCCCAGCAGTTTCAGTAAGAATTTGCAGATTCGTCTCATTGCTAAAGCAGTTCTTCCAATATCAAATCGGAACGGAGGTTGTTTTTTATGAATGTTTGCCTTTCGGGAGTGTTCTTGCCCATGTAGAACTCCAGGAGTTCGGGGATGGAGTCGTCCTGGCTAAGGCGTACGGCATCCAGTTTTATGTCGTCACCTATGAATTTGCCGAACTCTTCCGCAGATATTTCTCCCAGACCTTTGAACCTGGTTATTTCGCAGCCGTTCCCCAGTCTTTTTACAGTACGCTCCTTCTCTTCGTCGGAGTAGCAGTAGAAGGTCTCCATCTTGTTGTTCTTTCTGCGCCTTACCCTGAAAAGAGGCGCCTGCAATATGTAAAGGTGCCCCTGCCTTATGACCTCGGGGAAAAACTGGAGGAAGAAGGTGAGCAGCAGCAGCCTTATGTGCATGCCGTCCACATCTGCATCGGTTGCAATGATAATCTTGTTGTACCTCAGGTTCTCAATATCCTCTTCTATGTCGAGGGCGGCCTGAAGCAGGTTGAACTCGTCGTTTTCATAAACGACCTTCTTGCTCAGCCCGTAGCAGTTGAGCGGCTTTCCCCTCAGGCTGAATACCGCCTGGGTATTTGCGTTGCGGCTCTTTGTTATGGAACCGCTTGCAGAGTCACCCTCTGTTATGAAAATCATGGTCTCCTGGCTGCGCGGGTCTTTGTCTCCGCAATGGATTCTGCAATCTCTGAGTTTCTTGTTGTGCAGGCTCACCTTTTTCGCCTTTTCGCGTGCAAGTTTCTGAATGCCGGAAATGGCTTTGCGCTCCTTTTCGCTTTCTATAATCTTCTTCAGCAGAGCGTCTGCCATCTGGGGGTTCTTGTGCAGGTAATTGTCGAGTTCTTTTGCAAGGAAATCTACAATGAAGTTCCTGACAGTTATATTGCTTCCCGGAGCTATGTCTTTCGAGTTGAGGAAAGTCTTTGTCTGGTTTGAGAAGGAGGGCTCCTCTATCTTCACGCTGATGGCCGCGATTATGGACTGCCTTATGTCTTTAGGGTCGAAATCCTTTTTATAGAACTCTTTGACAGTCTTTGCAAAACCCTCTCTGAATGCCGCAAGATGCGTTCCTCCGTGAATGGTGTTCTGCCCGTTTACGAAAGAACTTATGTTTTCACCGTTTTCAGTACCATGGGTAAATGCCACCTCTATGTCTTCGCCCGCAAGGTGGACTGCAGGGTAGAGGGGCGGCTCCACGAGTGAATCGTTTATAAGGTCCAGCAGGCCGTTCTTGGATTTGTACTCCGTACCGTTGAACTTTATGGAGAGCCCTCTGTTGAGGTAAGCATAGTTTTTGAGCATTGTCTCTATGTACTCCATATTATAGGAGTAGTTTTCATAGAGCGTGGGGTCTGCCACATATTTGACCAGCGTGCCGTTCTTTTCATTGGAAGGGAGGCTTCCCTCTTCAACCAAATCTCCCTTTTCAAATGAAGCGAACCGGCTTTCACCGTCACGGAAAGACTGAATGTAGAAATAGGTGGACGTGGCATTTACGGCCTTTGTGCCCACTCCGTTCAAACCTACCGATTTCTTGAAAGCGGCGCTGCCGTATTTTGCGCCGGTGTTCATTTTGCTTACTGCTTCGGTAAGTTTCCCGAACGGTATTCCGCGGCCATAGTCTCTGACTGTAACCATATTCTCATGCAGGGTAATTTCAACGGTCTTGCCATAACCCATGATGAATTCATCTATGGCATTGTCTACAATCTCTTTGAAAAGCACGTAGATACCGTCGTCAGGGTTGGACCCGTCTCCAAGCTTGCCTATGTACATGCCCGGGCGCTGGCGGATATGGTCTTTCCAGCTTAACGTCTCAAAATCAGCTTCTGTGTATTGGTGAATCTTTGGTTCTTCGCTCATATTTACGGAAAGGGCCCGTCTTTATGATGGGCCCTGCAAAGATAATAAATCTTCTAAAATTTGACTTATGCAATAAATCCTTTCTTTAGAAGCAGTTCTGCAATCTGAATCGCATTTGTGGCTGCCCCTTTCCTGAGATTGTCTGATACGCACCAGAGATTTACGCCGCTTTCAACGGAAAAGTCTCTCCTTACCCTGCCTACGAAAACCTCGTCGCGCCCTTCGCTGTAGAGCGGCATGGGGTAGGGCAGTTTCTTGAGCGATTCCAGATCCTTTCTGCCGGCGCAGGCCTTCTTTACGCTCTCCTGCCCGATTGCCGGATTCTGAGCCTCTCCTTCTGGAGCCACATTGTCCTGAATGACTACGCCTGGAGTGTTGCGCAGCACTTCCATCAGTTCAGCCTCCTTGAACGGCCTTTCAAACTCGAGGTTTATGGATTCTGCATGCCCTCCGAGTACGGGCACCCTGATAGTGGTGGGAGATACCCTTATTGAAGGGTCCCTCATTATCTTGTGGGTTTCGTTGACCATCTTCATCTCCTCCTTGGTATAGCCGTTCTCCAGGAACTTGTCTATATGCGGCAGCAGATTCAAGTCAATCTGATAGGGATAGGCGCATTTGTACTCTCCCTCCGTTATGTTCTGCTCAATCCACTTCCACCTTTTGCGCTCTTCCACCAACTGGTCTACAGCCTTTTGGCCTGTTCCGGTTATGCACTGGTATGTAGAGACCACTATCCTCTTTATTCCGTATGCCTTGTGAAGGTCTGCTATGGCAATGAGCATCTGTATTGTGGAACAGTTGGGGTTGGCAATGATCATGTCATCTTTCCCGAGAACGTCTCCGTTGATTTCAGGCACTACCAGTTTTTTTGACGGGTCCATTCTCCAGCATGCGGAATTGTCAACTACGCGGCATCCTGCCTCGGCAAACATGGGGGCATATTTTTTTGATGCATCGCTTCCGGCGGAAAATATTGCCAGAGCAGGTTTTTGCTCTATGGCCTTTTCGGGGGTTACGACAGTATATTCAACGCCTCTGAACTTTACCTTCTTGCCGGCGGAACGCTCAGAAGCTACCGGTATGAGTTCCGTTACCGGGAAGTTTCTCTCCTGAAGGACCTCCAGCATTCTTGTGCCTACCAAGCCTGTGGCACCTACAACTGCAACTTTCATCTTTGTCTATCTTTAAATTGTTAATATGTCATTCAATACTCCGCCGGCTGTCTGTACGGCTCCGGCTCCCGCGCCCTTTATAACTATGCCGTTAGGGTAGAAGAGCGATTTTATGGCAAAGGCGTTGTCGCTCCCCTCTATTGCGTAGAACGGATGTGAAGCCTCCACTCCGGTGAGGGCAACCTGGTATACCGGCCGTTCTCCATCTTTCCCGGGGGCGGCGTATCTTGCCGTAAAACGGAGTTTCTTCCCTTCAGATGCCGCCTGTTCATATATTTTTTTCATCTGCGGTTCGTAAGCCTCCAGCCTTTTGTAAAATTCCTCGAGCGGAAGGGCCGTATCGAGAAGTTCTTCGGGGACAAGTCCGCTGAATTCTATTTCTTCCCTTTCTATTCCAATTCCTGCCTGACGGGTCGCTATTATGAATTTGCGCAGCACATCGCTTCCTGAAAGGTCTGTTCTGGGGTCGGGTTCGGTATAGCCGAGCTCCTTTGCCCTGACCACGAGCGAGGCAAAGGACTCTTTGCCGTTGTAATTGCTTAACAGGTAGTTGAGTGTACCGCTGACAATGGCCTCAAATCCTGTAATACTGTCTCCGGCATTTACAAGCTGCTCTATTGTGGCAAGTACGGGCAGGGCGGCGCAGACTGTCGTCTCATATTTGAATGCCACTCCCTCTTTCTTCGCACAGGACAGCAGTTCGTCGTAAAATTCCTGAGAAAGCGAGCAGGCGATTTTGTTGCATGCTACAACCGAATATTTGTGACGGAAAAGGTCTGTATATGCAGAGGCTATGCTTCTGCTCGCTGTGCAGTCTACAAATATAGAGTTGCCCATCTGCAGCCCGTACAGGGCGTTAAGGTAACTGTTTTCAATATTCTCCTCTCCACGGCCGAGTTTCTCTTCAAACCCGTCTGTAATGCCGTTCTTATCGATAACATACCTTTTGCTGTTGCCCAGCCCGCAAATGGCAATCTCCTTGCCGCATCTTTTGGCGATGGCGCCGCCCTGCTTCCCTATAATCTCCACAAGAGCCTTTGCAACCGTGCCGTAACCTGCTATGAAGAGATTTACGCGCCTGTTGTTGTCGGGGCTGAAAAACTCGTTGTGAATCGCTCTTATGGCATCATTCACAAACTCTGTCTTCACCACGGCGGAAACATTCTTTTCAGACGAGCCCTGTGCAATGGCCCTTATGTTGATTCCCTCTCTGCCGAGAGCATCGAACATCCTTCCGCTTGCTCCTGACTGGTTCTTCATGTCATCTCCCACAAGGGATATTATGGAGAATCCCTTTTCCACTCTGAGCGGGTCTACCTTGCCAAGCGAAATCTCATAGGCAAAAAGTTCGTCGGAAGCCTTTTTTGCCAGGTCTGCATCCTTTTCGTCTATTGCAATGCACATTGTATGCACAGAAGAGGCCTGGGTTATGAGTATGATGTTTATATTGTTCTTGCTCAGCGTGTCGAACAGTTTGCTCGAGTAGCCGGGTATTCCAACCATTCCGCTGCCTTCCATTGAGAGCAGCGCAATCTTGTTCGAACTTGAAATGCCCCTTATCTTGTTCTTGCCCTCAGGCGGGTTGCGCTCTATGAGCGTTCCCGGGTCTTCGGGGGCAAAGGTGTTCTTTACATATATTGGAGTTCCCTGCTTTACTACAGGCTGGATTGTCGGCGGATATACCACTTTCGCCCCAAAGTGGGAGAGTTCGAGCGCCTCTTTGTACGAGATGTTTCTGATAGGCTTTGCATCCGGGACTATGCGCGGGTCTGCGGTCATCATTCCGCATACGTCTGTCCATATTTCCAGTCTTCTGGCCTGCGCCCCAACTGCGATTATGGAGGCCGTATAGTCTGAACCTCCCCGTCCAAGTGTGGTTGTTCTGCCCATCATGTCCATTGCTATGAAGCCGGGAAGTATGTAGAGCGAGCAGTTGTTGCTGTCGAAATACTCCTTTATGTTGCGGAAAGTCACCTCTCTTATTACCGAGTTCTTGCCGGAGAGAAGCTCTGTCTTTATAAGTTCGCGCGAATCTTTCCATTTATGGCTTATGTTCATTGATTTGAGCTTTGCGCTTATGATTTTGGTAGAGAGCAGCTCCCCGAAACTTACGATATGGTCGAGGCTCAGGTCGCTCAGTTCCTTGAGCAGGTATACCCCTTTGCAAATCTCTTCCAGTTTCTTGAAGAGTTCAAGACATTCGGCCTTTATGTCATCGCACTCCTGCCTGGGGATAAGTTCTTCTATGAGAGATATGTGTCTGTTCTGTAAGTTTTCTATCTGCGAGCGGTAGCCGCCGTCCTGCGCCAGGGCGGCCTTGCCTATGGCTATCAGCGCATCGGTACATCCGCTTATGGCAGATGAGACCACAACAGTCTTGTCTTTTGTCAGGGCCTGTCTTACAATCTTTATGACCCTTGTGATGTTTTCGGCATTGGCTACAGAAGAACCGCCGAATTTGAGTACCTGCATATTATAAAATCTCCTTTAGTATTGTTTCAATCTGTTTCCATTCAAGTAAAAAACCGTCGTGTCCGTAAAGGGAGGTAATCTCCCTGTAAGAGCCTCTCTTTACACGACCTGCAATATATTTCTGTTCCTCGGTGGGAAAGAGAATGTCGCTGTCTATGCCAATGCACACGACATTGGCGTTAATCATGTTGAGAGCCGTGTCCACGCCTCCGCGGCCGCGGCCGATATTGTGGCTGTCCGTGAGGTTTATCATGGAGAGATAGGAGTATGCGTCGAACCGTTTTACAAGTTTCTGCCCCTGGTACTGCTGGTACGAAGCCGCCTTGTGGTTCCAGATTATCTCGTTGCTCGTCTCGTATTGCGACTTGTTGTATCCCTGATAGCTTCTGTAGGAAATCAGGGCTATCGAACGGGCCGCGGCCAGTCCTTTTGCCCCGCCGCGGGCCACAATCTCCCCCTTTTTAATGGAGAACTCCTGCTGCTCGAGCGTGGGGTCTGCAAAGAGAGCCATCCTCTGCGATTCGTTGAAGGCATTTCCCCACGGAGTAATGCGGGCATTGCATGCAAGCAGCGCCACATTCTTTATTATGTCCCGTCTCGAAATGCTCCATTCTATGGCCTGGAATCCGCCCACAGAACCTCCTATGAGAAGGTCTATCTCTTTTATCCCCAAATGTTCCCTGAGCAAATCGAGCGTTGCTACAATATCTCTGACAGTGGTTTTGGGAAAATTCAGCAGATAAGGTCTGCCGGTTTCGGGATTTATGGAAAGAGGCGAAGTGGAGCCGTAGCATGAACCTACGAGGTTGGCGCACACTATGGTGTATTTGCGAGGGTCGAGGAACCGGCCTTCTCCCACCAGTTCGCTCCACCATTCGCACGGATTGGAGTTGGCGGTGAGGGCATGGGTTATCCATACAACTTTTTTCCTGCGTTGCCGCTCGCTCTGTTCTCCGCTTTCATTCCACTCTCTGGAAATGTGATAGCAAATTTTCAGTTCCTTGAAAATTTCCCTGCTCTCGAGCACGAACTCCTCTTTATGTATGAAATATCTCTTTTCCACTGCCAAGAACCGTTGTCTCCGTTATATTATGCTCAGCGCCCGGTCGAGGTCTCCTATTATGTCGTCTATATCCTCTATGCCGATGCAGAGCCTGAGCGTACCGGGCTTTATGCCTACATTGAGCAACTCCTCGTCTGTCATCTGGCTGTGCGTCGTGGTGGCGGGATGGGCCACCAGCGATTTGTTGTCTCCCAGATTGGCCAGCAGTGTGAGAAGCTCCAGCCTCTCAACAACCTTTGCGGTGGTCTGCCTGTCGGCTTTCAGGTCGACTATAATTATGCCGCCGAATCCGTGCTTGAGATATTTTTTCGCATTCCCGTGGCTGGGGTGTTCTTCGAGTCCGGGGTAGCAGACCCTTTCTATTTTGGGATTGGCCTTAAGCCACTTTGCAAGTGCCATGGTGTTGTCGCATACTCTCTGCGCCCTGAGTGAAAGTGTCTCCAGACCTGTGAGCAGCAAAAATGAATTGAACGGGCTGAGCGAGCATCCGAAATCTCTGAGACCCTCGTTGCGCGCCCTTACGGCAAAGGCTTCGCTCTTTGAGAAATCGTAATAACTCAATCCGTTATGGGCGGCCACCGGTTCCGTGAAACGCGGAAAACGGCCCGATGCCCAGTCGAATCTGCCGGCATCCAGAAGCACGCCGGCAATGGAGTTGCCGTGTCCGCAGATCCATTTTGTGGCAGAGTGGGTGATTACGTCTGCACCAAGGTCTGCCGGAGTACATACATATCCTCCGCAGCCCACGGTATTGTCTACAATCAGAGGAAGCCTGTATTTGCGGCATACATCTGCAAGCATGTCGAAATCGGGAACGGAGAGATCTGAATTTGCAATGCTCTCCACATATATTCCCTTTGTCTTGTCATCGATAAGTTCCTCCACCTCTTGTTTTTTCTTGCAGTCGCTGAACCTGACCTCTATCCCCAAACGGGGCAGCGTAACCTTGAACTGGTTGAAAGTGCCTCCGTAAAGTGAAATTGAACTGATTATGTTGTCTCCCGCCTCGCACAGGTTTGCAACCGAAAGGAACTGCGCACTCATTCCCGAAGAGACGGCAACTGCGGCCGTGCAGTTTTCGAGTGCCGCAATCCTCTTTTCGAATGCGGCGGTGGTGGGGTTGGTAAGTCTTGAATAGATGTTGCCCTCTTCTTCGAGCGAGAAGAGTTTTCTGCCATGCTCCAGATTCTTGAAAGCATAGGCCGCTGTCTGGTATATGGGTGTGGCACAGGCTCCGGTGACTGGGTCCGGAGCATTGCCTGCATGTACCTGCAGCGTATCGAACTTGTATTTTGCCATATTGCAGTTTTTTTGATTTTTTAAAGTGACGGGTGAAGCACAAGTGTATATCACAAGCTCTGCTTGATTGGAATATACGGTATATGTCTTCTTCTGTTTGGGAAATAAAAAAGGTGATGCATCTTAGCGATGCATTCGCATGGTCATTGCGCCGATGATATGATTCGCACCCTGCATTTGAATATTACCGAATAGTAATTACAGAGCGCAAAATTATGCAATAAATTTTAATTGCCAAAATCTTTTGTGATTTTGTTGAGTTCCGTTACAATCTGCCTTTGTGAAGTGGCCTTGTCTGTGTAGATGCAAGGTCCTGTAACGCAGCCGCCTTCGCAAGCCATGACCTCAATGAAGGGAGCCGGGGCTTTGGCGGTCTTTGCATATAGCCTGAGCAGGCCTATGTTCTTCTTGTCGAGATTTGCGACCTTTACCGTATTCAGATTGTTCTGTGCAAGATATGATTTGACTGCACCTATGACTCCTCCGCTCTGGGCAAACCCGTGGGCCTCCCTTACAGACTCGAAACTCATCCTGTACGGCTCCACTGTATTTATGTCTATGTCCATGCCGTCTATAATCGAACCCAGTTCCTCGAATGTGAGAGTGTAGTCTACGTCGGGGTTGAGTTTTACCTCCTTCCTTTTTGCAATGCACGGCCCTATGAAGACAAGTTTTGCATCCGGATATTTCTCTTTTGCAATCTTTGCGGTATAGTACATGGGGGAGCCTGTCGTAGAGATATATTTCTTTATCTCGGGAATATGCTTTTCTGCAAGCTGGATATATGAAGGACAGCAGCTTGTAGTCATGAAAGGCTGCCCCTCCTCTATCTTCTCCATGAGTTCGTGCGCCTCGTTTATGGTGGTGTCCATTGCGCCCTGTGCCACCTCTATTACATCGGTAAAGCCTATGGCCTTGATTGCACCGTATACATTTTCAATGGGGACGGTGAACTGCGCCAGAATGGAGGGGGCCACCATTGCAACAACCTTGCGCCCCTTTCTTATCTTCTGCAGCACGTCGAACACCTGCGAAATCTCGAATATGGCGCCGAACGGGCAGGCATTTATGCACTTGCCGCAATAGATGCATTTTGAATCGTCTATATGCTCTATTCCGTTCTCATCCTTGCTGATTGCCTTTACCGGGCAGACATTTTCGCATGGAATGGGAATGTACACTATGGCGTGATAGGGGCAGTTTGCGTAGCATTTTCCGCAACTTATGCAGTAGTCGTGGTCTATCTCTGCCTTTCCTTCCGAATTGAAGCGTATGGCATCCTTGGGGCAGCTCAGGTAGCAACTTCGTGCAACACAGCCTCTGCAAAGGTTGGTTATCACGTAATTTACCTGGACGCATGACGAGCAGGCCTCGTCTATTACACACATTATGTTCTCTTTAGGATTACTCTCTCTCTCGAGAGCCTCCTTGGCGTAATGCGAGAGGGGGGTGAGCTCATCGGTCTCGTCACTCATGTCGAATCCTAAAAGGGGAAATGTCTTGTATTTCCAGACAGCGCGCTCCTTGTGAACGCAGCAGCGCCCCATCACTTTTGATTTTCTCGGTGAAAGCTTTATGGGAAGTCTGTCAATCTCGTCTATCAGAGAGTCTGCTTTCCATAGTTTTACGAGCGTGGCCAGCAGTTTGTGGCGCACTATCATTACATTGTTTGTAAATGCCATAAGCTTCGTGTGTGGTTTAGATTGGCTGCAAATGTAATCAAATAAATCAAATCTCAGTTATTTCTGTATTCCAATGGAGTCATCTTTACATATTCCAGAAAGAATCTGTTAAATGCAGTCGCGCTGAATCCCAGAGATTTGGCTATTTTATTTATTTTGTCGCTTCCGTTCTTGAGCTGGGCCTTCGCATCCATTATTATGAACTCGCGGATAATGTCCTGAGCCGTTTTTCCCGTTGCCTTTTTAATGGTGGCGCAGAAATGCGACAGTGTAAGCCCTATTTCATTTGCATAGAAAGAGACCTTGTGCTCCTGCTTGTAGTTTTCGAAGACAAGCTGCAGAAACTCCTTCAATACCTCATATTCGCGCGGCCTCTTTTTCTTCTCTTCCTTGAAATCTGAGAACACGTTTTCATATATGATTTTAAGGGCGTTGTAGAAAATGTCCATTATGGAGGTTATAATCTGCTTGTTGAAAAGCTGTATCTGTCCGTTGGCGGCCTTTGTCAGGAGCGAGAAGGTGTCGAGGAAAAATGCGGCGTTGCTCTCCGGAAGCGGAATTATCGGGTGGATGAGCGCTATGGAGAGGTGGTCTGTCATATATTTCCAGTAGTTCATGGCATGTATGAAGTTCGACGAGAATCCCATGAAGGCAACCCTTGCCTGGCTGCCGGCGGAGTGAATCTGGATAAAACTTCCGGGAATTATGACAACGAAATCGTTTTTCCTTACGGTATATTCATGCAGGTTGAGGGTCACCTTTATCTCTCCCTCTATGCAGAGTGCAAAGATTCCGGCCTTGATCTGGCAGGGGAACATCTTGTACAGTTCCAGAATATTGCCGCGGATGTTGTCGTCGACCAGAAAATCGACCGGCAAGTCAAAGAGCGGAATAGTTTCGTTTATGCTCATCTGTCTGCTCGATTTAGATTGTTATTTTTTGCGAAATTAGTGCTTTTTTTCTCAAAAAGTGCAAAAATCTACAAATTTGTATATAAAATCTGCTGAATTTCTATTGTTATATCAATTTTTTTGACGGACTTTTGCACCGTACGAAAATATGTGGAATTTAAATTTTCATTATATGAGACAATCCTGGAAATATGCTCTCCTATCTCTATTCCCGGCTCTGCTTCTTGCCTCGTGCGGGAAGGAAGGGTACGATTTCGGCAATGAAGGAGAGGTGTGCTTTTCTCTCTCGGCGGAGTATGTGACATCTGCCGTAAAATCTTACAGCGAGGGAGATTTCAGCATAGACGATTTTACATTGGAGATTTTCAACGAAGAGGGAGTCAAGATAAAGAAGTGGAAATATGGTGAAATAAAAAACGAGACCATAAGACTCAACGCAGGGTACAAAAAGGCGGTGGCCTTTTACGGAGATTCGCTTGCAACAGGGTTTGATGTAATCTATTTTGCGGGAGAGAGCGAATTTATGGTAGCCGGACAGAATACCACTCCGGTTTCAATAACATGCAGGCAGTCTAATGTGGAGATTGCAGTGGAGTGGGGGGAATATATAAAGAGCACCTGCTCCGATTATAACGTAAGGATATACCGCAAGGGCAAGAGCGGAGAACTTGTTTTCGGCAGCAAGACAACGGCAAGCGGCTATATTCCCGCCGGAGAACTGAGCATGGATATAACGCTGGTGAACGCTGCAGGCGAAAGCAGAGTCTATTCTCCCGAACCGTTGAAGGCTGCGGCAAACGACTTCATAAAACTCAAGATAGATACAAAAGAGCCAAGCAAGGAGGAGGTGGGTCTCGACATAACAGTGGAGACTACAACCAACGATATTGTGGAGGAGATTACTATTCCGGCCGTTCTGGTTGCAAAGGAGGCGCCTTCGTTCACCTTCATGGGCGAGGCCTCTTCAAGCGCAGCGGTCTCTCTGGTGGAGGGTGCCGAGGGCAGCAATCTCAACCTCTCCATAACCGCTCCGGGAAAGATTGCCGAGTGTATTCTTGTGAGCAGTTTCACCTCTCCCGTGGCAGAAGGCTGGCCTTTGGAAATAGACATGATAAACGGAGACGAGGCCTCTCTGGCTCTTATGAAATCTCAGGGGCTGGACTGGAATCTTTCAGATGAAAGATATGCAAATATAGACTTTACTGATTTTGTAAAGAATCTGAGGAGGGTGAGCGGAGAGAACAGCAACCTGGCGACTGTAAAGGTTACAGACAGCAAGGGCAAGAGCGTGGCCTTTGAACTTACCATTAATATAGAAGAGGCCCGGATATCATTGAATGAAATACCTGAATACGACATGTGGGCTACAAAAGCCTATGTTACGGTAAATACGGCAGACGGCGATGCCTCAAATCTCTCTGTGGAGATGAGTGCAGACAACGGGCTGAACTGGACGACCCCCAAGATGAATGAGGTCTCATCCGATGCCTCTTCAAAGAGGTTTGAGATTACAGGGCTTGTTCCGGAGACTGCATACAAGTTCAGGGCTGCATACTTCTCCACCCGTTCCGCAGAGGCGGCCGGGACAACGGAGGCGGCCGCACAGGTGCCCAACAGCGGGTTCGAGGAGTGGAGCGAGTGGGAGTATTTGGTGTATGAAATCTTTGGCATGGGAAAGGAGTATCATACCAATTATGGCCCATACAAAAGTACAGATGAAAAAGTGTGGGACTGCAATAATTCACAGACAGCAATTAAGGCAACGACTCCTTCCAATCTGACCTACAAATCCTTCCCTATGGTTACATATGTGGCGGGGAACGGCAGCAGTAGGGCTGCCCAGATAATGACTATTGCAATAAGCAATACAGCAATAAGCACAACATGCCCGAGTCCTAGAAGCGTTGTTGCAGGCAGGCTCTTTACAGGTGATTATAATGCGGGCCAGAACAGCAGCAGCTTTACCTCCCGTCCGTCGGCTATAAGTTTCGATTATAAATATGTTCCTCATGAATCAGATAAATTCAAGGTGAGTGTAACGGTCTGGAGCAACGGTACGGCAATAGGCACCGGTTCGCTCGAGGGAGAGGCATCGCCAGACTGGGGAGCGGCAAGTGTGGAGATTGTTTATAGCGACACTGCAAAAACCGCGACCGATATCTCGGTGGAGCTCTGTTCTTCAAATGCAAGCGGCGAGCCTCCGTATAAAGGTGGAGAAATAATAAACATTACATACGGCGGAAACAAGACCGCAGGTGTTCACGGCGGCAGTATCCTTACCGTAGATAATCTTGAAATGGTTTACTAACAGGGTTTTAATTTGAACAATATGAAAATGACAGATATGAAAAAGTTGGTTTTTCTTGCAATTTCGGCGGTGCTGGTACTGTCGGGTTGCGTAAAAGAGAGCGGAATAAGCGGTATGAGAGAGCATGGCTCCGTATCCATAGGCCTGGCAAGCGAAGGGGAATTCACGGAGGTGAAATCTGCCGGAGAGGTGAATGTGGCAGATTTTTACCTTAGAATCCTTCAGGGTTCGAGCGTGGTAAAATCGTTTTCAAGGTACTCAGACGTTCCCAATGCAATAGAACTCAGTCCCGGAAGTTACAAGGTGGAGGCCGGAACGGCGGCAGATGCAGATGCGGAGTGGGACCAGCCCATATATTACGGCTCTCAGGAGTTTTCCGTTTCGGCCGGCGAGGCTCTCTCTCTGGATCTTACCTGCACCCTTTCAAACATGAAGGTGACTGTAACCTGTTCAGAGGCTTTCAGCCGCGAGATAAGCGAAGATTTTGAAATAGCGATTACCAACGGCAAGGGAACGCTCATATATGACAAGGCCAAGGTGGATGCAGGTGCGGGAGGCTACTTTTCCGTGGGGACCCTTACCATAGACCTTACCGCAACACGCAAGAGTACAGGCGAGGAGATTCTCGAACACCGTGTGATTGAGGGCGGTGCGGCCAAAGACCACTTCATTCTCAATTTCGATGCTCAGGAGACGGGAAGCATCTCTTTTGGGGAGAGCGGCATCTCCATAGACTATACCCTCAACAACCGTGAGGAGGAGATTATTGTACCCGGCGAAGACGAGACTCCGGTAGAGGAACCGGACCCTGAAGAGCCTGAGAACGAGTATCTGCCTGCGATAGGCGGAAACGGAATAGAGGATTCTCCTATAACATTGTCGAAAGCCGCTTCTTCCGCAACAGACTTTGCAATGACTGTGGATGTAAACATAGCAACTCTCAATTCTAAGACTATTGACGATATTCTTGTTACCATTTCAGGCCCTGAAAGTTTTGTCGATGCAGTCAATATGTTGGGGCTAGGAGGAGAGTTCAGTATTGTGGACTTCAGCGATGTAGCAGGGGAGACAAGAAAGGAGAGGCTTCTCAGTCTTGGTTTGATACAAGATCCGTCGGTATCTCCGATAAAGGGAACATCGGACTATACATTCAGCATAGGCAATTTCATGGGGCCTCTGGCGGCTATCACATCTGTCGGAGATATTGTGAGTTTTAAAATAAAAGTCATCGACAGCGATAATAAGGAGGCTTCTGCAACCTGTACCATAAACATTGTCGAGTAGGAGGCGTTATGAAAGGCATAAGAACAGGCATGATATTTCTTGCGTGGCTTCTTCTTTCGCTTCTGCACGGATGCGAAAAGGAGGGGCTCGGCAATACCGGATATATTATGCTCAATATCTCAAAGGATGAATCGGTGGAGGTGATAACCACCAGGGCTGAAAGCGAGCCGGTATTCAGTATCGAGGTGGTGAATGCAGGCGGAGTGACAGTCGCTTCATACGACGACCACCGTGAACTTGCGGAGAATCCCCTCAGGCTCCAGCCCGGAATCTATACAGTTAAGGGAAGCACGGGCGAAAAGGGCGGCGATGCAGTATTCGGAAAACCGGTGTATGCCGGAGAAGACCAGGTTACGGTAGAGGCCGGCAAGGTCTCCTCTGCAAACATAGTCTGCACCCTTTCGCAGGTGATGGTTACGGTGGAGAGCAGCGAAGAGGTAGATGCAAGTTTCAAGGAGATAGTGGTGACGGTTACAAACCGCGACAATTTCAACACTGCAAGCAACCTTATATTCAGTTCTGCCGACGGCACCATAGACAACGAGGGCTACTTTGCCTGCACGGGGCTTCTCAACTACAAGGTCTATCTTGTAAATCAGGATGACGAGATTTCAGACGGGGAGGTGGCCGGAACTCTCGACAACGTAAAGGCGCGGGACCATTACATATTGAAACTCTCGCTTTCAGGCGACAGCGACGGCAGCGCAGTCTTCCCGGGTGTAGATGTAGACGAGAGCACCAATGACAAGAATTACGACATTGTAATAAATCTCAACAAGAAGGCGAAACCCTCTTTCGGCCTTACAGGATTCGCTTCCGAAGGAGTTACCCGCGTGGCAAAAGGCACTGCGGCCGAATACAGGATGGACCTGACCGTAAAGGGTGGATTGGAAAGCCTTCTTCTCAAACACAAGGATAACAGGCTTTCAGAACTCGGAATTCCGGAATCGGTTGAACTTGTGGGGTGTACAGACCAGAATATTGCCAATGCCGGCATAACGTGGAGCGGTATTGCCGAAGGTGCGACAGACGGTGCGGCCATAGATTTTACAGCCCTTTTCTCAAAACTCGACGTGGGGAGCTACGCTTTTGAAATTGATCTTCTCGACAAACAGTACCAGTTGGTAAAGAGAGAGTTTGCAATAGAGATAATCCCCGACGTAGAGACAACCTCTCTCGAGGCAGACCCGTGGGGCCGGCATGCCTTCCTTTACGGAATATATAATACGGCCCAGCAGCCGTCGGGCATGGGTTTCGAGTATAAGAAAAGCGGCGATGCAAGCTGGACCAAGGTTACAGATATAACTCTGGACGGAAAGAACTATTCGGCCAAAATAACCGGGCTCGATCCGCGTACTGAATATGTTTTCAGGACGGTTTCAGACAAGGAACCCTCCAATGAAATATCATTTGTCACACTCGGGGCAGACCAGATAGAAAACATGAGTTTCGACAGCTGGTACAAGAATGGAAAGCACTATTATCCTGATGCAGACCTTTCTCCAGAGCATTTCTGGTGGGATTCGGGCAATGAAGGGGCCAATACCGTAGGTGAAGAAAACCCCACTTCTCCTACAGATTCGGTTGCCGTGTCGGGCGAAGGCAAATGGGCAGCCAAGCTGGAGACCAAATATGTGATTATAAAACTTGCAGCAGGCAGTCTTTTTCTCGGTGATTTCGGGAAGGTGCAGGGTCTTTCCGGTGCATCCTTGAATTTCGGCCGTCCGTATGACTGCAAGCCGCTTTCACTGAAGGGGTATTACAGTTATGCCCCTGTTGCGATAGATCGGGCTGAAGCGCCTTACGAAAACATGGAGGGGCAGATGGATATATGCAATATCTACGTGGTGCTGGCAGACTGGCCGTCGGGTTACTTTGCTGTAAATACCTCTACCGGAACTTTCATAGACTTTGATAACGACCCCAACATAATTGCATACGGCTCGCTTGAAGACAATACAAATACTGGCGGTTACAAGCAATTTGAAATAGAGCTGGAGTACAGGAACAACAGGCAGCCTACCTGCTGCGTGATAGTCTGTGCGGCCAGCAAGTATGGAGATTATTTTACCGGCGGTGTGGGAAGCGTATTGCTGGTAGACGAATTTGAATTTACATTTTAGAGAATGAATCTTTTGAGGAAAGCAGCACTGGTTTCGGCGGTTCTCCTGTTGCCCGCGATAGTGTCTGGGCAGCAGGAGAGGGAGAAGTTCGACAGGGGAATAGAAAACAGTGTCTTTGTCCCCAAGGGGCAGTGGATAATGGGCGGCTCGTTTTCATACGGAGAGAATACCGCCGACAATTATGAACTTTTTTCGGTCATAGACGACATACGCGGCACCAACTACTCTTTTAAGGTAAGCCCCTATATCGGCTACTTCATAAAGGACAATCTCTGTATAGGGGCGCGGTTTGGCTATACGCGTTCCATGATAAAGCTGAACTCCACTTCAATAAACATTTCAGACGACCTTAATTTCAGCATAGAGAACTTCTATAACCTGCGTCATGTCTATTCCGGCTCGGCCTTCATGCGCAATTACATCAGTTTCGGCAAGAGCAAGACATTCGCCTTTTTCAACGAAGTGCGCCTTACCGCCGGCGGAGGACAGGGCAAGCAGATTTCGGGTACGGGAGACAATCTCACCGGAACCTATCAGGATATACTGGAGATGGAATTGGGCATTATTCCCGGTTTTACGGTATTCATAGCAAACGAGGTGGCTGTGGAGGCTTCTGTCAATGTGCTGGGATTCAGTTATAAAAAATATTCACAGACCCGCGACCGCATATACGAGGGCAGTTTCGAGCATAGCGGTGTGGATTTCAAGGTAGACATATTTTCCATAAACATCGGGGTCTCGTTCTATTTCGACAGGCTTAACCTGATGCGGCCGTTCCATAAAAAGAGAGAGCGATGAAAAAAGGCATGAATTTGAGATTTGCCGTGCTTTTGTCTGCGGTATTTGCTGCATCTGCCGTTGTATCATGCATACAGAACGACATACCGTATCCGAAAATCGTTGCAGACATTACGGCCTTCAAGGTCAGCGGGCAGAAGAGTGACGCTATCATAAATGCTACAGAGCGGAGCGTGACGGTGGATCTGGCCGATACGGTGGATTTGAAAAACGTGATACTGCTGCAGCTTGAGGTTTCCAACGGAGCTGTAATCACTCCGGAGCCGGCATCTGCCATAGACCTGTCGGAACCCTTTATATATACTCTTACAACCTATCAGGATTATCTCTGGACAATAAATGCAACTCAGACGGTAGAGAGGTATATCAGGGCGGAAAACCAGATAGGCAATGCTATTTTCGACGAGTACAGCAAGATTGCGCTTGTTACGGTTTCGAGCGAGACCGACCGGGCCGACATGCATATTACCGATATGAAGATAGGGCCGGAGGGGAGCGAAATAACCCCCGACTTTACAACTGTCACAGACTTTTCCTCTTCGGTGGAGTTTACCTGGACTTACAAGAACAGAAGCGAGGTGTGGACAGTCAAGGTGGTCAAGTCTTCGCAGGGCGTGGTAACCGGTGAGGTAAATGCCTTTGCACGCCATGCGATTGTGGAGGGGGAGTTCAAGTCTGGCTCGGCTTCTCCCGCTTTTCTTTACAGGAAGAGTTCTGACAGCGAATGGACAACCTTTTCAGACGGTGTAACTGTCAATGGCGGCGCCTTTTCCGCTACCATAACGGGGCTGGAACCCTCTACCGAGTATGTGGTAAAGGCTTCTGCGGGCGGTATGGAGGGGGCTGAGGTTTCGTTTACAACCGAGGCGGAGCAGCATGTGGAGAATATGGATTTCGAAAACTGGATAAAGGAGGGTAAAAGCTGGTTCCCGAATCTCGACCTTTCGGATGCCCATTACATCTGGGATACGGGAAACAAGGGGGCGAACACGCTTTCCGAAAAGAATCCCACCATGCCCGAAGAGAGCGTTGTCATAAGCGGCAGAAGCGCGAAAATGGCCTCTACAGCGGTTCTCGGGATATTTGCGGCAGGCAATATCTATACCGGCAAGTATGTGAGCACTACCGGAATAGGCGCAAGGCTCGATTTTGGAATACCCTTTACCTCGCGTCCTACCGGAATGAAGGGGTACTACTATTATACTCCGGGGGTTGTAGACAAAGCGGATGATGCGCATTCGTATCTGCTCGGGCAGAACGATACCTGTCATATTTATGCGGTGCTGGCCGACTGGGGAGCCCCTTTCCCGCTCAATACCACGACCGGTGAACTGCTCGATCTTGACAACAACCAGGGCATAATAGCGATAGCCTCGCTCAAGGACGGCAAGGGTACCGACGGTTTTGTGGAGTTCAACATAAAGTTCGAGTACAGAAGCCTGGAACGCAGGCCTACCCATATTCTTATTGTCGCCTCTGCCAGTATGTTCGGAGACTACTTTACCGGCAGCACATCGTCTGTGCTTTATGCAGACGAGTTCGAACTGACTTACGAATAGCGCGGCGGCCGCTGCATATTTTTTTGCTTACGATTTGTTACAATAAATTTTTTTTCTACTTTTGTAGGCGCAACCTGTCGGGTTGCCTGATATGATATTTATGAAAAGTTTTCGACTGTCACTACTGCATTTGTTGCTCGCCTGCAAAGCGTGAGAGGATGCTTCTGTACAGTTCGGAATAGAAAGGATACTTGTTGGGGCTGCTCTCATTTGAAAATGCGGGCAGCCCTTTGAATTATGATGAAGTTATAAATCGTAACCATTTTTTGAGATATGGAAGAGAAAAAGATTTACATTTTCGATACTACCCTCAGAGACGGGGAGCAGGTGCCGGGATGCCAGTTGAACACGATAGAAAAGGTGGAACTGGCCAAATCGCTGGAGATGCTCAAGGTCGACATAATCGAGTGCGGATTCCCGGTTTCGAGCCCGGGAGATTTCAATTCGGTAGTTGAAATTTCAAAAAACATAAAGGAGAGCACTGTCTGCGCCCTTACACGCGCCGTGGAAAAAGACATTGAAGTGGCCGCGGAGGCGCTGCACTTTGCAAAGAGAGGCAGAATCCATACCGGAATAGGCACTTCAGACCCTCATATAAAATACAAGTTCAACTCCAACAGGGAGGAGATAATAGAAAGGGCTGTAAAGGCCGTGAAGTATGCAAGAAAGTTCATAGACGACGTGGAGTTTTATGCCGAGGATGCGGGAAGAACAGACAACGAATATCTTGCAAGAGTCGTTGAGGCTGTCATTGCTGCAGGCGCAACGGTGGTGAATATCCCCGACACTACCGGCTACTGTACTCCGTGGGAGTATGGCGAGAAGATAAAATATCTCGTGGAGCATGTGCCCAACGTAGACAAGGCAATTCTCTCCACCCACTGCCACAACGATCTGGGAATGGCTACGGCCAATACCATATCCGGTATAATGAACGGGGCGCGCCAGGCGGAAGTTACGATAAACGGAATCGGAGAAAGGGCCGGGAACACCTCTCTCGAGGAGGTTGTAATGACCCTCAAGTGCAGGAAAGACCTGCCTTTCCATACAGATATAGATACAAAGCAGATATACAAGAATTCGCGTCTTGTCTCCACGCTCATGCGCATGCCGGTGCAGCCTAACAAGGCTATTGTCGGGCGCAACGCATTTGCACACTCTTCGGGCATACATCAGGACGGAGTGCTCAAGAACAGGGAGAACTATGAAATCATAGACCCTGTAGACGTAGGGGTGAACGATTCCGTAATTGCCCTTACGGCGCGCAGCGGCAGGGCTGCTCTCAACCACCATTACCAGAGACTGGGCATTAACCTCACCAACGAGGAACTTAACGCTGCCTATGAGAAGTTCCTGCTCCTTGCAGACCGCAAGAAGGATGTGAACGACAGCGATTTGCTCATAATAGTGGGCGTGAACAGGAGCGAGGCTGCCAGAAAGGTAAGGCTCAAATTCCTGCAGGTTGTCTGCGGAAAGAGTTCGGTGCCCATGGCCACCGTAAAACTGAACATAGACGGCGAGATTTGCGAGGCTACCTCATCGGGCAACGGGCCCATAGATGCAGCTTTCTCCGCTGTCAAGAAACTTGTGAACAGAAAGATAGTGGTGGAGGAATTTCTGGTGCAGGCGATTACACGCGGCAGCGACGATGTGGGAAAGGTGCATGTGCAGGTCGAGAACAGAGGCAATCTCTATTATGGTTTCTCCGCCAATACCGATATAATAACGGCTGCTGTGGAGGCATTTGTAGACGCAATATCTAAATTCATATAAAGTATGGCGACAGGTAAGACACTTTTCGACAAAATATGGGATGCCCATGTGGTGCAGCAGCTTGAAAACGGCCCTGCCCAACTTTACATAGACAGGCACTATATTCATGAGGTTACATCTCCCCAGGCCTTCGAGGGGCTGAGGGAAAAGGGTATAAAGGTATTCAGGCCGGGCCGTACATTTGCCACCTGCGACCATAACGTGCCTACTCTCAACCAGGACAAGCCAATCGTTGACGATTCATGCAGAATCCCCATAGAGGTGCTTGAGAGAAACTGCAGGGAGAACGGAATAAAATATTTCCCGCTGCGCGACCCTTCCAACGGAATCGTGCATGTCATAGGCCCTGAGCAGGGGCTGACCCTGCCAGGCATGTGCATAGTCTGCGGCGACAGCCATACTGCAACACACGGAGCGTTCGGCTCCATAGCCTTTGGAATAGGCACGAGCGAGGTGGAGATGGTGCTTGCCACCCAGACCCTGTTGCAGAACAAACCCAAACAGATGCGCATAACCATAAACGGCAGGCTCGGAAAGTGCGTCACTCCGAAGGATGTGATTCTCTATATCATTTCCAAGGTCGGGACAGGCGGCGGAACAGGCCATTTTGTGGAGTATGCAGGAGAGGTGTTTGAAAATATGAGCATGGAGGGAAGGATGACTGTCTGCAACATGAGTATAGAGATGGGGGCGCGCGGAGGATTCGTGGCGCCTGACAAGACTACGTTCGAGTATATCAAAGGACGCAGGTTCGCCCCGGCCGGTGCGGAGTTCGACAAGGCTGTTGAACAGTGGAGCATGCTTTACAGCGATACTGACGCGGTTTTCGACAAGGAGTATACCTTTGACGGGGCAGATATTCAGCCGATGATAACATACGGAACAGACCCGGGGCGCGGAATTGCAATAGACGGCATTATTCCCGAGTGCGACGAGAGCGGAATGAAAGGGCTGGCCTATATGGGTTTTGCCCCCGGTGAAAAGATGCTGGGCAAAAAGGTGGACTACATTTTCGTAGGCAGCTGCACCAACGGCAGGATAGAGGATTTCAGGGCGTTTGCAAATTTTGTAAAGGGGAAAAAGGCTGCACCCGGCATAACGGTCTGGCTGGTTCCCGGTTCCGTTGAGGTAGAGAGAAAAATCAGGGAGGAAGGGCTGGAGAAGATTCTCAATGATGCAGGTTTTACCCTCAGACAGCCCGGCTGCTCTGCATGCCTTGCAATGAACGAAGACAAGGTGCCTGCAGGAGCCTATTCTCTCTCCACTTCAAACAGAAATTTCGAAGGGCGGCAGGGCCAGGGGGCAAGGACAATGCTATGCAGCCCGCTCGTAGCTGCGGCGGCAGCCGTTGTGGGTGTGATTGCAGACCCCCGCACCCTTGCATGAGGCTGCCGGCGGGGCTGATGCCCGGAAGAGTATGATATTATGGATATGAAATAAAAAAAACAGAGATATGTCTTTTGAAAAGATAAACATATTGCAGTCTCCGGTTGTGGCTACATCCGTTGAGAATATAGATACAGACCAGATTATCCCGGCCCGTTTCCTGAAGGCCACTACGCGTGAAGGGTTCGGCGATGCCATGTTCAGAGACTGGAGATTCAACGGCGACGGCTCGCCTGTGCGGGATTCGGTCTTTGCCAACGCACCAGAAGGGGCGAAAATCCTTGTCGCAGGGAGAAACTTCGGTTGCGGCTCGAGCCGCGAACATGCTGCATGGGCTCTGGCGGATTACGGTTTCAGGGCGGTGGTTTCGAGTTTCTTTGCAGATATTTTCAAGAACAATGCGCTTAACAACGGGTTGCTTCCCGTGCAGGTAAGCGAAGATTTCCTGCAGAAAATCCTGCAGCGCCGCAATGAGAACAGAGATATGGAGCTCAGGATTAATCTGCCGGAAAAGTATGTGGAGATAGTTGAAGAGGGTCGCGCCGTTGCCGGAATGAGAGAGAGTTTTCCCATAGGCGAGTACAAGCGCCATTGTCTGGAGAACGGGCTGAGCGACATAGATTACCTGATAACCACAAGGTCTGTCATAGAGAATTTTGAAAAATCAAACGACAAATAGTATGAAAAAGAGTATAGCGCTGCTGCCCGGCGATGGCATCGGCCCCGAAATTACGGCGCAGGCCGTTGCCGTGTTGGAGAGCGTGGCAAAAAAATATTCCCATGAGTTTCTCTTTACGCAGGCTCTGGTAGGAGCATGTGCCATAGATGCATGCGGCGATCCCTATCCAGATGCAACTCATGAAATATGCAGGAAGAGCGATGCCGTGCTTTTCGGTGCAATCGGAGACCCGAAGTATGACAACGACCCTACGGCAAAGGTAAGGCCGGAACAGGGGCTTCTGAAAATGCGCAAGTCGCTCGGACTGTTTGCAAATCTGCGCCCCATTGCACCGTTTGCCTCCCTGCGTGAGAGTTCTCCGCTCAAAAACGGACGCATAGAGGGGGTGGACCTTATAATTGTAAGGGAACTTACAGGAGGACTTTATTTCGGCGAACCGAGAGGGCGCGACAACGGCGGTGCAAGAGCCTTCGACACTTGCCTTTACAGCAGGGAGGAGATTGTAAGGGTGGCAAGGGTGGCCTTCAATCTTGCAAGGGGCAGAAAACGGCATGTTACATTGGTAGACAAGGCCAACGTACTGGAGACAAGCCGTCTGTGGCGTGAAACTGTCAAAACGCTGCATGATGAGGAATATGCCGACATTGCGCTGGACTTTATGTTCGTAGACAACGCTGCAATGCAGCTTGTAACCTCTCCGGCATTTTTCGACGTGCTGCTTACAGAAAATCTATTCGGAGATATTCTCAGCGACGAGGCGAGCGTAATTACCGGTTCCATCGGGCTGCTGCCTTCTGCTTCTACCGGAGCCGACGTGGCTCTCTACGAGCCTATCCACGGCTCGTTTCCTCAGGCAAAAGGCAAGAACATTGCAAATCCGATAGCCACAATTCTCTCTGCGGCAATGATGCTGGATTCGTTTGGTCTTGCCGCCGAAGCCTCTGCGGTAAGGAATGGCTGCAGGAAGGCAATAGAGGAGGGAGTGGTTACTCCTGACCTTCTGACCGCGGCCGAGCGCGAAAGCGGCGGAAAGGGATACTCTACAACACAGGTGGGAGAGTATATCTGCCGGAATATCTGATGCTGGAAACTGCGGCAATGAAAAGATTTCTTTTCCTGCTCTCTCTTGCAGTCATATTCACCGGTTGCAGCCGCGGGGTCGAACTCCCCGGCTTCAAGACCGCTCCCTGTTTTGGAGAGCAGATTGCATCATATACCCGTTGCCCGGGCATTAAGGTGGAGGTAAATGCCCCCTCTGCATCGGAGTTCGACAGTTCGCTACCCACAGCCATAGTCCTTTATGGTCTGCCGAACGGCAATACTACAGACTGGACGATAGGCAAGCAGGCGGCTGAAGGGGATGACTGGCATTTTCAGATACAGCATATCGGCGCGCAGACACGTTATATACGCAGCCTCCGCCCGGGATTCAACCTCGTTACCGTCTATCTCGAGGCGGAGCAGTTGAGTTGGGGCAGCTGGAGAGCTGCAAACAAAGGCGGCGACAGCCTGATTGCAAGGCTTGCCGAAGAGTTGCTCTGCACTTTTGGAAAATATGAGCCGTATATTGTCCTGAGCGGGCACAGCGGCGGAGGCAACATCCCGTTCGGCTTCATGGATGCCGTAGATACGATTCCTTCATATGTGCGCCGCATTGTATTTCTCGACAGCAACTACAACTGGGATGACGGGCGTTACGGCGGCAAATTGGCAAGGTGGCTCGGCTCTTCTGCCGGAAACACTCTTTTTGTAGCCTGCTACGACGATGCAAACGCCCTGCTGAACGGAAAGCCGTTTGTATCGCCCACGGGCGGGACATGGTATAGAAGCGGCGTGATGCTAAGATATCTGCAGGATTCGTTGGATAAAGAGTGGGTCGAGCAGAAATCCGGAAATATAATAAGTTGCCGCTCTGCAGACAAAAGCGTGCAGTTTCTGATGATAGAGAATCCCGAGAGGGCAATTCTCCATACTGTTATGGTAGAGAAAAACGGTTATGTCCACTCCCTGCTCTTGGGCACTCCAAAGGAGAACTGCGGGTATGGTTTCATGGAGGAGGCTGCATACAGAAATTTTATTCAGAAAGAGGTCTGGTAGTCGCTGAAAGGTTCTGTCCTGGTCTGTTGCCGCAGACAAATTTAGACAAATAACTATCGACATGGCAACAAAAGACCTAAAATTACCAGAACTTGAATCCGGCGAACATGCTGAGTTTTATTTTTTTCCATTTATGAGTTCCGTAATGGAGCGGCTGAGGACAATGGGGCGGCAGCGCACCTTTGAAACCTATGCATCCGCTCTGAAAAGCTTTACGGCTTTCCGCCGCAACCGCGACCTTTTCATCTCTGATATGGACTCTGAACTGATGCTGCTTTATGAGGCCTATCTCCAGAAAAGGGGACTTACAAAAAATTCCACGTCATTTTACATGCGCATATTGCGTGCCGTCTATAACCGTGCAGTGGAAAAGGAACTTACGGTGCAGCGTTATCCCTTCAGGCATGTATACACCGGCGTGGCCAAGAGCGTAAAGCGGGCTATCTCGCTGGACCAGATAAAGAGAATCAAGGAACTCGATCTTTCTGAACGCCGCAGCATGGAGTTTTCGCGCGACATGTTCATCTTTTCGTTCTGCACCCGAGGCATGTCTTTCATAGATATGGCTTTTCTCGAAAAAAGCAATCTCCGGAACGGAGTGCTCTCTTATTGCAGGAGAAAAACAGGACAAAGGCTCTCTATCCGTTGGGAGAGCTGTATGGAGGAGATAGTGGGCAGGTATGATATGCGCAGAAGCACTTTCCTGCTGCCTATAATAAAGCACGCCGACAGTAATCCGAGACTCCAGTACCTTAATGCTATGTGCCTTGTGAACAGGCATCTGAAACAGATCGGTGCTATGGCCGGGCTCCATCTTCCGCTTACGATGTATGTGGCGCGCCACTCCTGGGCCACGGCCGCAAGGAACAAGAATATCCCCATTTCGGTGATTAGCGAAGGCATGGGGCATGATTCGGAGAAGACAACCAGCATCTATCTGGCCTCGCTCGAGAGCTCTGTCATAGATGAGGCAAACAATGTTATCCTGAGAGAACTGTAGAAAAAAAGTTCCCGACGGTGCCCGCCGGGAACTATGTCATATAAGCCGTGAAACGCAATGCTTATTCCTCTTTAAGCTGAAGTTGCTTTACATAGATGGCCTTCTTTATCTCCTCTCTTCTTGCAACAGATTTCTTTACGAAAGTCTTTCTGTTTCTCAACTCACGTATCACACCTGTCTTCTCGAATTTGCGTTTGAATTTCTTCAAAGCCCTCTCGATATTCTCACCCTCTTTAACCGGAACTATAATCATCTCTTAACCACCTCCTTTTATTTCAGGAGTGCAAAGGTAATCATTTTGCCCGAATCTCAAAATTTTCTTGCAGGTTTTCTGCCCTTTTGCAGAAGTTTTGTATGTTATCCCCATTTCCTATATTTGCAGTGGATTTTGGATTTTATCTCCGATGAAAAGATACTTTTTTGCAGTCGCGCTTTTTTTCTGCTGCGTGGTTGCCTCTGCGCAGATTTCTAAAACAGATATTGACAAGATTGTAGCGGGAAAACAGGCAGATGTAGGAGTCGCCGTACTGTATGAAGACGAGACGTTTCTCTATAATAATCACTTGCGTTACCCGCTGATGAGTGTATTCAAGCTGCATGTGGCAGTAACGGCCCTGAAAAAGATGGAGCATGAAAATATAAGTCTCGACAGTGTGGTTGTCGTTTCTTCTGAACAGCTGCATGAAGATACCTACAGCCCTCTGAGAGACGAAAGCGGAGGGAAGGATACAAAGGCGGCTTTCAGGAAACTCTTTGAATATACCATTTCGCTGAGCGACAACAACACCTGCGACTATCTCATATATTTTGCAGGAGGTATTGAAGCGGTGGATTCCTATGTGGAATCTTTGGGAATTAAAGACTTTAACCTTACGGAGACAGAAAAGTCAATGAACGCTGTTCCGCTGAAAAGCTACGATAACTGGAGCACACCTCTTTCAACGGCTCTGTTCATGAAAAAGATATATACAGAAAATATTCTTTCAGACGAACATCTTGCCTTTCTGGAGCAGATTATGATAGCAACTTCGTCGGGCCGTGACAAAATGAGGGCTGGCTTGCCGGAACAGGTAAGGCTCGGTCACAAGACGGGCCATTCAGGCAGGCTGCCCGACGGTACGAGAATGGCGGAAAACGATGCAGGTGTCATATACCTTCCCGACGGAAGAAAATGTTTCATCGTTGTCTTTGTACAGGATTCCGCCGAATCTGATGAGGTGAATGCGAAGATAATCGCGGAAATCGCTGCCGCAGTATACGATTCCCTGTCGTAACATGTATGTAAAGTCATATGTAAAGGAGTGGATAATCGCAAAATCCGTTAAACTTGTTGTAAATAGGGTGTAATTGGAAACAATTTTTGTTAAATTTGCATGATGTTGGGTAAAGAAAACAATTTGAATCCATTATATTAAAAAAAACAACATGGCAGAAAAACTATTTGCTGAATTTCCACCGGTTTCTACCGAGCAGTGGGAACAGGTGATAATCAAAGACCTGAAGGGCGCAGATTACGAGAAAAAACTCGTATGGAGAACACAGGAAGGTTTCTCGGTCCGCCCGTATTATCGTGCCGAAAACCTGAAGGATGTAAAGCATCTGGGCGGTGTTCCGGGAACATTCCCTTATGTAAGAGGCACAAAGGATAATAACGACTGGTTGATTCGTCAAGATTATTGTGCGCATGACGGCGATTATGCGCGTGCTAACGCAGAAGCCGTAGACGGCCTCAAAAAGGGTGTCACTTCTGTAGGATTCTGTATCGACGGCGAGAAGGCCGTAAGCCAGGAGCAGATGAAGACTCTGCTCAAAGGCATAGACCTTGGCAAGACAGAGGTCAACTTTACAGGATGCTGCTGCGCATCGGTTGACATTGTCAAGGCATTCCTGGCAGTTGCCGAGGCAGAGGGTGTAAAACCCGGGGAACTCAGGGCTTCGTTCGACTACGACCCTCTCAGAGTGCTGAACCAGAAAGGCGCTTTTTGCAGCGACAAATCAATGGAGAGGCTCAAGGAGGTTGTAGAGGCTGTAAAGGAGTATCCTCATGTCCGCGTTATAGGCGTTGAGGCGTACGCATTCAATGATGCAGGCGCTACGATTGTTCAAGAACTTGCATTCGGCCTTGCAATGGGCAGCGAGTATCTGAGCAAGCTTACAGATGCCGGCGTAAGTGCAGACGAAGCTGCAAAACGCATCAAGTTCACTTTTGCTGTCGGCTCAACCTATTTTATGGAAATTGCAAAATTCCGCGCGGCCCGCATGCTCTGGGCAAATGTCGTGGCTGCTTACGGCGCACAGAAAGAGTGCAGCAAAAAGATAAAGGTGCATGCTGTTACAAGCGAGTGGAACCAGACAGTCTACGACGCTTATGTGAATATGCTCAGAGGCACTACAGAGGCTATGAGCGCAACCATCGCAGGCGTGGATTCTCTTGAAGTGCTGCCTTTCGACTATGCATTCCGCGCACCGGGAGAGTTCAGCAACCGCATTGCGCGAAACGCACAGATTATCCTTAAGGAGGAGTCTCATTTCGACAAAGTGGTAGATCCTTCTGCCGGTTCATACTATGTTGAGAATCTTACAGAATCTATTGCAGATGCAGCATGGGCTCTCTTCGGCAAGGTAGAGGGCATGGGTGGCTACATCGAGGCTTTCAAGGCTTCATTTGTACAGAATGCAATAAAGGAGAGTTCCAGCAAACGCGACAAGAATATCGCAACCCGCAGGGAGACTATCCTCGGTACCAACCAGTATCCTAATTTTACGGAGAAGGCAGACAAGGACATCACTCTCGAGGTCGTTACAAGAAAACCGGCTCCCGAGGTTACAGGTGAGATGATAGGCGCTCCGCTTGAGAAATACAGGGGTGCACAGGCTTTTGAAGCCATGAGGTTCAAGACAGACAAGAGCGGCAGGCAGCCGGTTGCATTCATGGTTACATACGGTAATCTGGCAATGTGCCGCGCACGTGCCCAGTTCGCATGCAACTTCTTTGCCGTTGCAGGCTTCAAGGTTGTGGACAACAACAGGTTCTCTTCTGTTGAGGAGGGAGTCAAGGCCGCACTGGATGCAAAGGCAGACATAATAGTTGCCTGCTCTTCCGATGACGAGTATGCAGAAGGGGCAGCCATGATGGCCGATCTTGTAGGAGACAAGGCTATAGTAGTTGTGGCAGGAGAACCTGCTTGCAAGGAGGAACTGATTGCCAAAGGCGTTGTCAACTTTATCAGCGTAAAGAGCAATGTTCTTGAAACATTAAAAGATTATCAAACTAAACTTGGAATTAAATAGTCATGCGTCCGAATTTTTCAGAAATAAAATATAAAGACGGTGCCGCTTGCGGTCAGTTGGAAAACAGCGAGTGGGTTACACCGGAAAAGATTGTTGTAAAGACAAATTACGACGAGTCAGACCTGGAGGGAATGGAGCATCTGAACTATGCCGCCGGCATTGCACCGTTCCTGCGTGGACCATACAGTACAATGTATGTTCAAAAACCCTGGACAATACGCCAGTATGCCGGATTCTCAACTGCAGAAGAGTCCAATGCCTTTTACAGGAGAAACCTTGCGGCCGGCCAGAAAGGCCTTTCAGTGGCTTTCGACTTGGCTACACACCGCGGATATGATGCAGACCATCCCAGAGTTGTCGGTGATGTCGGCAAGGCAGGCGTAAGCATATGCAGTGTCGAGGATATGAAAATCCTTTTCGACCAGATTCCTCTCAACAAGATGTCGGTTTCAATGACAATGAACGGTGCCGTACTTCCTGTCATGGCATTCTACATTGTCGCCGGTCTTGAGCAGGGTGCAAAACTCGAGGAGATGGCCGGAACAATCCAGAACGATATCCTCAAGGAGTTCATGGTGCGCAACACTTATATTTATCCGCCTGAGTTCTCAATGAGAATCATCGGAGACATATTCGCATATACGTCAAAATATATGCCCAAATTCAACTCTATTTCCATATCCGGTTACCACATGCAGGAGGCAGGTGCGACCAACGACATAGAGATGGCATATACCCTGGCCGACGGTCTCGAATATCTCAGAACCGGTATCAAGGCAGGAATTGACGTGGACGCATTCGCACCCCGTCTCTCATTCTTCTGGGCAATAGGTATGAACCATTTCATGGAGATTGCCAAGATGCGTGCAGCCCGCATGCTCTGGGCAAAACTCGTAAAACAGTTCAATCCCAAAAATCCCAAATCTCTGTCGCTCAGGACACACTGCCAGACATCGGGCTGGTCGCTTACAGAGCAGGATCCTTTCAACAATGTTGCCAGAACCTGTATCGAGGCAATGGGTGCGGCTCTTGGCCATACCCAGTCTCTGCATACCAATGCACTTGACGAGGCAATAGCGCTTCCTACAGATTTCTCGGCGCGTATTGCAAGAAATACCCAGATTTACATTCAGGAAGAGACAAACGTATGCCGTTCGATAGATCCATGGGCTGGTTCCTACTATGTGGAGTCACTTACAAACGAACTGGCGCACAAGGCATGGGAGCATATCGAGGAAATCGAGAAACTCGGCGGTATGGCCAAAGCTATCGAGACAGGTATTCCCAAGTTGAGAATCGAGGAGGCTGCTGCACGCAAGCAGGCAAGAATAGACTCCGGAGAAGACACAATCGTAGGTATAAACAAATACAGGCTTGAGAAAGAGGATCCTATCGAGATACTCGACATAGACAATACCAAAGTAAGGGAACAGCAGATACAGAGGCTTAAGGAACTCAGGGCAAACCGCGACAATGCCAAGGTTCAGGAGTGCCTTGCTGCAATTACCGAGGCTGTCAGGAACAAGAACGGCAATTTGCTGGAACTTGCAGTGGAGGCAGCCAAGGCGCGTGCTTCATTGGGAGAAATTTCAGACGCATGCGAGGCTGTAGTAGGAAGATATAAAGCAGTTATACGTATGAATACAGGTGTTTACTCTTCTGAGGTCAAGAATGATCCCGAATTCGAGAAGGCAAAGGAGATGGTTGCCGAATTTGCAAAGAAAGAGGGTCGTCAGCCTCGTATCATGATTGCAAAATTAGGACAGGACGGTCACGACCGCGGAGCCAAGGTAGTTGCCACCGGTTATGCAGACTGCGGATTCGACGTAGATATGGGGCCGCTCTTCCAGACACCCGAGGAGGCTGCAAAACAGGCTGTAGAGAACGACGTGCATGTAGTGGGAGTTTCATCTCTGGCTGCCGGACACAAGACTCTCGTGCCTCAGATCATAGCAGAACTCAAGAAACTGGGAAGAGAGGATATCATAGTAATTGCCGGAGGCGTTATCCCTGCCCAGGATTACGATGTGCTGTATAAGGCTGGTGCAGCGGCAATCTTCGGTCCGGGTACTCCCATAGCCTATGCTGCGATTAAGATTATTGAGATTTTGAATCAGAAATTCTAATTGCAGCGTATTCTAATGACAAATTACTGTGTTATCTTCGGTATTATGGCTCGGTCATGTACTACAGTACACTCCTTCGCCCTAAACCTTGATGCCTTGTAATTTGCCATTATAATACTACTGCAAGTAATGAGGGAGGCCTTGTATTTTCCTCATTATAACAAGAAATTCGTGATTGAATGTAGCCGGTAGCCTGTTGGGGCTGCCGGCTTTTTATATTCGGAAGACCCCTTCGCCCTAAACCTTGATGCCTTGTAATTTGCGTGCAGGCGTCTCTCTTTTATCCGCAGCAACTGCATCCTCCGTTGCGGCCGTTGCATCCGTTGCAGGAAGAGTCTTTCCCGGGGCGGCCTCTTCTTGTCTTTCTGAAGATTCTCACCGACAGTAAGACAAGTGCTGCGGCTGCGATTACCCAAATCAGTATTTCCTGTATTTCTCTCCCTACCATATCAGATTTCCGATATTATATGTCAGGAATGCGACAATCCAGGCTACGCATGTGCTGTATATGATAGAGAAGAGAGCATATTTCCAGCTTCCGGCTTCGTGTGCTATGGTCGCTATGGTCCCTATGCACGGGAAATAGAGCAGTACGAATACCATAAGCGCCATTGCCGAACTTTTTGTAAAGTCTCCCGATTTTATCAACTGTTGGGAGAGCTGGTGATTTTCATTGGTCTCCAACTCTTCTCCGCTATCGGAAGTCTCCTGGCCTGCATACAGCACTCCAAGCGTACTTACTACTATCTCTTTTGCGGCAGCACCGGAAATTAGGGCGACAGAGGCTTTCCAGTTAAGCCCCAGCGGAGCTACCACAGGTTCCACAGCCTTGCCTACCTGTTCGAGGTACGAGCCTTTCTCCATTTGTTCCGCCGTTTCTCTCTTTGCCGGATAGTAGCTTAAAAACCAGATGACTATTGAAGCAAGAAGAATTATGTTCCCTATTTTCTTGAGATACTGTACGCATTTTTCCCATAAATGGGTAAGCGTTGCGTTCAGGGTAGGTGTCCTGTATGGAGGAAGTTCCATTACAAACGGTGTCTCGTCTTCCTTGAAGAGGAATTTCCTGAGCAGTCTGGCCGTAATCACTGCAACGACAATTCCAAGCAGGTAGAGGAGCATCAGTACGTTTGCTGAGTTCTTTGGAAAGAAGGTGCCGGCTATAAGCACATATACGGGAATACGGGCGCTGCACGACATGAACGGGTTGATGAGAATCGTGATAAGCCTGCTTGAGCGGCTCTCTATGGTTCTTGCCGACATTATTGCCGGGACATTGCATCCGAACCCCATAATCATCGGTATGAACGATTTTCCGTGCAGCCCTATCTTGTGCATCAGCTTGTCCATTATGAAGGCTGCCCTAGCCATGTAGCCCGAGTCTTCCATTAGCGAAATGAAAAAGTAGAGAATAAGGATATTGGGCAAAAATACCACAACGCTTCCCACTCCCCCTATTATTCCGTCTACTATAAGGTCTCTGAGCGGTCCTTCGCTCATGATTCCGGAGACTCCGTTGCCGAGTGCGCCCATAAGGTTTTCGAGCCACTCCTGTGGATATGCCCCCAAAGTGTAGGTCATGTAGAACATAATCCACATCAGAAGCAGGAAAATAGGAAAACTGAATACCTTGTGCGTTACAATGGAGTCTATTATAGCACTGTTTTTGTTCTGCTCCTTTGCTCCGGGAACGAAAGTCTCTTTTAGCGCGCCCGATATGAAACCGTATTTCTCGTTTGTAACCGCGCTCTCCACATCTTCTCCAAGCTGTCTCTTTATCCGTTCTGCGGCAGCATTGCGCAGTTCATCCCATTTCTCACGATTGGGGGAGTTGCTCAGGATCTTATACAGTTCCCTGTCTCCTTCCAGAAGCTTTATGCTCCAGTAGCGTGGAGGAAACACTTTGGGAAAATCGGAGTCGTCGCGCTTTATCTCATTGGAAACAAGGGCTATTTCTTTTTCTATGGCCGGAGAGTATTTTATATGTATGTGGCGGATGGTCTTTGCCACCTCGCTCTCTCCCTCAGCGGAGTCGCTCTCATATACGGCAATTATGGTATCCAGCAGCTTTTCCAGCCCGACCTTCTCTTTTGCAACGACAGGAACCATGGGAATGCCTATCAGTTTGCCCAAACTGCCGTAATCGAGCCTTGCGCCGCTCTTTTCAAGTTCGTCGTACATGTTCAGGGCTACGACAGTTTTCTGGTTTATATCTATCAGTTCGGTGGTAAGATAGAGGTTACGCTCAAGGTTTGAAGCCACCACGGCGTTGAGAATCACATCGGGTGCCTGCTCCATAAGGAAACGCCTGACATAAACCTCTTCGGGGCTGTATGCTGTAATGGCGTATGTGCCAGGCAGGTCGGTTATGTTGAACCTGTATCCCTTATAGTTGAAGTGTCCGCTTTTGGCATCAACTGTCACGCCGCTGTAGTTGCCCACATGCTCGTGCCTTCCCGCCAATGCGTTGAAGAGCGATGTCTTTCCGCTGTTGGGGTTGCCTACCAGGGCAATGTTTATCTCTTTCGACTTTTCTGAAAACGCCTTGCCACCGGGCCTGTTTCCTGCTGCAGGTTCATTCTCCCTGGCAACGCCGGCGCTGGGTTCTGCCACAGTCTCGTCTCCGGTTACGATTTCTATCATCGCCGCTTCATTCCTGCGCAGCGAGACTTCGTAATCCATGACCTTGTATTTGATTGGGTCTTTGAGAGGTGCATTGAGAATGGCAGTGACTTCCTGCCCCCTTACAAAGCCCATTTCCAATATTCTCTTTCTAAAACCTCCGTGGCCCAGTACCTTGACTATGATGCCCGATTCTCCGGTTTTAAGATCTGATAAGTGCATTCTGTCTGTTTTGAGCGCAAAATAATGTGAAATTTATTATAATGTCAATACCTATTACCTGTTATTTTTATCCCGCCCTCTTTTTTATTAGAATAAAAATCCTTACCTTTAACCAAAACTACGGCACGGTATGTTGGCTCTCTTGGACAGATTCATAAACCACATCAGGGTGCACAAACGCTATTCTGAAAGAACAGTCTTCCTGTACCGTAGTGCAGTATGTGATTTCTACTGCCATATTCTGGGCCTTTCGGTCCATGAAGAACTTCCCTCAGATGAAATTTTTCCGGAGAAGGAGCAGTTGGAACTGCTTATCCCGCTTCATATCCGCAGTTTCATAGCCGATTCGCTCAAAAACGGCCTTTCAGCCAGAAGCGTGAACCTTAAGGTATGCGCCCTGAGCAGTTATTGCGACTATTTGCTGAAAAACAACCTGCTGGCGGAGAATCCGGTAGGTATGGTATACCGCCCGAAGCAGAATAAACGGCTGCCGCTCTTTTATGATCAGGATGCAATTGACGCCTATCTTGCACAGCCGCTGCCAGACAGTTACAATGAGTTGAGAGACAGGGTGATTGTTGCTGCGATTTATGCTACAGGCATGCGAAGGGCGGAAATTGCGGCCCTGAAAATCTGCAATTACGACAAGTCCCGCTCGCTTTTCCGCATTACCGGCAAGGGAGACAAGGAGCGCGAGATACCCGTTGTGCCTTTCCTGGCAAAGTTGCTCGGGCAATATATGCAAAAAAGGGAGGAATTTGCGGCCGAACATGAAAAATGTGGCGAAACTGCCTTTTTTCTGACAAACAAAGGCAACCCTATATACCTTAATTTTGTTAATAATGTAGTGCGACGGGAGTTTTCCAAAATCCCCGGTTTCGGAGGAAAAAACACTCCGCATGTTCTGCGTCACTCGTTTGCCACGCACCTGCTGAATGACGGCGCAGACCTGAACAGCATAAAGGAGGTTCTGGGGCACTCATCGTTGGCGGCTACGCAAGTTTATACGCACAACTCTTTTGAGCAATTAAAAAAAGTTTATTTAACCGCCCATCCACGGGCTAAAAAAGGAGGATGATATGGATATCAGGATTCAGTCAGTTAAATTCGATGCCGATTCAAAATTGTTGGATTTCATCGACAAGAAAGTGGGCAAACTCGAAAAGTTCTACGAGGATGTAATCAATGCGGAGGTGGTGCTCTCATTGCTTCCCGATACCGAGAACAAGGAGGTGAAGATTAAGATTGCACTGCCCGGAAAAGACCTCTTTATTCAGAAAAATGCCTCTACATTCGAAGATGCTGTTGTAGACTGCGTGGATGTGTTGAAGGGGCAGCTTGTAAAGATCAAGGAGAAGAAAAGAGGCCAATAGCAGTACGGTGTCACGGTCCGGACCGATATAAATCAGAAGAAAAGCTCCGTCAGTTCTTCGGGAGAGATGTTGGAAAAATATTCTCCCAGGCTGACGGAGCCTGTTTTTTCCCTTATCGCGCCAATGTTGTGCGGAGTGCCTGAAAGAAGTGCGCAGAACTCTTCGGTAGGCCTGGTGAAAAAGTAGTCTCCCGATATGGAAAGTTCTGCAATCCTCCCGTCTGTCACGTTAAAGCAGACCTCCACCGTGCCTCCTTTGAACCTTCTTCTGTTTGAAAACCGGTAGTCCGGAGATTTTCCGAAATTCCATTCATCCCTGCTGTATCTGGTGTCGCGGAGGTGTTCTATGGCCTTTATGTCATCCGCTGTATAGGAGTAGGGGACAAGCTCCTCTCCAAGGGATGCATGGTTGCAGATATATCCGGCAAGATACCGGGTGAACTCTTCTATGTCCATCTCTCTTTCAAGGTGGCTGCTGATATTGGTTATGCCTCTTCTGTTGGAGTTTACGGCATTGCTTTTGAATCTTTCATCTTTCTCTTTTAGTACCCCCGACAGTTTCTGCTCCGATGTCGAAAAAAGGAGCGTGCCGTGCTGGAGCACCCTGTTTCTGTAAAGGCAGATTGCGTTGCCTGAGAATTTTTTCCCCTCTATCAGCAAATCGTTCCTCCCTTCGAGCGCAGCCTCTATCCCGAGGCTGCGTATGGCCTCAAGTATGGGCGCTGTAAACCTCCGGAACATGGCTGCGCTCTCTTCGCCTTTCACCTGCCGCTCTATGAAGGTGTAATTCAGATTCCCCGGGTCGTGGTAGACCGCTCCGCCTCCGGTAAGACGGCGGACCACTTTTATGCCATGTTCCAATGCATATCCTGCATTTATCTCGGCAAGCGTGTTTTGATAACGGCCTACGATAACTGAGTCTTCGTTTCTCCAGAGCCTGAATACAGGCTGCGAAAACTCCTTGAGCAGATATTCCTCTGCGGCGAGATTGAAATATGGTTCGGTGGATGTGTCTATTATGCAGAGCATCTTCTTTTACGGAAGTAATCGCACAGCCAGATTGTGCCTTTGTATACGAGATAACCTACAATCATTCCGAAAATGGCTCCGCAGACCACATCTGCCGGAAAATGCTTGCCTACATAAATTCTGCTGTAGCCCACCAGCGCGGCCCAGAAAAATATCAGAGCGGTGTATATCCTGTTTTTTATAAGCAGGGAAGTTATTGTCGCCAGTCCGAACAGGTTTGCCGCATGGCTCGATACAAAGCCATATTGTCCCCCCTTGTACTCCAGCATTCTCACCTGGTCCATTATTTGGGGGTCCCAGCCGGGACGCAGTCTCTGGAATGTCTCTTTGAAAAGGGCCACCGACAGGCTGTCGCAAAGTGCGAAAGTTACAAGAATCGCCGCAACGGCTATCAGCAATTTTTTCATATCCGTCTTGCGGAACAGGATAACCAGAATTGCAAGATATATGGGGATTCCGGTATATTTGTTTGTTATGACGGGCATCAGAAAGTCGAAAAAGGGCGAGTGCCAGCCGTTTAGCAGCAGCATCAGGTGCTTGTCGAACTCTATTATCCGGTCTATCATGGTCTCCTTTTATTCGTTCAATGTTTTCCAGAGCAGATCTTTCAGTTCCTTTATTCCCTTGCCTGTGTGGGAAGAGATGAATATGTGCGGCACCTTGCGGGGAAGGTGTTTTTTTATCTCCCTTTCCAGCTCATCGTCCAGCATGTCTGATTTTGATATTGCGAGAATCCTCTCCTTTCCGAGCAGCTGCGGGTTGAACTTCTGGAGTTCTTTCAGAAGAATATAATATTCTTCCTTTATGTCGGAACTGTCGGCGGGAATCATGAACAGAAGTACCGAATTGCGCTCTATGTGCCGGAGGAATCTGTGGCCCAGCCCCCTTCCTTCGGCCGCGCCTTCTATTATGCCGGGAATGTCGGCTACGACAAAGGATTTGTCATCGTAATATTTTACAACGCCCACGCTTGGCTCCAGAGTGGTGAAGGCGTAGTCTGCAATCTTGGGACGGGCGGCGGAGATTGTAGAGAGCAGAGTAGATTTTCCGGCATTGGGGAAGCCTACCAGCCCTACGTCTGCCAGCATCTTAAGTTCAAGGATAAACCAGCCCTCGACACCCTCTTCTCCAGGTTGTGCATAGCGCGGTGTCTGGTTTGTGGCAGATTTGAAGTTGGCGTTTCCCAGCCCTCCGCGCCCGCCCCTGACTATTATCTTCTCTTCGCCCGGCTCGGTAATCTCGAAAAGCACCTCTCCGGTCTCTGCATTCCTGGCAACCGTGCCGAGCGGAACGTCCAGCACTATATCTTCTCCGTTGGCTCCCTTGCAGAGGTTGCCGCTTCCGCTTTCTCCCGGTTTGGCCTTTATGTGCTTCCTGTATTTGAGGTGGATAAGAGTCCAGAACTGTGGGTTCCCGCGCAATATTATATGGCCTCCCCGGCCCCCGTCTCCTCCGTCGGGGCCTCCCTTTGGAATATACTTTTCACGCCTCAGATGTGTGGAACCGTTTCCGCCCGCACCGGAAGCCAGAAAAAGCTTTACGTAGTCTACAAAGTTCGAACCTGCCATATTATGATATTACTATATCCTTGCAAAGATAGAGATTCTTTTGATGTGTGGGATATTCTTCTGCTGAAATATTTGGAAATAAAAAATCCCGTCTTTGCATTGTTTGCCGGGACGGGATTGGTAGGTTAGGTTTAGGTTTATTTTCCGCGCGCCCGGGCTATGCTCCAGCATCCGGTTCTGTGGCGGTATAATTGCCAACCATTTTTGGCTATTATACTCTGAGTTGGGCGGGCGATATAGGTGGTGAATAAAATTGAAAACGCCCCCCAAGTATGCTGCCTTACGGCTCGCCTGGGAGGCTCATTTGCTTTTGCAATGCAAATATAGCAGAAAATTTTTGAACGATGCAAGATTCCCTAAATTTTCCATAAGGGGTGCTCTTGCCAATCTTCAGGAAATCCCATGTATCTGACATCGACAACAGGATATTTCTGCAGTAACGATCTGAACTGTTCCCGAAAATGGTGATTGGGATTGACGCTCTGGAGCAGGTATAATATAATACATAGGGTGTAGTACATTCTTTTGCTCTGGGCAATATTGACTTCTTCGTCCGTGAGCCATACCTTGCCGGAGTCTTTATTGGTATATTTCACCGGGGAGATATCCAGTGAAATGTTCCAAAGTCTTGCGTGATGTGCGCAGATGTTCCTTACATAATTGAGTGTGTGGAGCCATGAGCAGAAAGTCTTGTCGTCGACCAGACCAAATGCTTTAGCAATGTCTGTCCTGTCCTTGCGGCTCTTGAGGTTCTGACAGATTTTGGAAAGTTCGCTGAAATAGAGTAACTCAACGCTCATCCAACTCGGAGGTGTCGGAGGGTCATTATATTTGCTGAGGTAGTGCTTGATGAAAGTGACTTTTCTGTTGGCTGTAAGGTGTTCTGTTATATGTCTTTGTATGTCGGTATATACATCAAGAGATTTTCCTGTTTTCCCGTTGGTGCGAGGCGGCAGAAATATTGAGGCCTCATTCTGCCAGTGAGAGCCGTATTTCAGACTGAGTTGGTATATCAACTTGGTGCGGAGGGCAATTTCTATTCTCTCTATGGCATCGAATACAAGGATCCGCAGTTTCCTGTCGAAGCGGTAGAGGCTGTTTATGTCGTTCCATGTGGTGCCGGGAAAGAAGTCGTTTGAGAGGCTTCCGTCAGGATTGGGCTTGCGGAACGGGATCATGTATGCGCTCATCCTGTAATAACTGATATTGGACAGATGTCTGGCGGTCCTATCCGTATCGGGAATGTCAAGTCCTCTTCCTTCAAGCAGTTCTATCTGTTCATCTATAGTCAGGGCTACTTTGGTATATTTTTCCATTGGTTGTTTTTTGCAAAGGTATGGAAAAAGAGGAGTGGAGCAAAGCTGATTATTTGAGGATGTAGCGGCAGCGTGGGTAGTTGGAGCAGCCGTAGTAACCACCAAAAGGGACCTTGGGGGGACGTGGTTGGCTTCATATTCGGCTGCCATATCCCCGCGGTAGTTAATGAAGTTGAGTTTTCTGCAGCGGTTTCGGGCCTGAGGTAGAGGCTGAGGAACTTGTATTCACGGATGCCGTTTACATAGCAGTCAAGGTAGGCGGACTGGGTTCCGTCCTTAAGTACTTTGTATCACAATTTTACAGGTTTCTTTAAATCTGTACGCTGTTATATGAGGTCAGATATTTTCTTGAAAATATCTTCAATGGTGCCCTCTCCGTCTATTTCAAAATATTTGCCCCTCTCCTTGTAATAACTTACAAGAAGTTCTGTCTTCTGATGATAGGTCTTGATTCTGTTTTCTATGATTTCGGGATTGGAGTCATCTTTTCTCCCCTCTATTGCAGCTCTGTGGGCAATTCTTTCGAATACAAGCGAGTCGCTTATGATTATGGAGATAACCTTGCTCAGGCTTTCGCCTCTCTTTGCAAGCAGAGCGTCCAGCGCTTCGGCCTGTGCAACCGTTCTGGGGAAACCGTCGAAAAGAAATCCCGGAACAGCGGGGTTGCAGTCTATTTCGTTCTCTATCATCTTCTCCACAATGGAATCGTCTACGAGATTGCCTGCATCGATGAGAGCCTTTGCCGCGAGCCCAAGTTCGCTTTTCGCTGCAATCTCCCTTCTGAGCAGATCTCCGGTTGAGACATGGCGGAGATTGTATTTTTCTACCAGCAGTTTTGCCTGTGTGCCTTTTCCGGCTCCCGGAGGGCCGAACAGCAGATAATATTTCATTTATAGTTCCTCCTTTAAAATCCGGCTGCAAAGATAGCGATAAAAGTCATAGCAGCCTCTATCCGTTCTGGTTTTCGTCTATTACGTATATGTCTTTATACTGGCGGCCGAGCTGGTCGTAATCGAGCCCGAATCCAACTATGAAATCGTTGGGAATGGAGTTGGCCGCATAGTCTATCGGAACGCTCTTGTTGTATGAGGCGGGCTTGAACATCAGGGTGCAGACCTTTACCTCCGCCGCCCCCTCTTTTCTGAGAATTTCATCCAGCTTTTCGATAGTGTTGCCGGTGTCTACTATATCTTCAACTATGACAACGGTTTTGCCCTTTACGTCTGTTGTAAGCCCCATAATCTGCTTTACCTCTCCGGTCGACTGTGTCCCGCAATATGAAGCCAGTTTTATAAAGACAATGTCGCACTGGAAATCTATTTTCTGCATAAGAGAGGCGGTGAACATGAAAGAGCCGTTGAGAACGCTCAGAAAAATCGGGGTATCTTTTCCTGCGAGATCTTTGTTGAGCCGGTCTGCCACCTTCTGTACAGACTCTTCTATCTGTCTGTGCGGCATGTAGAGCCTGAAATATTTGTCGTGAAGTTTTATGCGTTTCATAATGCTGGAACAGGGGTTAATTTTTGTAACGGCAAAAATATCTATTAATTTTGTTTCTGTCAATTTAAAGAGATATTTTATGGAACCGAAAGTCAGTATAATCATGGGCAGCACTTCAGACATGAAGGTGATGGAGCAGGCTGCCGCTTTTCTGGAGCAGATGGAGATTCCTTTTGAGATTAACGCCCTTTCTGCCCACCGTGTACCGCAGATGGTTGCAGAATTTGCCGGGAATGCGCACAAAAGAGGGGTAAAGGTCATAATTGCCGGTGCCGGAGGCGCTGCACATCTGCCCGGAGTGATAGCTGCAACTACGCCTCTGCCTGTAATAGGTGTTCCCATTAAATCGAGCAATTCAATGGACGGCTGGGATTCAGTTCTTTCCATCTTGCAGATGCCTTCCGGAATACCTGTTGCGACAATGGCTTTGGACGGAGCAAAGAATGCCGCAATTTTCGCGACACAGATTCTTGCCTGCTCCGATGCCAGGATTTTTGAAAAATTCGTGAATTTTAAAAAAGATCTGGCCGGAAAGATTGCCAAAGCCAATGAGGAACTTTCTCAATTAAAATTCAAATTCAAGACAAATTAGGTTTTGACTCTTTTACATGAAAGGTCTCGCATTCTCGCGCTATCATTGCAAAAAGCGAGAATAGATGAGACCTTTTTTTATTTTGGCAGCCGCAGCCTTTCTTTTGTTTCTCCATGTGCCTGAGAGTGCCGAAGCCGTTCATGGCAGCGGGGCGGACAGCCTCTCTCTGTTTGAGGAATCTCTTCTTGAGAGGCTGGATGAAGTGACAGACCAGACGGCTCTGGAAAGCGAGATTGCAGATGCTGAGTCGCTTCTTGAGTATTATTCAGACCTTGCATCCAATCCGTTGAACATAAACAGGGCCGGCAGGGCCGATTTGCAGAGGCTGCTTTTTCTTACACCTTTTCAGATAGAGGCGCTGCTCGATTACAGGGAGCACGGCGGAGCCTTGCTCTCGTTTGGAGAACTTTCTCTTTTGAACGGATTCGACCCTCTTACGGCAGATCTGCTGCGCCCCTTTATAACCTTCGGCCCTGCCGGCGACGGTAATGAAAGTCCGAGTCTGCGTTCAGAACTTTATTTGCGCACCTTTACAAAGTGCGGGGATTTCTCTCCGGCGCTTCTTGTAAAATATGGAGGCAGTTATGGGGAAAGGCTCTCTTTCAACGTTACGGCAGAGAGCGATGCAGGAGAGCCGCTTTTCGCTTCATGGAAACGGCCATTCGATTTTCTCTCCGCATCTGTTTCGTGCAGCAACCTTCCCCTTGGAGGAAAGCATGCCAACGACCTGTTTAAAGAGTGGACCATCAACACTCTGGTACTCGGAGATTTCTCTGCAAGGTTAGGACAGGGGCTTGTGCTGTGGAACTCATTTTCGCCATGGAGTGCAACGCAACCCTCCTCCTTTTACAGACGGGGTGCACCGCTTCTACCATATACATCGTCGGGGGAGAGTGATTTCTATCGCGGTGCCGCCGTTTGGCTGACGGTTAAAAATATGGATGTCTCTCTGCTTGTATCCTGCAACAGGAAGGATGCCAGAATTGAGAACGGCAAGTATGTAACCATTTACGACGACGGCCTGCATGATACGCCGCAGGCCATGGCCCGGCGCAAGACAATGTCGGAATATCTTGGTGCGGCAAGCGTCGGCTGGAGTTTTCCGGATTTCAAGGTCGGGATTAACTGTATTGCCTACATGTATGACAGGCGGTGCGGCACAAAGCCTCTTTATTATAACAAATACAGGCTTTACGATGGTTTGTGGGGCAATCTTTCACTTGATTTTGCCGGAAGGGCGGCAGGATTCAGCCTGTTTGGCGAAATCGCCGCCGACAGGGGAGGGGCGCTGGCTATTGTGGCCGGGGCGTCAAAAAGGTTTGCCGGCGACTGGGAAGCCGGAGTGCAGTTGCGCCACTATCCGGCAGACTATATTGCCCCGCATGCCGGAGCAGCCAGTTCACTTTCGGGATGCTATAACCAGACAGGCGCAGTGGCAAGTTTCAGTTACAGCAGTTTCGGCAGGTTTGCGCTCGAGGGGACCCTGGATTTCTGCTATTATCCGAAACCGCGCCATAACATAAGGAAGCCTGGCTCACACCTTAAGGCCAGCCTGAAATTTTCGCGCGTTTCAGCAGACGGTATCTGGAACTGTTATGTAAAACTCTCCGATACATGGCTTTCGGCCTCCAACCTTTACGATTTTCCGACAAACAGGTTTTCCCTTGTGCTGAATGTCGAGCGAAGCATGGGCACTCTCTTTTCGTTCGGGGCAGACAGCCGTCATTCATTCATGCTCGGAACCTATGCCGTGTCGGCCGGTGTCAAGGCTGCCCTTACGTTACGCAGACTGGTTGCAAAGGCGGGTGCAACATTCTACAATGCGCAACTGTGGGCGAACAGGCTTTATACCTATGAGAGCGAACTGCCGGGAACATACGGCGGTACGCTCCTCTACGGCAAGGGAGTCTCGGGGTACATATTGCTCAAATATGCCTTTTTGAAAAAGTCTGCCCTCTATGCAAAGTTCGGCGGTACAGGCACTTCTCAAAGGTTCAAACTGGGGCTGAAGATAAAGTTCGGTTAGATTTTCTTTATTTTCAATTTTTTGCCCGGATATATCTTTGAGTTTTTTGATAGGCCGTTGAGGCTGAGTATGTCGTTGAGCTTTACACCGCAGGAGTAGGCTATGCCGAGCAGCGTGTCGCCCTTCTTTATGGTGTAATACTGATAGCTGCCGTCGGAGGTTACCTTGGCCTTGCCCGAAGATGAGGCGGGAGCGCCTCCGTTTTTATATATGACAAGCCTTTGTCCTATTCTTATAAGGTTGCGGCTGCCTATGTTGTTCCACCGTTTGAGGTCTGCCAGCCTCACCCTGTATCTTAGGGCTATTCCTCCCAGGGTCTCGCCTGAACGGACTCTGTGATAAATTGTCTGGCTCTCGCTCAACAATCTGTCTTCCTTGATTCTGTTGTAGACTACAGGAGTGAAGTAGACATCTTTCTTGAAGTTGTAAAGGCTGTCTTCGTGGTCTACAAAGGCGGCGGTGTAGTTGTATGGGATGCGCAGGATATATTCGCTCTTTTCGTTTCCTGGAATTATTTCATTCACATATTGCGGATTGAGCGACTTGAGTGTCTCCATTGGAATGCCCACAAGTTCTGAAACCTGCTTGAAATGGAGATTCCTGTGAACCTTGAAGGTATCTACCTCTATGGGAAGCTGGGTCTTTGCCGGCTCCAGCTTGTAGTCTTTGTAATAGTTCATAAGATAGAGCGCTCCTACAAAAGCGGGCACATATCCTCTCGTCTCTCTCGGAAGGTAGGGATAGATGTCCCAGAACTCTCTGGACCCGGCCCTCCTTATTGCCTTGTTTACATTCCCCGCACCGCAGTTGTATGACGAAATGGCCAGCGCCCAGTCTCCGAAAATGGTGTAGGCGTCGCTCAGATATTTTGCCGCGGCATGGGTTGCCTTTATGGGGTCGTATCTCTCGTCGACAAACGAGGTTATCTTGAGGTCATACTGGAGCGCTGTCCTGAACATGAACTGCCATATACCCTTGGCATTGGCCCTCGACCTTGCTACAGGGCTCAGCCCTGATTCTATAATAGCCATGACTTTCAACTCTTTCGGCAGGTTGTACTGGTCCAGTATCTCTTCAAATATGGGGAGATAGTACTGGCTCAGCCCGAGTATCTGCTCCGAAAATTCAGGCATTTTTTCGGTGTACAGTATGATGTAGTTTCTTACGGTACGGTTATACGGAATCGGAATAAAGGAGTTCATCTCCTCTATCTTTTTGATATAGACAGAATCGGGAATGTCTGAGAAGTATTCCACGCTGTCGGGTTCGGCAATGAAGCGGTCTATGGGAATGGCTTTCTGGCGGTACCAGATGCTCAGCAGCGAGTCGGGGTTGCTGCCCGGTTCGGCATTGCCGAATATCTGGCTTGTGACATAGTCCAGTTCTCCGACATTCAGGGTGTCTTCAATAGTGGTGGTATCTGAAAGGGCTATCGCTCCGCCCTCTATTATTGTAAGAAGCGAATCTCTCTCTCTCTCGAGCCTGTCTATCTGCGCCTTCAGCTCCTTTCTGTTTGCCTCGCCGTTCTTTCTGAATATCTTTTTGAGAAATTGCGCGTTTGCCGCCGCCGGTGCAGCCAGAAGTGCGAACAGCAGCAGAATCATGGAGTATTTCTTTGTCATCACCAACCTTGATTGTTTAAAAATTCATATTGATTTTAAGCCCGACACTCTGTACATAGTATTTGTTGGACACGGTGCTCTCGGGAATGATATTGTCTATGAATCCCGGTTCTACGTTCAGCGTTATGTCGTCTGAAATGTCGAAGTCGTTGAAATAGGCGAACACGTTGGCGTCTATTATATTGAGCACATAAACCAAAACTGTCGCTATGATTGAGTAGTCTCTGTATCTTCTGAACTTGTCGCGGTACCATATCATGTTGTCGAGCGAGATGGCTCCATCGTACTGGTCTCCGGCGGCCACAGCCTCTATATACATGTTCTTGTACCTTTTGTACTGTTTCTGGTTGAAGGCCCAGCAGTAGCCCGATACGGCGAGGCCTCCGTAGAAAATAGGGATTTTCCAGTAGTCTCCGTTGTAGGCCTGTCCGAGCCCGGGCAGCAGCGCAGAGTATAGAGAAGCCCTGGCCGGCAGCGGTTTCTGGTCGCTTTTATATGAGATTACGCCGTCGAGCAGACTGCCGTAATAAGTGAGCACGGTACCGGCAATCATGAGATTCCTCATGTTCTTGTAACTTGTTTTTCCGGTACGCTGATAGTTTACGTTAAAGGCAATCGCACCTCCAACGAATCCTCCTGCAACTCCGTAAATTACAGGCACTTTCCATGCCTGTCTGTTGTATATCTGGGCGCTGCCCGGCAATACGACGCTGCCGGCGAACATGTGTGCAATCTTCATGGTGTCCTTATGGGCCAATGCTCTGAAATACATTGGTATGGTAAACGAAGGCTTTGTAGCTTCCACAGCCTGCGCCGTATCTGCAAGGTCTGTCTGGGTGCTGTTTGCCCCGGGAACTCCGGCCGCGGTGAACGTCCCCGAAGAGAGGTTGCGCTGCGCAAGCGCACTTTTGCCGGCTGCAAGGATGAGAATTGCCGCAAACAGCGCCGCCTTGCAGAAACTTCTGCCCCCGATGTCTGATATGGCTTTGAAAATATGCACTATGCTAACAAGTTACCTTTGTCCAACGCTTTTGTAAAGGAGTCTATCTGCTCGTCTGAAGAAAATCTGATTGTAATGCTTCCCGCTCCGTTTTCGTCTCTTTTTATGGAGACATTGTTATCAAAATATCTGCCAAGAGTCTCAACAATCCTGAAATGGTTCTCCGTAAGTTCCATCGTCTGCTTTTCCGCTCTGGCGGCGCGCGGCTCGTTCATCTTCCTCACCTTTGCCTCCACATCCCTTACAGAGAGATCTTTTTCTATTATGAGGTTGGCTATTTTAAGCTTGTCCCTGTCGCTCTCGAGCCCCAGAAGCGATTTGGCGTGGCCCATTGTGAGCTTCTTTGCCTTGATGGCCAACTGTATCTCGGCGGGAAGATTGAGCAGGCGCAGGTAGTTGGCTACAGTTGCCCTTTTTTTGCCGACCCTTTCCGACATGGCTTCCTGTGTCAGGTTGCACTCTTCCATAAGGCGGCGGAAACTTACCGCAATCTCAATGGGGTCGAGGTCTTCGCGCTGCACGTTCTCTACAATGGCCATCTCCAGCATGCCGTTGTCGTCGGTATCCTTTATGTATGCCGGAATGGTGCGCAGTCCGGCCAGCCTGCTTGCACGGTATCTCCTCTCTCCGCTTATAATCTGATACCTGCCGCCCTCCACCGGGCGTATCGTTATGGGCTGGATCAGCCCTATCAGGCTTATCGAACGCGAGAGTTCCTCCAGGGCCTCTTGGTCGAACTCTGTCCTGGGCTGATAAGGGTTGGGTTCTATCTTCTCTATCTCTATCTCCGCGGTAGAGAGTATCCCTTTTTCATTGCCCTCTTCTCTCTGGCTGCCCTTGAGAAAGGTAGCGTCTGAAATCAGGGCGTCGAGCCCTCTCCCCAATCCGGTCTGTATCTTTGCCATCTATTTCTCCTCCTCTTTTTGCTGTTCCCTTGTGAGAATCTCCTTGGCCAGGCTCAGATAGTTGTTTGAGCCGTTCGACATTGCATCGTACAGTATTACCGGCTTCCCGTGGCTGGGAGCCTCGCTGAGCCGCACGTTTCTCGCTATTATTGTCTGGAACACCATGTCTGAGAAGTGGCGTCTGACATCTGCGACAACCTGGTTCGCCGATTTGAGCCTTGCATCGTGCATTGTAAGCAGAAAGCCTTCTATTACCAGCGACGGGTTCAGCCTGCTTTTCACTATTTTCAAGGTGTTCAGCAGTTTGCCCAGCCCCTCCAGTGCAAAGAATTCACATTGTACGGGAATGATTACCGAGTCTGAAGCAGTCAGTGAATTGATTGTAATCAGCCCCAGAGAGGGGGAACAGTCTATGATGATATATTCGTAGTCGTTTTTGATTGTCTCGACAGCTCTTTTGAAAATCGTCTCCCTTTCGGGAATCTTGAGCATCTCTATCTCTGCGCCCACAAGATTTATGTGCGAAGGGGCCAAATCCATGTTCGCAATCTCTGTCTTGAGTATTATATCCCTGAACGAGTGTTCGCCTATGAGCACTTCGTAGAGGGTTTTGCCATCTTTGGAATCGGGATTGAAATTGAGCCCCGATGTACTGTTTGCCTGCGGATCGGCATCAATCAGCAAAACTTTCTTCTCCATCACTGCCAGCGACGCCGCCAGGTTTATGGCGGTGGTGGTTTTCCCCACTCCTCCCTTCTGATTTGCAATTGCTATAGTTTTTCCCATGCAGATATGTTTTGTGTATGTACAATGCTATCCCGCAAAAATAGCAAATCTTTTTTTAGCAGAGAGTTTTTATTACATTTGCGGGCGTAAAAATATCAACATATAAGCAAACTGCAAGCCGAGAGCAGTGGCGGAGCTTGCTCAGACAATGCCGGGGCGCAGCGTGATTGTAAACGAAGTTTAAAACAATTTTACATTGGAAACGGAGAATCTTGCAAATGTGTGGCTTGTCATAGTGAATCCCAAGGCCGGCAGCGGTAAGGGGCTCAAGGACTGGCCTATTATCTCCAATCAAATGTATAACAGCAACCTCAGTTTTACATGTGTCTTTACCGAGCACAAGTATCACGCCGTAGAACTTACAGTAAAGGCTGTAAACGACGGGTTCAGGAACATAGTCGCGGTAGGCGGCGACGGCACCATCCACGAGGTTGTAAACGGTATTTTCATCCAGAAGAAAGTTCCTACGACAGATATATCGCTGGCGGTAATCCCGACCGGTACGGGCAACGACTGGATAAGGATGTTCGGCATTTCCAAGACCTACTCAGAGGCGGTCAGGTCGCTGGTGGAAAAGAAGACTGTCCTTCAGGATGTGGGCAAGGTGAGCTACTATCAGACCCGCGTAAACCACATCCGCTACATGGCAAACGTATCGGGCATGGGGTATGACGCCGTTGTAAATCTCAAGTACAACAAGATGAAGGACAACGGCCGTTACGGGAAATGGCTCTATCTGCTCTGTGCGCTTCAGACCTTTCTGGGATGCAGGTCAAAGAGATTTTCAATAAAGGCCGACGGACGGGAATTTTACAAGGGACTTGTCTTTTCAGGTGCGGTGGGAATCGGAAAATACAACGGCGGAGGAATGCAGCAGACCCCGTATGCTCTTTTCGACGACGGGCTTATGGACATGACCGTCATAAGGAAAATGTCCAAGTTGAAGATAATGAGAAAATTCAATCTTCTCTATTCGGGCAACATATATGCAGTACCCGGCGTAATGCACTTGCAGGCCAAAAAGATAGAGATTCAGACGTGGCCCGAAAGCAGGATAGAGATAGACGGAGAAGCCGTGGGCAACTCTCCGTTCTGTTTTGAACTGGTTCCCCACGGCATAAGGGTTGTTGTCGGGCCCGGCTTTGCCGTACCTGCTTCCAAATAAGAATATTTACTTGATTACCACTCTTTTCACCCGCTTTGCCACAGATGTGAAGATTTCATAGGGAATCGTACCCAGAATAGTGGCAAGTTCGCTTGCATGGGGTCTCTCCCCGAATATAGTAACCGTATCTCCCACTTTTGCATCTACTCCGGTAATGTCTATCATGCACATGTCCATGCAGATGTTTCCAATGGTAGGTACAAGTTTGCCGTTGAGCAGGAACCTGGCGTTTCCCCTTCCCAGATGGCGGTCTATGCCGTCTGCATAGCCGAGCGGAAGGGTTGCGGTCTTTGTAATGCCCTCCGGATGCAGTTTTCCGTGTCTGCCGTAGCCTACCGTGCCGTCTGAGGGTTGTAGCTCCTTGATCTGAAGGATTTTGCATCTTAATGTTGCGGCGGGCTTGAGCATCTTGCTTCCTGTCGCGCTTATGCCGTATATGCCTATTCCGAGCCTTACCATGTCGAACTGGTATTCCGTGAATCTCTCTATGCCGGCGGAATTAAGTATGTGGTGCAGCGGCCTGTAGTCCAGTATTGCGTCTATTCTGGCTGCCATTTTGCTATACAGTTCAATCTGGCCCAGGGTGAAACTGTCGTGCCGGGCCTCGTCTGAAGCTGCGAGGTGAGAATATACAGACTGTACCTTTATTCTGGGATGGCTTTTGAGAAAATCGAGCAGGGCGGGCAGTTCATGCTCCATGAAGCCCAGCCTGTGCATGCCGGTGTCGAGTTTTATGTGAACGGGATAACTTTCCATGCCGGTCTCCTCCAAAACGCTGTCGAATATCCGGAGAGATTCAATGTTCGGGATTCCCGGCTCAAGGCCGTACTCTATCAAATCCTTGTAATTGTCTGTCCCCGCCGTCAGGATTATGACGGGCCTTTTTATCCCTCCCTTTTTGAGCTCTATTCCTTCAACAGGATGGGCCACGGCAAAGTAGTCTGCCCCGGCCTCTTCCATTATTCTGGCAAATTCAACGGCTCCGTGACCGTAGGAGTTAGCCTTTATGAGAATAAGCAGTTTGGTGGAGGGTTTTAGTTTGGATCTGAAATAGTTGTAGTTGTGTATGCAGTTGGGATAGCTGATCTCTAACTCTGCAAGTGTTCCGCAATTCTGTTCCATTTGTGTTTTCCGTTTTGTCAAAAAATATCTTCAAAGATATATGAAAAAACGGTTGCCTTGTATGCCAGATTGCAGATTATTCCGGGATTTTATAGAATTTGCAGTACCACTTGTAAAATTCGCGGATTCCCTTTTCCAGCGGCGTGCCGGGCTTGAATCCGAAATCACGCTCCAGCCTTGAAGTGTCGGCGTATGTGGTGTAGACATCTCCCTGCTGCATCGGCACGAACTCCTTTACGGCCTGTCTGCCGGTGACCTTTTCTATTGTATGTATGAAATCCATAAGTTTTACAGGCGAGCTGTTGCCTATGTTGTAGACTTTGCAGCTGCCCTTTTCCGGCCTGCTTTCCAGCACCTTCACAACTCCTTCGACTATGTCGTCTATGTAACTGAAATCGCGGCTGAGGTTGCCGTTGTTGAAGATACGTATCTTTTTGCCTTCGAGAATGGAACGCATGAAGAGGAACGGGGCCATGTCGGGCCTGCCCCACGGGCCGTAAACGGTGAAGAACCTGAGCCCTGTAGTGGACATCCCCCACTGGCTGCTGTAGACATGGGCTATCAGTTCATTCTCCTTTTTTGTGGCTGCATAGAGGCTTTGGGGGTTGTCTGTCCGGTCGTCTTCTGAAAAGGGTACTTTGTTGTTGTTGCCGTAAATGCTGCTGGAGCTTGCATAGACAAAATGCTTTACCGAATGGAGCCTGCTCATTTCAATGATATTTGCAAAGCCTACCACGTTTGACTGTATGTAGGCCGACGGGTTCTCGAACGAATAGCGCACTCCGGCCTGTGCGGCGAGGTTGCAGACAAGGTCGAAGCCCCCCTGCTCGAAAATCTCCTTCAACTTGCAGGTGTCTGTCAGGTCTGCCTTGTGGAAACGGAAATCTCCCAGTTCTTTCAGACGGCTGTATTTAAGACCGGTGTCGTAGTAAGAGTTGATATTGTCGAGTCCTGTGACTGCGTAACCCTCCTCCATGAGCCTTCTGCTGAGGTGAAATCCTATGAATCCGGCAGCTCCGGTAACCAGTATCTTTTTCATGTCTGCGTGTGATTATTCAAATAGCACTATGGTGCTCATTCCATACCTGTAACTCTCTCTTCCCTCTATGGCCTTTGCCAGTTCAGGGTCCTTGGCTATGTGCCGGCTTATGAGAAAGAGTACCGAGCCGTGGAGCGAGCCTATATCCTCCTTTTCAATCTCTTCTATTGAAAACGCCTCTATTTCCTGCCTGCCTGCACCCTCTTTCCCGAGCATCTCCTTGAAATAGACGTCGAAATTCTCGGAAGTGTGGAAGTTATAGTGTACGAAGCGTGAAAATCCGTGTTCCTCCGCCTTTTCCAGTGCAACCGTACACCCCTCTTTCATCCCTATGTATCTGTTGAGGGAGGGGATGGAGAGCGAGGCGAAAAATATAAAGAGCAGCAGTGATATTGCAATGGAGTCTGTTGCCCTGAATATTCTGTTCCTGCAGAGCGACAATATTGCCGCCACACCTCCTGCAAAGAGTATGAGCGTATAGCACCACAGAGGTGCCGCCAGTTCTATTTCCGGCAGTGCAAAGTGTACAGAAATGGTTTTGTAGAAACATGATGCGGCAAATATTGCTATAAAGAGAGCGGCCGGCAGGGCAACCGAAGCCTTCAGCGCCAGGTTGGACTTTTTCCCGATAACCATTGCGGTAAAGAAGACAAGGAAAGGGAAGGCCGGCAGCAGGTATATTTCCAGTTTGGAACTGATAAAGGAGAGCATTACCAGAGCGGTAAGGAAAACGGTAATGAAAAATCTCGGCAGCGAGTTGTTTATCAGCCTCTCCCTGTATGCCGTAATGATTGCAGCAAAGGAGAGAAGCGACCACGGGGCCATGGTGAACCAGTAGGTTACAAGGTAATAGTAAACGGGTTTCTTATGATGGAAGGCGTCTACGGCCCTGTCTAAGGTCTGGTGGAAGAGCAGGTTGTTGAGATATTCTCTGCCTCCGTCAATATAGACTCCGGTAAACCAGAGGGCGCATAAAGCCAGAAGCAGAAGCCAGCATCTGTAACCTAGATACTTGCCTATTGTGCCCAGCCGGCGGCTTACAGCCAGAAAGACAACGATTGCAGCAAGCGGGAGCATAAGCCCCACAGGCCCTTTTGAAAAGAGGGCGAGGAAGATGTAAAGCGGCAGAAGCCATTGCCTCTTGCGTTGGAGTCCTGCCCCGTATTCCGGCTCCGTGGTGTTGTACTCGTACATTCTGTAAAAGGTGTAGAGTGCAAGCGTTATGAACATGGTCATGAGCATGTCCATTCTGAGCACGATTATCGGTGCCAGAAAGAATGCCGTTGTAAAGAGCATCAGCAGCGTGGAGCCTCTCTCCCTTTCTGTAAGGACGCGCCCGGTGAATTTGCCCATAATCCATGCCGTGACAAAGGCTGGAATTACGGAGAGCAGGGAGAGATAGAACATTACATGTTTCCCGAAGATAATCTTGCCAAGCATTACAAACCACAGGTAGAGCGGCGGTTTGTCTGCATAAGGTTCACCGTGGTTGTAAAAGGCGAAAATATTGGAGTTTTCTATAGCCTCGTCTGCTATGCTCAAATATTTGAGTTCATTGTCTGCAGTAAAGTCCCTTAGAAGGAGTATCGGCAGAATTGCAATGAATATCAGGGCAAAGTAGAGCCATTGTCTTTTCATTCACTTTTCGTGTTTGATTTGCTTTTGTGCAAAAGTATCAAATTTCTCGTATAAGATAAAAATCCGAACGACTGTCCCAGTATGAGAACAGGGTCGAGGCGGATGATTCCGTATGAGACTATGATAGTGGAACCTACAAGCGAGATTATCCAGAACCCCGCCGGGAGCAGCGATTCATGGTGTTTCTTGGAATATGCGAACTGGTAGACGAATCTCAGGGTGAAGATTACCTGCCCCATGGAACCGTATATGACAAGCAGCGGCGGAATCTGCGCATTGTTGAGGCACTGTTCCACAAACTGCTGGAAATCGGAAAGGATATAGGTTATTCCGGCAACGGGGGTTGCCACTATTACAAGCCTGAAGATATATGGTATTTTTTTCCATATCTCCTTTTCGTTCAGATTCCAGATATACACGTAGTAGGAGATTACCTGTCCGAGCATTATTGCAAAATCGTCTCTGAGGAATCCGTATATGAAGAGCATATAGGAGGCTATGATGCTCAGTATCCAGAATATCGACGGCGAAACCACTCTCTTCGCCCTTTCAGACATCACCCACTGCACAAGAATCCTGGCAGAAAAGAGAGCCTGGGCCAAAAAGCCTATGATGTATATGTATGCACTCATTCGGGGTGGCTTAAGATTCTATGTTGCCGTTTGCCACGGTGTAGTTTATATATCTTTTTTTCATCCATCTGTAGGCGAAGCAATCCTTGAAGGGGGCTATGAGCCTGTTCCAGAGGTTATATTTGGAGACTCCGGCCTGACGGGGAAAGTGCCTTACTGCAATCTGCATCATCTTTCCCCCCTCCTGCAACTGGATGAGCGCAGGAAAGAAGCGGTGCATGCCGTTGAACATGGGTATGCGTTTGGCATATTCCGTCTGGAACACCTTCAGGGGGCAGCCCGTGTCTATTGCGTTGTCGTGGGTCATCATCCTTCTGAAGCCGTTTGCAATTTTTGATTGCAGATTCTTGAAGAAACTGTCCTTTCTGTTGGCCCTTATGCCCATTACCAGCGGGTACTCCTCTGCGTGAGGAAGCAGCAGGTTGAAGTCTTCCGGAGAGGTCTGCAGGTCTGCATCTATGTAGCCCACGTATTTAGACCATGTATTGTCGAATCCTGCCTTGAGCGCTCCGCTCAGTCCGGTGTTCCTTGCAAGCGATATATAGTAGAAATGTTCGTTCCTGCTGCAAACCTCCTTTACCATTTCAAGACCGTTGTCTTTTGACCCGTCGTTTATAAAGAGAACCGCAACCGAAGGAATCACAGCCTTTTTCAGATAATCTCCCAGAACCTTCTCCAGTCTGTAAATGTTGTCCTCCTCATTGTAAAAGGGAACGAGGATGGTAAATGTGTATTGTGCCGTCTTGTTCATCTGCATTGTCTTTCGAATCTCTAATGCAACCTTATGTTTTTTTCTTCAAACTGTTGGTAGTCGTACTTGCTGAGCAGCAACCGGTCTATCCTCACGCTCTCCTCATGGTCTGTAAGGTATGTTCTCGGTACTGCCCTGAAGTTTTCAGAGCACAAAGATAATTCAGATTTCAGATATTTTGTCTTTATCGAGGCCAAATCGGTCAAAGTATGGAATACGGCGCTGTTGGAAGAGACAGGCTGGGCTGTGTTGCCGGTCATATTCTGCCACTTCTGCCCGTATAGTTCTCTGTATCGGGGCGAGCTCCATGCCACAAACGGAACGTGAATCTGGTAGAATGTCGGGATTGGAGAGGCGTGCAGGAAGCGGTTCCGCCTGTCGTCGAAAATGTCTTCTCCATGGTCCGAGGTGTAGATCAGGGCGCTTGCACACTCCTGCCTGCGTACCATCTCCACTATTCTGTACAGAATCCTGTCGGTGCTCATTATGGAGTTGTCATAGGCGTTTACAAGCTGCTGCTTGTACTTCTTTGCAATCCTTTCGGCAATGTCTGGCTTGTAGACTGCATCTTCGCGGCTGTATCTCTGGCTGTACTCAAAGTGCGAGCCGTAGAGGTGCACCACAACGAACAGGTCTGCCTCCACAGTGTCGAGAATTGTCTCAAGAGGCTTGAGCATAAGCGAATCGTGGCTGTTTCCTGCATTGTCCTTTACAGAAACGGCAATGTCTGCCTCCTTGAAATAGTGTGCCATGAAGGTGTGGTGGTATTCGTGGTTGGTCAGGTAGGCTGTCTTGAACCCCGCCTCCTTGAAGAGAGTTACAATGCTTTTACAATTATAAATGAGCCGATACTCTTCCGCACTGGCCGGGGTGAGTAGCATCGGTACGCTCTTGTGGGTCGTGTTCGACTGGGAAAGCACATCCTCGAACCTGAGCAGGCCTGCAAGCGTGTCGAGCATCGGGGTGGTTGTGCGGCTGTAGCCGTAGAGGCTCCAGTTGTCTGCGCGAGAGGTCTCTCCAATGACCAGAACATATATTTCACGTTCTCTCTTTGCCGTGGTGTCGCATCTCGAAGCCTGATAGGTGAAGCCCTGCGAACTTTTTGTATAGTTGTTTATCCTGTGCCACTTCTTTGCGGCGTAGTCGAGGTTGTAGAAGACATTGTTGGGGTAGAGGTCGTATTTTACGGTAAAGCCGTCGGGGCGCGTTTTGGCTATGAATAAAAAGAGAATGCCCAGGGCGAGAATCGCGCTTGCGCCTGTCAGCGCCTTTTTGCGGAATGACTGGTTTATCCTCCTTTTCTCCCTTGCTGAAACCACTGCAAAGATTATGGCCGGAATATAGAGCACAATCATGAAGATGATTACCGGAGCTATGCTTCCGAGCAGTTCGCCGGCCTCTGTCGCGCTTGTGGTTACAAGGTTGAGGAACATGTCTACCGCAATGATTGAATTGCCGTAGAGTTTCAGGAGTACAAGCTGGAATGCATCGAGAATTATCTTTGGAAAGAGGATGAGGAAAAAAATGCCCGGTTTTCTGGAGGCTGCCAGCAGCAGCATCTGCGTGGCAAGCGGAATGCAGATGAACGCCACGCGTGCCGGCCAGTTCATCCTTTCTGTGAAGAGCAGGCAGATGTTGGTTACCATCAGTACAGCACAGAAAAATATATACAGCCGCTCCTGGTTGTGCGCAAAGAGAAGAATCTCCTTTTTTATGCCTTTCAAAAATCTCATTTCAGTTCTCTTTCCAAATAACCGTTTGCTAGAATGCCTCGTTTATGCTGAACATGAAGCCGGACTGCCCCTTCTTGCCGAATCCGTAATCGAGCCTTACGTTCATTCTTTTCTTGAACTCCCATCTGTAGCCGATTCCGTAGTTGGGCAGAAACCTGTTCCATTGGAAACGGTTCTGTTTGCTCCAGATTGTACCGCAGCCGCCCCAGATGGCAATGCCATGCCTGTTGTAGATTTTCTGTCTGTATTCTATTTGCATGGAGAGGGCGTTGTCGTCTCTGTAACGCCCTTCGTAGTAGCCTCTCATCCTGTTGGAACCGCCCAGGCTGGCCTTCATTGTCCAGGGTACTGAGCCATATTGCAGTTCGGTGTTGAAATCGAACGCAAAGACCGCGCCTTTCCATGCCTGCCGGTAATAGTCGAACGTAAAGGTAGTGTTGAAGAAGGGTTTGCCCTGGAAATCGGTATATCCCGTCTGGAGCAGTTTTATGAATACTCCCTTGTAGGCATTGGGGATAAAGTCTCTGGTGTCGTATGTAATCTGCGCCCCGTAGTTGAAATAGCGGCTTATCCTCTCCTCTCCGTTGAGCAGCGAGAGGCCGAAATCATCGAAGTCGTATCCGCGAATCAGCTGGAAACCTATCGAAGGCCCTACGTAAAGCCCGTCGGCAACCTTTATGAGGAAATCGCTTTTTATCTCCGCCTGCTTGCGCATATATTTGCAGGCATTCCCGTCGTTGTCTCCGTTTTCAAAGCCGATGCCCCAGAACGAACTGGGGAAGGAGAAGAAGTACAGGGTGTAGTCTATGCGCCATTTTTCCCTGTAAAAGATGTTGTTGCCCCTTATGCCGAGCAGATAGAATCCTGTGGTGGTAATATCTCCGAAGAGAGAGACGTTGGAATCCGGTGTAAGCGAATCTCCCCTGTGGGTGTTGTAGACACCGGCAGCGACCATTCCAAGACCCAGTTTTGTGTCAGTAGAGTAGTGGGGCCCTCCTATGAGGCTTATGTCGAACTTCTTGTCGCTTGTCTTGTTGGCGTTGGCAAAATAACCGTATATCTTTTTCCACACGCTTTTCTTCTGCACGGTGTCCTTTACGGTTATCACTTCAACCGAGTCCTGTCCCGATACGGAGCCGCCGGCAGACGCAATGCCGGCAAGGCCCGGAAGAAATGTCAGAAACAGCAATACCGTTATGTATCGTCTCAATTTCATTTTAATATACAATCTTGATGTTGTCTACCCAGAAACGGTTTACAGGGTCACCCTCGTATGCCTCGCCGTGGCTGGAAGAGAACCTCATGATAATATGGGTGGGAGTGTCGTCCGGTGCTCCCCATTCTATCTCTCTGATTGGAACAGACTCTCCTTTTGAGTTGATTGTATAGTTGGAGAGTTCAAAGGGAATGAGTTCCATGAAATCTTCGTAGTAAGGTTCGCCTGTTATGTCTCCGTAGTGTATGGGAAGAAAATATCCGTTGTTCCAGGTAGTGTCGGTCTGGGTGAAGCGGTGGTATGCAGTCCCCACTCTTTTTGAATAGACATTGCCGGCCTGGTCTTCCCATCTCTTCTGCAACATCACCACACAGTCTGCATAGTCGTTGTCATGTAGCTCTTTAGGGGCTCCGAAGCCTGTAGCCTTCAACCTGTCGTGCCCGACAATTACCTTGTAGTCGAACGTTATTCCCTTTGGCCTGTCTGTAAACGGGATTCCCACGTTGAGTTTGGACTGCGGATTCTTGGTGTTTCTTATAGGTTCGAGCATCTGCCCCAGAAAGACAGTCCCGGATGCTATGACATTCAGGTTTATCAGCCCTATGACCTTTATCTTTTCAAGCCTTGTCTCAAGCCTTGCGCAATAGCCTCCGTCTCTCTTTTCGGGGTAAACTGAACAGCTGGTCTTGGTTACGCCCTTTACTGTTGCAAGCACATTGGAGTTGGACCATACGCATCCGTCGGGATTGACGTACGGAATCTCCCCCTTTATGGTATCGCCCTTGGCTGTCTCGTAGAGATGCCTTATGTTTCCTCCTATGATTCCGGACTCCTTTATCTCCCTGACAATCCAGTTGTCGAAATTTCCCCACTCTTCTATGAGCTTTGCGTTGCCGCACTGTCCGGCTGCAGATAACGACAAGAGAGTTAAGGCAATGGCAAACAGGGAATATTTTATCTTAATAATCATTTTATTTAAAATAAATGGTTAACTTAGTAGATTCCAATTTTTGTGAAATGGGCCGTAAATCTAAAATATTTTGTATTGCAATGATTTTGCTTTCAGTGTATTGCCTTGGCGCAAGGGGCGGAAAGCAAACTGCAAATATATGGCTTAGGCCAGATATAACAAAATATAACGGCGTACAAAGCAACGCAAAAAGCATGTCGGTTGCTTCGTCTGAAAATGTACACATGTTGTCTGATTTGCGACAAAACCGTATGAATGAGCCCAGAAGGTATCTTGTAATACCGGTGGAGTTCAAGGATGTAAGGTTTACCATCTCTCAGGCGAAGGCTCATCTGGAGGAATTTCTGAATTCCGGGAACTACTCGTACGACGGAGCCACAGGAAGCGTGGCCGCTTATTTCAACGACAATTTTGCGGGCAAATGCTCATTTGTCTTTGACGTGGCAGATATTGTGACTTTGGAGAAGGAACTTGCCCATTACGGGGCGCAGACCTCGCTCTATGCAGATGCCAATGTGGAGGAGATGGTACTTTCCGCCTGTGCGGCGGCATCGGCATCAGGCGTCGATTTCTCAAAATATGACAACGATGGCGACGGTTATGCAGACAATATATCGATAATCTTTGCCGGGGTAGACCAGGCACAGTCTTCTCTCACCGGTGCAATATGGCCGCAGAGAGGGGTCGTTTCAGGCAAAAGCGTCTCCTACAACGGGGTGAAGATAGGCAGTTTTATCTGTACGGCCGAATATGACTGCGATGACGGCGCCACGGAGAGGTATCCGGCGACAATCGGCCTTTTCTGTCATGAGTTCGCCCATGCATTGGGGCTGCCCGACATTTACGATTTGAACGGGGAGGAGGAGGGGCTTTCAAATGCCATGTACGGTTCCCTTTCAATAATGGACAAGGGCGCTTATCTTGACAAGGGCCGTACTCCGCCCTATTTCAACGCTCTGGAACGCGAGATATTGGGAATAGGCGTTGTTGAGGACATAGTGGCGGGCAGAGAGTATGTACTGAGTGGTATAGAAGAGGGCGGCCCCCTTTACCGGATACCGCTCGCCAACAAAGGAGAGTATTTTCTTGTAGAGTGCCGCAACAATGAGAAATGGGACCGTTATTGTGAAGGAAACGGCCTGGTGGTCTACCATATAGACAAGTCTGAAAACAGCAGCGGGGGGCTGAGCGCATCCCGCCGCTGGGAACTTGACATAATCAACTGCTATGCCGGACACGAATGCGCAAGGGCGCTCTTTCCTCCCGGAGAGAACAGGTTTGATGAACTTGGTTACGATTCTGAATATCCGCTGCGCGACTGGGCGGGCCGCCCTGCCGGGATAAGACTGTCGGATATAAATTATAACGGCAAGGTTCTCTCATTTACGGCAGAAGAGGATGTGAAGTGGAGCGGCTCGGTTGCCTCGGTTCTCGCGGCAAGGGTGACACCATTTGAGAACGACGCCCATCTGGAATGGGGCTTCTCTTCCGCAGCAGACACGACAGGCGGTTTTACAAATATCTACTGGCGCGACACCGATGATGGTGCGGGCGGCCATGCAAAGGTGCGAGGTACGGATTTTCTCATTCCAGACCTCTCTCCGGGGCACAGGTACGGTGTCGAACTCTTTTTTGAAAAGGGGGCCGAAGCCGGGAATGTCTATAAGGCGGAATTCGCCACCGATACGCTTACCTCTCCCTATCCATATCTCAAGGTAAAGGGCGAGTATCGTACCGGAGAGCGTCTCTACCTGCGTGTTCTCAACATGAATGAACAGCCCTCCGCCATAAGGTATCTTGTAAACGGGCAGGAGCAGGATGGAGATTTTCTCCTGTTTGCAAGCCGCGGAACCTATATTCTGGAAGCTGTAATAGAGTATGGCGACAGTTCCTGCGACATAATCAAGAAGATTGTAACAGTAACAGACAGAACGCAATGAAAAACATTCTCCAGACCATATTAGTTTGCGCCGCATGCTGTGCGCTCTTCTCGTGCGACGATGATTTTACGAAAAGTTCGGAATATGCCGAGAAGTTCGTGACAATGTACGATGCAGGATTTGTAAGAGACGGAGACTATCTCTACAGATATTCAGACATGGAGTGCCAGAAGGTGGTGAACGTAGGCCGGCATACGCTGCGCTATCAGGACGACGACCAGGGCCGCTATGTACATTTTGAAATGTCTTCGTTTCCCATGACAGGCGGCCTGTACGGTGGCGGCGGTGCGATAGATACCAGGATTACATGGTTCGACGGGAGCAAGACCGACGTGTTTATTCTCCCGCTTGCAATACTGAAGGAGGAGGGGCAGAAGTACTGGCTCTGGAACATGGAAAGCAGAATGGGAATCATAGCCGAATTCTAAGGCCGTGATTCCCATCCGAAATTTCAAGATTTGCTGATTATTTCTTGCTTGCCTCTACTGAAAGCTTTCTGAAGTCCTTCATCATCTTACTTATCTGCAAAGCAGCCTTCCTTGCACGTGTGCCGGCAGCCTTGTTACCTTTAAGTAATTGAGCATCTGCGTCTTTTACAAAAGCTTCCATTTGAGCTTTGATTGAATCAACAAGTTCTTTCATGTTGTTTAATTTTTTAAGGTTAGTTTCACATTGCAAAATTAACCATAAATTGTATTTTTGCAAAAAAAAATGTTAGTATTCAGCGTAAAAGAGATTCTGAGCGCCTTCATGGTGCTCTTTGCCATAATCGATATTACAGGCTCGATTCCCGTAATACTCGACTTGAAAAACAAGGGCGGAAAGGTTGTGCCCCTCCAGGCAGCCCTGGGCTCATTTGCAGTCTTCATAATTTTCCTCTTTGCCGGTGACGGTCTGCTCTCCCTTTTCGGGGTAGACATAGAATCCTTTGCGGCGGCCGGTGCGATAGTGATTTTTGTCCTTGCCATAGAGATGCTGATGGGTGTGGAACTGTTCAACAACAACGGGCCGGGCGGAAGCGCCACCGTGGTGCCGGTCATATTTCCGCTCATAGCGGGAGCGGGTACGCTTACAACACTCCTTTCGCTCAGGGCCGAGTTCAGGGTGGAGAACATAATAATAGCCATCATACTCAATATGATAGTGGTTTATGTAGTGCTTTCCAAACTGGAACTTATTGAAAGATTTCTGGGCAAGGGAGTGATATTCGTGCTGCGCAAGTTCTTTGGAATCATTCTGTTGGCCATGTCGGTAAAGCTCTTTGTCACGAATGTGGCAAATCTTTTCTCCTGATTTTCCGCCTTCCGTTCTCTTTTCGGGCAGGCTTTCTGCCGTTCCTTCTGCAGTACAGGTGAATGGAGACTCCTGCGGCTATCGCAAAGAGCATAATCTGTACGGGTAGCCTGCCGTGGAAAAGCGCAATGCATACTGCCATGCTGCACCACAGCGTAACGAGGGTTCTTTTGAGAATGGGGCCCGGAATGCCCTCCCTTGCAAAATATGAGTGTACGTAGAGCGCAAGATAGCGGTTGCGCAGAATCATCTTTATGCCGCTCTTTGACGAGCGCATGTAGAGATATACGGCAAGCAGCAGAAACGGGGTGGTGGGCAGCAGCGGTAGGAATATGCCCAGAAACGCCGCTCCCACGCAAATCCATGCAAAGAATATGTATATATTTCTGTACATTTTTTAAATTTGCAAAGATAGCTTAATAAAGCTGCACTTAACACCTAAAAACACTGACAGATGGAAACATTCGAAAGGGTAGTGGGCCAGATAACCGATTTCCTGTGGGGATGGCCCATGATAGTGATGCTGCTAGGCGTCCACATTTTCTTGACAATCCGTTTGAGATTTCCCCAACTTCAAATCTTCAAGGCCATACGTCTCTCCTTCAAGAAGGATCACGGGGCTTCCGGAGACGTGAGCCAGTTCGGCGCGCTTGCAACCTCTTTGGCTGCAACGGTGGGAACCGGCAATATCGTGGGCGTGGCCACAGCCGTGGCGCTCGGCGGCCCCGGTGCAGTCCTCTGGTGCTGGCTTACCGGAGTGTTTGGAATAGCCACAAAATATTCAGAGGGGTTGCTCTCTATAAAATACAGGGTGAGGACCGCCGACGGGACAATGCTCGGAGGGCCGATGTATGCGATAGAAAGAGGTATGAAGATGAAATGGCTTGCAGTGCTTTTCGCAATCTTTACGGCGGTTGCGGCGTTGGGTATAGGAAATACGGTCCAGGCAAACGCCATTTCCACTCTGCTCTCGGAACCGGGGCTTTTCGGTGAGAATTTCGGCGGAATATCTACGGTGACATCTGGTCTTGTAATGGCGTTGCTTGTGGCGCTGGTGATAATTTTTGGAGTAAAGGGCATAGCAAAGGTATGTACGGCATTCGTCCCATTCATGGCAATCTTCTATGTGGCAGGCTGCCTTGTCATAATATTCATGAACTGGAGCTATATGGGCGAAACGGTTTCGGTAATATTCAAGTCTGCCTTCAGCGCGCAGGCGGCCGGAGGGGGATTCATAGGCTCTACGGTGATGATGGCTGCCCGCTACGGTATAGCAAGAGGGCTCTTCTCCAATGAATCGGGAATGGGTTCCGCACCGATAGTGGCCGCGGCGGCAAAAACCAGAAATCCGGTAAGGCAGGCTCTGGTCTCTTCCACAGCCACATTCTGGGATACTGTAGTAATATGTGCGCTTACGGGTCTGGTGCTGGTGAGCAGCATTATCGCGCACCCGGATATCTCCTCTTCAGACGGGGCGAAACTTACACAGCTCGCATTCGGAAAAATTCCCTATGTTGGCTCCATCATTCTTACAGTAGGGCTGGTGACATTCGCCTTTTCCACCATTCTTGGCTGGTCGTATTATGCAGAGAAGGCCATAGAATATCTGGCCGGAAAGAGATTCATAAAGGTCTACAGAGTGCTGTGGGTGCTGCTTGTCTTTGTGGGCGCTGTAGCAGACCTCTCCCTTGTATGGGACATAGCCGACGGAACCAACGCCCTTATGGCAATTCCTAACCTTATATCTCTCGTCTGTTTAAGCGGAGTGATAGTCGCCCAGACAAGGAAATATCTTTGGAATAAAAGGCTCGACGATACCGACGATACCGAAATACCTCAGATATAAATTGCGCATCCATATAAAAAACGCTGCCCGATTTTTCCCGGACAGCGTTTTTTATGCACATATGTGATTTTGTCAATTCTCGAAAGAGTATTTTTCGCCATACTCGAGCATCTGTTTCAGGTAGTTGTCGTTGTAAACGATTTTGTAATCGGTAATGTTGCCCTTTTTGTCTGTCACCGGCACGATGTCGGGGTTGATGAATCCCTTGTAGGGTTTGAGGTTTAGCGAAGCGTAACGCTCCAGGACCTCTTTGTGCAGATCTCTGTCGATATGCACTGCATAGGTCTCTATGAGTTTTTTGCCTGCCTGATAGTCTCCTTCAGACTTTATTCTCTGTATCTCTCTCAGCAATTCTGCATACAGGGTGCGCAGCGCGGGATAGTCGTTTATTACAAAGTAGGTCTTGCCATCCCTTACAATCTTCTCTATAACGTCTTTCTCTGCACCGGTCTTCTCCTTGAGGCCGTTTTCATAGCACCACTGTGCAATGAGTTTCCTGTTCTGCATGTGGGCTTCCGTATTGGTCTTGCCCAACTCCACTCTTGAGAACTGAGTGAAAAGGCCGTTTACGGTCTGGCTGAGATATTCTGCCTTGTAAGCCTCGCTGTCGGGGAGTATCCCGAGTTCCACAAGTTTGGGGTCGGCAAGATAGTAGAGGGCAAAAAGGTCTGCCCTTGCCTCCTCCAGGGCGGAGTTGAACTCTCCGAGTGCGGCCGAAGAGACGCCCGGCAGAAGTTGTCCGGAACCGTGTCCGAGACACTCGTGCAAGTCTGTGTGGATGTAGTCTGTAAGGTCTCTGTATTTTTTAATCAAGTCTATATCTTCCTGGCTGTAGTAGAATTCGGTTGTCATGCTCTTGGGCGCCTCTTCGGCCGCCTTGTTGTAGGCATCGGTTATATTGGCAATGGTAACGGACTTTGAACCGTAGTCTTTCCTTATCCAGTTGGCATTCGGAAGGTTGATTCCGATAGGAGTGTAGGGGTAGCAGTCTCCGGCAAGGCAGGCTACGGTTATGACCTTTGCCGAAACTCCCTTGACCTTCTCTTTCTTGAAGCGGGGATCGACAGGTGAGTTGTCTTCGAACCACTGGGCGTTGGCGCTTATGATTTCTGTCCTTTCAGAGTCTTTGATATCCTTGAAGTTTACAAGCCCCTCCCATGTGGCCTTCCTTCCGAGAGGGTCGTTGTAGTCTTCAACGAAACCGTTTACAAAGTCTACAATCGATGCCGTGTCCTGAACCCATGCAATGTTGTACTCGTCCCATGTCTCGAGAGAACCGGTGGTATAGTACTCTATGAGTTTGTCTATGCAGGCGGCCTGAGCCGGGTTTTCTGCAAACTCCTTTGCCTTTTCAAGATGCCCTGCAATCTGTTCAAGGGTCTTGCCGTAGCGTCCTCCAATCTTGTAGACCTCCTCCTTTATAACGCCGTTCTCCTTTACGAGCCGGCTGTTCAGACCGTACGATATGGGAGTGGTGTCTTTGGGGTCTTCCATCCTTGCATAGAAGCTGTCGGCCTCCTCCCTTGTAATGCCTCCGCTATAGAAGTTTACGGCAGAATTGAGAAGCAGATCTCCCTCTTTGCCCACATGTTTGCGCCATGCATAGAGCTGCTTGTCGTAAATTACCGGCAGCAGTTCTTCCGAGAGCTGCTCCTGTCCGGTTGCAGCCAGAAGGCCTGCAAAGTACTTCCTGCTGCACTCGGGTATGAATTTCTCCTCGCCGTAGTGGTGATGGATGCCGTTGCTGAAGAATACGCGCTTTGCATAGACCAGAAAGTCCCGGTAATCCTTGCAGAGGGTATCTCCGTCATACTCCCTTATGATTTTCTCGAGCATCTTCCTTATCTGGAGATTGTATTTGAAATTCTGGTCGAAGATAATGTCGCGCCCGCATTTTGCAGCTTCGCTCAGATGATATACATAGGCCTTCTGCTGCAGGGAAAGGTCTTCCCAGCCGGGAACTCTGTATCTTAAAATCTGCAAGTCTGCAAATTCGTCTACAACATACTTGAAATCTTCTGCGGATTCGCTTTTCTGCCCACCGCACGACGAAAGTAGCAGTGAGACGCTGCATAAAATAGTCATGATTCCTATACTTTTCATATAACAGTTTGTTTGGATTTACATTCTATATCAAAATTCAAGACATACGACAGTGCCGTCCATACAGTTTGCAATGAGCCTGTTTCTGCCGGCATTGCAAAGCGACGTCACGGCCGAATGCGAAATCTTGCGGCTCCATTCCACTCCGCCGCCATCTTTGCCGACCGCATGTATGGTGCCCGATTCGGTCGGGATAAAGAGCAGCCGTGCTCCGCACTCTATGTTTGTGGGGACAAAATCGCTTTTGTACGGCATTTCCAGACTCCACAGCGCAGAATATCTGCCGGCGGAAATGTCCGCTGCCGTTACGGTTCCCCCGATACCTTTTATGTAGACGGTTTTCCGGTCGGGAGAGATACCCAAGGATTCACGTCCGGCAGCCTGGTCCGAGGCCCACAGAATCCGGCCGTCGTCAGGGTCGAATGCGCGCAGGAAGTTGTCTGAACTCAGTACCACAACCTGTGAGCGGCTCTTTCCATCTGAGGTATACGGTGCCACCTGAGGCCAGCATGCCCCGGGGGAGAAGTATCTGCCCTTTCCGGTGTCGAATTCCCATACCGTTTTGCCGCTTTTGCGTTCTATGGCGTAGAACTTCGCTCCCCATGTGCCTATGTAGAGATTTTTGCTGTCTACGGCAGGTTTTGCCTCAATATATCCCGAAAGGCCGCTGCACTCCCATACAAGGCTGCCGTTCTCGAGGTCTATGGCATGGAACTTTCCGTTCCCGCTTCCAGTGTAGACAACTCCGCCGGCTACGGCGGGGGTGGCAACTATGGGATATTCAGTGTCATGTTTCCATATCAGATTGCCCTCTTCAAGGGTGAGGGCGTAGATGTATCCGTCGCACGAGGTAATGATTACCGTATCCCCCGAGATGCAGGGGGCGGAAAAAATCTTGTTGCCGCTTTTGAAACTCCATATATGTTTTCCGTTTTTTGCATTTACCGCATGTACCGCTCCGGCGGTGTTTGTATAGATGTAGGTATTGCCGCTTATGGCGCCGCGCGATGCAATATCCGCCACATCAGCGATTTTCCACACCTCCCTTACACGGGGAAATTCTCTGTTTATGGAGTAGTCTGGCGCCTGAATCCCTTTTTTGCCGCTCTCGGGAGCCCGGTTCAGCGCAACTTCATGCCAGAGTGGTTTTGTCTCCCGCTTTATAATCCTTTCACGGAAACTCATGGTGCCGTTCTCTATGGTCACAATGTTGTAGCCTCCGGCAGGGTCTGCCCTGCGCAGGGTGGAACGCCCTATTACACCGGGAATGCCGCCCGCATCGTAGGCCCTGTTTACATGCAGATGGCCCGACAGCACACATTTTACATTGCCCTTGGAGAGTATCTGCGAGACTTCGTAGGCATTGCAGAGGCTTTCATCTATGGGAAAATGGTTTATGAATATGACAGGGCACTCTTCAGGGGTGGCGGTAATGACAGAATCCAGCCATACGAGTTCTTCGCGCGGAATCTGCGGCGGCCCCATGCGGAGTGCCGGACCTGCACCGCATCCTATGAAGCGGTACCCTTTTATCTCTGTGCAGAAATGGGGCGGACCGAGCAGTTTTTCAAAGGCCGTGCAGCCGTTTTCGCTCCAGTTTACGTCATGGTTGCCTGTTGTCATGAAATATGGCCTGTCAAGTTCGCGGAGCAGAGTGTCAAGCATCATGAATTCGCGGGTGTCTCCGAACTCGGTCAGATCTCCGCTCATGATGACAAAGTCTATCAGTGGATTGCCATTTATATCCTCTATCGCATCGCTTAAATCTTCCCTTGCGTATGCAAACGAGTTGAGGTGGATGTCGCTAAGCCATGCAAAGGTAATCTTCCCGTCATTTTCCGCACGGCAAATCAGAGAGGCCAGAAGAAGCACGGCCAGCAGGAGTGCCTTTTTCATCTGCTTTCCTCCGTAGAGTTGTTTTCATCCGCCGCATTCTCAGCCTCCTCCTCTTCCGCCGCCGCGGCAGCCTTGCGGTTTTTCCATGCATCGCGCAGCTTTATTGCCATATCGCGGATATAATCGTAGGCGGTTGCCATATATTTGCCGAGGAATCTGAGCGAGTAGAGCCTCGAAACCACCCTGCTCAGAACTGTGAGCGGGCTGAAGTACGATTTGAGCGCGCTGTACTTCTCCGAGAGTTCCATCTCCTTGAGCTCTATCCTGTATTTAAGTTCAATCTGCGCAGTTTTCAACTGCTCGAAAGTGGTTATGGAGCTGTAATCTTTTGACATGACTTATCGTTTGTTGTTGTTTTCGTTGAAAAGAAGCTGTATGAAAAATCTCACAAGCCTGTTTATGAACAGCCTGTTTCTAAAGAGGTACAATATTGCAAATATGATTACAAAGAGCATCCCGACGGTAAAGAACCCGAGAATGTCGGAGCCGAAGTGCTCTCCGAGGAAAAATGCGAGCGAGAGGCCGAGCAGCAGCAGCGCAATCACTATTATGAGCGCGGCCAGAAAAATATAGATGATTTTGCTGCACAGGAGCGAGAGCCCCTCGACCCCTTTGAGCTTGAGCTCGTCTATCTTCAGTGCAACATATTCTTTTACAGATGAAATCATTTCATCCGTCGCTGTCTTGTTTTGAGCGTTCTCTTCCATGGTTAAAATTTAAAGTATCGACAGACAAATATATGTTTTTTTTCCTACTTTTGCGCGCACATTTTTTGAATATGGGACGTGGTTTACTTACAATATTGTTACTGCTTATATCAAACAGTTTCATGACATTGGCCTGGTACGGCCATCTTAAGTTCGACACCGCAAAACTTTTTCCGAAATGGGGGCTCTTTGCAGTGATAGTCATAAGCTGGCTCGTGGCCTTTTTCGAGTATTGCTTTCAGGTCCCTGCCAACAGAATAGGCTTCAGAAACTTCGGCGGGCCCTTTACTTTAATGCAACTTAAAGTCATACAAGAAGTTATAACTCTTGTGGTCTTTGTACTTTTCTCCATGCTCTTTTTCAAGACAGAGACTTTCAGGCTCAACCACCTTATAGCATGCGTTTTTTTGGTGCTTGCGGTTTACTTTATCTTCAAATAATGTTATTTTTGCATCCATGACTGTTTGTCTGAGAAAAATATGGTTGCTGCCGGCATTCGCTCTGATGCTGCTTTTCGCATCATGCGAGGGGGTTAGCGACACTCCTCCCTCAAGAGTGGAGAAGAACAGGACTCTGCTCATATACATGGCGGCCAACAACAATCTTTCGGTCAATGCGGTAGAAAATCTGGAATCTCTCAAGCAGGGCTACATCCCCAAAGAGGAGGGAAACATAGTGGTCTATTACCATATTCCAGACCAGGCTCCCCTGCTTCTCTACCTTGACGGCGGAAACGGGAGCGTGGAGGTGGACACGGTCTACCGCTTCCCCTCTGTGAATTCCGCCACATCCGCTGCACTCGCCTCTGCAATGAACGTTACAAGGACTCTCTTTCCCGCAAAGGATTTCGGGCTTGTGCTGTGGTCTCATGCAACGGGCTGGCTGCCGGAAGGTGTCTACGCCGACGCCCTTTTGGGAGCGCGGGAAATTTCTGCGGCGGCTTCTGCGGAAGGCAGTACCGGGCAGAGGTATGACAGGCTTGTAAAACTCGATTTCGATGCAATGCGCCGCGCCTCTTGCGGCAAGACCCGCTCTTTCGGAAGCGAGGGAGAGACAGAGATGGATATTGCAGATCTGGCGGCGGCCCTGCCCTACAAGGTCTCTTTCATAATTTTCGATGCATGCTTTATGGGAGGAATCGAGGTTGCCTACCAGTTGAAAGACAGTACAGACTATCTGCTCTTCTCACCGACCGAAGTTATAAGTACCGGTTATCCGTACGACAAGATAGCCCGTCCTCTCTTTGCAGAGAGTCCCGATTTGCAGAGCGTGGCCGAGGAGTTCTACAACTATTACGATTCGCAGTCCGGGACTATGCGCTCGGCCACCGTATCGCTTGTCAGAACTTCCGCTCTGGAGAAGGTTGCCGAGGAGGCCGCGGCGCTCTTTGACCGGTATCGCGACAAATTGCCTCTTTTGAACAGAAACAACATACAGGGCTATTTCAGAGATGCTTCCACTCCGTTTTTCTACGATCTGGAAGATTTTATGAGGACGCTTGCCGGAAGTGCGGAGGCCATTGCTTCGTTCAGGGTGGCGCTCGACGAGGCTGTAGTCTACAAAGCCACCACTCCATATTTCATAAACCTGCCGATAGATGCAGCGAGATACTCAGGGCTGAGCACTTATATCCCGGATTCGGCAGATCCGGAACTTGAAGCCTATTATGCCTCCCTGGCATGGAATCTCCGTACAGGGCTGGTTACGGCAGATGATACAGCGGAATAGGATGAAACGTTACACATATTATCTGTTCGACATAGACCGTACCCTGTGGGCCTTTGATTCAAATTCAAAGAGGGTGATTTTTACCCTTCTCGATTTCTATGACCTGCGCAGGAGACTGTCGGTCTTCTCAAAAGAGGAATTTTTCAGGCGATACGACAGCGTGAACAGACTTCTGTGGCAGCAGTATGAAGCCGGACGGCTTTCAAAAGAGGAACTGCGCGTTTCGCGCTTCTATGAAACTTTTCTCAAATATGTGGAAGAGGGAGGCAGCATTGCAGACGAGTTTTCAGACAGGGAGTCGCTCAGAGAGTTCAGCGGCAGGTTCTCTGAAAACTATCTCTACAGAATGCCTTATGAAAAGGAACTTGAGCCCGGCGCGTACAAGGTGCTGGCCGAACTCAGACGCAGGGGGTGCAAGATAGCTGCAGTAAGCAACGGCTTTAAGGAGATACAATATGGCAAACTGGGCAATTCCGGGATTCTGGACTTCATGGACGCTGTAATAATTTCCGAAGAGGTGGGGGCCCACAAACCCTCTCCGCTCATATTCAAGGCAGCTCTCGAGGCGCTTTGCGGAAAGGAGGCCTGCAATGACAAGCAGAACCGCGACATTATAAAGAGCCGGACCATTATGGTAGGAGACGATTTTGCCAACGACATAGAGGGGGCGCAGATTTTTGGTATAGACCAGTTTTACTACAACCCGTATCACAGGGAGTGCGACGGCGGGCCGACATACGAGTCAGACAGCCTGCTCTCCCTTTTGGAATCCTGACTACTGCCGGTTTTCATCTATGATAAAGACCTCTTCGTCGGGGCGGTGGAAAAAGTACTGTTCCCGTGCGAACTTCTCGAGACTGTCTCGGTTGGAGCGCAGTTCCTTCAGCTGCTCGTCGGTCTTTCTTATGGCTTCTCTGTAATATTCTATCTGGCGGCGCTGTGCGGAAAGTTCCTTAAGATCCGACATCCAAGTGAGAATATTGTTGGAATCTATGAACACTACCCATGTGGCAAAGGCTAAGGTGACAAGCAGATACTTGTGCCTGAATATTCTAAAGGCCTTGCTGCCTTTGATTTTATCCTTAACGCTCTTGTTTGGCATTGAGTGCGAATTTTTTCTATCTTTGTCTTCCCAAGCGCAAAGGTAATAAATTAGAGATATGAAACCAACATTACTTGTTTTGGCTGCCGGTGCGGGCAGCAGGTATGGCGGACTCAAGCAGTTGGACGTTGTGGGGCCGGGTGGGGAGGCCATAATGGACTATTCAGTATACGATGCCGTGCGTGCAGGCTTCGGCAAGGTTGTCTTTGTGGTAAGACGCCATTTCAGAGAAGAATTCGAGGAGAAGATAGTTTCAAAATACAGGAATATTACAGATGTGGTTCTGGTGGAACAGGAGCTCGACAAACTGCCGGAGGGGTTTTCGCTGAATCCGGCAAGGGAGAAACCCTGGGGCACGGGCCATGCGGTGCTGATGGCGGCAGAGGCGATAGATACCCCGTTTGCAGTCATAAATGCAGACGATTTCTACGGGAGACACTCGTTCGAGGTGCTGGCAGACTTCCTTCTCAAATGCAGAGAGGGCGAGTACTCCATGGTGGGGTTCAGCCTTGAAAGGACTCTCTCCGAGAGCGGGACAGTCTCGCGCGGCATCTGCTACGTAGACAGCGGCAACTACCTTGCAGGAGTTGAGGAGCACCACAACGTAAAGGCCGAAGGGGAGGGTATATTCGGAGACGGCATGGACGGCGTGAGGCATCTGCTCGACAACCATGCCCCCACTTCAATGAACATGTGGGGCTTCACTCCGGGAATTTTCAGGTTCGGGGAGGAACTTTTCAGAAAGTTTCTTGCGGAGTCCGGCTCAGACCTTAAAAAGGAGTTCTACATACCGTTCATTGTAAACAGTGCAATAGAGGCTCACCTTGCCACTGTAAAGGTGCTCTCCACACCGGACAAATGGTTTGGTGTCACATACAGGGAGGACAAGGCCCTTGTAACAGCTAAAATTGCAGAAATGATAGAGAAGGGAGAATATCCCGCCAATCTGTATAATGTTTAGGAACATCTCCTGTTTTCTGCCCACCCTCGGGCAGTGTTGGATTATAGTCTTTCTCATAGTCGTTGCAGGAAGCCTTTTGGGCTTGCCGTTTCTTTTCCTTTCGGGAAACGCCCTGGTGACTTACGTCATACCGTTTGTTCCGGCTTTCATATATGTGGCTCTCAAGGGAAGGGCTGCACGCAGGAAGAATGCACCGTGCGTGCCCCTGGACAGCGGAGCCGGGCGTCCCATGCTGGTAACATGTGCGGCGTCGTTTCTGCTGGCTCTTGCAACCCTTCTTCTCTCGGTTATAATCCTGGAGCCGTTTTCATCGCTTATTGAAATTCCGGAATATCTGATAGACAACCTCTATGGGGCTATTCTTGAAGATCCGCTATGGAATGTGCTCTCGGTTGTCATTGCCGCCCCCCTGCTGGAAGAGTTTTTCATAAGGGGCATAATCCTCAGAGGGCTGCTGCGGCGCATCTCTGCGGTAAAGGCCATAATATGGAGCGCATTCATCTTCGCGCTTATCCATCTCAATCTCTATCAGGCTCTGGGCGCATTCGTCATAGGGCTTTTCATAGGGTGGGTCTATTACAAGTCCGGCTCGCTTCTGTTTGCAATGCTTATTCACTTTATAAACAACGGATTCAGTGCGGCAATGCTCTTTCTCTTTCCTGATATGGAACTCGATACCACTCTGCTTGAGATTGTGACAGAGCATTTCGGCATCATAACCTATATATTGCTCTATCTCGTCTCGGCCGCGCTGTTTGTGACCATAATACACATATTGAACAGATTTTTCAACAATGCAAAAAAAGAAAAGGAAGTTATACCCGCTTAAGTTCGAGGAGGGAAATTCCCTGCTCGGGAGCGACAGCGTCATCTCCAACGGTTTTTTGGCCGAAAACAGCCTGGATGACGTAATAGAGACCTATCTTGCAGATTTGCTCGGGCCCAAGGTCCTCGACTGTTACAGGGGAGAGCTCCCCGTCACTGTAAGGATAATGGATGTGGAGCAGCCTCTGCCTGTTATGGCCTGCCCCGACGACACTACGGCCCGCGAACGTTATCTCGTATGGGGGCGTCCGTTCCTGTGGTACTTTGCAAATGTGGGGCCCGGAGCGAAAGTCTTTTACGGCTTCAAGGCTCAGATGAGCGCCGAGACTCTCTATAATGCAGTCGTTGACGGAACACTGAGAGAGAAGATGTACTCTTTTACCCCGCACGAGGGCGATTCGCTCTTTGTCAAGGGAGGAATGCCCTTTTCGGCGGAGGGCTGCCTCAGAATCGTGGAGGTTTCCGGGAACTCTCCTGTAACCTATCATCTGGAGCAGATTCCTGAACTTGGCGAGGCAATGGACATTCTGGACTATTCGCCCGTAAGCGGAGAGAACAGCGAGGTGAGCGACTGCCATTTTGCGGTGAACCTCAGGCAGCTTTCAAAAGAGAGCAGGGTGGAACCCTCTGCCTACGAGAGTTTCATAATATATGTCTGTGTTGGCGGCCGGGCGATAATCAGAACCAACGACGGAGCGGAATATCCCTTGGAAAATATGGAGACGGTCTTTATTCCGGAGAGCATGGAGGATTTTGCACTGCTTCCGGCAGAGGGAAGACCGGTTAAGCTTCTGGAGATTTTCATGACCCGTCTGGACGAGCCGGTAAAAGACAGTTATATAGATGAAGAGACCGGGCATGAGCATAACCACGGCCACGGTGAATGCTGCTGCCACGACCACGAATGAAAAGTTATGGAAGAGGTAAGGATAGACAAGTTTTTATGGGCGATAAGGGTCTTCAAGACACGCTCCGATGCGGCTGAGGCGTGCAGGACCGGGAAAGTTACGGTTGGAGGCACGGCTGCAAAATCTTCCAAACAGGTAAAGAGGGGAGATATAATAGAGGTTAGAAAGGGGGCGGTGCATTACCAGTATCAGGTTCTGGAGCCGGTAGAAAGGCGTCAGGGCGCACAGTTGGTTTCGGGCTACGCCCTGGACATAACCCCTCAATATGAACTTGACAAGCTGGCCGCTCCAAACGAGACCGTATTTCTCAAACGCGACAGGGGCAGCGGACGCCCGACAAAGCGTGAGCGGCGCGAAATCGACAGGCTTCTGGATAATTTAGGCTGATTTTTCCTGATTCTCTCCGCCGGGTGCGGCGGCAGGCTGTTGTGCGGTCTTTGCATTGCAGGCGGTCATTGCCCTGTCGGGCCCCAACAGTACAAAGGCCTCGACTGCCTTTGCAGCCCTCTCTATAATGGCTTGGAGTTCCGCCTTTTCCTCTTCTCCGAATGTGCCGAGAACATAGTCTATCTGTCCTCCCCTTGAAAAGTTGTCTCCAATCCCGACCCTGAGCCGGGCATAATTGTTCCCTCCCAGAGATTCGGTAATGCTTTTAAGGCCGTTGTGGCCTCCTTCGCTTCCCTGTTTGCGCATTCTTATCGTGCCAAAGGGAAGGGCAAGGTCGTCTGAGATTACGAGCAGGTCTTCGCGCCCGGTCTTCCTTTCCCTGAGCCAGTAACTTACTGCCTTGCCGCTCAGATTCATGTAGGTAGAAGGCTTTATGAGCGTTATTTTACGCCCCTTTATTGAAATTTCCGCCACAGAGGCATATCTGGAGGAAATAAAAGTGGTGCCGAACTCCTTTGCAAGGTAGTCCAGCACCATAAATCCGATATTGTGGCGGGTATTCCGATATTCTGCGCCGATATTTCCAAGTCCGGCAATTAGATAACCCATACCCCGCAAGCGTTAGATTATTTCTCTGTTGCGGCTGCGGCAGCGGCTGCACCGAGAGCGGCGCGTGTCATCTTCACGGCGCATACGATTGTACTCTTGGGAGAGATAATCTGCAGACCGTCAAATGAAAGGTCGCCTGCAAGAATAGACTTGCCGAGCTGCAATGTGGTGATGTCTATGACCAGTTCGTCGGGAAGCTTGTCCATGGGAGCGGAAACCTTGAGTTTCCTTGCAGACACCATAAGCTTGCCGCCCTGTCTTACGCCCTCTGAATTACCGGTAATTCTGACAGGAATATCTATTACAACAGGCTTTACCTGCGATACGGCCAAAAAGTCTACGTGCAGGGCCTTGTCTGTTACAGGATGATACTGGATGTCGTGGAAAATACAGGTGTACTCCTTTGAATCTATCTCGATATTGATGATGTAGGATTTGGGAGTGTGTGTAATCTTTTTAAGATCGTTCTCGCTTACAGAGAAGTTGACGTTTCCCACATGCTGTCCGTAAATGACGCAGGGAACCTGGCCCGAAAGGCGGAGCTGTTTGATGCTCTGTTTGTTGCCGATAGTTCTGGCTGTACCTTTAAGTTTGATTGTTTCCATGGTATAATTCTAAAAAACGTGTTACTCAGTCCGGATTTTCCGGACCCCATTGCACCAAAAAAGATGCACTTTTTGTAGGGCGCAAAGATATGTCAATTTTTCTTCTTTGCCAAAACATTCACGCTGTCGAGTATGTTTCCCTCTCTGTCGAGCAGCTTTACCGTAAGTTTCTTTTTGTCTGCGCTCATGTGCAGGCCTCCCACCGTACACGGCCCTTCGTTCCATCTGAACTCTATTATAGAGCCGTTGTGCTCAACCTCTCCGCTTACCTTTGCCTGCCCCCTTTCATTGTCTGAAGAGGGGCTCTGGATATATACGGTCCCCTTTGTGCCGTCTGTCTGGCTGCCGTTGTACAGCGCGTTTGTCCTTACATAGATGTGGTTGTTCCCCGAAAGGGCGAGGTCTACTCCGCATTCGTCGAAGAGTTTGCTCCAGCGGCCGTATTGCGACGTGCTGCCGTCTGTCCCGAAAAACCACTGGTAATGTTCACAGACGATTATGTAGTCTGCCGGGTTCTCGGCAATCACCTTCCTTACCCATTCCTGCGCGGCCTGCAGCCCCTCTTCTTCGCGCATGTTCTCGTTGTTGAGCATTATGAAGAGAGCGTTGCCGTACTTGAAGAAGTAGCATACGCCCTCCTCTCCCTCGTAGCCGTTGCGCGGGTAGAAGCCTGCGTTTTTGAAATACCGGTTGGTAAGTTCGTATTTGCGGCTCATGTTGTCGTGGTTGCCGTTTACCCCTGCCCACATGTAGTTTTTAAAATGTTTGTTTTCATAGAGGTTCTGCCAGAAGGAGTAGCTTCCGCCCCAGGCGCATACATCGCCCAGATGGAGAATCCAGTCTATCTCCCTGTCGTATTCTATTACCTTGTCTATCATTGCAGAGGCGGCTTCGAGCCTCTTGGGCAGCGGGTCGTATGCATGGAAGTCAGATATTATGCAGATGCTCCACTCTTTTGCCCCTGCCGTCTTGAAGCGCCGCGCCTGCGAAAGTTCAAGAGAGCCTCTCTCTGCAAGCGAGTCTTCTGCCGGAATAACCCAGTAGAGATACTCCCTGTCGGGCTTCAGCCCCTTGAGTGCGGCTCCGCATTTGTTGAATACTACATCCTGGTAAAAATCTTCGTTCTTTGAGTTTTTGGAATAGATGCCCTTGTAAAGGTCGCAGTACTCTACAAGCGGTCTTGCATATCTTATTTTCTTTAGAGATACATCTTTGGCCTCGGTATATGCAACAACGCTCCTTTTGAGTGAGGTGTCTGCCGCCCAGCTGATATTCATCTCCGTAGAGGCATCTTCACCGGGACAGGCCGTTATGCTGTACAGCTTTTCCGGCCCTGCGTAAACTGTTGCCGATGCGCAGAGAAGCACACCGGTTGCAAATAGTCTTGTAAGTGTTTTCATCATATATGGCTTTCAAATTGTCGGAAGAGCAAATTTAGCCTTTTTTTTCCTTTTGCAAAACTCTGTGCGGCAATGGCGGCATATTGCAGATGCAGTCCCCGATAAAAAAGGCCCGCCACCTGCAAGAGAGGAGACGGGCCCGAAGCGAAGAAAAGTAACTGTTAATGTAAATGAATTACAGTTGCGGCTTTACATCCTTGACAGCCCGGATGTAACCTCCCTCAGAATAGGCGTCGTTCAGCAGACCTATAGACTTGTCTTGGGCATTCATCTTCAAGAGCGTTCCTATCCGACGCAACTACAAGACCAACGTAAGCGGCAACCTGCTTACCAAAGAGGGCAACTTTGAAGTAACGGTAAATCCGGCGTTCGAGAAACAGGAGTATGACAATGCCTATGTGCAGACTGTTGCAGAGATAGCCGATGCGCTCAAGGCAGGAGAGACAAATATTGTAGTGGCAGAGGCCCCTGCCGGCGATGTGGAAATCATAATTCCCAACTGTTTTGCAGATGCTGCAACCGAGATTTCCATTATAGTTCCGGCTTCAGACAAGAAGATAACCTTGAAGGAGGGCAACAGTGACGGTGCAAACCTCCCGGCTGTCGTAAATCTGGATGCATCTACAACAGGTACCCTTGTGCTTGACATGCCCAATACTACCGTATATTTGAGCGGGAGCTATGGCTCTGTAGAGGCGGCTACCGCAGATGATACCCTTGTCGTATCGGAAGGTACTGCCATTGGAAACCTTACGGTAAACAAAGGCGGCGTGGAAATTTACGGCACGGTAGAGAATCTGGTTCTGGGAAGCGATGCTTTTGTAAAGGTTTACAGCGTTGGTGACGCACAGCTCTTGAGAGAGGCCTTCGACCTTGCAGAAGAGAACAAATGTGCCAGGATTGTACTCACGGCAGACATTGATCTTGAGGGGAGTGAAGGCAACATGTGGGAACCTGTGAATACGGAGAATACCCGATTCGAGGAACTGGACGGTGCCGGCCATGCAGATGGCGCAGGTTATTATTACGGTGGCTTTTTCTATGTGCTTCAGGGCAATGTAAAGAATCTTACAATAGAAAATGCGACAGTTACGTGCCATAGAGGCGGTGCGCTTGCAGGCCGCATGGACTGGGGCAGCATTGAGAACTGCCATGTCAGGAATGCAGACATTACCGGAGAGCAGAAACTCGGCGGACTCATAGGTTTTGTAAGCAACAGTTCCAAGGATGTCTCTGTAAAGGGCTCTTCTGTTGAAGGCTGTACAATAAGCCCCCTTTTTTCAAGCGGATTGTATCAGGCTGCAGGCTTGATTGGTTACCTGCAGACATTCGACAGGAACGTGCTTGTAGAGGGTTGTTCTGTAAGTGACATTACGCTCGGCAAGGTATATGAGCCGGACTCTGAAGTAACAGACAGAATCTACGATTTGGAGCAATATTATTCTCATGCCTTCATAGGCGATATAGTAAATATTTCCAAAAATGAAGATGCGTATGGGAAATATACAGTAGAGCTTAAGGACAACAGCGTTGCTGCCCAGATAGACGGCATTCCTACCTGCAATACCACAAATGATTACGCAGGATGGTGGCAACTAACCAATATATGAATGTATTCTATTGTAAAATAGGTAGATATGTTTGATGTTTAGATTAAGAGATGATTCCTATCTTATAAATGGAATATGGAATTGAAAACACAGTCATTGCATTCATGGAAAATTTTATCGAATATCATGGTTACATATAAACCGTGTATCGTATAAAACAACAAACTCCCTCTTCTATTAAGAAAAAGGGAGCTCGTTGTCGCAAAATTTTATGTGCGAGGCAATCTTTTATTATTTTTTACGGACAGCACGGACATTAAGTTGCGTATCACGTCGTTCTTGGCTTGTGCTTCCGGTCGCATCATATTTATAGGCGTACTCATGGCCATCTTGTACGCTCGTCGAAGTCCAGTAATTCCCGCTCAAAGGATGCTCATCATCGCTTATACCCGTTATTTCTCCGCTTGCGGGCAGATACCACTCCGGGTTTGTACCATTAGTTAATGTAAGCACCTCTTCATTTTGTGCAGTAACGACATTCCAACTGTTCAATTTCATGCAGGCGATAGCTGCATTGTTGGTCGGAAGAGAGCCGGAGCCTTCAATTTTCATCGTATATCCGCGAATGCTCTGTATTCTGTTGATGATATTGTTTGTGAGCTGAATACCTTCGAAATTATAAATATCGCGAGTATTCCGCTGCCCGTCATCTTGACTTTCTGCAATGTTGCCAGCGTCAAGAGATCCAAGATCAATCGTGATTTTATCAGCAACCTCTCCAATCCCTAAGAATCCCCCGTGTGCATCCATCGTTACATAACTCAAATCAGGAATATCTATCCCAATTAAAAAAGCAATTAATCGTATGATAAAACTTTGGTAGAAATTCACATACGTAGCCAATGATTGCCTCTCATTCTCGTCGCATTTGGTAAGGTCAAAGACCAATTTAAAATCGCTGCTCCAATAGAATCCCCACGGTTGCATATCTCCTTCCAAGCGTTCACAACCGATATTACTGCCATACCAACTCGGAGCATATTGTTCGATATTTATAGTTTGTACGACACTGCCGTTTACAGTTACACTTAAAGCGATAGAACGCTTTTCATCACCGATATTCTCCGGAACAAATATGGCAATAGGAAAATCTCTTGAACCCGTACCCGAATAGGAAGCTTCGCCTCGTGCACTGCCGATGTCAGTCAAATTACCCGATGCATCGGTTTCCTGCCTTTTTTCCGTCCAATATCCCTGTTGCGCCCAGCTGTTCATGTCCGACTGCGCCTGAATGGTTACATTGTCCGGTGCTGAAATCGTCCAGCTTTGTCCGGACGGAACACCTGAAACGACAAGGTTGGTCTTGTAAATCTCATAGTGCGCATCCAGTGTCCGCTCATCTGACAGATTAAATTCATATTCCGGCGTGATGGAAATTCGATAGGTCACGGTCGTGCCCTGCGGCCAATCCATACCGGCAATGGACGCGGAGAGAGTCCGCTCGGTGCCGGTCGTTCCATCAACAAACACTACCTCTACCGTAGCCCTATCCGACAAAGTCTGCGGCAGCATCATGAAAGTCTGTGCAGCGGATGTCACTTCACTTCCTGCGGTTTCTGTGCCGGTCGTGGCATGGTTCAGTTCCTGCGTAAAATCAACGGTGGTTTCCGTCAATGCCCATGTATCGGTAGCCATATCATAGGTGCCGGTTTTCTTGATGCCTTTCAATGTCACACTGCTGATGGTTCCCGCCTGCATCTGGCTGCCCGTTTCAAAACGCACAGCTGTACATATATGCCGGAAGGTAAGCGGCACAACGGTGTTGCTGTTGCCGTTCAATTCCCCTGTGGTTGTCACAAGAAGGTCATTCTGAAGGGCCACATCCGAGGGAACAGTATATTCAAGCGTTGTCTCTGTCGGGCCTTGTGGAGTGGCAGTGAAGACATCCTCCGGTGCCCAGGCATAGAACTGGAGGGAGTGGCCATTGCCCGGCCAGTAATAAGTGTTGGTGGCACTCCATAGGTTGTTCCCTTTTTTGGAAACATCCTCGTCCATGTAAAACTGTTCCTGTACCAACTGCCCGTTTTTCTTCCAGTATGCCAGCACGTGGAATGCATCATAAAAATTGCCCTCAGCAACAGGAGTGGCACGGGTAACGGTCTGTCTGCCACTCGATGAATGGATGCCTTCTGAAACTATGGCTCGGACACAAAGCGTATCTGCCGAATCCTGCGACCGCAGCACAAACTGCTCCGCCGTATATTCGTTTCCGCCGTCGGAAGACAGGCTCCTTGTCTGTGCGTTCCCATCCTGCGAGACACCGAAACAAATGCTCTCACTATAGTTTCCGACGTAGCCGTCATTACTTACGTCGAAAATGTCCTCGCCTTCGCAAGAGAAGAGCAGAATGCACGATAGAAGTACCATCGCGCTGCCAAACAAGTTCCGATTCTTATATGCTTTCATATCTGATGATTTTATCTGCTTTGCCGTGAGAGTTCCGTATCACGGTTATTAGTGAGTGTAAGGGGAACATTCAACCCCTTACACCCTGTTTTAATTCCGTCTTTCGGGAATCATTGAGATGATTGGAAAGCGGAAATCAGTTATTGTCCATTCCCTGCTTAAGGAATGTTAATAGTCTTATCTTCTTCTGTATCAATCCAAGGTGTAATTTCATTAACCGTAAATTCAATCGGTTTGAGTTCGGCATCCGGGTCATCCGGATCATCCGGATCAACAACAATGTTATCAGCGTTCAGCTCTGCAGCGAAATCGTAGCAGTAGCCAAGTTTCAGCTCTACGCCGCTAATTGTCGCCGTGTGGTTGTATGTACCCATAGAAACAGTACCATTGAGCAGTTCCACCGTGAAGGTTACGTTATAACTTTCAGTCGTTGCGGTAGGAATCATCAGCAGTTCGTTGTAGGTCTCAACTTCGGTTTCAAATGCTATGGCATCAGCTGTGTTTGCATCCGTAGTACCGGCAGCGCCAAAACTAAGTTCAAGCGGATTTCCGCCAACATTGCTCCAGACATTGTCAGCAGCAGTACTTACTGTAAGAGTTCCTGTACTCTTTGCATTGGTAATCTTCACATCAGTCACCTTGATGTTGTAAGCTCCGCTCACGTTGTTCTTGAACGAGAACTTCACCTTTGACAGTTGGTGCTTGAATGTCAGGCTGACAGGCTGAGGACTTGCCATGAAGTAGTCATCGGCATCAACATTGTCAGCAGCTGCATAAAGCAGGTCTGTCTTTCCGTCATTGGTGAAACTTACCGCCATTACGACTTTATAGTCGGCTACGCTGCTGCCAGTCAGTGTTTCGCCACTGACAGAAACAGATTCCGGAGCAATGGCAGCGAAGGCATATTGGTTCCCTTCCACCCAATACTGTATCGGATTGTATGTCCATGCGCTACCATTATCTGCACTTGAAACAGTTACGTCATCGAAAATCTGGCCGTTCTGTGTGAAACCGTACACGGCAAAATTTTCCAAGGTAGCTACCGTAAAACTTGGATCCGCGACACTACGTGTCGCATTGTCCACGAACGCATTGCTGAAACTGATTGCCCGCGTGTTCGGGGCCATTTCCACAGTTTCATCCTTGCTGCAACTTGCCAGCATGGCGGCGGTTGCCAATCCCATTAAAAAGATTTTCTTCATTGTGATGTTTTTTTAATGTAAAACGATAAATTGATTCTTGCTTTATTTTAAAGGAAGTTCGATGTCCTCATATTCGCCCCAGTCATCAATATCCACATCGAAACCGGAACCTCCCTCCAGACCTTCTTCATCGGTGATTTCAATGCCGTCCACCTCAATGACACCGCCCTGCGGCTGTGCGGCCACCTGGTCGGTCACATCAAAATCGAACGACTTGATTTTCCCGTTTTTCAACATTACCTCCAGATTCAGTCCGTACCTGCGATCCGTCCGGGTGGTGTAGAGCTCGTTCGGATAGTCGGGAATACCGAAGGAATGTACACACGCCTGCGCCCCGAAATCCTCCACGGTGCAGTCGTACAGTATCGTTGCCGGTTCTTCGGCGGTGCGCCCGCTGTTCAGCCATACTGCGCCCGCCATGCCTGCCAGGGCACCGCGAGCCAGTGCCACGTATTCCAGCCCGTGGCTGAACTTGTAGCGCACCAGATAACGGAATACCAGCGGATGCATGGTGACAGGCAGTTTGTCCGTCTCCAGCTTGCGTTCCGCCGTATAGCTTTCTATATAGCTGCCATAAAGCATATCGGGCTCATTCACCGTATTCTCGTCGGTGCTCTCCATGTAGGAGTTTCCAAGATAAGAGGAACGGGTGCGCGTGCGGGTCGTGGCACGGGCCGACGCGAAGGAGCCCATGTCATCGAAGACGATATACTCCGTATCGTTGTTGTAAAGCAGTATGGAATGCTGTCCCGGCCGTACATGCAGGACATCGCCTTCCGGGGCGGCATTGTGCATGCTGCCTGTGCCGTCCTCATGATAGAACTGGATTCGCAGCCCTTCGGGGGTGGTGGGGCGCAGTTCGTCGTATTCCATGCCGAACTCCTCCTTCCACATGCTTTCCCAGTCGGTTCCGCCCTCGCCCGTGAGTTCCCATTCCTGTTCGTACCCGGCCTGTATGTGCACGGCTGATTTCGGCGCGTGCACGTCATGGTCGAAACACAGCTCCTTATGCTCACATGAAGCCAATACTGTCAGTGTCCCCGCCAGAAGGGGAATATATTTCAAGGAAAACCGTTTCATTTCAGACCTCCTTTCCAGTTATTGCTGTTGCCGCGTCCGAGCAGCCATACCAAGGAGATTTCCGCCTTGGTAGGCCCGAACCAGTGGCGTTTTTTGGTCGCCTCCCACACATAGTGTCCGTCAAGCGGAGTGTAGGTGTAATATGTTCCGCCCCAGTAGCCCACGCCGACGGTGAAGTCAATGTTCAGCCTGCGGCCTATCGGCAGCGAATAGCCGTATTCCACGCCTGCCGCATAGTTGGGGCTGTTCCAGAGGCTCTTGCCGGGTTCGCCGCCCATATAACCGGTGCCGTTCCACTCGAAGTCGTAGGTGAACAGCTGGCCGTAAACGCCCAGATGATGTCCGGTCAGCGGTTTCTCGGAGGCCTTTTTGCCTAACCATTTGCGGACGGCGATTTCGCCGCCGTATATCCTCCAATAGCGGTGCTTGCTGTCAGAGTTCCACCACCCGTACATCCAGTTGCCCGATATGGACCAGTTCTTGCCTAGATAGAACTCCACGCCGATGTTGGGAACAGCCAGCGCATCGTAAAGCATATTGGTTTTGAGTGCAAGTTTGTGAAGAGGCTCATATCTCTCTTGTTCAGGAACAGCTGCCGTTGTCTTCTCATCAGGGGCAACCGCCTCACTCTTTTCTGCAGCGGGGGTTGCACTTTCTTCCGGAACAGTTGCAACCATGTCTTTTTCAGGAATGACAGCCGTTGCCTTCTCATCAGGTGCAACCGCCTCACTCTTTTCTGTAGCGGGGATTGCACTTTCTTCCGGAACTGTAGCAACCATATCTTTTTCAGTTGCGGCAGGATATGTCTCTTCTGCCTGCGGCTCAGGAACGCTTATATAGAGCAATACTGAAATGCTGCTGCGCAAATCGGGGAAAAGATGTTCATACATATAGCGGTAGGGGATACCTCCCTTCAGGTCCATCAACTCTTTTTTGCGGCTGCTTACAACACGGTTGTTGCTGTCGAAAACCCAGACAGGCGTGTTGTCCAGTATGCGGAGCACTTCCGCCTTGTACTGCATCTCACTCTTTGATACGGCATCTCTCAAAAGGTCCCAGGCTATTCCTCCGGAATTTTTCTCGAGCATCGGCGCGGGAAGAGGCGTGTTGCGCAAAATCCATGATTCCAAAGAGTCTGCACGCCTTGCAGCCAACGCAGTATTGGCCTTGTTGCTTCCGTCGGGAGAGGTATAAGAATAAATTACCACTTTCTCGAGTGTCTCCTCCTGCAGTGTCTTTTCTATTTTGGCACACAGATTCTTGAGCACAGCGCCGTTGTTGCGCAACGAAGTGTCTACATAGCGGTAGCCCAGCCTGTAATAGATACGGGCCGAGTCGACCGCAGTCTCCCCCGCATGCAACAGCGGAGCGACAAGCAGACAGAAGACTACCAGCAGTAAACTCTTCCGAGTCATCAAATTTGTCTTATATCTGTGTAAAACATCACCGAACGACTGCATCCCCGCTTTTCATGGGCGGCTAAGTAATCGTTCATTTTATTGGTTCAAAGATAAAATAATATTTTATGAATAGGAAAAATATTTTTAAAAAAAACGGATTCAATAGGTTGGATTTTTCCGGAATGTTGTTCCTGTACGATTAAAACCACGTTTTTTCAGCACTGCTAAAAAAACGAACGATTTATCGAACGATTTATCGAACGATTTATCGAAGGCCTGAATAATGAAAGGTAGAATTCATATCGTTTTTATTTTGTTATTTGTATTATCCTCAATTACGCAGGGGTTTGCACAGGAAGTTGTAGACTCCGTGAGGATATATTTTCGTCAGGGATATTCTATCCTCGAACCCTCTATAAGGGATAACCAAAAGGCTCTAAACAGGATAGCAGACAGCCTCAATGCCGGATACAGAGACTCGATATATGTATTGAAAAAGGTTCATGTCGTTGGCGGCGCATCTCCGGAAGGCACAATACCTCTGAACAAACGTCTGTCTGAAAAGAGAGCCGGTGTTCTCTTCAAATATCTCTCAAGGTATGGGGAATTACCTGATTCGCTGACAACATTCAATTTCATTGGAAGAGACTGGTGGGGACTTGCCAAACTCGTAGAAGCTGACCAAAATACACCTTATAGGGAAGAGACCCTTGAATACCTGAAGAAAATCGCGGACCGTTCTGCAGGAGGGGAAAAACTCTCTGACAACAATGTCGGCAATCTGTCACGCTTCAAAGGCGGAGTTCCGTACCGCTATATGTACAGAAATTTGTTCCCGGAGCTCCGTGCCTCCAGCATATATCTTCATTATGAGAAAATATGGAATCCAATAATCCTTCCTCCTGTGGCAACTATCAGGACTTCGATACCTGAAGTTCCGCACGTAGGGAAGTTAATACCTTATGCAACAACACCTCCCAGATTAAAGAAGCCGTTCTACATGGCAATCAAGACCAACATGCTCTATGATGTTCTACTCATTCCTAATATAGGCGCAGAATTCTATCTCGGCAAAAATTGGAGCATTGCTGCGGACTGGATGTACGGATGGTGGAAAAGCGATCGTGCACACTGGTACTGGCGTCAGTACGGCGGCAGCCTCGGCGTCCGCAAATGGTTTGGCCGCAAGGCAGAAGAAAAACCTTTGACAGGACATCATTTGGGAGTATATGGACAGGCTTTCACTTATGACTTTGAGATTGGCGGCACCGGATACATCGGAGGTCGTCCCGGTGGAGACCTTTTCGACAAGACCAACTATTCCGTATGGTTAGAATACGGATATTCGCTTCCGGCAGCAAAGAGGTTCAACATTGATTTTTCTGCAGGACTTGGATACATTGGAGGTGTCTGCTATGAATATACTCCTATAGACGACTGCTATGTATGGCAGTCCACAAAAAAGTTGAACTACCTTGGTCCTACAAAAATTGAGATTTCTCTTGTATGGCTGATAGGTCGCGGTAATTACAATAAAGACAAAGGAGGCAGAAGATGAACCGGTTGATTTTTATTCTGGCCGCTATCGTGCTGGCCGCGTCCTGCGAACATAAGGAATTGTGCAACCAACATCCGCATCTGAAAACACTGAGGTTGGAGTTCAATTGGAAAGATGCTCCTGATGCCAATCCCGATGGAATGTGCGTATACTTCTACTCCGAAAGCGATGGGCAAGGTATTCGATATGATTTCAACAATATCACAGGAGGGGAGATCCAGTTGCGGGTAGGAAAATACAAAGTCATAACCTTCAACAACGATGCTGAAATGGTGGAGTTCTACAATACGGATGACTATTATACACACGGCATTTATACCAGAGAAGGAAGTGTGCTTGAGCCTATGTACGGCAATACCGTTTCCTCCGCCCCGCGCGCCGACGGCACCGAGGATGAGAAGGTAGTCATCTGTCCCGACATGATTTGGGGATGCGCAGTGGAAGAAGTTGAAGTGACAGACTATGGTATCAGTTATAGCCATAGCACATTTACAGATGACGGCCGTCGGGAAGACATTCATGTAGATACGGAAGAGTATGTAATAACCCTGTATCCGCACGAGATGGTATGCACATATACTTATGAGGTGCGCAATGTCCGGAATCTGGAACATCTTGCAATGATCTCCGGAACTATCTCCGGCATGGCGGGTTCTCTGGAGTTCTCTACTGAAAATGTCGGGACCGAGTGTGTAACATTACCTTTCCATGGCACTTCAGACGGAGTCTCAAATGTAACGGGAATGTTCTACACGTTCGGGCACAATATTGACAATCCCGACCCGCACCGCATGACATTTTATGCAGTAATGGACAATGGCGAAAAGTTCTGCTTCAAGGATGGGGATTACCTTGATGTTACATCACAAGTCCACACCGCTCCGGACTACCGCCATGTACATCTGGTCATAGAAGGCCTTAATCTCCCTGAACCGATAGAGGAAGGCAGCGGCTACGATCCGTCTGTAGATGATTGGGAAGTAATTGAAAGTGATATAATTCTTTAATATATAATTTAATAATCATTTTATTTTTCAAAGATGAAAAGATTTATTTTTGCAGGAGTAAGCATGGTGCTTGTTCTGGCCGCTTGCTCAAAAAATGAAGTTTTCGAAGTCAATCAGGATGGCAACGAAATTCAGTACAGTGTTGTAGCCAATAATGCTACAAAGGCTGCCGATATTTATTGCAACAACAATAAGCCGGCAGAGTTCACAGTGTTTGCCGAAAGCAGCGATGGCAAAACCTACATCAATGGGGACAAGATTACTACAGCAGACGGCAATACTTGGGTCAACGAGAGCGGAACACGTTTCTGGCCCAACGATCTTTCATTGGATTTCTATGCAATTGTAAACGGCACTATTACTTGGAATGTCTCCGCAGCAGAAGGAACTGCTCCTGCCACTATCGTTGATTATGAAGTTCCTACCACTGTGGCGGATCAGCAGGATCTTCTTTATGCCGTAAAGACGGGTCAGCAAAAAGGAGCCACTGCTGAAGCGACAAAACCGGTTACCCTTAATTTCCGTCACGCTCTTTCACAGGTAGTCTTCCAGGCGAAGAATACCAACGAAAACCTCTATGTTGAGATATCAGGAGTCAAGATCGTGAATGTTGCAAATAAGAACACTTTCACTTTCCCCACATCTGATACAGACAACACGACGTTGGTAGATGATAATCATGACGGCTCTTTTGAGAGCGGGGATTATGAGAGTGCCAACTGGGGAACATGGGCACCACTCGCTCCTGTGTCAGGTGCAGCAGGAAGTACTGTATATCCGGTAACCTTTGACGATGTTGTAGTACCTGGCAAAAATACCAATGCCACTATTGTAAACCTTACAAATAATGTGTATACGAGTGCCGATGCGGGTGATGAATTCAATGCAAACGCCCTTCTCCTCCTTCCTCAGACTGCAAAAGCGTGGAATCCAGCTGAAGTAACAAGCCCCGTGGTTACCGGAGAAGCTGCAGACGGGTCATATTTCCTTGTCAACTGTGCCATATATAATATTGCCGGAGAGTCATTTGCTGCCACCGACACACCTCTTTGGGGAACTACCGCAGAACATAAGGAAGTCGCAGTACCTGTAGAGATCAATTGGGAGCAGGGCAAGAAATATGTCTATACTTTCGTATTCGGAGAAGGCGGAGGATTTGACCCTGTGGATCCGGATCCAGTGCTCGTCCCTGTCACATTTGAAGTATCTGTTGATGATTTCGTATCCGTAGCCAACAGTGACATTGATATGGATGTGGAATAATCATCAATCAAAGAAATTTGACACGACAAGATTCCTATTGGAATCATATCGCAGCTGGGAGGGGCAAAATGCCCTTTTCCGGCTATTGATAAAAATTTTAAATCCGTTTTGTTGAACGGATCCTATTATTTGAAGGAGAATGGGAATATGAAAAGTATCAGTCTGTTTAAATATGCAGGTTATGCGGCAATAATGTCGCTTACCTTATCATGCGTCACGGATGAGCAGTTCGAAAGTCAAATACAATCAGACAGCAATCTCATTGGCTTCAGTATCTCCTCTGCTATCTCATCAGACGGTTCATCCCTTACCAAGGCTCGCCATTATGCAGATAACGCCCTCATGATGACCGGAAAATCAGAGGAAGACACCCTTTATATCCATGCCTCATCCGAAAACAATCTATCGACAGTCTCGTCTCAGGTAGAAACCCGCGGCATACCCGTCTCCTCATCTAATTTTGCTCAAGTCTGCAAAAATTTTTCCGTAACCGGATATCTTCCTGACGGAAGACTTTACATGAATGATGTTCTTGTCAATAATCTGTCAAACGGAGTCTGGTCTCCGGACCAGAACCATTTCTGGCCGGAAAATGATATCATGATGGACTTTTTTGCCTACGCACCGGCAACTGTCGATAAGAATCCTCTCTTTACTGCAGACGATATACAATTTATAACTTCAGATGGCAAATCACTCTCTTTCAACTATACAGTACCCGGGGCCGGTCAAGAAGTCACAAACGCAGCGGAACAGCAGCATGATATCATGTTCGCTTATAAAGCCTGCAGCAAATCTATGACAAACCAAAGCGGCTCGGTTCCCCTGAAATTCTATCATGCTTTCGCCGGGGTAAAATTCGTAGCAAAAGACATTGCTGCCGGCACTGTCAAAAGCATTACCCTAAAAAATCTCTACGGTTCGGGCTCATGTACCTATGTCTTTAATGAAAACGGTGAGCCTTCCATCACATGGACCTTTAACGGAGAGCAGCAGACTTCAGCATTCCATCAGGAGTTTAATGTCAAGGTGGAAAACCAGCAGACAGGTGAGCAGCAGATTACAGACAAAAATCATGAGACCACCTTCATGATGCTGCCACAAGAGATTGAAAACGCAGAAGTCGAAGTACTCTTCAACGATGGCGAAAAAGAGTATACTCTCGTCGGCAAACTCTATGACCCGTCAATAACCACAACCGATAACGACACAGACCTCAGCACATGGGATGCCGGTAAAATATATACCTATGCCATCACTACCGAATCCATCAACTGGACGTATGTGTTCGAGGTTACGCCTTCAATCGATATGACACTCGGCCAGACTTCCGCCCAATACAATGTATCAAGTTACCGCTACCGCACTCAATTTGGAGATACTCCGGATAATCGCGAAAATATTCCTTGGACGGCGGAGGGAGTAAGCGCAAATGAAACAAATCGTGAAGATGGTACAACTTCAGACGTAAATATTAATGAGATCTTAACAAATTTCACCTATAACGGCGATGGCGGCCATGACAGCGGTTATGCGCTCGAAATAACGAGAAATCTGATGCACACCACGTGGAATGGAGACAATGAATTAAAAAATACCACACCTAAAGGAACGTCCGAAGCGCCCTACGACCTCTCGACAAGCGGGGGGACCTTGTCTCGGGAGACAGCCAATTGCTATTGCGTCAATGCGCCGGGGACATATCAACTGCCTCTTGTGTACGGCAATGCAATAAAAAACGGTAGTCCTAATACTTCAGCATATAATTCGGATTTCAGCGACTATCTGGGTAATAGTATTGACAATCCATATATATACAACAATCATGGCTACCGGCCATACGATGCCTGTCTTGTGTGGAGCGACGGATTCTATATGTTCGAAAATATCCACCTGAATAAAGACAAGACCATGCTGATATTTACCTTGAACAAAGAGTATATGCAGCAGGCAAATGCGATTCTTGCCGTCAGGGACGATCAGGGCCGGATAATGTGGAGTTGGCACATCTGGGTTACAGAGCGTTCTCTCGATGTAACACATCGGCTTCAGGACGGTTTGGGAAGCAATGTCGCTTATGAGATGATGCAATGCAATCTCGGATGGGTAGACGGCAAGATGGTCTACTACAACGACCGCAACCTTAAGTTCAAGTTCACTCAGACAGGGTCGGGCTATATAGAGGAAATGACAGTAAATCAGGCTGGAAATGCCTTCGACTATAAAGATGTAGGTTCCACCTATTATCAGTGGGGGCGTAAGGACCCTATGGTCGCGCTACGGAATTGGAACACTTATCGCTTTGAAGATTACCGTCTTCACGAAACCGGCGATCCAAAATATGCTTATAACATCGCTCCTGGAGATGTAAGCATAGGAGAGACTATCCAGAATCCCAATATATTTTATCTGAAGAATAACGACACTGACTGGTTAAAGGGTACCATATCTTCTTTGTGGGACAATTCTTCCGGCAATTCTTCAGACAAGCAAACTTCAGTCAAGACAATTTACGACCCGTCTCCAAGAGGCTACAAGATTCCGGTTCCCCGTGCATTTTCAGTATTTGTAAACGGTGATTCAGGAACACTGAACGGGTATCTGTTTAATGACGACCTGCACAACAAATATCGTGTACATCCTGAAAGAAACGGTAGCGGAGGGGATATACCATTGACTGCAACAGGACAAAGAGCCGATAGAGCAAATTTGGAGGCTTACCAACAAGGCGGTCCAATGAGCACTCCCGGCGGATTATGGGCGATGTATGGTGTCTATTATTGGAGTTGCGTACAGAGCAGTAATCCTGCCGCTGCCTACTCTCTGTGTATCCGCAACGACTGGGGAAGTTCAAATCCAACATATACATACCTATTCGGAGGCTCCAAGACCATGGCCCGTCCGGTACGTCCGATCAAGGAACAGTAGAATAGAGTACGGCATACGGTTACATCCCAAACTCCCGGGCACAGAAACAGGCCTGCTCCGGATTCCGCTATGAACCGCCGTTGCATAAATGAAATGCTTCTTGGAATGGGTGCACATATGGAAAAAGGGGTTGCATTCCAACAGATGCAGCCCCTTTAACTTACCGAACCATACATAAATAGCGGCCCGGCAATAAAATGAACGATTTATCGTCTATCAGGTTGGCTTTTGCAGGTGAAAATTTGCGGTTGGGATGTGTGGAGCGTTCATTTTTATAATCTTGAAAAGTCGTGTTTTTTATGCTTTTCGGGAATTTTCGGGCGATTTCCATTCTCATATGTCTTAACTATAATTTATTGTAAACCAGTTGATTGCTCATGTGGAGAGGCTGTAATGCCCATATTCTGTGTGTTTTTTTTGATTTTGCTTATCAGCTGGCCGGTTATTCCCTTTGCAAAAGATAGCCAGGGCAAGCAAGTTTTCCTGCCACAGCCGAGGCGCCGCGTGATTGTAAACGAAGTTTAAAATAAACTGCAAGTCGAGAGCAGTGGCGGAACTTGTTCAGACAATGCCGAGACGCAGCGAGATTGTAAACGAAGTTTAAACTAAGATATGCGTAAATCGTTTTTACTATTCTGTTTCATGCTCATGTATATTGGTGCATCGGCATGGGGCATCCCCTTGCCATCATGTGCCGGAGAGGGTATGGAGAAAATCCAAAATGATACGGTGCTGTTCAGATTTGTTCCAGGGAAGAGGATGTTCTGGGCAGACTATCGTGGAAACAGGCAATCTATAGAGAGATTGCAGACATTGATAAGAGAGCACAAAGATGCGATTTTCTCCGGCAGCGAGAAAGTGCGTGTTCTCGGATTCTGCTCTTCGTATGGTTCTGTAAAGGAAAATCTGGCGGTTGCCAAAAACAGGAGCAACCAGGTGAAGTCTTACTACATTGTGCATGAAGGGCTGAAGGAGGAGCATTTCTATACTACCAATTCTGCTTCTGCATGGAACGGCGACAGCGAGATTGTTGCGATTGCATTTATGGTTGAATCGGTGCAAGTGGAAGATTCGCTGGAAGACAAGGATGCAGTTGAGTCTGGAGTGGCAGCCGGCGAGGCTGGCGTGGAGACACCTGCCGGGCCGGAAGCAGCATTAGCCTGCAGTCAGGTCTCTTACGGTCGGCCCTGTGCCGGCCGTTTTTTATGGAATGGCTTCTATTTCAGCAAAAGGAGTTCCGGAGTGACATCTATCAGGAAGTGGGTTGAGTCCTGTTTTGTCCCGAGCGACAGATTGTCGAATACGATGCGCATGCTGTCTGTATCGTATACAAGAAGTTCTGCCCTGTGGGCCTGCAGCGAATCGGCCGGACATCGGGCATCAAGCCCGCATTTTTCAAACTGGGCACTTAGAATTTCGGCAAAACTTCTGTTTGCCAGTGTGTCGTTTGAGGGGGAGACAACAATGAGCCTTGTCTGTGCATTGCCCGATACTGCAGGACTGGTGTTATAGCGGTAGAGTCCGTCGCCGTAACCGGAGTCAGACCAGCCTATCTTGTGCAGCGAACAGAAGCCTGTTATGTCTACAGGAATATTTTCGGCTTGCAATTCATTGCTGTACCAGTACAGGAACGTTGCCTTTTCTGCATATACAGTGTCGGCGGCATTTGCCGGATGATCTGCAGTGCGGCCAGCCTGTGACCTTTGCTCTATCTCTGCGGCAGAGATGCCTGGAACGTATGTAAACAGTGCAAGCAGCACTATTGCAATAATGTTTGCATAGAGGAATCTGCCATATTTTTCTGAGAAAAAGAGCACCATGGTTGCGGTCATGATTACGCCGCATATTACCAGATAGACCCTTGCCTGTGTAAAGCCATATTCTGAAATCCGGTACCAGACCCCTATCCAGAACATTATGAGAGCCGGAAGAGAGATGAAGCTGAATCTTGTGTAGAATCTGGCGAAAACATGCTGTTTCCTGATTGTCATGTGGACAGCCCTGGCAGCCATTGCCGCCATGGTATATATGAATACCATCATGGCTATGCCCCCTTTTGGAAGAGTCCATGTAATAAGTATGCTTGCAAAGTAAATGTAAAGCATGCATGTGTAGACCAGCAGTGCCGGTGTCATGATGTAGTTGATTGCTATGCCGGCAATGTCTAGTGTATGCGGAACTCTTTTTCTTGCGGTATTCTCACGGCTTTTTCTTGTAAATGCGAGGAATGCAAAAGGCATGAAGAGCAGGAATGAAAAGATAAGCAGGTAGGTTGTAATGTCGGCCATGTGGTATGGCTGGCTGTTTTCAGGAAAGAAAATATAGGTGAACGACAGGTAGATTGCATAAAGCAGGACGAATGTCATGCCTGAGAGCGAGGCAGCATACACGGCGTTCTTTATATGGGTTGTGGACTGTGAGACATAAGAGAGGTTTTCTTTTTTCAGCCCTGCGGCAAAAACAGAGAGCGGGCAAAGTATGAGTGATATGAAATATGAAGTGGAGTTGACGAATCCTGATACGTCGCTCTTCAGGAAAAAGAGCGGAAGCAGTGTACTTGCATAGTAGAGAAGGCGCATGGGATGCCTCTTTTGCCCCTTATGCCGGGCAGAGACTGTATTGCACAGAAATGCAACGGTAAGAAAGAGGGGATAGAGTGCGGTGTAGCATCTTTCAGCAGGTACGGTATCATTGGTTGCCAGAAGTGCGTATATGAAAAACAGCAGTATGATAAATGTCTCGGCAGGGTAATTCGCAGTTGTTGCGGCAATTCTGCGGGAGAATCTGTTGAGTGTCCTGATTACGGTTTTCATGCTTTGGAGTCTTGTTCAACTTTAAAATGAGTCCAAAGGTATGTTTTTTTTTGAAAATTATTCTACAAAAATTTGTTATTATGAAAAATAGTCTTACCTTTGCAATAGATTTTAAAAATTATTATTTACTAATAATTAAAAACAATATTCAACAACAATAACAGACAAAAGGAGAAACGTTATGAAAAAGAAATTTATCTGCACAGTATGCGGTTATGTACATGAAGGAGATTCTGCACCTGAATTTTGCCCGCTTTGCAAGGCTCCCGCAAGCAAGTTCAAAGAGGTAGTGGAGACAGAAGGCGCCCCGGTATGGGCAGACGAGCACAGGCTCGGAGTGGCAAAAGGTTGCGATTCTGAAATTTGGGAAGGTTTGCAGAACCACTTCAACGGCGAGTGTACAGAAGTGGGAATGTATCTGGCAATGAGCCGTCAGGCAGACAGAGAGGGTTATCCCGAGGTTGCAGAGGCTTTCAAGAGATATGCTTTTGAGGAGGCTGAGCATGCAGCAAGATTTGCAGAGCTGATAGGCGAGGTCGTATGGGATACCAAGACAAACCTCAAGAAGAGAATGGAGGCCGAGGCCGGTGCATGTGAAGACAAGAAGAGAATAGCAACCAAGGCAAAGCAACTCAATCTGGATGCAATCCATGACACTGTTCATGAGATGTGCAAGGATGAGGCTCGCCACGGCCAGGGATTCGCAGGTCTCTACAAGAGATACTTCGGCGAGGAGAAATAGTCTGGTTTCTATTCTCCTTTACCGAAACTCATGATCCAGGCCCTGATGTCTGCGGGAATGCGGCGGGGATTCTTGAAGAGATAGTGCAGAAGGTAGTAGAACTTCACCGCAAAATATTGGAACATATTGGAGTTTTTTCTGTAAAAAAGGCGCATGGAGCGTTGTACGAGAGTCTCTCTCTCTACGGCGCTCCACTTTTTTGAACTGCTGCCTCCCCCGTAGTGGAAAATGGAAGATGCTGCCTCTCTTGTCTCTATCCCCTTTTTGCTTAAGGTATAGAAGAGGTCGAGGTCTTCTGCATACATGAAATAATCTTCGCACCAGCGGCCCGCTCTGTGAAAATTTTCGGCGGAGATAATTACAGACGCCCCCTTGTACCAGCACCGCGCTTTTGAGCGGCAGAAAATCCATCGGAAAATGTTTCCGACAAATGGCAGGGGCATGGCCCCGTTTTCAACTGTGCCGTCGCGGTTTATGAGAGGGTTTACATATACATATTGCGGATTGGCGGCAGCCGTGGCGTAATCTGCATTCAGTGCGCCGCTTACCTTTGTGTCGGGGTTGAGAAAATGGAGGATTTCTCCCGTGGCCCTTTCGGCAGCCATATTGTTGGCGGCGGCAAAGCCGTAGTTCCTCCCGAGCGGGATATATCTGATTTTTTGGTTCTGCAACCCGGCAATGCAGCGTGAAAGAGAGTTGTCTGTAGAGGCATTGTCGGCAACGATAACCTCTATCCCGCAGGTGATGTTTTCCACAATGCTCTCAAGGCACTCATACAGCATATCCGCCGTGTTGTAGTTTACTATGATAATGGAGACAGTCATCTTCCTGCTTGCTTTCCTTCTCCGTGCCCCCTTTTTCCAACCTTGCGGAAAGCCTTGAGAAGCTGTTCTTTAATGTCGCAGTACTCGCTGTTTCTGTATATGAATTCGTAGGTGGTGAGAATTATGGCACCTCCTGCGGCAACCTGCACTGCAAGCCCGGCCAGAGGGTGCAGGGGCAGCAGATTCAAAAGGTTTACCAGTCCGCTCATCACTCCGGCCACGACAAGAGGCGGCAGGATGTCGCGAATCTGGTCTGCGAACCGGTATCCCGTTATCTTGGCAACATACAGCGAGTGGAGCGTAAAGAGTACTGCATGGGTGGCTATCATGCCGTAGAGCAGAGCCTCTATGCTTATGAATATTCCAAGCAGAAGGGGGATGACGGCAAGCAGGGTCTTGAGAATCTCCAGCATGAGGGTTATGTCTGAGCGGCCGTCGGAATTTATGACATTGGCTCCGCACATTATCATGGGGATGAAAAGCCCCGAAAAGCAGAGTATCCTTATATAGCCTACGGCCGGAATCCACTGTTCCCCGAATATGCCGGCAGTGAAGTTGGGGGCGATGGCCCACAAGCCCAGGACCGCGGTAAAGGCTATCAGCACCGTTGTCTTGAGCACTTTTCTGTATACCTCAACTCTTCTGAGGCGTTCGTCCTGTACCGACGAGAGAACAGGGAAACTCACTCTCTGCATCACTATGCTCACATTTGAGGTAACCATGTTCTTTGTCTTGTTTGCATGCGAGTAGAACCCCAGAGTGGAGGAGGTGTAGAATTTTCCTATTATGAAAGAGTACATTTCGCTCCATACGGCGCTTATGATTGAGGTGGCCAGCAGCCTGCTTCCGAACGAGAACATCTCTTTGAAACTCTTTCCGGAGAAGAGCAGGCCCGGGCGCCATTTAGACATTATCCAAAGCATTATGGTTGAGATGGCCGCTCTTGCAACCTGCAATATCACAAGACTCCACACCCCCATTCCGTAAAATGCCGCCGCGATTGCAAGCAGCGACGAGGCTACTGCGGAAAACAGGGAGATTTTTGCCTGGGTCTTGAAGTCTATAACCCTTATGAATAGCACCTTGTGTACAATGCCGAGTGCATTTACGACAAGCGATAGCGAAAGAATGCGTATTACCGGCACAAGTATCTCCTCTTCAAAAAAGGCTGCAATAAGCGGCGCCGTGAGAAAAAGTACGGCATAGAGCAGCAGGCTTATTGCAAAATTGAAATAGAAGACTGTGCTCAGGTCTGCATCGTTTACCTCCTTCTTTCTGGTGAGCGCACCTGTAAAGCCGCTGTCGACAAGTGAGGTGGAGAGTGTGATAAAGAGTGCGGTCATGCCTATTATACCAAAGTCCGACGGTGTGAGCAGATTTGCCAGCACTATGTTTGCCACGGCCACTATGCCGTAGTTTAGGAAGTTGTCTACAAACCCCCAGCTGACTCCCTTGGCCGTCTTCTCTTTAAGTTCACTGCTCATATTCTGTTATGCAATTTCTGTAGGTCTCGACCATTGCGGCTACATTGTCCTTCCATTTGTAGAGGCGCAGAACCCTTTCCCGTCCGGCCGCTCCCATACGCTCCCCGATTTCTGGGTTTTCCATGAAATATTCTATTGCCATTGCCGCAGCCTGAACATCGGCTTTTGGCACGATTATTCCCGTTACGCCGTCTTCCACTGCTTCCGTAAAGCCGTCGGCATCTGATGTTATTACAGGACACTGACAGGCCATGGCCTCTACTGCAACCACTCCGAAACTTTCGCTGTTCGAGAGGGATGCCGCAACGGAGAATGAGTTGTATATCTGCGGGAGGAGAGAGTTTTCAACCCTTCCTCTGAATTCTACGTTTTCAAGCTCGAGAGATGCGGCCAGTTGCCTGTACTCCTCCAGATTCGGGCCGTCGCCCACTATGATGAGTTTTAGAGCGGCGACGCCATGTTTTTTTGAAACTGTAGAAAATGCCTTTATGAGCGTGTCTATGCCATATTTGGGAGCCATTGTCTTTACTGTCCCCACTACAAAGGTTCCCTTTTGGGGCGCATACTCCTCCATCTTCCTGAAAAGCGAGGTCTCTACGCCGAACGGGATGACAGTAATCTCCCCACTGTAATATTTGGCGCATTCTCGTGCCATTATGTGCGAAGTGGAGCAGACCCGTTCTGCATGCCGCAGAGAATATTTTACCGCCAGGCGGTTGAAGAGCGAAAGGTGCGGGAATTCGTAAATGTCGGAACCCCATACCGATATAACCAGAGGGTGGAATCTGGCCAGCGATGCAATGAGCGCATAGCTTGTAAGATAGTGCGCGTGCAGCAGTTCCGGCTGTTCTATCTTTATGGCCCTTTTGAGCGCCCGCACCGCCCCGATGTGCCTGAAAAACTTCATTAGGGGTGAGTGCTTTCCCTTTCTCTTGTATGAGAAGAGGTCGTAGCAGTAGAGCCTTATCCTTTCGGTTCCGAAAAAGTTGTCCGATACCGGGTTGGGAGAAAAGAGGGCCACATCGACGCCCGAATCCCTAAGCGACTTCACCCATCTTCTCGTATGTGTGCTCCTTGCGTCGGAAACTATCAGAACCTTCATTTAAATGCCTCTTTTGGGTAATATCTATTTCCCGGTATAGTTTTGCGGGGTGATGGAGAGCAGTTTCTCCTTTACGCTTTCGGCTACCTCGAGCCCCTCTACAAAGTGGCGGATGCTCTCTTTTGTTATGCCGCTGTTGCCGCGTGTAAGCGCCTTGAGGGTCTCATACGGGTTGGGATAGCCTTCCCTGCGCAGCACGTTCTGGATTCCCTCTGCAACCACGGCCCAGTTCGCCTCCAGGTCTGCATCAAGCTTTTCACGGTTGAGGATGAGTTTGTCCAGACCTTTGAGCAGCGACTTGAATGCAATTATGGAGTGGGCTACTGGAACTCCTATGTTCCTGAGTACGGTAGAGTCTGTAAGGTCTCTCTGCATTCTGGAGACGGGGAGTTTGCCGGCCAGGTGGGTGTAGAGCGCGTTGGCAACACCGAGATTGCCCTCTGCATTTTCAAAGTCTATGGGATTCACCTTGTGCGGCATTGCCGATGACCCAACCTCTCCTGCCTTGATTTTCTGTCTGAAATACTCCATGGAGATATAGGTCCAGAAATCTCTCGAAAGGTCTATGAGAATGGTGTTTATCCTTTTCAGGCAGTCGAACAGGGCTGCAAGGTTGTCGTAATGCTCTATCTGGGTTGTGGGGAAAGATCTTTTAAGATGCAGCTTTTCGCTTACGAAGCGGTCTGCAAAGCCGTGCCAGTCTATTTCCGGGTAGGTGAAATAGTGGGCGTTCATGTTGCCTGTCGCACCGCCGAATTTGGCTGAATGAGGTATTTGCTCCAGCTGCCTGAGCTGTTCCCTGAGCCTTGCCGTAAAGACCGCAATCTCTTTGCCGAGACGGGTGGGGGAGGCCGGCTGTCCGTGGGTGTGTGCCAGCATGGGAACATCTTTCCACTCCTGCGCGTAAGATTCGAGTCTGGAGAGCAGGCTGCCTATCTGCGGCATGTATGATTCGTTTATGGCTTCGCAGAGCGAAAGGGGAACTGATGTGTTGTTTATATCCTGAGAGGTAAGTCCGAAGTGGACGAATTCTCCGAACTTTTCCAGCCCCATCTCCTTGAAGCGTCTCTTTATGAAATATTCCACCGCCTTTACATCGTGGTTGGTGGTCTTTTCTATCTCTTTTATCTCTTCTGCATTCTCTATTGTAAAGTTCCGATAGATGTTCCTAAGTTTTTCAAAGTCTGCACCGTTGAACGTCCTGAGCTGTTCGAGCGGAATCTCGCACAGCGCTATGAAATATTCAATCTCGACCCTGACCCTGTATTTTATGAGGGCATATTCAGAAAAATAGTGTTCCAGATCCTTTACCTTTTCATGGTATCTGCCGTCGACAGGCGATATGGCAGTAAGTGTATTGTCAGACATACTGTATCTATTATTTCGGTTAAACCACAAAGTTAAAAATCTTTATTCAGACAGGGTGCAAGTTGCCGGTAAAGTTTTATGCATTCGGCAGCCGGTGCAACATCGTGCACCCGCAGAATGTCGCCTCCGAGCAGGAGCGCCTGCAGATTGAGAGCGGCGGTGGGGCACAGAGCCTGTTCGGGAGAGATGCCGAGCGGTTTCCATATCATGCTTTTTCTCGACAGCCCTATCAATATCCTGACAGGCCTCTCTCCGCTGCCTGCAATGCTGGAGATGCTGCTTTTCAATCTCCCTATTCCGGAGAGCAACTGATAGTTCTGTTCGACTGTCTTTGCAAATCCGAATCCCGGATCTATGATATATTCGGTTATGCCGTGTTCCAGGGCCTTGGCATGAAATTTTTTGAAGTACTCTGTGACTTCCGCCACCACCCCTCTTTCATAATCGCACCTTTGCTGCATGTCAAGGGGGCTGCCCTTTTTGTGCATGGCAATGTAAGGCAGTTTCAGTCTGCCTGCCAGCAGCAGCATCCTCCGGTCGTCTTCTCCGGCGCTTATGTCGTTTACGGTAAAATCGCCTATCAAATCGTAGGCCTTCTCCACAATGGAACTGCGGAATGTGTCTATCGAGAGTGCGTGACGCTGCCCGACTCTTTTGAAAAGTCTGCTGCATGCAGAATCCTTTTCCCTGAGTTCGTCTCTTACAACCGAGAGTGCGAGACTTATTCCCTCCCATTCCCGGCTCTCGTCTACAGGAGTGGAGCCCGGTCTGGTAGAGCATGCTCCGAAATCCAGAATGTCGGCCCCTTCCTCCACCATCTGCTCTATTTTACGCTTTATCTGCTCCCGGCTTGTACAGCGGCTTCCGCTGTAGAAAGAGTCGCCGTTTACATTTATTATCCCCATTACCTGTTTCATGGCTGCGTGGATTTCTTGTCCGGCGCAAATTTATAAATTTCCCGTAAATCTAAAATTTTGTATTTTTGCTTGATTAAGCCGAGTAAGGAGAGAGATTATGCTGATAGTTATAGAAGGGCTCGACGGAGCCGGAAAGAGCACTCAGGTGGCTCTTGTGAAAGAGTATATAGAAAATACGGGGCGGAAGCTGAAATACCTGCACTTCCCAAGGTTCGATGCGCCGGTTTACGGAGAGTTGATAGCCAAATTCCTGCGCGGGGAGTTCGGTTCGAACGATGCGGTGCACCCGCAGCTTGTGGCGCTGCTTTTCGCGCAGGACAGGGCAGATGCGGCTCCTCTCATAAAGGAGTGGCTTTCACAGGGCTGCTGCGTGCTGCTGGACCGTTATGTCTATTCCAACATAGCCTATCAGTGTTCAAAATTGAAGGAGAAGGAGAGTGCCGCCGGACTTAGGGAGTGGATTTTCAACCTCGAGTATGGGAAGTTCGCAATTCCGGTACCCGATGCAAATATTTTTCTTGATGTCCCCATCTCTTTTGTAGACAGGAGGCTGAAAGAGGCGAGAAAGGGTGACGACAGGGATTATCTCAAGGGCAAGGCAGATATTCACGAGGCCGACATAGAGTTCCAGAAGCGGGTGCGCGGGATTTATCTGGAGCAGTGCCGTACAGACCGTAATTTCATACGGGTGGAGTGTGCGGGGGAGAATGGAGAAATGTTGCCGGCAGAGCAGATTTTTTCCTCTATAAAAAGTATAATCGATAAACTTTCATAGCGTGAACATATTGCAGAATATTTGCAGGATTGTTGCAGGACTGGTCTTCTTCCTTTCCGGTTTTCTCAAGGCGGTAGACCCGGTGGGCGGTGCAATAAAGATTGAAGAGTATCTGAGGGCCTTTCATCTGGAATTTTTCGATTTCCTTTCGCTCCCGGCCTCCATAATACTCTGCTGCGTTGAGTTTGTGACAGGAATTGCCCTGCTAAAGGGAATGAAAATGCGTCTTTGTTCACTGGTCGCGCTCATATTCATAAGTTTTTTCTCTCTGCTCACTCTCTATTCCGCCGTTTTCAATCCCGTGGAGGATTGCGGCTGTTTCGGCGAAGCCATACATCTTTCAAACTGGGCCACGTTTCTGAAGAATGTGGTGCTTCTGGCGGCCATACTTGTAGTCTATCTGCGCAGAGACAAGTTTGAACCTATAGCCCTTCCTTTGTGGGAGACGCTCTATACCATCTGTTACTTTTTCCTTGTGTTTACGGTGGCGCTTGCGGCGGTGGTCTATCTGCCCAAGGTGGATTTTACCCCGTACCGGGCGGGAACAGATTTGCTGGAGGTGTTGCACAATCCTGTGGAAAGGGAGTACCGGACAATATTCACCTATACTAAAGAGGGAGAATCAAGGGAGTTTACAATAGATAACCTGCCTGATTCCACCTGGAGTTACCTCTCTTCGGAGACAAAACTGGTTTCAGGCGCAAAGGAGCGCGGGCAGATTACAGATTTCGTATTGAAGGACACTTCAGGCAACTATGTGGCGGAGACGGTGCTCTCCACAGACAGCCCTCTCTTTTTCATTACCATACATGATTCCGGGAAGATAGGCCGCAGGGCATTGAAAAAAATCATTCGCATTGCTGATACCGTTGCGGCGAACGGGGGCGTGCCTTATATTGTAAGCGGCGACGGAAAACCTCTCCTTGAAGCCGGATTGCCTGTGCTTGTGACAGACTACAAGACAGCCCTCTCCATGAACCGTTCCAACGGAGGGTTGGTCTATCTGAAAAGAGGGCTGATTGTAAACAAATGGTCTATGTCCGATTATCCTTACAATGGCATTTCAAGAATCCTCGCCCGCGACTATGAGGAGATTGCGGCCAACCAGACTATCGAAGCCCAGCTGTTCCTGCAGATTACGCTGCTGGCTGTGCTTCTGCTGGTCTTTGTGGTGAGGTATGTCTCGAAAAGACTGTACTGGAGAAAAAAGCGTCTGCTATAAGACTCTCTTTATCTTTACAATCTCGTATGCCTCCACAACGTCTCCCACTTTTATGTCGTTGTAGCCTGCAATGTTCAGACCGCAGTCGTACCCGCTCTGGACCTCCTTTACATCGTCCTTGAAACGCTTGAGCGAGCCCAGCTCTCCTGAATAGATGACTATGCCGTCCCTGATTACCCTTACCTTGGCAGTCCTTGTGAGCTTGCCTTCCTTTACAATGCAGCCGGCGATTGTGCCCACTTTCGATATTTTGAATATCTCCCTGACCTCCGCAGTGGCTGTAACCTCCTCCTTCTCTTCAGGAGCAAGCATGCCCTCTATACCGCTCTTCACTTCGTTTATTGCGTCGTAGATGATGGAGTAGAGCCTTATCTCAATCTCCTCCTTCTCTGCAAGCTTGCGGGCCGAAGCCGAAGGCCTTACCTGGAATCCTATGATAATTGCGTTGGATGCCGCAGCCAGAAGCACGTCTGATTCTGAAATGGCTCCCACAGCCTTGTGGATTACATTCACCACAATCTCTTCCGTCGAGAGTTTGATGAGCGAATCTGCAAGGGCCTCTATCGAACCGTCTACGTCTCCCTTTACGATTACGTTAAGTTCCTGGAAGTTGCCTATTGCAATTCTCCGTCCTATCTCCTCAAGGGTAATATGCTTCTGGGTTCTCAGACCCTGGATTCTCAAAAGCTGTTCGCGCTTGTTGGCAATCTCCTTGGCCTCCTTTTCATCTTCGAATACATTGAAGTTTTCTCCGGCTGTAGGCGCACCGTTAAGGCCGAGAATCGAGACAGGGGTCGATGGTCCGGCTTCTGTCACCTTCTGGCCGCGCTCGTTGAACATTGCCTTTACCTTGCCGGTATAGCAGCCGCTCAGCATTACATCTCCAACCCTGAGAGTTCCACTCTGTACGAGAATGGTTGCCAGATAACCGCGCCCCTTGTCGAGCGAAGACTCTATTACCGAGCCCACCGCCCTTTTGTTGGGATTGGCCTTGAGTTCGAGCAGGTCTGCCTCCAGCAGCACCTTGTCCAGAAGTTCCTCTACACCGATTCCTTTCTTTGCAGAAATCTCCTGACACTGGTATTTTCCTCCCCAGTCTTCGACAAGGATGTTCATGTTGGCAAGCTGCTCCTTTATCTTTTCGGGGTTGGCTCCCGGTTTGTCTATCTTGTTTATGGCAAAAATCATGGGAACGCCGGCCGCCTGCGCGTGGTTTATGGCCTCCACTGTCTGGGGCATGATTGCATCGTCGGCGGCGATGATTATGATTGCAAGGTCTGTAATCTTGGCTCCGCGGGCACGCATGGCGGTAAATGCCTCGTGGCCCGGAGTGTCGAGGAATGTTATGCGTCTGCCGTTGGGCAGTTCCACGTTGTATGCACCTATGTGCTGGGTTATGCCTCCCGCCTCACCCGCAATCACGTTCGATTTCCTTATGTAATCCAGCAGAGAGGTCTTTCCGTGGTCTACATGGCCCATTACGGTTACAATAGGAGGCCTCTCCTGCATGTCCTCGGGCTTGTCTACATCGTTCTCCTCCTTTATGGTCTCCTGTATCTCGGCTGTCACGAACTCTACCTTGTATCCGAACTCTTCCGCTACAAGCACCAGCGCCTCTGCATCGAGCCTCTGATTTATGGAAACCATCAGACCCAGATTCATGCAGGCCTCTATAACCTTGGTTACAGGCACGCCTATCATAATCGAGAGTTCGTTTACGGTTACAAACTCGGTTACCTTAAGCAGATTGCCCTCGCGTTGTTCGCGTTCCTCCTCCTCAATCATCTTCTGGGTGTTGAGCTCGCGTTTCTCCTTTCTGTATTTGGAGCCTTTGCTTTTGCCCTTGCCCTCGACCATTCTCTGGTATGTCTCCTTTATCTGTCTCTGTACTTCATCTTCGTCCACCTCTGTCTTTACAGGTTTGAACTTCTCCTTTTTGTGCTTGCCGCCGCCCTGCTGGCTCTTGTGGTCGTTGTTCTGGTTCTTGCCGCCGCCCTGGCTGCGCTGCTTTTCGCCGTTTGCCTTGCCGGCCTCCTGCATAATGTCTACGCGCTCCTTCTGCTTGTGTATGCGCTCCCTTTTGCCTTTGTTCTTGCCGGGTCTCTGGAACTGCGAAAGGTCTATGGTGCCTGTGATTTTTGGGCCGACAGGCTTTTCAACTTCAATCTTTATGTGCTGCACGGGCTCCGGCTCGTTTTTCTGTCCGGCGGCTTGTGCCGCGACGGGCTGCTCCTGCTTTTTCTCCTCTGCGGGGGCAGGCTCCGCCTTGGTCTGCTGTACAGGTTTCTCAGTCTCCCTTGCAGGCTCAACCTTCACAGGTTCTGTCTCCTGCTGCGGCTTTGCAGGCTCTGCTGCCTTTGCAACAGGTTTGTTCTGCCTGTCCAAATCTATCTTGCCCAAAATCTTGGGCCTTTTTTCCTCAATGGTGGTCTTTATGAAAATCTCCTTGGGAGCCTCTTCCTCTACGGGCTTTTCTGTCTCGGTAATATCCTTTACCTTTATTATTACCTTTTTGGATTCCTCTTTTACTATCTGCTCCTTGCGGAATTCGGCCTCTACAAGGGCATAAGTTGAGGCAGAAAGCTTTGCGTTCGGATTTGCATCGACCGTAATACCCTTCTTCTGCAAGAATTCCATAAGGGTGCCCATCCCGATATTGAATTCTTTCAATACTTTGCTGATTCTTATGTTATCGTTTACTGTCATACTGTTACTCCCGGAGTTTAATTAAAAAAATACTACTCAAATTCAGCTCTTAAAATACGCTGCACTTCAACTACGGTCTCCTCTTCGAGGTCGGCGCGTTTTACTATGTCAGCCACCGGCAGCGCAAGTACGCTCTTTGCCGTGTCGCATCCTATTGCCTTGAGGGCATCGATAATCCACTGGTCTATCTCGTCGCTGAATTCAGAGAGAAGCACGTCTTCCTCCCCTTCACCCTCTTCGAGTTCTCTGAACACTTCAATCTCCTTTCCTACCAGCATTCCCGCAAGTTTTATGTTGCTTCCGCCCTTTCCTATGGCCAGAGACACCTCCGAAGACTTGAGCGAAACGTAAATCTTGTTGTCCTCTTCGCTTATCTTTATCGAAGAAATCTTTGCGGGGCTGAGCGCCCTCTGGATAAGGAGCTGCGTGTTGTTTGTCCAGTTTATTATGTCTATGTTCTCGTTCCTGAGCTCCCTTACGATGCCGTGGATTCTGGAGCCTTTCACACCTACGCATGCTCCCACAGGATCTATTCTCTCGTCGTATGACTCGACTGCAACCTTGGCCCTCTCTCCCGGAATCCTTACAATCTTCTTTATTGTAATGAGGCCGTCGAATATCTCAGGCACCTCCTGCTCGAAAAGCCTCTCCAGAAATACCGGAGATGTTCTCGAAAGGATGATGACCGGCGAGTTGTTTTTCATCTCCACCCTGGAAATGACGGCTCTTACAGTGTCTCCCTTGTGGAAGAAATCGGAAGGAATCTGCTCGCTCTTGGGCAGAAGGAGTTCCTTCCCCTCTTCGTCCATTACCAGTGTCTCCTTTTTCCATGGCTGGTAAACTTCCCCTACTATAATCTCGCCCACCTTCTCCTTGTATTTGTTGTAGAGGTTGGCTTTCTCTATGTCTGCAATCCTCGCCTGAAGGTTCTGGCGGAGGTTGAGAATGCCCCTGCGCCCGAAACTTGCAAGGCTTACCGGCTCAACGAACTCTTCTCCTATTTCGTACGAACTGTCTATCTTGTCTACATCCTCCTTTGAAATCTGGGTGTTGGGGTCTTCTACCGTCTCGACCACCGTCCTGTTTCTCCATATTTCAAAGTCGCCCTTGTCTATGTTGATGATTATGTCGAAGTTGTCTGCACTGCCGTACATTCTTGCCAGCTGCGTGCGGAAAATGTCCTCCAATACGCTCATCATCGTGGGACGATCGATGTTCTTAAGCTCTTTAAACTCTGCAAATGTGCTTACTAAATTTAGCCCTTCCATTTTATTATCTTTTTTTAACATTTATCTGAACTTTATGACAGGCCTGCACTCCTTTACCTCTTCCAGAGGGTAGAATGCAGTGGTCTTCTGCTCTGTCTTCTTCTTTGCCCCTTCGAGCCTGACCACTCTGGATGTGGTGATTCTTATGCCTTTCCCGGCTCCATCCTCGCTGCCGTTGCAGTACTCCGACAGTATTCCCTTTATCCTGCCCCCCTTCTTCAGGGTGATTTCAACCTCGCTTCCCGTGAACTTTACATATTGCTGAGCCACCTTGAAAGGCTGGTCGAGGCCGGCCGAGGTTACAGTGAGCGAGTAGTCTTCCATATCTTTGTTGAAACGGCCGGTGACGGCCGCGTCTATTGCGGTGCAGTTGTCGAGGGTTACAGACCCTTGGTAACTCTCGATTGTAATGACAATGTCGTTTTCGGCCGAAATCTCAATGTCGACCTGGAAAAGCCCGTTGTCTGCAAGATACCCTGCAATAAGGCTGGCTATGCTCTCTTTTGTAATCATCGCATTTCTTCCATAAAACTTGAGGGCAACCGTAAACGGTCACCCTCAAGCCCTTCATTCCAAGCGCAAAGAAAAACCTTTTTTTGCAAAAATGCAAATAATAGTGAAAACTGGTGGAAAATTGTCATATTTTTTTAAATTTGTGGGATTTTAAAAGAAGTCGGAAAAAATCATTTATTTTATAGGTATGGAAGTTACGGCCGAAAGAATAGCGCAGCATTTCAATGGTGAGATAATAGGTGACCCTCAGGCAAAGGTCTCTTCCGTTGCGAAAATCGAGAGCGGAAAGAGCGGGAATATCTGTTTTCTGGCAAATCCCAAATATGAAAAATATCTCTATACGAGCAAGGCGAGCATAGTCATAATAAACAGATGTTTCAAGCCCGACAAACCTGTGGAGCCCACACTTATACTGGTAGACAACGCGTATGAGGCGGTGGCTTCGCTGCTTGATCTGCTCAATGCACTCAAAAGGGCCAGAAGAAGCGGACGTTCGCTCCTTTCGAGGTGTGCGTGGAGCAGCCGGATTGGCAAAGGTGTCTATATCGGTGCCTTTTCATGCGTGGGGAAGAAGAGTGTCGTGGGGAAGGGAACCCAGATATATCCGCAGGTCTATATAGGCAATGACGTGGTCATAGGAGAGAATGTCACCCTCTATCAGGGCGTTAAAATATATGACGGATGCAAGGTCGGCAACAACTGCATAATCCATGCAAATGCGGTGATAGGCTCAGACGGGTTCGGTTTTGCCCCCACCGCCGACGGTTCATATAAAAAGATTCCGCAGACAGGGAACGTAGTCATAGAAGATGATGTGGAGATTGGCGCCAATACGGTAATAGACAGGGCAACCATGGGTTCTACAACGGTCAGGAGAGGGGTGAAGCTCGACAATCTCATCCAGGTGGCGCACAATGTGGAGATAGGAGAAAATACGGTAATCGCGGCGCAAAGCGGAATAGCCGGCTCTACAAAGATTGGCAAGGGATGCCAGTTCGGCGGACAGGTGGGAATCATCGGACACGCCACCATTGCAGACGGAGTGCAGGTGGGTGCCCAGGCCGGAGTGCAGGGAAGCGTGCGGCGCGAAAAGGCAACCCTGCTCGGAACGCCCGCAATAGATTATATGGAGTATATGCGCGCATACGCTTTGTTCCGCAAGGCTGTGCAAAACAAATAAAATTTATATCTTTGTGGACTTAAACCTATTAATATTACGGCGCAGATGCGTGATAATCAGCATACTTTAAAGAAAAAACATACATTCTCGGGCAAGGGGCTCCATTCGGGCAGGAGTGTAAGGATGAGCGTAGAGCCCGCACCCGAAAATTTCGGGATAAAGTTCAGGCGTACCGATTTGGGCGAAAATGCCATAATCGATGCCTGCGTGGATTATGTGACAACCACCTCGCGTGGAACCACTCTGGAGAACGGAGAGGTGAAAATATCCACTCTCGAACACCTTATGGCCTCTCTTTATGGCCTGCGCATAGACAATGCCCTTATTTCCATAGATTCTCAGGAGGTTCCAATCCTTGACGGGAGCGCGCTGCCTTACGTGACAGAGTTCATCAAAGGCGGAATCGAGGAGCAGCAGGCGGAGAGACGCTATTTTACCCCCAAGTCAAAAATCCTCTACAGAGACCCGAAATCCGGCTCGGAACTTGTTGTAATGCCAGACGACGAGTTCAACATAGACCTGATGATAGACTTCAACTCCAAGGTTCTGGGAAACCAGTATGCAAGGCTTACCCCTGCAACTGATTTTGCATCGGAGATTGCTCCGTGCAGGACCTTTGTCTTTTTCCACGAACTGGAACCGCTCTTCAAGAACAACCTTATAAAAGGCGGAGATCTGGACAACGCAATTGTGATAGTGGAGCACCATGTAGACCAGAAGGAGCTGGACAGGCTGGCTGAACTGTTTAACGTGCAGAGCCTGGAGAGGGCTCCGGAGGGTTATCTGAACCACCTGCAGCTGCGATTCGGCAACGAATGCGCCCGTCACAAGCTGCTCGACATAATGGGCGACTTCTCCCTTATAGGCATGCCCTTGAAGGCAAGGGTGATAGGCTACAAGACCGGACACGGCATAAATACGGGTGTGGCAAGAGTTATAAGAGAAGAGATAAAGAAGAGTATAGAAACAAATTAAAATATTTAACCATGACACTTGAAGAGATACCTCATTTTGATCCGAACAAGGAGCCTGTCGTAGACATAAACGGCATAAAGGAACTTCTCCCTCACCGTCCTCCCTTTTTAATGGTAGACAGAATCATTGACATGGGAGACGATTATGTTGTGGGGATAAAGAACATAGGTATAAACGAGGGCTTTTTCATAGGGCACTTCCCCGAGGAGCCTGTCATGCCGGGCGTCCTGATTGTCGAGTCCATGGCCCAGACCGGCGGAATACTCTGTCTCAGACAGGTTGACGAGCCGCACAAATACTCTACCTATTTTGCGAAAATCGACAATACAAAATTCAAGAAGAAAGTGGTTCCCGGCGATGTGCTTGTCTTGAAACTGATTCTTACACAGCCCATGAGGCGCTCCATCGTATGCATGCACGGCCAGGCTTACGTAGGCGACACCCTTGTCTGTGAAAGCGACATGATAGCTCAGATAATTAAAAACAAAGAATAAGATGGAGAACAACTCGTATATACATCCCAATGCCAAAATCGGCGCCAATGTGGAAATAGGGCCGTTCTGCTATATTGCGGAGAATGTTGAAATAGGAGACGGCTGCAAGATAGGCCCCCATGTAACCATATACGATTACGTAAAGATGGGCAGCAACTGCAAGGTCTTCCCCGGTGCGGTAATCGGCGCCATTCCGCAGGATATGAAGTTTCATGGCGAGGTTACCTATGTCGAGATAGGCAACAACGTGACAATCAGAGAGTGTGCAACGATAAACAGAGGCACTGAGGCCAGCGGGAAAGGCGTTACCAAGGTGGGTGACAATACTCTGGTGATGTCGTATGTGCACATTGCACACGACTGTGTGGTGGGCAGCAACTGCATCCTGGTAAGTTTCGTGGGGCTGGCAGGAGAGACAGACGTTGAAGACTGGGCCATCATAGGAGGAAGTTCCGCCGTTCACCAGTTCTCCAAGATAGGACAGCACGCAATGCTTTCAGGAGGCTCCATGGTCGGCAAGGATGTGCCGCCTTACGCACTGGCCGGCAAACGTCCGCTTTCCTATGTGGGTGTAAATGTAATAGGTCTCCGCAGGAGAGGCTTTTCTTCTGAGCAGATAGAGCGGATCAGAGATATTTACAGAGTTATATACGACAGCGACATGAACGTTTCGGATGCCTGCAGAAAGGTTGAGGAGACTTTTGAACAGACTCCGGAAAAGCGTGCCATACTCGACTTTATAGCATCGTCGAAGCGCGGCATCATCAAACGCAATCCGAATGTCATTGCCGACGAAGATTAAGACCGTTCTGCTCTCTACCGCCTATTTTCCGCCTGTCGAATATTTTGCCGCAATGGCAAATGCGCAGCAGGTGCTTTTGGAGCGGTGCGAGACTTTCCGGAAACAGTCATACAGAACCCGTTGCTGCATTTATGGCGCCAACGGGTTGCTCTCTTTAATACTCCCTGTCAAACGCGACCCCACCCACAACCTGCCCATAACCGAGATTGAGATAGATTACAGAACCAACTGGGTGCTGCAGCATGAAAGGGCCATGGAGGCGGCATATATGACAACGCCCTTCTTCGAATATTACAGGGATGACATTTACTCTCTTCTGGAGAGCAGGCAGAGTTCGCTCTTCGCCCTCAATCTTTCCATAATAAGGCTGTTGGCCGAAATGGCCGGCATCAGTTGCGAAATATCGTTTACAGAAGAGTTTCGCAGGGAGCCAGACTGCGGGACACTCGATTTGAGGGAGAGAATCAGCCCCAAGTACAAGGGTGGGTCTCTTCTTTCGGAACTTGAAATAGAAAAGCCTTACTATCAGGTTTTCTCCCATAAGCAAGGCTTTCTTCCAAATCTTTCCATGCTCGACCTTCTTTGCAACGAAGGACCGAATGCAATATCTTATCTGAAGGCCTAGAAGCGGATTCCTATTGAGACAAGCAACTTCCAGTTTGTATATCTGTTTGTGCCGGAGGGCGCCATTACCGTACTGTCGCTGTAGATTATGTCATCGTACAGGGTGAAATCTTCGCTTGTCCTCTTGAGTTTCTGCAGATATGCGGCATCTATGAAAAATCCGCTCCGGCCGCTGTAGCCTATGCCGAACGAGCCTATCTGCGTGGTGGTGCTGTCGAACTTGTATCCTTCGTTGTAGTACTGGTAGCCGGCCCTTACGGCAAATTCAGGCGCAAGGCGCACCTCGGCTCCGGCCCTGAAAATGTCTGCTGTGGTAAACGAACTGCTTATGGCTGCATTCTCTTCTGCAAAGTACCCGGGATAATCGTAATCTGAAAGCTTCATCTGAGAATAGTTTACGCTTTCATAATCTGCACTTACGACAGCAATGTTTCCTATCGTATATGCAACTCCGACATTCCATCTGAAGGGGGTGTCGAGCCTGTAGTCATATTTTCCCAGAGGCGAAAGCAGATCCTGCGAGTAGCCGTCGTTGAAGCTGGATGTTACTCTCTCTTCCCATTCATCTGAAAGGTAAAGCCATGTGGGGGTGGAGATGCTCGCGCCGATTCTCAGCCCGCGCACAGGCAGATATATGATTCCTGCCTTGAGGTTTACTCCCGTGCCTGTAGTCTTCTGGCGGTATTGCATCGTGAAGTTCTCGAATCCCGAGTTGAAATTGCGCGAGTCGAGTGCGCTTTCAGAGTAGAATTCGTTATAGTTGTACCATACGTTTACAATTCCGAGGTTGACTCCAAAATAGAACTTGTTTGAAATGTTTCCGCCGAAATTGATGACAGCCTCTGAGACACTTCCTGTCTTTTCAGAGGTGAAATACTGGCGGACAGGACCGCCGAGCACTATGTTGTATCCGTTGAGGTTTTCGGTTGCGGCATAGTAGTCATAGCCAGAATCGGGAAGAGTGTCCAGAAGAGAGGTGTTCCATGCAAGGATTGATTTCCATGATGCTCCGCTTCCGAAAAACGGGTCGTTGTAGGAGTTCATGTCCAGATTGGTGGCGTGGATTCCTCCAAGCCCCTGAGCCATGCTTTGCAGATAGCTGCTCTCGGTGGAGGTGCCGCCGGCACTCATTCTGCTTGTGAAGTTGTTTGTCTTGTTGAATGCAAGGGCGAGATTCCAGCTTATAAGCCCGCTGCTCCTCCTGCCGGTATTGAATGTAGACACGAAACCGAAATTGGGGACTCCAAAGCGCGTCTTTCCGGTGCTCAGGCTGTTCCCCAGATAGTCTGCATGACTGTTTGCGGAGGTGACACCTCCCGTGAATATGAATTCATTGTAGGTGTATACGCCTGAAGATGCGGGGTTTATTGAAATCGCCCCCATGTCTCCTCCAAGTGCCACAAATGCATTGCCCATTGCCACGCTTCTTGCGCTTCCTTCATTGGTCTGCTGCGAGAAGAGGTATGCATCCCACATGTTCTGTCCGTATGCCGGTGCAAAAGCCGCTCCTGTCAAAAGGAGCGCAAATGCCGCTGCGGCAGCTTTGATATTGTTATGTTTCATCTGTTCTGCTTTTTAGTTGTTTATCTTCTGTATGACGAGCCTCCTGAACGCACTGCCCCGCTGCTTCCCGAAGAGTAGCCTCCTCCGGAGTAGCTGCGCGAAGTTGCAGGCGGAGTATAGGTGCTTGTGTTCCTGCTGCGTGTGTATGATGTCCTGCTTTGGCTCTGGTTCTGGTTTCTTATGCCGCTGCTGTATTCAACTCTGTTTACCGTACCCTGAGAAGTGCTGTAGCCGGTATTGGTGCGGGCTCTCCTGTAGGCGCTGCCCGAAGTGTTCCTGTTTGGAGCCGAGTAGATGCCGTTGTAGCTGTTTGCAGCAGAGTTGTGCGCGGTATTGTTCCTTCTGTATGTGGAGCCTCCGTTGTTTCTTCCATAGACCCTGTTGTTATACATAGGTGTGGAGTTTCTGCTTCCGTAATAGATGTCCCGGCCTGCATAGTGGTGTCCGTGGTGGTATCCGGGCCACCAGGGGTCTGCCCACCAGCCGTAGTAATGGTAGTGCATCCATGGTGTGGGCCAGTACCAGTCCCAGTACCATGAAGGGCTTCCGTACCAGTACCAGTATGGATTGCCGAACCAGTATGATTGGTAGATGCCTCCCCAGTAGGGATTGTACCATCCCGCTCCCCAATACCATGCGGGGCGATACCAGTAACTGTCATACCACAGGTCATCGAGATCTATATTGTAAACATAGACCGGAGAGTCGAATTTTCTCAGTCTTGATTCGTAACTTTCGCCATCTGTCAGGTAGTATGTATTGTGAGTATCGCCGTATTCGTTGATAATGGAGGCGCTGGTCTCTTTCTGCAACTGTGCCAGCCTCTCATTGTCCATTGCCTGATAACGGGCTTCCTTCTCTTCCGGAGTTACATAGATGCCGTTTGTGAACCTGTCGGGATTCTGCTGCGACATATATATCGAACTGCATCCGCAGAAGAGAAAAAGAGCGGGAACCAGCGTAAATAGAGTTCTGTTTTTCATTTTTCACCTCCTGTTTTTAATTTATTTTGTATTTTTGCCTTTTCAAAAGCAAAAATATCAAAAATTATTCCAAACAACACATAATTTTTGGAGACTATATTATAGAGTATGGCAAAAGAGGTAACAAGCAAAGAGGAGAATTATTCTCAATGGTATAACAATTTGGTGGTTAAGGCAGATCTGGCCGAAAATTCAGCTGTCAGGGGTTGTATGGTGATAAAACCGTACGGGTATGCCATCTGGGAGAAGATGCAGCATTACATGGACAGCATGTTCAAGCAGACAGGACATCAGAATGCCTATTTCCCGCTCTTTATTCCCAAATCGTTCCTCAGCAAGGAGGCGGAGCACGTAGAGGGTTTTGCAAAGGAGTGTGCGGTGGTGACCCACCACAGGCTCATGCTGAATCCAGACGGTCCGGGCGTGGTTGTAGACCCCGACGCAAAGCTGGAGGAGGAACTGGTTGTAAGACCTACCTCTGAGACAATAATATGGAATACTTATAAAAACTGGATAACCTCATACAGAGACCTTCCCATATTGTGCAACCAGTGGGCGAACGTGGTAAGGTGGGAGATGAGGACGAGGCTCTTTTTGAGAACCGCGGAATTCCTCTGGCAGGAGGGGCATACCGCCCATGCCACAAAGGAAGAGGCGATAGCCGAGACAGAGAAGATGGTGCATGTATATGCCAAGTTTGCGCGTGAATACATGGCCCTTCCGGTAATTGTGGGCAAAAAGACCGAAAGCGAGAAGTTCGCCGGGGCTGTAGATACTTTGTGCATAGAGGCCATGATGCAGGACGGCAAGGCTCTGCAGGCCGGCACATCGCACTTCCTCGGCCAGAATTTCGCCAAGGCCTTTGATGTCAAGTATGCTACCAAAGAGGGGGCGCAGGAGTATGTATGGGCCACTTCGTGGGGTACGTCCACCAGGCTTATGGGGGCGCTGATAATGGCGCACGGAGACAACAACGGGCTTGTGCTTCCTCCGAAACTGGCTCCGATACATGTGGTTATGGTTCCGATATACAAGGGCGAGCAGGAGCATGCGGCGATAATTGCCGAAATGGACTCTTTTGCCCGGAAACTCAGAGACGCAGGCCTTACAGTGAAGATAGACGACAGGGACAATCTCCGCAGCGGTTTCAAGTTTGCCGAGTGGGAGTTGAAAGGCGTGCCTGTCAGGGTTTCGATAGGCCCTCGCGATTTGCAGAACGGCACCGTGGAGGTGGCAAGGCGCGATACCCTTACAAAAGAGTTCATCCCCGCCGATGCGGCAGTCGAGCATATAATAGGTCTGATGGACAAAATCCAGGAGAACATGTATGCCCGTGCATTGAAATTCAGAGAGGAGAATACCTTTGTGGTGGACACCTGGGACGAATTCGTGGACAGGATAGAGAAGGGAGGTTTCCTGCTCTGCCATTGGGACGGTACAAGAGAGACGGAGGAGAAGATAAAAGAGCTTACCAAGGCTACGATAAGGTGCATCCCTATTGACACCCATGTAATGATGGAGGAGGGCAAGTGCATTTATTCCGGGAAGCCGTCGAAACAGAGGGTGATATTTGCAAGGTCATACTGATAACCTGTATAAACGGAAATTAGATATGGGAATGGAACAACAGATACTCAAGTGCCTGAGTGAAAAAGCCTCTGTCAAGGCTTCCATTTACGACCGCTGTCTCGACCTGTTCAACCAGCTGAAGGAGGTGCTCAGCGAGATGAGCAACGATTTCAATGACATGCTGGAGACGGAAATCGGAAATACGAACCGCAGAATCAAACTGGAGTACAGAGACAAGGGCAAATTTGAAGCTGAACTCAAATTTGCAGACGACGTGCTGGTGTTCAGCATGCATACAGACATATTCCAGTTCGACCGTGACCATTCAATCTGGAAAAACCCCTATGCAAAAGAGGACAAGCTGAATACATACTGCGGGGTCATAAGCGTTTACAATTTCCTGTCGGACTCCTTCAAGTATAACAGAAACGATGATTTGGGTTATCTTGTAGCAAGGATGTTCGTAAACCGTGAAAGTTACTTCTTCGTAGAGGGAAAGCGGCAGAAAAGGCGTCAGATTTCGGCGTTCGGCAAGTTCAAGGTCACAAAGGAGGAACTTGTTGCGTTTGTCCAGTCTGCAATGGCCTATACGCTTGAATTCGATTTGCTTGTGCCTCCATACGATCTGGTGAAGGTGACAACCGTGGACCAGATAAACACCAAGATAGAGAATTCCAAGATGAAGACAGGAAAACGGATGGGCTACAAGTATAACTCAGACGATGTGCTGGAAGACAACGAATAAATGAGACCTTTCTGGAAAATAGTATCGGCGGCGATATTGCTTTTTGTTACACTTGCGGGACATGCCCAGACAGATACCGTTTCCTCCCTGCCGGGAACGCAGTTGAGCAGGGAGCAGGAACTTTGCCGTGCAATAGGGGCAGGCTTTCCGGTTCCGGTCGTAAACTATACGCCGGTAACTCCGCCTAAGTTCTGGAAGAAGGGACTTCTTACCGAACTGGGCTTTTCGCAGGTTTCCCTTACCAACTGGGCAGCCGGAGGTTCCGGTTCGATAGCCTTCAACGCCCATATCAACGCCCATATCAATTATGAGAAGGGCAATATCTTCTGGGAGAACAGAGGGCAGTTCTCGTACGGCTTTGTACAGTCTTTCGAAGACGGTTACAGAAAGAGCGATGACAAGCTTATTCTCGACAGCAAGTTCGGACTTCAGGCGTATGACAATCTCTATCTTTCGTCTATCTTCAACTTTACCTCGCAGTTTTCTCCCGGTTTCGAATACAACGATGCCGACGAGGCCACCATGGTTTCAAAATTCTTTGCCCCGGCAACCATAACGCTCGGTCTCGGTGTGGACTATAAACTGAAAAACAATCTGCTCTCGCTTAACCTTGCTCCGCTTACGGGCAATATTGTAGTCGTGACAGACAAAGATTTGAGAACCAAATACGGTAACGAGGAGGACCAGACCACAAGGTTTGAGTTCGGTGCCCAGCTGAAGGCTACCTTCAACTGGAACCCTTTCGACAACCTGAAACTCAACTCTACGCTCAACCTCTTCTCCGATTATCTCGACAAACCGCAGAATATCCAGATAAAGTGGGATTTCCAGGCAGATTTCAGGATAAACAAATTCCTGACTTCGTCGCTCAGGACAAACCTTATTTATGATGACAAAGTCCTGATAGCGGACAAGGAGGGCCATTCTGCACCCAGAGTCCAGTTCAAGGAGGTGCTCAGCCTTTCGTTCTCATATACTTTCGGCGAATTCAAGAAGTAGTCATGTTCTACAGGTTCAATAAAAATCTGGAGCGCCTTACAGGAGGGGGCAGATGCAGGATTGTAGTTGCCGTGAGCGGCGGCCCCGATTCAATCTGTCTGCTTCATCTGCTGTGCCGTTCGCTTCCCGTGGAATCTCTGCTGGCGGCCCACATGAATTTCAACCTGCGCGGCGTGGAGAGCGATGCCGACGAACTTTTTGTGCGTGAAGTGGCTGCACAGTGGGGAGTGGCCTCCTGCTTCAAAAGCGTGGATACGCTTGCGTATGCCCGCGAACATTCGCTCTCTGTTGAGATGGCTGCACGGGAGCTGCGCTACGGGTGGTTTGAGGAACTCAGGCTTAAAAACGGGGCAGACTACATAGCGGTGGCCCACAACGCAAATGACAATGCAGAGACTCTTCTGTTGAATCTTTGCCGCGGAACCGGAATAAAGGGGCTCTGCGGAATGCGCGAACTTGACGGGCGGCATCTCCTCAGGCCGCTGCTGGGTTTTTCGCGCGCCCGGATAGAATCTTATCTGAAAGAGAATTCCGTACCGTTCAGAACAGACAGCACCAATGCTGAGAATACATTTTCGAGAAACAGGATACGCAACAGGGTCCTTGCAGAACTGAAGCAGATAAATCCCTCTGTAATCTCTACGCTAAACGGGAATATGGAGCGCTTCCGCATGGCGTCGGCCGTTCTGGAGAGGGCCGTGGGGGAGTTGCGCAGGAGGTTTTCCGTTTCGGGGAAGGAGTATGCCGCTCAGGTTGCAGGCAGCGGCGGCGCCGCGGCGTTTCTGACCGGATACCTGTCGGAATGCCATATCAGGGAGGTTGTAGATACGGCATCCCTTGCAAAAGAGGGGAGCGAGGTTTGCGGATATGTAATCTATACTGTTCTTTCAGATTACGGTTTCAATCCTTCCCAGTGTTCAGACATGGCCATGGCTGCGGTTGGCACGGAGAGAAAAAGAGTTGAAAACAACGATTTTGTGGCGATAGCCGAGCGTGGCCGTATAAAAGTGTATGATGCTGCTCTTTTTGCCGTGCCCGGCTCTGTAAAGGTAGATTGTCCCTCCGGCGGGAAGGCTGTGGAGAGTGTTTTCGGCTCCCTGAGGTTGCGTTTCTCGCTTCTGCCAAACAAAAAGGGGGCGCTTCCCCCAAGGGAGGAGAGGTCGTTTTTCATAACTGCCGACAGTCTCCATTTTCCTTTGTTGCTCAGATCTATGCAGCCAGGCGACAGATTTTCGCCGTTCGGGCTGGGAGGGAGCAAGAAACTGTCGGACTACTATACGGATTTAAAGTTGGACAGCGCCATAAGGAGGCTTGTCCCGCTTCTGGAAGACAGCACAAAAAAAAGCCCCGACAATATAGTGGCATTGCCGGGACTTGAGATTTCGAACCGCTTCAGGGTCACCTCGGAATCTGAGACTCTTTTGAAAATTACCCTTCTGTAATCTAGTAGGCAAATTCGTAGAGGTAGGGCACGCGCGCCAGATGCTCTATCTTGTTCTGGCTTTTAAGGAATGAGTAACACTCTTCCATCATCCCCTGCGGTGTCATTGAAACCGCACTTTCGCCGCCTTCAATCATTTTCAGGAATTTCTCCATTGAACTCTCTACGCTAGGATATTCCACGACACGGTATTCGGTGGCCCCGCTCAGCATGGCCGCATACTCTATCGCCTTCCTTATGCCTCCTATTTCATCTGCAAGCCTTATCTCCTTTGCCATTGAACCGGCCCATACGCGTCCCTGGCCTATTGAATCCACATATTCTACGCTAAGGTCTCTGCCCTCTGCCACAAGAGTGGTGAATTTTGTGTATATATCCTCGACTGCATCCTGGAAATATTCTATTTCCGCCGAATTGAGCGGGCGCACACCCATAAAGGCATCGGAGTGCTCATGGGTCTTGAGCGAAACTGAATTTATATCCAGATGCCTGTCGAGCAGTCTGCCGTAGTTTACAGCCATGCTGAATACTCCTATGGAACCGGTGAGGGTTGTCCTGTCTGTGAAAATCCTGTCGGAATTTGCGGAAATCCAGTAGCCTCCGCTGGCTGCATAGTCTCCGAAACTTACAACCATGGGCTTTGCCTCTCTAAGTTCTTCGAGTTCCAGCCTTATGAGTTCGGCAGCCATTGCATCTCCGCCGGGAGAGTTCACTCTCAGCACCACAGCCTTTACAGATGAATCTCCTGCCACCTTCCTGATAACGGGACAGAGTTTTTTTGCAACCATCCCCTCCTGGCCGTCCATGCTTATCTCACCCTCTGCATAAATAACGGCCACTTTGTCTTTTATCTTGAAATTCTGTGTATTGGCTATCTTGGCATATTTTGCGAGACTTATAAACTTCAGATCCTCCTCATCTTCTACGCTGGCGAGCGTACACAGGTTGTCGGCCATCTGCCGCTCCGTAACGGCTTCGTTTATCATACCGTACTCTACCATGCTTTCAGCGTCGCCGAGAGAGAGCGTATTTACAAGTCTGTTGAACTCTTCAACTTCCATCTCTCTGCTGCTGCATATTTCATTTGCCCAGCACTCCCAGATGGCATCCATCATGACCTGGTTCTGCTCTCTGTTCTCCCTGCTTATGTCGTTTGAGACGAACTGCTCGGCCGCAGCCTTGAACTTGCCGTGGCGGATGAGTTGGAACTCTATGCCTAACTTATCCAGCAAATCCTTGAAAAACATCATGTTCATGCCTATTCCCGCAATGATTGCCTGGCCGTCGCGGTTCATATAGACCTTGTCTGCCACCGATGCAATGTAATAGCCTCCCTGCGAGAAGTTGTCTGCATAGGCAATAACGGGCTTTCCTGAATCTCTGAACTTTACAAGAGCGTCTCTTATCTCTTCCAGTGCGGTTATGCTCATCGCGACTCCGCTTGCATTTATATAGATAAACTTGATGTTAGGGTCTGCGGCGGCCTTGTCTATTGCGTTTACGGCAGCCAGAATGCCGGTAGATTCTTCACTTCCGAGCCTGAACGATGTGAGCGAGAGAGACTGGAACGGGTCGTTGCTGCCTCTCTCCGTAACGGGTTTGGAAAGATCTATCTTGAGTATGGCCTCATGGGTAAGCGCGGCAGGCTCACTGCTTCCCCCAATGCTCACAAGAGCGCCTATCATGCCGAAGAGCACGAAAAATGAAATAGTGATGGCTGCCAGTGCGCCTACAAATGCAGCCAACAGTGTCTTTAGAAAATTCTTCATGTGTTATCCTGTTAGTTTTTTTTGAATTGTCGTTTGCCTTGGCAAAAATAAGAAAATAATACCATTTTCGCGGCGGTGAGATAAGTAAAAATTTAGTACCTTTGTGCGATTGTAACATCCGTAATAACAGAATTAGAAATGAAGAAATTTTTTACACTGTCGTTTTTTTTGACATTGATGCTTATGCCCTTCTGTTTCTTCGGACAGCAATGGGTGAGAGTGAACCAGCTCGGATATATGCCGCAAAGCGTGAAGGTTGCGGTGTTCATCTCTACAGATGAGACTGATGCCGGGGATTTTACCGTTTGCGATGCCGCTACCGGCAGGGCAGTCTACAGCGGAAAGGCCGAGAAATCTGCCGATGCCGCAAAATGGGGCATGAAGAGCGCCTTTCGTCTGAACTTTTCGGATTTGAAGAAGTGCGGAGGCTATTATGTGGAGTTCAACGGTGTAAAGTCAGACAATTTCAAGATAGATTATGACGTGTATGACGGCACGGCGGACTTCATGCTTGTCTACATGAGACAGCAAAGGTGCGGTTACAACCCCTACAACGATACGCTTTGCCATCATCACGACGGTTATATTGTGGATCATCCCACACGCAGCGGGGAGAGAGTGGACGTAACGGGCGGCTGGCATGACGCAACCGATTACCTGCAGTATCTCACGACTTCTGCAACCGCCACTTATCACATGATGTTCGCTTATGCGCAGCAGGAGGACAAGTCTGTTTTCAAGGATCTTTACGATGCGGCCGGAAAGCCCGGCTCAAACGGAATTCCCGATATTCTTGACGAAATCAGATGGGGGCTCGAGTGGATGCTCAAGATGAATCCTGAAGATAAAGTGATGTTCAATCAGATAGCAGACGACAGAGACCACGCCGGCTTCAGGCTGCCCTACAAGGACAGTGTTGACTACGGATGGGGCAAGGGTACGGGCCGTCCGGTCTATTTTGTCACCGGAAAACCTCAAGGGCTCGGAAAATGGATTAACAGGACTACCGGAGTTGCCTCAACTGCCGGCAAGTTCGCCTCCACGTTCGCTCTCGGCGCAGAACTTTTCAAGGATCTTGACAAGGAGTTTTCAGAGAAGATGTCTGTAAAGGCACTGCAGGCATTCAACTTTGCAGAGGAGCAGCCGGGAAATACCCAGACGGCATGTCTGGTCTCTCCCTATTTCTATGAAGAGGATACCTATACAGATGACATAGAACTTGCCGCCGCAACATTTTACAATCTTACCGACGGCGCATACTGGCTCAAGAGGGCAGATTACTGGGGAGAACTCGAACCGGTATCTCCGTGGATGGAACTGGGCAGGGGAAGACACTATCAGTTCTATCCCTTCATAAATCTTGGCCATTATTATCTGGCCTCTTCCGACGATGCGGCAGTGTCTGCAAAATACCGCGAGTTCATGAGGCAGGGGCTTGAGTCGCTCAGAAAGAGGGCGGAGGGAGATCCGTTCATGAACGGCATTCCCTATATATGGTGTTCAAACAACCTGACCTCTGCGGCTATAACCCATGCAAGGCTCTACAACGAGGTGACAGGCGATTCCACCTATGTTGAGATGGAGGCGGCTTTGAGAGACTGGCTCTTCGGCTGCAACCCGTGGGGTACAAGCATGATTGTAGGGCTGCCTGAAGGGGCGCGCGATCTGCCGATGCATCCTCACTCTTCATACACTGTTGTAAACGGTGACCTTACATACGGCGGCCTGGTGGACGGCCCTGTCTATAATACCGTATTTCAGGAGAGGGCGGGCAATTCTCTCAGAAATCCCGATTCATTTGCGGTGCTCAACAAAGGCATTGCGGTTTATCACGACGACATAGGCGATTATGCAAGCAACGAACCCACGATGGACGGTTCAGCCGGGCTGACCTACTACTTTGCGGCAATGGAGAGCGAGGGGCGCGAGGCACGCTCTCTCCAACTGGAAAGAGACCAGTGGGGTGCAACGGTGAGAATAGAACCCGGAAAGAAGAATATATATCTTGTATTTACAGCAGATTCCCTTTTCCAGGGAGCAGAGAGGATACTCAAGACCTTGAAGAGCGAAAAGGTGAAGGGCTCGTTTTTCCTTACAGGCAACTGCCTGAGGATGGATGAGCACAAGGATGTGATAGAGAAGATAATCAAGGCCGGCCATTATGTGGGAGGCCATTCCAACGGGCATCTGCTTTATGCCGAGTGGGGGAACAGAGATTCTCTTATAGTTTCCCGCGAAGCTCTCGTGGAGGATATAAAGGCCAATGCAAGGGAACTGGAGAAGTTCGGTATATCAAAGGAGGAATCTTCATGGTTCCTTCCTCCGTACGAGTATTACAACAGGGAGAGCGTATTCCTGACAGAGGCTCTTGGATACAGGGTGCTCAACTATACTCCGGGAACGGCCACTCCGGCAGACTATACAGACCCTTCAATGCCGAACTATGTTTCATCGCAGACTCTTGTCGAGAGGCTCTACAATTTTGAGAAGACACAGGGTCTCGACGGGGCGATTGTACTCATCCACCCGGGAGTGAGCGAGAACAGGACAGACCGCCTTTACAACAGGCTGGGCGAAATCATAAAGAATCTTAAATCAAAAGGCTACTCATTTAAGTCTCTCAACGAGACAGAGGGCGATTTGCGGTAATGTACAGAATTGTAGAGAAAAAGTATTTAAGCAGTTCCATCGTACTCATGAAAGTTGAAGCTCCCCGTCTTGCCAGGTCGGCAAAGCCGGGGCAGTTTCTGATTGTAAGGGCCGGAGAACTTGGAGAGCGAATCCCGCTCACCGTATGCGATTTTGATGCGGATGCCGGAACTGTTACCATTGTGATACAGATTGTGGGGGCTTCGAGCAGGAAAATCTGCCATCTCGAGCCCGGCGACAGTTTCGCAGACGTTGCCGGTCCGCTCGGCAGGCCGTCGGAGTTCATGAAAGTTGAGAAGGGACAGCTCAGGGGAAAGCGTTTCCTCTTTATTGCAGGCGGGCTCGGTGCGGCTCCGGTTTACCCTCAGGCCAAATACCTGCATGAGGCGGGGGCTGCGGTAGATGTGGTTCTCGGAGCCAGAAGCGCCGAAATGATTATTCTGGATGAGGAACTTGGCCGTGTTTCAGACAATCTGTATATATGTACCGACGACGGGACAAGGGGAGAGAAGGGAATGGTGACCTCTCTTCTGGACTCGCTTATGGAGCGCGGAGAGAAGTATGACGCCGCAGTCTGCATAGGGCCGATGATAATGATGAAGTTTGTGACGCTTGCCGCCAAAAGGTATGCACTGCCTTTGACGGTGAGTCTGAACACCCTCATGGTGGACGGTACGGGCATGTGCGGCGCATGCAGGGTTACAATAGGCGGCAAGACCAGGTTCGCATGTGTGGACGGGCCGGAGTTCGACGCCTACCTTGTAGATTTCGATGAGGCGATGTTAAGACAGACAATGTATAAGACAATGGAGGCCGAGGCCGACCATAAATGCCGGATTGGCTTGGGAGAGAAATAGAGATGGCAAACAATATTCCCAGGGTTCCTGTAAGGGAACAGGAGCCTTCCGTAAGAAGGAGAAACTTTGAAGAGGTAAGTTACGGTTATAACGAGCAGGAGGCGCTGCTTGAGGCTTCGCGGTGTCTCGACTGCAAGAGGCCGCTTTGCGTGGAGGCCTGTCCTGTATCTGTAAAGATACCTTTGTTTATAAAGGAGATAGTGGCGGGAGATTTCAGACGGGCGGCAGAGGTGATAGCCGAAGACAGTTCGCTGCCGGCAGTCTGCGGCCGCGTGTGCCCGCAGGAGTCGCAGTGCGAGGGGGCGTGTATAAGGGGCGTCAAGGGGCAGCCTGTGGCTATCGGCAAACTCGAAAGGTTTGTTGCCGACTGGAGCAGGACAAACGGCGTGGAACCGGGAGAAAGGGTGCAGAGCAACCATATTAAGGTGGCGGTAATCGGCAGCGGCCCCAGCGGGCTGGCATGTGCGGCCGATTTGGCCAAGGCCGGTTACGATATAACCATATTCGAGGCGTTGCACAAGGCCGGCGGGGTGCTGCAGTACGGCATACCCGAGTTCAGGCTTCCAAAGGAGAGCGTGGTTGCCCATGAGATAGAAAATCTGAAGTCTCTGGGTGTGAAAATCGAGACAAACGTGATAGTGGGCAAGACCGTAACCATAGACCAGCTAATGGCCGAAGAGGGGTTCAAGGCTGTATTCATAGGGCAGGGGGCCGGGCTTCCCAAGTTTATGAACATACCGGGAGAAAACCTTAACGGTGTCTTCTCTGCAAACGAGTTCCTTACCAGAAACAACCTCATGCAGGCTTACAGAGAGGATTCCGACACCCCTATCTATGCAGGTTCCCGCGCGGTGGTGGTGGGAGGCGGCAACGTGGCCATGGATGCTGCCAGGACAGCCCTCAGGCTCGGTGCAGAGGTAAAGGTGGTTTACCGCAGAACGGAGAAGGAACTGCCGGCCAGGGAGGAAGAGGTAGCCCATGCAATGGAGGAGGGAATTGAGTTTGAATTCCTTACCAATCCCGTTGAGATAGTTTCAGACGGAAAAGGGCGTGTGGGTGCCGTAAGATGCGAGAAGATGGAGCTTGGCGAACCCGATTCAAGCGGCCGGCGCTCACCCAGACCCATACCCGGTTCAGAATTTGAAATAGAGACTGACGTAGTTATAATGGCGCTTGGAACAGTGCCCAATCCGCTGCTTTCGGCCAAAGGAGTAGAGCTTAACAAAAGAGGCGGCATTCTGGCCGACGAGAACGGAGTCACCACACGCAAGGGCATTTTTGCCGGAGGCGACGTGGTTACCGGCGCGGCAACCGTAATCCTTGCAATGGGAGCGGGCCGCAAGGCGGCCGCCGCAATGGACGAATATATTAAAAACCTGAATTAGAAATGGCTCAAAAACCAGCAATACCTAAAGGAACCAGAGATTTCGGCGCAAGGGAGATGGCCGGGAGGAACTATATATTCGATACCGTCCGTTCGGTATTCAAGAAATACGGTTACACTCCTTTGGAGACTCCCTCAATGGAGAATCTCTCAACCCTGCTCGGCAAGTATGGCGAGGAGGGAGACAAACTGCTTTTCAAGATTCTCAATTCCGGCGACGCTTTTGCCGGGGTGGAGCCTCAGATGCTTCAGAACAGCAATGCCTTGGCAATGAAGGTGTGCGAAAAGGGGCTGCGCTACGATTTGACTGTCCCTTTTGCAAGATATGTAGTGCAGCACCACAGCGAACTGGCCTTCCCGTTCAAGAGGTATCAGATCCAGCCGGTATGGCGGGCCGACAGGCCGCAGAAGGGGCGTTACCGTGAATTTTACCAGTGCGACGTGGATGTTGTGGGCAGCGATTCTTTGCTTAACGAACTGGAACTTGTACAGATTGCCGACGAGGTTTTTGGCAGGCTTGGTATAAATGTCTGCATAAAGCTCAACAATAGAAAGGTGCTCTTCGGCCTGTGCGAAGTGATGGGCCATCCCGACAAGATGGTGGATATAACTGTCGCGATAGACAAGATAGACAAGATAGGTCTCGATGCGGTAAAGGAGGAGTTGAAGGAGCGCGGCATAGATGAGAGTGCCATAAGGATTCTTGAGCCTGTTCTGCTCATGCAGGGCGGTGCGGAGGAGAAGCTGGAGGCTATTGGCGGCGTCCTGGCCTCTTCTGAAACAGGTATGAAGGGTGTGGCCGAACTGAAGGAGCTTTTCTCGCTCATACGCTCTGCCGGAATAAGGACCGGCGTGGAGATAGACCTCTCCCTGGCGCGCGGGCTGAACTACTATACGGGAGCCATATTTGAGGTGAAGGCTCTCGATTTTGAAATAGGTAGCATCTGCGGCGGCGGACGGTACGACAACCTTACCGGAATCTTCGGTCTTGCGGGGCTTTCCGGAGTGGGCATCTCTTTCGGGGCAGACAGAATATACGATGTGCTCAGCGGGCTGGGCAAGTTCCCCGACGATGCAATAGAGGGCAGCCGCGCCCTTCTTGCAAACATGGGGCGGGAAGAGGTGAAGGCGCTGCTTCCTTTGGCTGCGTCGTTGAGAAGCGCAGGTATAAACTGTGAGATTTATGCAGACAGCGTAAAACTCAAAAAACAGTTCGACTATGCTGCCAAAAAGGGTATTCCGTATATGATAATAGTGGGGGAGAGCGAGGTGGCTTCGCATACCGCCAATGTCAAGAATCTCTCTACGGGAGAGCAGAATACTCTGAACCAGAGCGAACTGGTGGATTTTTTGCTGAGCGTGGAAAAATAATTTGCTTTTAAGAGAAATAAGTTCTATCTTTGCGGTCCAATATCGCGGAGTAGAGCAGTTGGTAGCTCGTCGGGCTCATAACCCGGAGGTCGTAGGTTCGAGTCCTACCTCCGCTACTAAAAGAATAACGCTGGCTTTGAGTTTGGCGTTATTTTTTTTCAATTGACCGAGGCATGGAGAATACAGAGAGCCAAGAGAGAGCAAAGACTCCGCAAGGCAACGGCAGGCGGGTCGTCAGATGCATAAAGGAGGTCTTTCCAATAGCTACCAAGACAGCCTTGTGGATTATCAAGATAACTGTCGGAGTCTCTCTTGCCATACTTTTTCTCAAATATTTCAACATCCTGCCTCTCTTTTCAGACTTTATAAGTCCGGTTTTCAACCATCTCGGCCTGCCGGGTGAGGCTGCGCTTGCCTATGTTACGGGATATTTCGTAAATGTCTATGCCGCAATATCTGTGGCTGCATCCCTTGAACTGGATGTCAGGGCAATGACAATACTCAGCGTCATGGTGCTCTGTTCGCATAACATGATAACCGAGACTGCGGTGCAGAAAAAGAGCGGTTCTTCTGCCGTGAGAATAGTTCTGGTGAGGACCTTCTCGGCCTTTTTCCTGGCTTTTGTACTGAACCGTTTTCTTCCCGGAGAGGTGATACCGGCCTCCGGTGCTGAAGGGGAGGAGGCCCTTTTGCTGGGCCCGATGTTAAGGGAGTGGGCGGTCTCCACCCTCTGGCTGATTCTCAAGATGGGCGTTCTGATATACTCTCTCTCAATAATGCAGAAACTGCTTGCAGAGTTTGGTGTGATAAGGTTGATTTCAAAGTTTCTCAAGCCGCTGCTGGCGCTTTTCGGACTGCCTGCACGTACGTCGCTGCTCTGGATTGTGGCAAACATTCTCGGGCTCGCGTATGGAGCGGCAATTATGATACAGGAGAGCAGGAGCGGAAAGATTTCCAGGAACGACATAGATCTTTTGAATACGCATATATCAATAGCGCACAGTAATTTCGAAGACCTGTTCCTCCTTTCGTCGGTGGGTGGAATCTGGTATGTGCTGCTGCTTTCCAGATGGCTTATGGCCATGGTTCTGGTGTGGTTGCAGCGGCTGGAAATTTTTGTGGCGGATAAAATCAGAAGGTGAATCTAAAAAATTATTATCTTTACCGGTCATTATGGAGAGTGAAAAAATAAGATGTTTGATTATAGGTAGCGGCCCGGCAGGGTATACCGCAGCCATTTATGCTTCACGGGCAAATCTGAATCCTGTAGTCTATGAAGGGATGCAGCCCGGCGGACAGTTGACCACCACCACCGAGATAGACAATTTTCCCGGTTATCCGACAGGTGTCTCCGGAAATGACCTTATGGAAGATTTGAAAAAGCAGGCCGAGCGGTTCGGGACCACAGTAAGATACGGTACGGTAACCAAGGTGGATTTCAGCAGACGCCCGTTCAAGGTCATTATCGACGGTGAAAAGGAGATTCTGGCCGATACTGTCATAATCGCTACAGGCGCTTCCGCAAAATATCTCGGTCTTCCGAGCGAGGAGAAGTTCCGCGGCGCAGGAGTGTCGGCATGTGCCACATGCGACGGTTTCTTCTACAGAAAGAAGGATGTTGCCGTTGTGGGCGGCGGAGATACGGCATGTGAGGAGGCAACCTATCTTGCAGGGCTTTGCAACAAGGTTTACCTTATAGTCAGACGCGATGTGCTGAGGGCTTCGAAGGCTATGCAGCAGAGGGTTGCCAATACCCCCAACATAGAAATTCTCTGGAATACCAATACCAGGGAGATTCTCGGCGACGAATACGGTGTAACTGGCGCCGCACTGGTAAACAACAAAAGCGGCGAGGAGTTCGAAATAAAGATTCACGGATTTTTCCTTGCAATCGGGCATCACCCCAATTCAGAGGTGTTCAGTGAATTTGTCGAGACCGACGAGCAGGGTTATATCGTAACTTCAGGCAAGTCGCAGATGACATCTGTCAAGGGAGTGTTTGCCGCCGGAGACGTGCAGGATCCGGTTTACAGGCAGGCTATCGCGGCTGCGGGCAGCGGCTGCAGGGCTGCAATGGACGCGGAGAAATTTTTACAGGAGAACTGATTTGTTTTTTGGCCTACAATTTGCCTACAAGGCAAGAAAATTTGTTGTGATGCGTATATTTAAATTGATTGTTGCTGTGGCGGTCTCATATATGGCCGTCTCTTGCGTAGGTTATTACGAGACGGTGATGCGCAGCGCCGACGTGGATGTAAAGTACAAGGGTGCCTTCCACTTCTTCAATGAAGGAAAGTACAGGAAGGCGGCGGAGATTTTTGAAGGCCTCACCCTTACGATGCAGGGTCTTCCTCAGGAAGATACCGTCAAGTATTATAATGCGTTGAGCAATTATAACTATGGCGATTACATTACGGCGGAGAGCAACTTCGCTTCGTTCCTCGAGGTGTTCCCGAGAAGTCCGTTTGCCGAGGATGCTGCCTTTCTGAGAATAAAGTGTCTTTATGAGGGTACATACAGGTATGAACTGGACCAGACTCCCACTTACAGGGCCATGACAATCGTAAACGAGTTTCTCTTTGAGAATCCCGACAGCAAGTATGCCCAGGAGTGCCGCGACATGCTGGATGAATTCCAGGAGCGTCTCGACAGAAAGAGTTACGAGTCTGCAAAACTCTATTATACAATGGAGGATTATCTGGCCGCGCACTATGCCATGAAAAACGTGTTGAGGGAGAATGCAGAGAACCGCTACCGCAGCGAGATTCTCTATTATACGGCTCTCTCGTCATATAAGTACGCACTTAACTCGGTGCCTGAAAAGCAGCATGAAAGGTATCTTTCATTCATTGACGATTATTATAACTATATCGGGGAATATCCCGATTCTCCATACAGGAAGGAATTGGACAGATATTATCAGGATGCACTTCTCTTTACAAAGGTCATAGGCGAGGTTGATACCGGAACCCTTACAAAGCAGGAGTTGAAGGCCAAGAAAAAGGAGCAGCGCTTCATTGAGAAGGAGATAAGAAAATCTGAAAAACTCATGAAAAATGCGAAGAAGGAGTCAGATGCCGTTGACGGGCAGATGGAGGAGATTGAAAACAGGATAGACAGAATAGAAGATAAAATAAATAAGGAAAATTAGTTCTTGATTATGGAAAAAGAGCAGACAAAAGTTGCAAACAACACAATTACACGCGATTTGATAGATCTTTCACGTCCTACGGGAAACATTTACGAATCTGTGATGATAATGGCAAAGAGAGCCAATCAGATTGCGGCCGAGGTAAAGCAGGAGTTGAGCGCAAAGCTCGAGGAATTCTCCAACTTTGCCGACACTCTCGAGGAGACTTTCGAAAACAGGGAGCAGATAGAGATTTCGCGTCACTATGAGAAGCTGCCAAAGCCGACTCTCATTGCAATCAAGGAGTTCCAGAACGATGAAATTTACTATCGTCTGGTAGACAACAAAGACAAAGAGAACAGGAATTGATGTTGCTGAAAGGGAAACATATCCTTTTGGGCGTTACCGGCAGCATCGCGGCTTACAAGGCGGCGTTTCTCGTGCGTCTGCTGGTAAAGGAGGGGGCGGAGGTAAGGGTTGTCATGACCGAAATGGCAAAAGCCTTTGTGTCGCCTCTGACATTTGCAACACTTTCAAAGCATCCGATTGCAGTCGATTTCTACAATCCCGAAAACGGTGACTGGCATAGCCATGTTTCAATGGGCTGCTGGGCCGATATTTACGTGATAGCGCCGGCATCTGCCAATACTGTTTCAAAAATGGCGCACGGGATTGCAGACAACCTGCTGCTTACCACATACCTTTCTGCAAAGTGCCCGGTGGCTGTGGCTCCGGCAATGGATTTGGATATGTTCCGCCATCAGGCCACGCAGGAGTCCCTTGAGATTCTCAGAAAAAGGGGTGTGGCTATAATAGAGCCCTCAAGCGGCGAACTTGCAAGCGGGCTCGAAGGCAAGGGGAGGATGGAAGAGCCTGAAAATATTCTGCTGCACATACATGGCATCCTTTCCAGGGGAGGAACGCTTTCAGGCAAACACGTGGTGATTACCGCCGGTCCCACGCATGAGCAGATAGACCCTGTCCGCTATATCACAAACCACTCAACGGGCAAGATGGCATACGAACTTGCTACAGAGGCGGCATCGCGCGGTGCCGATGTAACTCTGGTAAGCGGGCCGGTCAGCCTGAAGATGAACCATCCGAACGTGAAGGTAAGAGATGTGGTCTCCGCTTCGCAGATGTTCTCTGCGGTAAGGGAGGAGATGGAATCGGCAGATATAATAGTGCTCTGTGCAGCTGTGGCGGACTTTACTCCGGACAGCATGGCGGAGCAGAAGATAAAGCGGAAGGGTCCGTTTTCGCTGAGCCTGCTTCCTACGCAGGATATTGCGGAGTGGGTGGGAGCGCACCGCCGCAATGGCTGCAAACTTGTAGGGTTTGCGCTTGAGACGGAGAACGAACTGGAAAACGCCCGTTCAAAAATGGAGAGGAAAGGGCTTGACATGATTGTGCTCAACTCCATGAGAGATAGCGGCGCCGGATTCGGTCACGATACAAACAAGATAAAGATTATCTCAAGGGGAGGCGAAGTGGCGGATTTTCCCTTGAAATCGAAAAGAGAGGTTTCGACAGATATATTTGACGCCATAGAGAAGTTGGAATGCTCAAAAGACTGACCATAGACAATTATGCGCTGATAGATCATCTGGATATTGCATTCCCCGACGGGCTTGTCATAATTACAGGTGAGACGGGTGCCGGCAAGTCTATTTTGCTGGGTGCCCTTTCGCTTTTATTGGGGGCCAGAGCGGATGTTTCCGCAATAGGAGAGAAGACGCGCAACTGTGTGGTCGAGGGTGAGTTTGACATTTCGGGCCTGGATGTAGACCTTGGAGATATTCCATCTTTAGGTTCTTCCTTGATATTCCGGCGGGTAATTGCGCCTTCAGGGCGTTCGCGCTCTTTTATCAACGATGAACCGGCTTCTGCGGGGGCGCTTTCTGCGCTCTCTTCGCGTCTTGTAGACATACATGCGCAGCATAACCACCTGTTGCTTTCAGAGGAGAGTTCCCAGATTGCCATATTGGACTATTTTGCAGGTTGCAGTGAAGAACTTGCGGAGTACGGAAAGTGCCGTGCCGCACATGAAGCAATAGAAAGGGAACTGGCAGCCACCCGGGAGAAGGTTGAAAAGTTGAAGGGCGAAGTAGAGTACAAACAGTATCAGTTTGAAAAGATAGAGCAGGCTGCAATATCCGACGACAACGAACTCGAGGAGTTGAGGGCGGAGTATAACCGTCTTGCAAACGCTGAGCAAATTGCTGAAAATCTATATGGTGCATTGTCATGTCTGAGGTCTGCGCCCAGTTCGGTCGTACAAAATTTGAAGGAGGCAGCCCAATTATTGAGAAAGTGTTATACCTTTGTCCCCGATTTGGAGGAGATTGGGGACCGCCTGGAGAGTTGTCGGATAGAGTGTAAGGATATTGAGGAGGAACTGGCAGGCAGGATTGATTCTTCGGCGCTCTCGCCGGAGGAACTTTCGAGGGTGGAGCAGAGGATAGATCTCATAGAGGGGCTTCTGAAAAGATTCGGTCTTGCCTCTGTAAGGGAACTGACAGATTTAAGGGAGAACCTCAGGAATGAGATTGACGGGCTCTCCGCAGCGCAGGAGCGTCTGCTGGAGTTAGGCCGGGAGGCAGAGGTTGCAGAGGGGAATCTGAAGACGGCGGCGAATGCGCTTTCGTCCAGAAGAAGGAAGGCTGCACCGCAGTTGTGCAGTGCGATATTGGAAAAGTTGAGGCCTTTGGGAATGCCGCAGGCCCGTTTTGAAATAGAGATTTCTGATGCCGGAAAATTCCTGCTCTCCGGGGCAGACAAGGTAAACTTCTCCTTCAGCGCAAATGCCGGTGGAGTTCCTCAAAATCTGGCCAAGGTGGCTTCTGGCGGAGAACTGTCGCGCATAATGCTGTGTCTTAAAGATATTATGGCCCGTTATACGGGGATGCCCACAATGGTCTTCGACGAGATAGACACAGGCGTTTCGGGCAGTATTGCAGACAAGATGGGGGAGGTGATAGATGACATGGGGAGAAACATGCAGGTTTTTGCAATCACCCATTTGCCGCAGATAGCAGTGAAGGGCAAGACGCATCTGCTTGTCTATAAGGAGGTGAAAAACGGCAGGAGCGTTACCGGCATAAGGCAGTTGGAGGGAGAAGAGAGGGTCATGGAGGTTGCCAGAATGCTCAGCGGTTCTGTCCTTTCCGATGCGGCCATAGAGAATGCAAGATTTTTATTAAATACATAATTTGTTTATTTGTTATGAGATTAGTTATTCAAGAGTCTTATTCCCAACTTTCTAAATGGGCGGCTTGTTATATTGTGAAACGTATAAACGAGATGGCTCCCACAGCGGAGAAGCCGTTTATTCTGGGTTTGCCGACAGGTTCCACCCCCCTTGGTACTTACAAAGAGCTGATAAAACTTTATAACGACAAAAAGGTCTCATTTGAAAATGTGGTTACATTCAATATGGATGAGTATGTCGGTTTGCCTGAAGAGCATCCCGAAAGTTACCACTCGTTTATGTGGAATAACTTTTTCAAATATATAGATATAAAGAAAGAGAATGTGAACATACTGAACGGCAACGCTCCCGATCCAGAAGCGGAGTGCCTCAGATATGAAGAGAAGATAAAATCTTACGGCGGCATAGATCTTTTCATGGGAGGAATAGGCCCCGACGGCCATATCGCCTTCAATGAGCCGGGCTCATCGCTCACTTCGAGAACCCGCATGAAATCGCTTACCACAGATACCATAATCGCCAATTCGCGTTTCTTCAACAATGACATGAACCAGGTTCCCAAAACCGCGCTTACAGTAGGTGTAGGTACCATTATGGATGCCAAGGAGGTGCTTATCCTGGTTAACGGCCACAACAAGGCAAGGGCCCTGTATCAGGCGGTAGAGGGTTCTGTAAATCACATGTGGACAGTAAGCGTACTTCAGATGCACCCCAAGGGAATCATCGTATGCGACGATGCCGCGACCGTGGAGTTGAAGGTAGGTACGGTAGTTTACTTCAAGGATATTGAAAGAAACAACCTCAATCCCGCTTCAATGCTTTAGTTGATGTACAGAGATTGCGCACTTGACAAGTTAAGGGACTTTCTTGCCGTCAAAGGTCTGCAGGCAATGATAGTCCCTTCTGCTGATCCCCACTTTGGGGAGTATACACAGCCTCATTACAGGGTGAGAGAGTGGCTGAGCGGATTTACAGGCTCGGCGGGAACTCTTGTCGTTACTGAGAAAAGTGCCGCGCTCTGGACAGATTCAAGATATTTCATTCAGGCGGAGAGCCAGTTGCAGGGGGCGAGAATCCGCCTCATGAAGCAGGGAATGCCTCAGACGCCCTCCATTGAGCAGTGGATTAAGGGCGAATATCCCGACGGAGCGAACGTGGCTCTTGACGGCAGGCTCTTTTCGCTTTCCCAATATAGAAGAATGGAGAAGGAGCTTGCTCCGCTCTGCAGGTGCGTACCGGTTGAAGACCCGTTCGATGCAATCTGGAGTGAGCGTCCGGCCGTAGAATTCAAGACGATAAAGGCATTGCCCCGGAAAAGTTGCGGCGAGCGTACGTCAGAAAAGTTCAAACGCTTCAAGCAGGCGGCGGCTGTTGCAGAAGACGAGAGGTTTGTCTATTACCTTTCTGCATGCGACGACATAGCCTGGCTCTGCAATATCCGCGGGGCGGACATAGAGTACAATCCTCTGCCGCAGTCCTATATGCTCATTACAAATTCGGCCATGCATCTTTTTGCAAGTCTGGAAAATATGGACGAAGAGTTGCAGCAGGCCCTTTCGGCCGAGGGGGTGGAGCTGCATGCTTACTCGTCATTCGAAAGCGTGCTTGCCTCGCTTTCGGCAGACATGAAAAGGTTTTACTGCAGCGATGCCATTTCGGTTGCCCATTACGGCATATTCTCGGCGGCGGGTGCAGAACAGATGGAGGACAGTATGCCGGGCGGAATTGTCGCCAATCTCAAGGCGGTAAAGAACAACTGGGAGATTGAAGGGTTCAGGAAGGCTTTCCTCTATGACGGTGCCGCATGGTGCAAGGTGCTCTCTAAGATTGACAAGGCTCTTTCTGAAGGAGTTCTTCTTACAGAGAGCATGGTCAAGTCGTTCTTTACAGGCATAAGGTCTGAAAACGAGTTCTATGCAGGAGAGAGTTTCGAACCGATAGTCGCATTCGGCAAAAATGCGGCCCTGCCTCATTACAGCGTGTCGCAGCAGAGCGACTCTATAATTTCCGGCAACGGCTTCCTTCTGATGGATACCGGAGCCCATTATTCATTCGGCGGCACGACAGACACTACCAGAACCATACCTGTCGGCGTACCTGATGAAAGGCAGAAAAAGTTCTATACGCTTGTGCTGAAAGGGATGATAGACCTTTCCATGGCGCACTTTCCGGAAGGGACGCGCGGCAGTTCGCTGGATATTCTGGCCCGCGGCCCTCTTTACAATGAAGGTGTCATGTATTATCACGGTACAGGGCACGGTATCGGCCATTACCTTTGTGTGCATGAGGGCCCGCAGAGCATAAGGAGAGAGGAGAATCCTGTTGTTCTCAAGGCGGGCATGGTCCTATCCAACGAGCCTGCAATCTATTTTGAAGGAGAGTACGGGATAAGAACGGAGAATGTGCTTGCTGTAAGGGAAACGGAGGCCACCCATTTTGGCTCATTCTACTCTTTCGAGACCTTTACGCTGGTTCCAATCTCACTTTCTGCCGTGGATAAATCTCTGCTTACCGATGCAGAGATTGCCTGGCTCAACGATTTCCACATGGCAGTATTCAAAAAAATTTCTCCCCTGCTCGATGCAGAGGAGAAAGAGTGGCTGGAGAGAGCGACTGCTCTTCTGTAATTCCGCCGCCGCTGCGCTATTGCGAAACGGTATAGTCTTTTTTGTATACAATCTCCTTTGTTGCTCTGTTTTCGAACCCGCCGCCGGGAATCCTGTGAAATTCCAATGCTGTCTGCATCAGACTTTTTTTCGGGAATGAATCTCTGTCCATGAAATGTCTGCCATATCTGGCAAGTTCTTCTGCAAAATAGGCTGTAAGATCGTATCCCTGGAAAGAGTAGGGGGTGGGTTCCACTTTGAAGAGAGCCCTGTAGCGGAATAGGAAATCCTTTACCTGCCCGCTGCTGTAGTCTACATGGAAAGGCAGCGAAAGGTTGAGGTTCATCTCATGGAAATCCTCCACGTCTATGGTTTCAAAACTCTTCCATTTTGACAGTCCTATCAGGGTTATGTCGCGTTCCATGTTGCGGCACAGGTGCAGATTCCTTACCACATCGTTTACAAAGGCCTCGCTGTTGGAGGCTACAAAGACGACATGCCTTCTTACAGTATCCATCATCTGCATCATCTTTGTATTTATGGTTCTGCCTTCCAGAATATTGTATGAAAGGGTGGAATATTCTGCATTCTCTGCCTCCAGAAACCGTTTGGCCTCGGTTACGGCATTGCTCGCCTCATATCCTTTCTGATATATCAGCATCAGGTGGTTCCGAGGGTCTCCGCAATATTTTTCCAGCAGTGCGACAGAGTTCTCTGTCTGCCTCTCGCCTCCTGCCGGGGCCTGTATGAAACAGGTGTTCCCCGCTATGTATTTTTCTGCCGTCTGGTCCATGGGCGAGACAATGGGAATCCCGAGCGATTCTGCAAGGGGAAGTGCCTCTTTCATCTCTTCTGCCATGACAGGACCTATCACCAGCTGGTTTCTGCCAAACCCTTCAGAGTTGAATATCTCCTCCAGAGTGTTGTAGCGCCCCTGGTCGTAGACATTGAGCGTGACTGTTACTCCGCTCTCTTTAAAATCACTTGCGGCAAGCAGCGCTCCGGTATAGAAATCCAAGTATTGGCTGTTGTATCCCGTCCTGGAGGCAGATGTGAGGGGAAGTATCAGGGCAATCTCCACGTCCCTTCTGCCGAAAAGCCTTTCAGGCTCTCTCTTCTCTGGCTGCATTACCTCATCATTTGCGGCTTCCCGGCCGGAAATCTCGCCCGGAGCAGAATCCGCTGTATCGGTCGGAAACAGCAGTCCCGTGCTTTTTTCATCTGCCGGCATGTTTTCATTGTCGGGTCTGCTCCGCTCCCCGCTCAGCCATGTCGGAATAAGCAGCACCTGGCGCTTTGTAAGACGCGGGCTTGCAAGATTGTTGTATTCCATTATGGCCTCCTGGGAGACATTGTATTTTTCGGCAATATCCTTCAACTCCTCATACCATTTTACGCTGTGGCGTTTGGGCCGCATCTTCTTTTGGGGGGCGGAAGCGGCCTTTTCCTGTCGCGGCTGCTCTGCCTGCCGGCTCTTCTGGAGATTCTCTGCCTGTGCGGCCTTTCCGGTTGCGGGAATGTAGAGCGTCTCTCCAGCCTTGAGCCCGCTTTCGGCATTTCGGTTGTTCTTTATTATCTCATCTACCGTAACATTGTACGCTTTGCCAAGCGAATAGAGCGTCTCTCCCTTCTTTATGTTGTGCAGATAATAAACCTTGCCCTCTATCTTGACCTTTTCAGTGGATACGGCAACGGAACTCTGCCCGAACAGCGGAAGAGTGAAAAGAAAGAGCACTATGGCGGAAATCAGTTTCATAGACGGGAGAGCATGTTTCTTACATTTGTCTCGATTCTCTCGTAAACATCTCCCGTGTACTCAGCCTTTTCAAACCTTGTACCTGTGATGTGCTCATATAATTCTATATATCTGTCGGATATGCTTGTGATAATCTCGTCTGTCATTTCGGGAAGCACCTCTCCTGCCTTTCCGCTGAAGTGGTTTGCCATGAGCCACTCCCTTACGAATTCCTTTGAGAGCTGCCTTTGCTGCTCGCCTTTGTCGAACCTCTCCTGGTATCCCTCGCTGTAGAAGTAGCGGCTGCTGTCAGGGGTGTGGATTTCGTCTATGAGGTAAATCTCGCCATCCTTGAGGCCGAACTCATATTTTGTGTCAACCAGAATAAGCCCTCTTTTTGCGGCAATTTCGCAGCCTCTTCTGTAAAGGGCAAGGGTAATCTCTTCCAGTTTGTTGTAGATATCTTCCTTTATGATGCCTCTCTTTATAACCTCTTCTCTCGATATGTCCTGGTCGTGACTTCCTATTTCAGCCTTGGTTGTAGGGGTTATGATGGGCTGGTCGAACTTCTGATGCTCGCGCATTCCGTCGGGAATCCTTATACCGCATATTTCATGCTGTCCGCTCTTGTATGTTCTCCATGAACTGCCTGTAAGGTATCCTCTTACAATCATCTCCACGGGCATCGGCTCGCATTTGTAGCCTACGGTCACCATGGGGTCTGGAGAGGCTATTTTCCAGTTCTTCACTATGTCGGACGTGTCGTCCAGAAATTTCGAGGCAATCTGGTTGAGCACCTGTCCCTTGTATGGAATGCCCTTGGGCAGGACCACGTCGAATGCAGAGATTCTGTCTGTGGCAACCATTACCAGGTATTTGTCGTCTATCGTGTAGACATCTCTTACTTTTCCTACATATTTCCCGCTCTGTTTGGGAAAATCGAATTCTGTACGTGTAATAGATTTCATATATGTCAGTTTTTGTTGTTCTGAAGAGATTCCGCAAAGTCTGTGAGTTTGCTGCAAAAATTACTCCAGCTCAGCCTCTCTTTCTCCTTTTTTATGTTTTCTCTGAACTTTTCCCGGTTGCCGGTGTCAAAGAAGGTTTCGACAGCCTCTCTGATTGCACCGCTTTCTATGCGGTCTACGACTATTCCTGTGCCGTTTGTCTCAAACATCTCCTTGAGCCCGCCCACATTGGTGGTAACCATCGGGACTCCGTAATATGTTGAGATGGCTCCAATGCCGCTTTGCGTTGCAGACCTGTATGGCAGAACGCACAGGTCTGCTGCGGAGAAGTAGAGCGATACGCGGTTGTCGGGAATGTACTCCGTATTCACGAATATGTTCTCCCTGTTTGGCGATTCCTCTATCAGTTTCCTGTATTTTTCAAAACTGCCGTACGGTTCGCCTGCAATTATGAGGTTGTATGACTTGTCGAGTCCTGAAAAGGCCTCTATGAGGATGTCAAGTCCCTTGTATTCTCTTATGAGCCCGAAAAAGAGCAGGTTCTTTTTGCCGTGTGGAATCTTCAACTCCGTTTCCGATTCCAGCCTGTCTCTCTTTTCGCCGAAATGCGAGTAGAGCGGATGGGGCGTGTTCAGGTATCTGGCCTCGGGCATAAAGCTTAGAAGGTCATCCCTTACGGCATCGCACAGTACAATGTAGCCGCTTTGCCTGCGCAGAAAATAGCGGGTCAGCATCTTGTCGTAAAAGTGCCGTTCATGCGGGATTACGTTGTCAAGAATGGAGATGACCCTGCATTTCTTGTCCATGTGCCTGGCAACATACCCGAGCGAAGGGGCAAAATAACTGTTCCAGTAGCGGAGCAGCAGCAAATCGGGCCCCCACTCCCTGATTTTTTTTGCTGTATGGTGATATGAAAAAGGATTTGCCGTATCCAGCAGAGCCTCTGACTCTACCGGTACGGCATTATCCTCTTCTGTTACATACTGTGTCCTGCCCGGAAAAAGAAAGGAGGGATATTGTCTCTTGAAATTGAATGCCTTTACGGTATGGCTTTTCGACAACTCTCCGTAGATGCAGGCATTGAACTGTGATATGCCTCCCCTGTATGGGTAAAAACACGATAGTATGGCAATTTTCAATTCGTTATTTTTTTGAGTTGATATACTCTTGGTTCAGGCCTTTCAGCACGTCCTGGGTTATGTCCAGGGAGGGGTTGCCTATAATGACCGTATTGGTGACGCCTGAAGTGGTGAGTATAAGCGAATATTTGTGAGTCTGGTTGTATGCTTCAAGGTAGGTCATTATTGCATCCATGACCCTTCTCATCATCACAGCCTCTTCCTCCTGCATTTCCATCTGTTTCTGCTGTGTCAGCTCCTGCAGTTCTCTCTGGCGCTGGAGAATGCTCTGCTGCTGGTCTTCAGCCTGCGAACGTGTGAGCAATCCTTTCTGTACCTTGTTCTGGAAGTCGTTTGCACTCTTTTCCCATGCGTTGCCCTTTTTTGTAAGGTCGTCCTGAATAGCCTGGACCTTTGTCTCGAGTTCAGACTGGAGATCGTTGAACATGTCGTAATAGGTAATCAATGTATCCATCTGGATGTAGACAATTCCTCCTGCGGGAGCAGCCGCATTTTCCGTTGAAGCCTGTGCGGCGTTCTGGCCGTTGCCTTCCTGAGCTGAATTACATGATGACAAGAGTATTGCCGAACTCAAAAGAACAGCAAGAGTAGATAATGTTTTTTTCATTTTTCAATATTTATTGGTTTTACATATTCGAACATAATGCAAATATATTCAAAAAATCTTAAAAATCCCTGAGCTCTCTAAGATATGCGGCTATGGTGTTTTCGAGCCCCAGATAAAGGGCGTCGCAGATGAGTGCATGGCCTATCGAGACCTCAAGCAGCCCCGGAACGGTATTCTTGAAATATTTCAGATTGTCGAGGTTCAAATCGTGTCCGGCATTGAGCCCGAGACCACATCTGACAGCCTCTTCGGCCGCCTTGAAGTAGGGCTCTACCGCCTCTTCCCTGTTTTCAGGATATTTCCGGGCATACATTTCCGTGTACAGTTCAACTCTGTCGCAGCCTGTATCCGCGGCGTTCTTGATTATCTCCACGTCGGGGTCTACAAAGATGGAGACCCTTATGCCCGCCTCCTTGAAGGTCCTGCATGTCTGTTGCAGGTATTTCCTGTATTTCACCGTATCCCAGCCGGCATTCGAGGTAATCGCGTCGGCGGCGTCGGGGACGAGGGTCACCTGTGCCGGCCTTGTTTCCAGCACGAGGCTGGTGAAAGATTCTATCGGATTGCCTTCTATATTGAATTCTGTAGTAAGAAGGGGCTTGAGCGCCCTTACGTCTGAATATCTTATGTGGCGTTCATCAGGGCGCGGGTGTACCGTTATCCCTTCCGCCCCGAACTTTTCGCAGTCGAGTGCGCTTTTGAGCACATCTGGCATGTTGCCTCCGCGTGCGTTGCGCAGTGTCGCTATTTTATTGATATTTACACTTAGTCTTGTCATTTTCTGCAGATGTAAAACATTTCAGATACGGGATTTGCAGCGACAAAAGTATGTATATTTTGCCAAAATTGCATATATTGCACCAAATTTTCTTACGATATGAAGGTGGCCGTTTTTGGGCGTGGAACCCAGATTTTCAACAGTGAAAAGCTGCATTTGCTCGTGGAGAGCATAAAAAAGGCGGGGAGTATGGAACTCTGCTGCTATTCTCCTCTTTTTGACTTTTTCCGCAAAGAGGTGGGCGACAGGTGTATCGTCTCCTCTTTTTCTGATTCCTCCACACTGCCCGAAGATACCTCGTTCCTGCTTTCGCTCGGTGGTGACGGAACTTTTCTGGAGTCTCTTACCATTGTGCGGGAGAGCAACATTCCGGTGGCCGGAATAAATTTCGGGCGGCTCGGCTTTCTGACCACTGCCGTGGTGGATGAGAAAAACGAATGGCTCGACGCCCTGCTTTGCGGAAAATACAATATCGTGGAAAGAACCCTGCTCGGTATAGATGAGCGGGGGCGGGGGATGCTTCCGGCAGATTTCTACCCCGTAGCCTTGAACGAGATTACCGTCCAGCGCAGCAATCCCATAATGCTTGAAATAGAGATTTCCGTAAACGGCGAACAGTTGCCCCATTATATGGCTGACGGCATACTCATAGGCTCGGCAACAGGTTCTACAGCATATTCCCTAAGTATAGGCGGGCCGATAGTTACACCAGATTCAAAAGTTCTCATAATAGCGCCGATTGCACCGCACAACCTGAATGTGCGGCCTATCATAGTTCCGGAAACGTCAGTTATAGAACTGAGTTACTCTACCCGTTCCGGCGGCGCACTGCTTACAGCAGACAATCGCTCTTCTTCTCTGCCGAAAAGTGCAAGACTTACTGTTTCAAAGGCGGGGTACAGGCTTAGAAGTGTCTCCATAGGAAATAATTTCATGCATGCGTTGAATCAGAAACTGTTGTGGGGCATGGACAAGCGGAATATGCTTGAGTGAGTTCAGATGCTCCTGTCTCCGACTGCATCTGGACCTTGGGCGTTGCTGCTGAAAGTCTTTCAATACGCTAACGATACTTCGCTTTTCAGTGCATCTGAACGCAGGGGGTTTCTCAGTGAATCTCTGCAATGGAAAGTTATTCAGTGAGTTGTAGCGGTATTTGCGGTTTTCGTTCAGGTTCAGATGCATTGGGTGGTTTGTGGTGCCGTTCGGTGAAACCCTTTCCAGAGGTGCCTGTGGAGCGGATTTGCACTCGGCGGTGTTTCACTCCCACTGAGCATCTGAACCTCAGGTATTACTGTTGAAACTCTTGCAATGTGCTTGATGTGAGCGCGTTGTGGCTTGGATTTGCATTTTGTCGGAGTTCAGATGCTATTGTTTTCCGGTGCATCTGAACGCAGGAGGTTTCTTGATAAATCTCTGTAAATGAAAGTTCTTCAGCGCGTTGTAGCGGCATTTGCGGTTTTGGTTCAGGTTCAGATGCATGGGGTGGTTTGCGGTGCCGTTCGGTGAGACCCTTTGCGGAGGTGCCTGCAGGGCGGGTTTGCACTCTGGCGTGTTTCATTCCCACTTAGCATCTGAACCTCAGGTGTTGTTGCTGAAGGTCTTGCAATGCGCTTGTTGTGAGTGTGTTGTGGCTTGGATCTGGATTTTTGCGGAGTTCAGATTCCGCTGTTTTTCAGTGCATCTGAACGCAGGGGATTTCTCAGTGAATCTCTGCAATGGAAAGTTACTCAGTGAGTTGTGGCAATACTTGCTGTTTTTGTTCAGGTTCAGATGCATGGGGTGTTTTGCAGTGCCGTTCGGTGGAACCCTTTCCGGAGGTGCTTGCGGAGAGGGTTTGCACTCTGCGGTGTTTCATTTCCACTGAGCATCTGAACCTCGGGTATGCTGCTGAAACTCTTGCAATACGCTTGACGTCAGTATGTTGGGTGCTTGAATCTGCGTTTTAGCAGAGTTCAGATGCGACTGTTTTCAGTTGCACTTCGCTTGCCGCATATACTGTAGCGCCTCGAGGGTATCAAAAGCAACTTTTGAATACCCTCGCACGTCTTTCTTCGAAAGACATTTTTAACCCCCGCAGACCGAGTCTGCACCCCCTGAAGGGGGTATACACTCCTTTCAGTCGTGCTCCCTTCGGGACTTTGTAATACGGAAGCGGGCTGCTGGTTTCCCCATTTGAAGATATATGCGTGCCTCACGGCACTCATACAGACACTCAAAACCTCAATAATGCAAACAAGTTTCCATTATTTCAGGTTTTTTCGTATCTGTCACTTCGTTTTATATCTCCAAATAGGT
>CASGCS010000013.1 GCA_949300025.1 uncultured bacterium | reverse complement strand
GACACCTCGAGGCTCTGCGCGAACGACGTGCCCGCAAAAAAGAGCAGCATCAGGAATGTCGCTAATAGTTTAATACTCTTCATTTGGTTAATAATAAGGTTAATAATTGTTATGAATATCCTTTCCCGTTCCACTTTTGAAGTGTCGCAATCTAACGACCGTTTGATTGCGGCAGCAATTAACCTTATTGCCAAATTGTTGCAATGGCCCTGAATATTTAGAATCGTTTTTGTAAAACGCTATGTATCTTATATATAGAAATTGTATAAAAGCAGCGTTACGGCAAACGGCAAAAAAAACAGGCACGAATCTTACATTTCGCGCCTGCTTTAAAAGAATGGTTAATACCGGATTATTCTGCTGAAGAACAAGGGCATACGGTAACCAAATTGCGGTCTCCGTAACCATTGTCTACTCTTGAGACCGCCGGCCAGAACTTGTTGGCCTTTATCCAGTCCAACGGATAGGCTGCAACCCTTCTCGGATACTTATGAGACCATTCGTCTGATGTCACCTCCCAGTCTGTGTGGGGTGCATTCTTGAGTGGGTTGTCCTCCTTGTCGTATTCTCCTGACTTTACTTTCTCGCATTCAGCCTTTATCTGCTTCATCGCCTCTACAAAGCGGTCGAGTTCTGCCTTGGGTTCACTCTCTGTAGGTTCTACCATAAGCGTTTCATGTACGGGGAACGATAGCGTAGGGGCATGGAAACCGTAATCCATGAGCCTTTTTGCAATGTCAGTTGCATCTATTCCGTATTCAGCCTTGAAATGGCGGCAGTCTACAATACATTCGTGTCCAACTCTTCCGTTTGCTCCGCTGTAAAGAGTCTTGTATTCAGGAGCGAAGGAGGCAGCCATATAGTTTGCATTCAGAATGGCAACCTGAGATGCGCGTTTCAGCCCCTCGGCTCCGAGAAGTTTTATATAGGCATGTGTGATAGGCAGCAGCAGCGGGTTTCCGTAAGCTGCGGCGGAAACGCTGTCGACTCCCTCCTCTCCGCATGAGCTGTCGACAGGATGGCCGGGCAGGAAAGGCGCCAGCGCTGCAGTACAGCAGATAGGGCCTACGCCAGGGCCGCCGCCGCCGTGAGGCATTGCAAACGACTTGTGCAGGTTAAGATGACAGATATCTGCACCTATGAAGCCGGGAGAGGTGAGGCCTATCTGGGCATTCATGTTTGCACCGTCCATATATACCTTTCCGCCGTTTTCATGGATAATATCCATTATCTCCCTCACTTTGACCTCGAATATTCCGTGTGTAGAGGGGTATGTTATCATAAGGCCGGCCAGATTCGCGCTGTTGGCTGCTGCTTTCTCCCTAAGCTGCTCCACATCTATGTTGCCGTGCTCGTCGCATTTCACAAGTTCTATCCTGAACCCTGCCATTGCCGCACTGGCAGGATTGGTCCCGTGTGCAGATTCGGGAATTATCATTACATTCCTGTTCTCTTCGCCGGCAGCCTTGAAGTAACGTTTTATTGTCATAAGGCCGGCATACTCTCCGCCTGCGCCGGAATTCGGCTGCAGCGAGCATGCGGCAAAACCTGTAATTACAGACAAATCATGCTCCAGCTCGGAAATGAGCTCCATGTATCCCTCCACCTGGTCTTTTGGCGCGAACGGATGTACATTCTCGAACTCGCTCCAGCTCAGAGGCATCATCTCCACTGCCGCATTGAGTTTCATGGTGCAGGAACCGAGCGGAATCATGGAATGTGCCAAAGAGATGTCTTTCCTCTCCAGACGCTTGATGAAGCGCATCATATCTGTCTCGTTGTGATAGCTGTTGAAAACCTCCTCCTGCAGAATAGGGGTCTCGCGCGCCATAAAAAGGTCTTCTGCCAGACTCTTGCATCCACATTGCGATGGTGCCGTGCCGAATATCTCCAGAACGGCCAGAGCCTCGCGGCAACAGGTAAGTTCGTCGAAACTTATCCTTATGCTGTTGTCTGTATAACAGAAATTGTATCCGCGTTCCAGAGCCCTTGCCTTAATCCGGGCTACATCCAAAGGTCTGCCATCTTTTCCTGAAATCTCTATGGTGTCGAAAAAGTGCTCGGCAGAAAGGGTATAGCCGCTCTCCTTCAGGAATGTGGCAACCGTCTTTGCATAGTGTGCCGTTCTGCCTGCAATCTCCTTTATCCCCTGCGGCCCGTGATAAACTGCAAACATGCCGCTCATTGTTGCCATAAGCGCAGTTGCCGTACATACGTTCGATGTTGCCTTCTCTCTCTTTATATGCTGCTCGCGGGTCTGGAGCGCAAGCCTGTAGGCCTTGCCCCCGAGCCTGTCGACAGAAATACCTATAATTCTTCCCGGAATATGTCTCTTGTAGGCCTCTTTTGTTGCCATGAAACCGGCTGTAGGGCCGCCGAATCCCATGGGCAGGCCAAACCTTTGTGCACTGCCTACCGCCACATCCGCACCCCAGGCAGCAGGCTCTTTCAAGAGAGCAAGCGCAAGCAAATCGCAGTAAGCGGTGACCAGACCTCCGGATGCATGGATTTTTTCGCAGAAAGAGGCATAGTCCCTTACCTGGCCGTTCGCCGCAGGGTATTGCACCAATGCTCCGTAGCATCTGTCGGAACACATATAATTATTGTAATCTCCAATCTCTATCTCTATGCCAAGACCGAAAGCGCGGGTCTTGAGCACGGAAATGACTTGAGGATAAACGTTTTTGTCTACAAAGAAGAGATTTTTCCCCGCCTTTACCGCCTCTTTGCTCCGAAGTTCGTATGTCATTCTCATTGCCTCCGCCGCAGACTGGGCGTCGTCGAGCATCGAGCAGTTTGAAAGCGGGAAACCTGTCAGGCTGCTTATCATGGTCTGGAAAATAAGAAGAGCCTCGAGCCGTCCCTGCGAAATTTCTGCCTGATACGGAGTATAAGAGGTGTACCAGCATGGATTTTCGAATATGTTTCTCACCACCACCGGCAGCACGCCGCATCCGAAATAACCTCCGCCTATGAGGGAACGGAAAGGCTTGTTCTTTTGCGCCAGCATCTTGAGCCGTGCAAGATATTCATTTTCACTCAGAGGCGCCGACAGTTCCAGCTCCTCTTTCAGGAGAATGTCGTGCGGAATGGTCTGACTGATGAGTTCATCCAGCGATTCTACCCCTAATTTGGCAAGCATCTCTTTTATATCTTCTTCATTAGGAGCAACATGTCTATTTACAAAATTCAATGCCATATTTTGAATGTTTATAGTTTTGGAAAACGGTAAATGCGAAAGAACAAATGTAGTTAATTTCTTTAAAAATTTTGTTATTTAAAAAATATCTTAATTTTGCGCAATTAAAACCTAACAGCTTATGAGTTTATTGAGTAAGAAACTCTCTGAATATCAAGAGAGAAAGGCTAAAATTCTTCAAGGAGGCGGTGACAAGGCCGTTGCAAAGCAGATTGCAATGGGCAAACTGCCTGCGAGGGAGAGGATAAACATGATATTGGATCCGGACTCGTTCTATGAGTACGACCTGTTTATCAAGCATGATGCCCGTGAATTCGGAATGGAAAACAAAAACCTTTCCGGTGATGGTGTGATTATAGGAACGGGAACCATAAACGGCAGGCCTGTTGCGATTTATGCGCAAGACTTTACGGTTGCGGGTGGTTCTTTGGGCTCAATGCATGCGAAAAAGATAACCAAGATAATGGACTACTCCCTCAAGATGAGGATTCCGCTGATTGGAATAAACGATTCAGGCGGAGCACGTATTCAGGAGGGTGTGAATTCACTTGCCGGATATGGAGAGATTTTCTATAGAAATACTCTGGCCAGCGGTGTTATCCCGCAAATTTCAGTAATTCTCGGCCCTTGTGCCGGAGGCGCTGTATATTCGCCTGCCCTGACAGACTATGTATTTGTGGTAGACAAGATTTCAAAGATGTTCATTACCGGCCCGGAGGTTATCAAGTCTGTGTTGGGAGAGGAGATTGACATGGAGTCTCTCGGCGGTGCAAAGGTACATTGCGAGATTACCGGAAACGCCCACTTCTTTGCCCATACAGAGGAAGAGTGCTTTGCGCAGATAAAGAAACTGCTCTCTTTCATCCCTGCGAACAATACAGAAAAGCCTCAGATAGTAAAATCTTCGGAGCCTCTTAAAAAGTACAAGATAGAACATATCGTTCCGGCAGATCCCACCGCACCTTATGATGTAAGGAATGTGATAAGGGCGCTGACAGACAATTCAGACTTCATCGAGGTCCAGGAGATGTGGGCGCAGAATATAGTAATAGGATATGGCAGGATAGGCGGACGTACGGTAGGATTCGTAGCAAACCAGCCCATGGTACTTGCCGGAGTGCTTGACTGCGACTCTTCAGACAAGGCCGCAAGATTTGTCCGCTACTGCGATGCGTTCGGTATTCCTATCGTAACGCTTGAAGATATGCCTGGCTATCTCCCCGGTGTAGACCAGGAGCATGCAGGTGTTATCCGTCACGGTGCAAAATTGCTTTATGCTTATTCAGAAGCAACCGTTCCCAAAATTACAATCATATTGAGAAAAGCCTACGGCGGAGGCTATATAGCAATGAATTCCCGTCACATGAGGGCAGATTTCGTATTTGCATGGCCTACGGCTGAAATTGCGGTTATGGGTCCCGAAGGAGCGGCAAACATTATTTTCAGAAAGGAAATCATGGAGGCCGAAGATCCAGACAAGATGCGTAAACAGAAGGTGGAAGAGTACAAGGAGAAATTTGCAAATCCCTATGTGGCCGCATCAAAAGGTTATGTAGATTCTGTGATAACGCCCAAGGAGACAAGGAAGTTCATTCTCCATGCGCTCAATATAAGTGTCAACAAGTCTATCCAGACTCCTGAAAAGAAACATGGAATTCCACCATTTTAATGGTCGGCATTTAACTGTCAAAAAGGAGGAATATTATGGAGAAAGAGAAGGATATTGCAAAAGAGAGTGTGGCCGCAGAGAAGCAAGATGTCGCACAGGAAAATGCGGAGCAGCAAGAAGTTGTTGTTCTTAAGGAGATTAGCGATGCAGTCCTGGATACAGACCTTAAAGACTTCGCTGTCTTGGATGACTATTTGCAGATTCACGAGGAGGGGCGCAAGTACAAGACCCTGCTTACTCCCAAGTTCAAGGAGAGAAAAAAATGGGTTGCCCCGAATCCGAATGAGATAAGGACTCATATTCCCGGCGTAGTCGGAGAAATAATGGTCAAAAAGAGAGATGCAGTAAAGAAGGGTGAGAAACTTCTGATTTACGAAGCCATGAAGATGAAAAATGTAGTTACGGCCCCTTTCGACGGAGTTATCAAGAGAATCGCTGTAAAGGAGGGAGAAAAATTACCCAAGGGAGCGTTGCTTATAGTCATGGGTAACAATTTGAAATCAAAGTAAGCCCCAATATGTTTCATTGAGTGGTATTGCTCTGAAAACTAAAGAAATGCCCGCAGTAACATAGTGTTATTGCGGGTGTTTTCTATCTTGCGGTAACGCTTTTGAATGAAAAATTGTCACATTCCAAACAAAAAAACGGGAGGGTTTGTGGTTTAAAAATATTATCATACATCTGAAAATAGATTATTTTATATTTAAATTTTTTGCAGATTCTAATATTTTTTATCACATTTGCCGCTACGAGTTAATTTTTTACACATTTTGCTATTTGAAATTAATGTTAACTTTGCAGCCCATTTTGAAGAAACGATTTTGTCGCAAATAAACGGTCGATAGATTGCGACAGTTCAAAAGTGGAACGGGAAAGGATATTCATAACAATTATTAACCTTATTATTAACCAAATGAAGAGTATTAAACTATTAGCGACATTCCTGATGCTGCTCTTTTTTGCGGGCACGTCGTTCGCGCAGAGCCTCGAGGTGTC
>CASGCS010000012.1 GCA_949300025.1 uncultured bacterium | reverse complement strand
GCTTCCGTTCGCCTATGTCCAGATTAAAGGTACCACAACGGGTACCCAGACAGACATGGATGGCAGGTACACGATAGAGACCCCTGCCAACGCCACATTGGTCTACATCTTTACAGGCTACGTTACACAGGAGGTTCCTGTAAACAGCCGCTCTCTGATAGACGTGGCTCTGGATGCAGAGGCTGTAAGCCTCGACGACGTGCTTGTAGTGGCATACGGTACCGCAAAGAAAGAGTCCTTCACGGGTTCTGCGGAGGTAATCAAGTCGGACAAGCTGGAGAAGAGGACGGTTGCCAACGTAACCAAGGCGCTCGACGGTCTTACCACCGGTGTCATCTCCACTTCCGGTTCGGGCCAGCCTGGTGCGGGTGCATCCGTTGTGATCCGCGGATACGGTTCGCTCAGCGCATCTACCACCCCTCTCTATGTGGTGGACGGCATACCTTATGACGGCCAGATAAACGCAATCAACCCCAACGACATAGAGTCCATGACCATTATCAAGGACGCCTCTGCGGGAGCGCTCTACGGAGCCCGCGGAGCCAACGGAGTTGTGATGATAACCACAAAGCGCGGCCAGGAGGGTACGCTCAACGTACAGCTGAAGGCCAACTGGAGCATAGCTTCACGCGCCATCCCCCGTTACGAGACCATGAACGCATACGAATGGACTGAGGACCTTTACGGCTATTATCTCAGAGAGAGCTTTGCAGCCGGCAACACCGGAGATGCTCTCGCTGCAGGAGCGATGAATTCATTTATAAATAGCGAAGTATTTTCAGATGGAAAATACAACCCCTTCTCACGCGAACTTTCAGACCTTATAGACCCCGCTACGGGCAAAATAAAGGACGGCACCACCCTCAAATGGGACGAGGACTGGCTGGATGAGGCTACCGCAAGCAACCCTCTCCGCCAGGAGTATGTACTTACTGTAAACGGAGGTTCAAACAGGACCAACTATATGTTCTCCCTCGGCTTCCTCGACCAGAACGGTCTTGTGAAATCGACCTACTTTACAAGATATTCCGCAAGGGCCAATGTAGACACGAAGGTCAAGGATTGGTTCAAGGTGGGTCTCAACACCAACTTCGCGAACAGCGAGACCAACACCACCGAATTGGGAACAAGCCAGAGTTCATCTTCTGCATATTCAAATGTCTTCTATTCTGCACAAAATATGGCTCCGATCTATCCTGTATATGAAAAGGATGCCAACGGACAGACAATATATGACGCAGACGGCAATCCGCAGTACGACTGGGGGCCAACCCGTCCAGCAGGAGCGTCCCCTAACTGGAACCCCATAGCAAACCTCTACGAAGACAAATACGAGATGCTTACAGATAACCTGAGCGCAAGGACCTATGCAGAGCTGGGAGGCCTTACCGAAGGTCCGCTCCAGGGGCTCAAGCTTACCGCAAACTTCGGTTTCGACTATACCAACAACAAATCTACTACATACTTCAATCCTCACTTCGGTAACGGTGTATCATATAACGGTCTGCTCGGCCAAAGCGTAGGGCGTCTGTTCAGCTACACCTTCAACCAGCTGCTTACCTACAACAGGGAATTCGGCAAGCACAGTGTAGACGTGCTGCTCGGCCATGAGTACTATGACTACAACTACCAATATCTCTCTGCGACAAAGACAGGTCAGCCGCTCGACGGAATCTATGAATTGGACGGATTTGTAACGATTAATGATATAGGCGGTTATTCCAACGATTACCGCATAGACTCATACCTGAGCCGTTTCAACTACGGTTACGACGACAAATACTACTTCTCGGCAAGTTTCCGCCGCGATGCATCATCCATCTTCCACAAGGATAACAGATGGGGCAACTTCTGGTCTGTGGGCGCAAGCTGGAGAATATCGCAGGAGAAGTTCCTCAACGACGTAAGGTGGCTCAACAACCTTACCCTCAAGGCCAGCTACGGTGTGCAGGGCAACGATTCCATAGACTCGCTCTATGCATGGCAGGCCTACTACTCGCTCAGCTATCCTAATGCAAGCCTGAGCGGAGCCGTAGTCAGCAAGCTCGAGACAAAGGACCTCAAATGGGAAAAGAACGGCAACCTCAACGTAGGTATCGAGGCCCGCGTATTCAACAGACTCTCTGCCACATTCGAGTACTACAACAGGAAGACCGAAGACATGCTGCTTGACTACCCCATGGCAATGTCGCTCGGTTTCAGCGGATACAACAAGAATATCGGCAGCATGCGCAACAGCGGATTCGAGTTCACCCTCTCGGGAGATATTCTCAAGAAGGAGAACTTAAACTGGAACATGACGGTCATGGGCTCTACGGTAAAGAACAAGGTGCTCCATCTTACAGAGAACGGCGAACCTATCGTGGGCAGTTCATCAATCATTGCAGAGGGCGAGGAGATAAACTCGTTCTACCTGCCGATAGGCGCCGGAGTGGACCCTGCTACAGGCGACAAGCTCTACCTTATATGGGAAGAGGATGAGGCGACAGGAGAAAGGATATACGGTACAACGACCAACCAGTCCGTTGCACAAAATTACAGGGAGGTTTGCGGAAGCCGTATCCCGGACCTTTACGGTTCAATCAGCAACGATTTCAGATTCGGCAACTTCGACATCAACCTGCTCTGCACCTACTCGATAGGTGGAAAGATGCTCGACAACCTCTACTACGAATTCCTTTACAATATGTATCCCGGAACAGCCAGTCATGTAGACAGGCAGAAGGCATGGAAACAGCCGGGCGATGTTACGGAAATTCCGAGAATAGACATAGGAGGCAGAAGCGCCATTTCATATACGGACGACAATCTGATATCCGCTTCATATTTCGCCATCAAGAGTTTCACCTTGGGCTATTCTCTTCCGGAAAAGTGGATGAGGGCGATAAACATGAAGTCGATAAGATTCACCCTTTCGGGAGACAACCTCTGGCTTTTCTCCGCACGCAAGGGACTCGACCCCCAGTACAACTTCTCGGGTAGCGTAGGATACAGCTACACACCTGAAAGGACAATATCATTCGGTGTGGATATTAACTTTTAATTGAGAGAACGATGATGAAAAAATTGACATATATTTTACTTTCGGCGGTTCTTCTTGTTTCAGCAGCAGGTTGCGAAGACCACTTGAATACCAATCCCACTACGACCGCCGATGAATCTACCGTGTTCGCCTCTGCATCGAACGCAATGGCAGCGATGAACGGCACATACAGGCTGATGTATATATACGGTTGGGGAGGTGCATCAAATTATGATTCCGAGAACGGAGGAATCATGGCCTATATTGCAGCCAGCGACCTTATGGGAGAAGACAGGCTCATGGATGGTCTGGGCTCGGGCTGGTTTTCATATGATTATGCCTATATGTTCATTTATGACTATACTAGTGTGGTAGGAAGACAATATCAGTGCTGGAACTTCTTCTACACCCTGATAAGCAACGTAAACTATATTCTTGCACATGAGAACGACGAGGCCCTGCAGGATGACCCCGATCTGGCAAACTACCTTTTCGGCCAGGCATACGCAATGAGGGCATACTGCTACCTCTGGCTGGTGCAGAACTATCAGCAGAACGACCCTTCGCTCCCCGGAGTTCCAATCTATACGGAACCTACCACTCCCGAGTCCGAGGGTAAAGGCAGGGGAACCGTGCAGGATGTCTATGACCGTATAAACGAAGATATCAATACGGCGATAAGCTATCTTGAGAACAGCTCCGTCCAGCAGCAGCACCCCTCACACATAGACAAGTATGTGGCATACGGTATAAAGGCAAGGGCCATGATGGTGCAGCACAACTACAAGGAGGCGGTAACGGCTGCAAAAGAGGCTCTCAAGAAACCGGGAGTTGCTATCGTTCCTTTTGATCAGACAATAACCGTAAATAATGTAAGCAACGGCAATGTAATGTGGGGACTGGAAATTCAGACAGACCAAAATATGAGTATATACAACATATACAGCCATTTGGATGCCGACGGAGGAAGCTATGCAGAAGATGTCAGACACCGTATATCGTCATGGCTCTACGACCAGATTCCTGCGACTGACAGCCGCCGCGCATGGTGGACAGACCCTGCGGAAGTTGATGAAGAGTCCGAACTTGCTTCATATAGGTATCCCCATACTCAACATAAACTGGTATATCAAAACGTTACTACGGGAACAGGTGATTTCATTCTTATGAGAATGGAGGAGATGGCGCTCATAGTAGCTGAGGCCGCATGCCACGACAAAGATTACACCACAGCAAGGGAGTATGTTAAGATGGTTACCTCCCAGCGCGACAGCGACTATGAGGCGAACCTTGCAAAATATCCCGACAGCAATACCATCACTGAAGAGACCTCTACAAGAATCAATTCTCTTATGGATTATATTCTCTTCCAGCGCAGGGTGGAGCTTTGGGGCGAGGTTTCCAGATTGCATGATTTGCAAAGGCTGAGACTTCCTATGCATAGAGTCTTCGAAAACAGCAATCACGTGACGGACGGATATGCCGGAGGATTTAATCTGGAAGTTAATGACAGCAAATTAATTTATGCCATTCCACTTGAGGAGTTCAACGGAAACACTGCATTGAACCCCGAGACAGACCAGAACCCGTTAGATTATTAAACTAAGAGAGATTGATTATGAAAAGAATATTGATTTATATTGCAGCCGTTGCCCTCATGTTTTCATTTGGGGCATGTTCCGAAGAGAATGGCCGCACATTTGATTTTGACATGAATCCTTCTGTAGGTATAACGTTTCCTACATCTGCGATGAACTTTGCACTGGTTCCGGAGGATGGCGGTAAAATTTCCGTCCCTCTCTACAGAGGCAATATAGCAGAGGCTGCATCCGTACAGCTGACACTTACCGGCGGAGACGGTGTTTTCAGCCTTGTAAAACCTACTGCGGATTTTGCGGCAGGTGAAAACAGCACGTCCGTTGAAGTAGCATTCAATTTGGATGATATGGGTACAGATCCTGTAGAGGTTGTTATTGCTGCTGCAAATGCAGAAGACGAGGCACAAACCGGCAACGGCAAAGTTACTCTTACCCTTCAAAAACAGCTGACTTATGTCTCTATAGGTGAAGGGGTGTATTCTTCATCTATGTTCGGAGAAAGTTGGCCTCAAGAAATTCTGAAAGCGGAAGAGGGTAACTATTTCATTATTCCGGATGCATGGGTTGAAGATACGGATTTTGAGTTTTACTTCGATGGAGAGACATTGACTTGGAATTCAACTTCTACAGGTCTTACAGATGATGCTTTTGAAGGAGAATTGGTCTTTGAGATAAATAGTTGGGAAATTTTGTCAACGGCTCCTCTTACACTTGAACTATCTGTCACATATCACGATGATAAATGGGCATATTCCACTCCAACCAATAATGAAATAATACAATTCCCCGAAGGCTTTACCTTCTAACAGTAAAAGTTAATCGGAAAATTATCCAAAAGGGTGGCGGTCGCACGATTGCCACCCTTTTTTCATTCAGATTCCGATAAATCATGCCCCGGCAATTTGCAGAAATAATATTCAGGTCCAATACCCCCTTGATTCAAACATTTTGGTTATAGTATCCGCCGGAATATCCATCCTTGAAAAGGCAAACATCTTCTTGCTCAAATCCTTCAGGGAGGCGCCTATATGGTAGACCTCCGTGCTGTCTATTATCAGAAACCTGTCGTGGCATTTATTACAAATGCATACCTCCACAGGCGGATACTGGCGGTTATGTCTTTCGATATCCAGCTGCAGCTGCGCGGTTGTCTTTTGGGTATAAACCGTTGCGCAGACTCCGGAACGCCGTTTGCTTAACATCAGCAGCACAGACTCATCTATGTAATTGTCTATAAGAAGCAAAGACTTCTTGGCAGAGCGGATAAGATCTGTAGCAAACTTGTAGGCATCGAAAATCTGGCCTTTATAGAAAACGCCCTCCACCGGAGGAAGAGAGGTATGCACGAAAAAGTCTATCTTTCTGGAGTGCTCAGCTACAGTATGCTCCAGCTCCGTCAATCTGCGATTGACAGAATAGCCTTTCAGCAGGTATTCCTTCAACACCTTGTTTGCCCACTGACGGAATTGTATACCACGTTTACTATTAACACGGAAACCTATCGATATAATGGCATCCAAATTGTAATAGGCGAGAACTCTTGTTACTTGCCTTTTTCCTTCTTGTCGAACTGTTCGGAAAATCCGAACAGTTGAACTCTTTTCCAATTCTCCCTGTATGTATATATTTTTAATATGTTCACTGATATTGGCCTTGCTCGACTGAAATAACTCTACAATTTGTTCCTGCGTCAGCCACACGGTTTCATCCTCCAGTCTCACCTCCAATCTCACAGCCTCGTCCGGCTGGTAAAGTATAATCTCGCCCTTCTTTTCCATACTCTTTCGTTTATTCAGATTCAAACATTTTGGTTATAGTATCTGCCGGGATATCCAGCCTTGAAAAGGCGAACATCTTCTTTCCCAAGTCTTTCAGGGATGCTCCTATGTGGTAAACCTCCGTGCTGTCTATTATCAGGAACCTGTCGTGGCATTTATTATAAATGCGTATCTCCACAGGAGGGTATTGTCCGTTGTATTTCTCGATATCCAGTTGCATCTGCGCGGTTATCTTTTGGGTATAAACCGCTGCGCAGACTCCGGAACGCCGCTTGCTTAACATCAGAAGAACAGACTCATCTATGTAATTGTCTATTAGCAGCAGAGACTTCTTGGCAGAGCGTATAAGGTCTGTGGCGAATTTGTAAGCATCGAAAATCTGGCCGTTATAGAATATCCCCTCCACCGGAGGCAAAGAAGTACGCACAAAGAAGTCTATCGTGCTGTCTATTCGGTTCAGACGTTGTTCGTGCTCCAGAAATTTACTGTTCATCCTGTCTTCCATATTGCTGAGGCGCTGATTGACGGAATAGCCTTTCAGAAGGTATTCCTTCAACACCTTGTTTGCCCACTGCCTGAACTGCGTACCTCGGATAGATTTCACGCGATAACCTACGGATATAATAACATCAAGGCTATAAAACATTACCGGCTTGTCTGAATTTGCAATATGCAAAAATTGCATATTGCATTTTTTATCCAGTTCTTCATCTTTGAATATATTACTGATGTGTCGCGCAATAACAGACTGATTTCTTTGGAACAACTCTGCCATCTGTGCCTGCGTCAACCAGACGGTTTCATCTTCCAGCCTCACCTCCAATCTCACAGCCTCGTCCGGCTGGTAAAGTATAATCTCCCCCTTGTTTTCCATACTGTAACGTATTTTACAGGTCAATTTATGCTTCAATAGAAATAAATAACTGTAAAATCGTAAAAGATTAATTTTTGTCAATTTTTCAATATCATAATACCCTCACAATAAACAATATGACATTTATTGAATAACACTTTTAAAAAAAATTACTACTTTGTATTACATAGTAGTAAAAATAATTTATATATTTGCAGTGCAAACAACCTTGCATGTCTAAGGACAACTTGCGTTGCGGAAGCAAAACTTAAAATGAAAATCACTGACAACAAACAACTTAATACAATGAAAAAAGTTTTAAACGTGGCGATTGCGGGTAAAGGATTCGTAATAGACGAAGATGCCTACGCCAAACTCAACAATTACCTGGAAAAGTTCAAAAGTTCAGCAAACATGGGCTATCAGGCAAAGGAACTTATGGACGACATTGAAGAGCGGATTGCCGAACTCTTTTCGCAGCATATTACAGACTACAAGAATGTAGTATCAATAGAGCTTGTAAACCTGGTAATCTCGCAACTTGGAATGCCCGACGGAAGCGCATTCGTAGAGGATGATAAAAAAACAGCGGAACCGGAACCGGCAACACCTGAAATACGGCAGACAAGAAAATTCTTCAGGAATCCCGACGGCAAGACAATAGGCGGCGTATGCACGGGCCTTTCCACTTATTTCAACATAGACGTTACCATCATCAGAATCATTTTTATAGTCTGCATCATTGCCGGGCTTGCCGGATTCTGGATTTACATAATTCTATGGATAATAGCCCCGCTTGCCACCACAGCGGCACAAAAGTGTGAAATGTACGGGCTGCCCGTAACGGCCGAAAACCTGAAAAGATTTACAACTTCAAAAAAGTAAAAAGGAGGAGTTATGGAGCAAAACAGTGAAAACATAAAATCTCAAATGCGGAAAGGAGTTCTTGAATATTGCATTCTCACCCTTTTGCGCAAAGGCGACGCCTATGCCTCGTCTCTTATCGAAAAACTGAAGGAGGCAAAGATGATAGTAGTAGAAGGCACGCTTTATCCGCTGCTTACAAGACAGAAAAATCAGGGGCTGCTCAGTTACAGATGGGAAGAGAGTACCCAGGGGCCGCCCAGAAAATATTATTCACTCACCGAAAAAGGCAAGGAGACTCTGGTCGAAATGGACAACGCATGGAAAGAGGTTGTCGAGTCGATAGAGTATATTAAAAATAAATAATGGTTAAATAAGGTTAATATGAATGAATTTACAAAAATCAGTTTGGCCGGAGTCTCTTTTAATCTTGAGAACGATGCCTATGCCATGCTCGACAACTATATATCGGAACTCTCCGATTTCTACAACAAGGAAGCCGATGGAAAAGAGATAATTTCCGATATTGAGGAGCGGATTGCAGAACTTTTTCTGGAGCGTAACGGTCGCGAGAAGGTCATTTCAAGGCTAGATGTCATGCAAGTAATTGAGACCCTTGGCCGTCCGAGCGAAATTGAGAACGAACCCTCCAAAGATGAAAGGAAAGAACAACCTGTGCGCAGGAAACTTTACAGAGACATAAACAACAAAGTCGTAGGAGGTGTGCTGAGCGGCACTGCCGCATATTTCAAAACCGACGCAGTCTTTACAAGACTTGTCTACACGGCTCTTTCTGTATTGTGTTTCTTTATTTCGAGATGGACAGGCCACGGTCTGTGGTTCTGGAGCCCCATTATTTTCTACTTCCTGCTCTGCATGATAATGCCTGCGGCAAAGACCGTGGAGCAGAGATGTGCAATGGCTGGAATAACTCCGGGAATAAACGACATACAAAAAGGGAGAAACGAAATGGAGAGCATTGAAAAAGGGAGCAGCGCCATAGGCGGATTTATCTCGGTAATAGGCAGAATCCTGCAAATATGCATTGGCATAATATTGATAGCATTGGGGTTCGCAGGTCTTCTGTTCGGCTGTGCAGTCTTGTTCGGAATAGAAATCTATGATTCCGTGCCTCTCATATCGGCATTGAATTACATAAGGCTGGGCGTATCCCACACAATAGTTACCACTGTTGTTGTAGCCACTCATTTTCTTGTCTGCATTCTGCTGCTCTATTGGGGAATCAAATGCTGTTTCAGATTCAAGAGTCCCAAATGGCGTCCCGGACTTATCCTGTTTGTAATCTGCATTCTTGCCACGATAACAAGCGCAGCCCTTTCGATCGTTGCCGCCAAACCATACTACAACTACCAGAGCAGGCTGCACACCACAGAACTGGCCGGGCAATACGACACCCTCTATGTCAAGATGGCCGACACTCCGGTATCGGCTCATGCAAAAGGCTACATGTATGAAAACAGATGCTATTACAGGCTATGGTATATAGAGAAACCCGACGGCAGGAAAAACTCTCTTGAATTTACTGTATATCCAAGCCTTTCAATCAACAGGAAAAGATACGATCCAGACGAAGGTATGGAAATAAAGTGCCGCCACAGGTATTTCAAGAGTTCCCTTATCGAGGCCGGATACGGCACTACGGAAATTGCCCTGCAACAGGTTTACACGGTAAAGGACTCTCTTATTACAATCTATCCGTCTGTATATAACAAGGCTGACAAATATGAGGGAGACAAATATAATTTGTATCTTTACATTCCTGAAAACTGTACGGTAAAAATTCTGGAGCCCGGCCAGAACAATATCTGGCGCGACAATTGGGACCGGCCTTTCGGAGAGCCGTACGACAAAGACTGATTGCAGAGAGATGGAACTGTTTATTGAGATAATTGCTGTAATAATGGGGGTCATAGGGCTGTTGGGGTGCATACTTCCAATATTGCCCGGCCCTCCATTAAGTTACATAGCGCTGGTACTTCAGTATTTTTTCACAAACCATCCCGGCACTTCCGATGAAATTACCGGCCGGTTCATGATAACCTGGCTCATAATAACCATTGTCGTGACTGTTCTGGACTATATTGTACCGGCATACTTTACAAAAATCACCGGAGGCACAAAAGAGGCTGTGAGAGGTTCGATAGGAGGCATGCTTATCGGTTTTCTCTTCTTTCCTCCCATTGGAATGATAATCGGCGGCTTTGTAGGGGCAATGCTCATGGAACTCTACTATCACAAGAAAACAATGGGAGCCTCGCTCCTTTCGGCACTCGGCTCCCTTTTAGGTTTCATATTCGGCACCGGCATAAAACTGGCTGCCAGCGGCGTAATGCTTTACTACATTATAAAGTTCATTTAAATGACCTTCAGTTCCCTGCCTACCTTTACAAAGGCGGCGACAGCCTTGTCGAGCTGCTCTCTGGTATGGCCGGCGGAGAGCTGCACTCTTATCCTTGCCTCGCCTTTGGGCACGACAGGATAGTAGAACCCGACTACGTAAATTCCCTCTTCCAGAAGTTTTGCCGCCATCTTCTGCGAAAGCGGGGCGTCATAAAGCATCACCGCACATATCGCAGACTGGGTTGGCTTTATGTCGAATCCGCTCTGCTGCATCTTCTCGACAAAATATTTTGTATTCCAATGCAGTCTCTCCTGCAGTTCGTTTGTCTGTGCCATCATGTTGAACATCTCTATACCGGCAGCGGCAACCATTGGAGGGATGGAATTTGAGAAAAGATAGGGGCGCGAACGCTGTCTTAGCATTGCTATAATCTCCTTTCTGCCTGTTGTGAAACCGCCTATCGCCCCTCCGAAAGCCTTGCCCAGGGTTCCTGTGATTATCTCTATTTTCCCCCTCAGGTTATAGAGTTCCGTAACTCCCCTTCCTGTCTGCCCCACAACACCAGCCGAATGCGATTCGTCTACCATCACCATTGCATTGTATTTGGCTGCCAGTTCGTAAATCCTGTCTACGGGAGCCACATTGCCGTCCATGGAAAAGACTCCGTCTGTAACTATAAGCCTGAATCTCTTGTCCTGCGCCTTTTTCAGACACTCCTCCAGTCCGGCCATGTCTGCATTGGCATAACGGTAACGCTGCGCTTTGCAAAGTCTCACGCCGTCTATAATGGAGGCATGGTTGAGCGAATCGGAAATTATTGCATCCTGCTCGCCGAGCAAAGGTTCGAAAACGCCTCCGTTTGCGTCGAAACATGCGGCATAGAGTATCGTATCCTCCGTTCCGAAAAATTCGGCAATTTTCTTCTCCAGTTCCTTGTGCAAATCCTGGGTTCCGCAGATGAACCTCACGCTCGACATACCGTAACCTCTCTGGTCTAGAGCCTTTTTCGCAGCCTCAACCAGCCTTTTGTTGTCTGAAAGTCCAAGATAGTTGTTTGCACAGAAATTAAGCACCTCATTCCCGCCCTTGACGGTAATTGCCGCCCTTTGCGGCGAAGTTATGATTCTCTCATCTTTATAGAGACCTGCATTTTTTATCTCATCCAGCTCTTTGCTGAGATATTTCTGAAAAGAGTCGTACATGGCATGAATTTTTAAACTGTTATTACAAAAATAAAAAGAATCGCGCTGTTTGAAACAACTTTTTACTTCTATTTCCGAAAAAGGGAAGAGATTTGAAAAAATGGTATTAAATTAGCGGTCTGATATATTCGTGCTTGATTGCAAATAAAATTTAATACATATAACAACATGGAAATAAATGTAAACGACAGCAACTTCAACGAGGTTGTACTCCAGAACGAGAAACCCGTGCTGGTAGATTTTTGGGCGACATGGTGCGGCCCGTGCAGAGCGCTTGCTCCCGTAATCGAGGAAATCGCTAAAGAATTTGAAGGCAAGGCGGTTGTTGCCAAATGCAATGTAGACGAGGCTGCCGATGCGCCTGTAAACTACGGAATAAGAAACATTCCCACCCTCATTTTCTTCAAAGGGGGAGAGGTAAAGGGAAAAATAGTGGGCAACGTTCCCAAAAGCAACATAGTTGAAGAATTGAACAAACTGCTGTAGCAGAAAACGAGTTTTAACTTTTAACCGGTATATTATGAAAAAGATTGCAGTCTTGCTATCCGTATTTTTGCTTTCAACGGCAGTCTACGGACAGTTCGGTATCAAGGCCGGACTCAACTTCAATTCAATGAAAGATTTCAATGTGAATGATTTGTCATCTTCATTCGAGGGTAAAACGGGATTCCATGTAGGAGTGCTCTACAAGTTGAATCTTCCGCTCGGTTTTGCATTGCAGCCCGAACTGATGTACACCCAGAAAGGCGGTTCCATTGATATGGGAGGCAAAGCAAGCGGAGATATAAAGATGAATTATCTGCAGTTGCCCGTAAACCTGCAATGGGGTGTAGACCTTGTTCTGTTCCGTCCGTTTATAATGGTATCACCATATATAGGCTATGCCATAGCCAAGGGAGACGACTTCAAGGATGTTGAATGGAGCAACCTGAACAAGTTTGAATACGGAGTCGGCTTGGGAGCCGGACTTGACATCTGGAAATTCCAGGTAAGCGGCCGCTACTGCTGGGATTTGGGAACAATGTCTGACTTCAAGGGAGAAAGTTTTGGCGAAGGCATCCAAGATGCTTACAAAGAGGCTTACAAAGCCATAAGTAATGGCAAAAACAGAGGTTTTGAACTCTCTATTGCATTCCTATTCTAGACAGCGTGGAAATTAAACAGATCATTACCGATTTTGGAGACGACTGGAGTGGATACCGCGAAATTATGGTATCCACTCTCTTTAATGACAATCCTCTGATAGCTGCCATAAACAGTTACCTTACAGGCAACGAAGGAAAGCAGTTGCGCCCCATTCTGTCCCTGCTTGCCGGCGGAGCGTGCGGAAAGCGGAACAGGGCCGTGCTTAATTGTGCCGCTGTGGCAGAGATGATACATACCGCCACACTGATGCACGACGACGTTACCGACAACGGCAATATAAGAAGAGGAAAACCGACCGTAAAAGCGCTGTTTTCTCCTGCAGCCGCAGTTCTGTGCGGAGACTACTGGCTTGCAAGGGCGCTCTATCTGCTCTGCACCGGATGCTCTCCAGAAATTCTGGAATGTTTCACTACCGCTGTAGAGCATCTTGCAGAAGGAGAGATGATACAGATGAATCTTGCCGACACACTGCAGATGACCGAAGAGAAATACTATGAAGTAATATCCAAAAAGACCTCAAGCCTTTTCATTGCAGCCACAAGAAGCGCAGCGATAGCGGTAAATCCGCCGAAAGAGTATATAGACGCCATCACGCGATATGCCCTCTATCTTGGACAGGCATTCCAGATCAGGGATGATATTTTCGACTACTCTCCCGATCTCCAGACAGGGAAGGCCGCCGGAGCAGATGTCAGGGAGAGGAAAATCACGCTGCCGCTCATATTTGCCATAAAGAACAGCCCGGCAGAAGAGGGCGCGGAAATCATGAAAAAAATTGAAGGCCAGAGCAGCGACGTTGCCAAGTCTGCCCTCGATTTTGTCACGGCGCATAACGGGATTGCGGCGGCGCAGGAAAAACTTGCCGAAAAGGCCGCCTTGGCAAAAGAGAGCATTGCACTTCTCCCCGATTCCATAGAAAAACGCCACCTGCTCGACATTGCGGAATACCTCTGTACCCGCACCTGCTGAAAATTCAACCTTTGTTGGCCGGAGTGAACTCCCGCCCCTTCATCTCCTCCTTCTCCCAATACTCTTCATCCCATTTGGGCTCAGCAACCGTATCCTTGTCTATGCTGAAGGCAAGATAGGTTATAGGAAACTCCTGTTTCAGATAATATGCTTCATAGAAGGTCTTTATGGAGAGTATTTCGTCTGCCCTGCCGCTGCCGTAAATATCGGTATTAGCCTCAGATAGAGGCAGATTGTTCTGTTTTATGAGCGCAAGCGTATATTCGTGAAGGAAGCGGCTGTCGGTCTTCAGGTTTACAAGGCCTCCCTTTTTGAGAAACTTGAAATAGCGTTTGAGGAAGAGCGGACCGGTAAGACGCTTCTTAGGGCGCTTTATCTGCGGGTCGGGAAAGGTTATCCATATCTGCGAGATTTCATTCTCGGCAAACAGAGACTCGATGAACTCTATTCGCGTACGGATAAACGCCACATTGGGAAGCTGCTCGGTATGGGCGATTTTTGCACCCTTCCAAAGGCGCGCCCCCTTTATGTCAATCCCGATAAAATTCATGTCGCTGAACATTTTCGAGAGGGCAATGGTATATTCACCCTTGCCGCATCCGAGTTCTATGCAAATCGGATTGGAATTATGGAAAACCTCTTCTCCCCAACGCCCTTTGAGACGATAGTCCCTGCGAAGAACTTCTTCTGTAGAAGGCTGATACAAACAGCCGAAAGTCTCGTTTTCCCTGAATTTTCTCAGTTTGTCTTTTGCGCTCATTGCCTTTTGTCTATATTTACAGAAACCCCTATGGCCAATACATTTTCTGCAGGCAGCCCGTCGCAAGACCCGCCGCCATGCTCCATGGAGACAATCCACCGGCCGGGCTTTCTGTTTATGATACCCTCCCTGTATGGCCAGTTTACGGTAATCAGATGCCCGTTCCTGTTGTAATGGTCTCTGTCGTTGCGCTGCACATTCAACGGGAACCTCAGTGTATCGCGGTATAAGGTGCTGTCAGGAGCCATGAAAGTCATGACAACAGGCAGCGACATTTTACCGACGACCGCCTTCTTTTCATATATCTGTGCACAGATTTCCATTCCAAACATCTCTGTGCTGTCAGGCAGGTCGAGATTGAATGAGACCGTTCTGTTCCATCCTTCATTATAAGCGAAGGTTTCAATCCCCCAGTTCATCCCTTCATCTGTCCGACAGCTGAACAGCAGCGGCAGAATCAGCAAAAAGAGAGAATACAGCACTTTCATCTTCCTCTTTTTCTGCTCTTTTTGTTGCTGCGTTTCGACTCATCGAATCTTGAGATACTCTCTTCGTCTACCGCACTCAGGAAGTCGTGTGTCTTCTCTTTCTGGGATCCGGCATCGGCAAGCGACCTTGCCGCTTTGCCTTTTCTGTTTATTTCCAATATCTTGAAAACATTTTCCTTGCTTACCGGTATCAGGTTGGCTGTACTTGAGGCATCGTATGAAAACCACATTATCCCTTTCAGTATATCTGTCTTTATCAGATATGCATTTCCGTCTTCAAGACGCAACGGCTCACTCACCTTCGGCAATTTTTCCAGAGCGTCTCTGTAAACTGCCGCTTCGTAATTTATACAGCATTTGAGCTTGCCGCATTGTCCTGCCAGCTTTTGCGGATTCAGCGACAGATCCTGGCATCTTGCCGCCTGGGTGGTGATAGACTTGAAAACGTTCATATAGCGGGAACAGCAGAGAGCCTGTCCGCAAACTCCAAGACCGCCTATCAGGCCTGCCTCCTGTCGCGCGCCAATCTGCTTCATCTCGATTCTTATCTTGAACTCTTCTGCAAAATTCTTGATAAGCTGTCTGAAATCCACCCTTTCATCTGCAATATAATAGAAGATAGCCTTTGAACCGTCGCCCTGGAACTCCACATCTCCAATCTTCATGTCGAGAGCAAGATCTGCCGCTATCTGCCTTGCCCTTATCATTGTCCTGTGTTCGCGGGCAATTGCATGCTGCCACTTTTCAATATCTGCCGGACGGGCCTTTCTGTAAATCTTCTTGAACTCATATCCCGACGGGTCTATGTTGTTGCGCAACATCTGCCGGGCAACCATGGGACCGGCTATTGTAATGATACCTACATCGCAGCCGTTCTGTGCCTCGACAACCACAATATCTCCGGTCTTGAGATTCTGCTCCGACTCATTTTTATAGATTCCCTTGCGCGTATTCTTGAACCTTACTTCAAAATAGAGTTCCATCTCCTGCTGCGTAATTCCCTCCAGCCAGTTGAAAACGGCCAGTTTGCAACAGCTGGGATCGTAAGTGTAAGATTTGGAATCTCCCTCTGCCGCACCTATCTGGCATCCTCTCAGACAATCGTAGATTTTATTGTTATCCATATCACTCATGCGTTATAGTAAAAGCGATTGCACAAATCGCAAAAAATAAATTTGGGGTTCACATTCCTCTCTATGCATACAATTGCATTGTTCAAATACTCATACCCCTTCACATATATCTCTTTTTTCAAATATCCCGACAATTTTTTCAGTTTTTCCGCTTCTGCGGCCGGACTGTAGGCAATCTCCTCCACTCCTATGCTCATTGCATAAATTTTCCTCAATGTCTCCAGGGAGCGCAGGCAGAACTCTTTCTGCTCCTCCTTGCCCCATTTTGCCATCAGGGTGCCCAGATCGAGAAGTCCGAGCATGTCTTTCTTTACTGAAAGAGACAGCAAAGATACGAAAGTGTTGAAATATTCATTGCCGGAATTTTCCGCTTCAATAAGTTCCAGAGCCTTGCCGTAACTTCCAGCCGCATATCTGGCCCATATCGCGGCATCTTCCATGCTCATTCCGAACTCTCCGGCAATCTTTTCGGCCAGTTGCGCACGCTCTATGGGAGGCACCTCAATTATCATGCAACGGCTCAAGATTGTAGAAATTATCTTCTCGGGATTCTGCGACACAAGGAAATAGTATGTTCCCGCGGTAGGCTCTTCCAGAGACTTCAGCAGTTTGTTCGCAGCCTCCTGGTTCATGCGTTCCGCAAAAAGGACAAGCATTACCTTTATGCCCCCTTCATAGGAACTGAGACTCAGTTTCCGTATGATTGCATTGGCTTCGCTTACGCTTATCGTTCCAAATTTGTTTTCTATACCGAACTTTCTGTAAAGCTGTTGCTCGGTAAAATACGGGTTCTCAACGGCTATCTCTCTCCAGAGAGGATAAAACTCGTCTATTTCCGCCCGTTTGTCCTTGCCTATCAGAACAGAAGTGTTGAGAGGAAAGGTAAAATGGAGATCTGGATGGACCAGTTTGTCGGTCTTTACGCACTGCGGGCATTTTCCGCAGGAATCGCCGCCGGAGCGCTCCCTGCAGAACATATATGAAATGGTTGCAAGAGCGAGGGCAAGGGCTCCGCATCCGGGCTGCTCCGAAAAGAGCAGAGTGCCGGGCATCCGTCCGCTGTCTACAAGTTCGCGCAACTTTTCCACTATCTCGCCGTGGCCTATGATCTGAGAAAAACGCATGGTGTAAAAATAGGTATTTTTATCCAATTACAAACATCTGGCATCTGCAGCAGTCGAAGCTCAGTTTCAATCTTTTTCCTCCGTTAACCAGCCAAAGCGGCTCCTGTATCTGTTTTGCCCGCTCCGGATCTGCCTTGTGACAGAATCCCAGTTCATATCTTATGCAATATTTTGTACGCATCAGTTCAACTCCGGATTTATGCTCCAACTCGTATGCCGGGGCTATCTCCTTTGCACCGCAGCCGGCATAAAGTTCTCTTGAAAGGCTGTTGGAGCAGTTTGCAAGATATGTAAGATTGGTCTCCGACAGTTTTGGAACAGAGATACCGGAGCGGGGCGGAGCGGCCGTATTCCGTCTTTTCCGCCCGTCGGCCTCCGAAATCGCCCGGGCCAAATCATGCCGCATCCCGTTCAGCCGCGACAGGGGAATAAACGGAACTTCGCCGGGGAAAGAACTTTTTACGACCTTGAACGAAAATATCCCGCTCGTTTTGCCGAACTGTCTTGTTATGTTTTCAAGGGCGAGAGTGCGGTTCGATGCGGGCGGAAAAGACGCTTCAAATTCCATCTCCAAAAGTCCGCCCCGCTCCGGCATTGCCTTGACCAGCAGTTTTCCGGATGCAGCGGCTTCTATCTCCAGAGCGACCTCCACAAGGCGCCGGGGCATGTTCTTTTCCAGCTCCCTTTCAAAGGCAAAGTTGAAATTCCTGTAAATTGGAGTACCCGGACAGACGGTCAGATCTTCGGTTGTAGCCACCCTGTTTGCAGAACAGCTGTTGGCCCTCAACCCTGTAATTTCGCCGTTTTTCTGCACAAAACAGAGTCCGTCTCCGTTTACGACAGGAGCCGCACCATTTTCCCTGTCATATTCGAACCAAAGAGTCCCTCCGGCAGATTTACCGCTTGATGTAACCTTGCCCACTTTCTCGCCAATATATTTTGCAGCGGTGGCGCTGCTCCACTTGCCCCTCCTGCCGTCTATGAAATACTCGGTAAAACCTCTGTTGAAGGTGAGGGCAGCATCCGGGACAAAACCTCCGCAGGGAGAACCGGAAGAAGCGCGCGCATACCCCGGATTTTCTGCGATGAAACTGTCTATTACACTCCTGTAGAGCCGTACGCTGTTTTTTACATAGGAACTGTTCTTCAGACGCCCCTCAATTTTAAACGAAGTCACGCCGGCCCCGACCAGATCCGGTATGCGCCTGCTCAGGTTAAGGTCGCGCAGCGAAAGCAGCGGCTGGTTGCGGGCATAGACCCTGCCCGAAGCGTCGGCAAGCGTATAGAGCGAGCGACAAACCTGGGCACAACAGCCCCTGTTGGCGCTTCTGCCGGTCAGATATTCGCTCAGGTAGCACTGTCCGCTGTAACTCACACACAGGGCGCCATGCACAAAACATTCTATATCCATGCCGGTGGCTCTCTTTATCATGGCAATCTGCTCAAGGCTCAGTTCCCGGGCCAGAATCAACCTGTCGAACCCCAAGTCCCTTAAAAAGCAAGCCTGCTCCACTGTAGATATGTTCGCCTGGGTGGAGGCGAAGAGCCTTATCGGGGGAAGTTCCATTTTAAGCAATGCCATATCCTGCACTATCACGGCATCGCACCCCGCTTCGTATGCATCGTAAACCATCTTCCGGGCGGCGGGCAACTCATTTTCATATAAAATGGTATTGAGCGTAAGGTAAACCTTCACTCCAAAACGCCGCGCATACTCCACGGTCCGGGCAACCTCCTCCATGGTGTTGCCCGCCGCCTCGCGCGCACCGAATTCAGGTCCTGCCATATACAGAGCATCGGCACCGCAGTCTACTGCCGCAATGCCGATCTCTCTGTTTTTAGCCGGAGCCAGAAGCTCAAGCTCTATTTGCATAATGCCGAAATCTTGCTCTTTGCGTATGCTCCGAAATTTGCGTCGTTTGCAATCTTGTTGTAATACTCGCAAGCCTTTGCGCTGTTGCCCATGTCCTCATAGGCCCTTGCAAGATAATAGCTTATAGAGTTGCTGGGTTTTGCCTTGCCAAGCATTGCAACCGCCTGGTCATACTTCTTGAGATTGTAAGCAGCGATTCCGCCAATCATGTAAACCTGTGCGTTGTCGCCATACTCGCTGGCTTTCACTGCATTCTCGTATGCAGCGGCATTGTTCTTGCCCTTGTATGCGGCAGCCGCCTTGTTGGCGAAAATACCAAGCAGCAACTTGTTTGCATTTGCCTGCTGGCCCATTGTCGCAGCCTTCTCCAGATTGGCAACAGCAGCAGCCTCATCGCCAAGACCGTTCTTTGCCCTTCCTATCATAAGGTAAGCCATGCCGTTTTCAGGATCATACTGAAGAACTTTCTCGAACTCTGCAATAGCCTCAGCATACTGTTTTGCATTGTAAAGAGTGTTTCCGTCTGCCATAATGACAACAGGGATAAGATCTTTCGCCTTTGCGGCAATCTCGGCATTGCCATACTCTTCCGCCTTGGCAACCGCCTCGTTAAGTTTTGCAATGGCACCGTCGATATCCTGATTGTTGGCAGCAGTCTGTCCCATCTTCAACAGGATACCAGGAATAACGCCTTTACAGTCATTCACCAGAGTCGCACCCTCTTCTCCCGCAGCGGCAGCCATCTCCATTGCCTTCTGGAATCCGGTAAGAGCGTCATTGTCGCGGTCTTCATTCAATGCTGTAACCGCGCCGTTGAAAATTTCAGTAGCCTGTGCCATGTCTTGCGCATATACAGTTGAAAAACCAAATGTCGCAATCAGGGCTACGCATAATGTTTTACAGATTTTTTTCATTGTAACAATTTGTTTTATACTAAGTTATAAATAAAATACTTTTTCTCTTCAGTCTAAAGCATGACAAATTTATAAAAAAATGATGTTCCAAGAAAAAAAAGCGTGCTAAATTTGTGCCATTCTGCAAAGTTTAACAGATAATTACAACCATTGCTGCCAATTATCGCATGAAGCCTTGATGTGTTGTGCTGCGGCGGTGTTGCCATAGTCCCTAATCACAGCCCCAAAATATCCTAACATATAATTTGCTTCTGCTATATATTCGTCGGACCGGAGCATCGACATGGCTTTTTTTATTTCATCCTGATAGATTTTCTCCGTTTTTTCACGACCGATTGTCCTCTCGTAATCATATAATATGTCGTCATAATTCTTTACGTAATTATCATCAGGCCCATAATATAGCAAAGGCTCAAATAATCCTACATATTCTCCTCTCCAATACTGTGTTAAAGCCCAGCAATCTTCAAAGGAGTTGCGACGGCCTATTGCATATTTCAGCCTTGCCATTCCTCTCTCGTCTGCACTTTTTCCATACTTCATTTGGTTTTGCAGTTCCAGCATTCTTTTGGCAAACCTGTATTTACTGTATTTGTCTTTCAAGAATCTATGTGTACTTTGTTTGATTACCCATTCTCCGTATTCATCTTTATAATACCCTCCATCATAAGGTGCGAACGGATCCCGGTTAAGGTAGCGTGTCTTATAGATATTCATAGTTCGCAGATATCTATCGGAAACATCTGAAAAATAGAGGAGTGCCCTTTGATAGTTTTCTTCACGGAGCGCAAGAGTCCCGATAAGTTCGTTGATGTAGTCAGAATCGTGTCGGGCATATTTTTTCAAATAAGCAAACAGTTGATTGTCGGTTTCTATCTCATGTTTGACATTTATCAACTGTTCCGAAGTCAGTGATCCCATCAATTGGAACGAGAGCGAGCAATAATCATGACCGTTCCAAAGGTCTTCACTCTGCCTTAAAGATCCTAAGTTCAATGAATAAAGGTTATTTGACGATCCGTATAATCGAATATGGCGTTTGCTGTAAATAAGATTGTCGGCATAGCCACACAGTAATATAGCCGTTGTATAATTCTTTCTATTCCACAATTCCGGCACTAAACCGGCATAGACAATATTCTGTAATATCCCATTCCATTCATCAGCATCCGGTGAAAACATATCTATTTTTGATTCCATCCACTTCAAATCGGCTAAAAGTGAAGAACTGTTGCCATTTTCCGCATCAATTTTCATGCGGTAAGCACGGGCATGGTCACGCAAATCATCAGACGAAAACTTATGATGCAAAGCCTTGTGGATATATTGTGATGCCTTGTCATAGTCTGCATAGAACTCTCCATGCATATAGGCTAAGGCAAATTCCCAATCACCACGGTTCTTTACTCTGTCTGTACGAAGCAATTGTTCTGCAACAGGTCTGATTGTACAAAACTTTGCCGAATCATCGGCGCAACTTTGAATATATGACATCAATTCCGGACTGTCAGGATTACGTTCGGCCATAAATGCAACAAGATTCTCTGTTTTTATTGAAGATATGTCACCCGATTTCGCGAAATATTCATTTGCTTTGTCTATTTCTCCAAACCTTGCCCAGCATCCGGCAACATATCCCATTGCCATACGCTTGAAAAGATTGGAGTCCGGAAAGTTATGGAAAGCCTTTTTAAAATACTCTATACATTCATCGTATCTGCGTGATACAAAGAGGGCGCGTACAGCCTGTAATGCGTAGCGGTCCTTCAGGCGTATCCCTTTATAATCGTTGCACCTGTCAATAATATACTGGAAGTTATCTGCCGCATAACCATATCCCCGTGTAGCCGGGTAGTACCATGGAGAATTGATTTCCGCCCATCTCTCTTCCATCATTTTAGCAGTTACAAGGAAATCATAAAGTTCAGAATCGCGTGTGTTCTGTAGATAAATGTAGAAAAGATTATCTGTATGTATGTTCCCGTAGTAACAGAACACATCGGCATACACATCACTGTTGTCTTTATATACAGCCTGCTCTATATCTTCTAAAGGTATTTTCTTGGATGTGAGTTTTTGCCATAATCTCAGATTCTCCTGCTTGTTAAAATCCCGGCTCATCAAGCCATCCCAATTGGAAGTGAAAAATTTAGGTGTAGGGATAATCGGAGGGTATGGACCACAGGCAAAAGTATGAACAGACAGCACGAATGTCAGTACAATCACGCTACTTAAACGACAGTATATTTTGGATTTCATTGTCGGAGTATTTTGAAAAGTTTTGCAGGTCAAAATGATATAATATATTGCTGTGCTGACGGTTAGCAAGTTCCTTGTCAATCAGCGTCTTGACACGTGCAATATCTTGGAATGTTGATGTCTCAGATCTAATAATGTCGCCTTTCCGGATTATGGTATTCTTGTATGCCATCTCCTCAAGGCATCGGTAGGTGTTATGGGTCTTGTCGCATTTGAATTCTGCGGTATCGGTTACATCCACTCCGTTTAGGATTCCCGCAAACCTGCGTTTATGAAACAGCAGTTGCCAGGAATAGGTGGGATATGCCACATCAAGATGGAGAGGGTAGCCTTTGAGATGTTCCAGGTAGGGCTTTACATCCCTCTCATCCAATATGGAGTTCGCTGCATCAGGGTTGCTGAAATCGCCTGTGTTATAAACCATCAGCACCCCATAGTCTACCGGTGGGCATTCCCTCGCAAGTTGGTGAAGCCTTATCGTCGAACTGAGATTCCAGACCAATTTATTTCTGGTTATTTCCAACCTCGCAGAATCACACAGAGAAAAGAATGATTGCTCTGTAGAGGCTGTCCAGTCACAATCAAGCTGCAAGCCTTTTACATTTGGCAGATCATTATAAGAACACATGTTCCTGACACGTGTTACAACGTTTCGGGCGAGTCTGCCTTCATGCCCTTTTGTGGCTTTTAATGCATCCAATGTGACATATACCACCGGAATAAACTCAACATCCTTCAGTGAATCCTTTAATATACAATAGGTATCATAAGGGATTCTGAGTGTTGCATTGGGAACGGTCTTGTCTCCATACGCGAAATTGTCAACCGAAACATCAAACATGCGCAGATAAATACGTCCGATGCGATGCCGGCGTATAAAGTCGATTACTGTTGAATCAAGGGAAAATGTAGTTTTCCAATAATATACGCTGTTGGTCTCCTCGTGAGAGAATGAGTGTCTGCCATTGCATGAACAGCCGAAAAACAGCGATAATACTGCAATAAAAATAATGAGATGTTTCATTTTCAATTCAAGTTTTCAAAAATCATCATGCAGGCCCACTTAAAGGTTCAGAATGATGTATCATATCTTGGTGAATCACCGGGTATTGTATCTGTCAGTCTCAAAGAGTGGCCGTATCTTCTGTAGATAAACAGCGTGTCAAAATAATATGTTTTAATTGAGTCAATGGCTAGCACCTTAGAGTTGAGGATACTATCCTTGATTGAACTATCGTAAGAAAAACTGTGCAATTCCGGCAACTCGGTAATGCGCCACTCCTTCTCTTTTGGCAAAGAAAAGTATATGTATTCCGTAAAATCAGCATGATAGGGAGTAATATCTCTTACCGCTCTGTTCTTGAAGTCAAACTCGGTGATATTTACGATTCTGTCATACGGGAAAAGGGCAAATGGAACAAGCCTGCTCCCTTTTATTTTGTACGGTTGGTAGTTGTTGCCCCCTCTACCCATATATAAGTCATTTAACATCACTTCATTTTCTCCGTCAAAATCAATATCTGCAATTTGAACCGGGGTGTAATATCCAAAGGGATGACTTTCGTCGACCGGATATGTGTCTGTTCCGGAATTTTCGGGTCTTAAGTAGTTGAACTCATAAGTATCCATATTCCTCCACTTTATCCCGGTGAGTGACATCACCAATGTGTGGTAAAGGCATTCCTTGTAATGGAACAGGATCAAGTCGGAGGTTCCGTTCCTGAAGTTCCAGACAGCATGTCCAGTCTCCGTGTCATTACCAAAAGGAATGAACCTACATGTTACAGTGTAGCCATTGACCTCAGTGTCGAACTTGATAAATATATTCAAGGAGTCACTGATGTTTGAAGAGAACTCCGACAAATCCACAGACATCAGATGTCCAATCCAGTCAGCCTCATTCTCCGGCCTGAGCCTTTTATATGTCGTCAAAGGTATCTCGTTTAGAACCACCTCCCTGTAAAATTCACTGCTGCCCGATTCAGTTTCTGTTTCCGTGTAAGACCCGATGCTGCCTGATTCAGTTTCTGTTGTTTTTTCAATGCTGTCCGCAGGCTGACTGAAAATGAAGATTTGCCCGTTGGCCTGCGCCGGATTGTCATCCTTGTGATTATCCTTTGTGCTCCTGCCTCCACAAGAAGATATCACTATGACCATAAAAATAATTGCAAGTGCCGCTGAAGATTTTAATACTTTCATGGGATTGATGTTGCATTATATAATATCCTGAATTAAATTAAACCTGTTCATACACCCACCGCATCAGCGGTTTGCTGCTGGATTTTACTAATTTTCACTACATATTGACTTTAATTAGAAAGACATGGATTGGAGTTTTGGATTCCTTACGAGGAATATTGTACTTTTATATTTTCCAACATTCTTGAAAATAAAGCCATCGCACTCATCAGGAAAATCATTGATACTTGGCAGGTCGTTTAATCCAATTTTATTGCCATCCATATCAAGTATTACCGGTCGTCTGATATTAAGGAAAAACACAGGAGCATCTTTAGTTATTGGAACACTGCCGAACACACCTTCTTCAGGATAATAATATGTCGCCATAGGTTCTCTGGTTTCATCATTCATGGCATATGAGTAACCTCTTTCAGGGAGAACCTCATACTTGCTTTTTTTACTCCATCCAAACATAATAATCTTATTTATAAAACTGTATTTCTTAAAAAGTCATTTATTATTTATTCATAAACCCACCGCATCAACGGTTTGTTTTGGATTTAACTACTACCTTTCCCTCATTATTAATTTCATATCCTACGACTTCCTGCTTTTTCTCATCCACATAACTATAAACCCATATCAAGTATTTCATAGATTTATACAGCTATTTCTAAATACAAATTTCATAAAAAGAAATCGTACAATTAAGTCTTTTCTCCTTAACTGTACGAAATCATTTCATGGGTGTATGAAACAACTGTTTTTACCTCATTTCATAGTATGATAGCGTGTCAAAATGCTATTTTTTCTTCCAAACGATATAACTGATATTCTTTGGTATTTTACGGCGTCCTGTATAGTAATAATCCTCGCCAAACTCATGAATTGTACCTTTTTCATCAACGGCCCAGCCGTATGCAGAAGCCCCGCCTACCAAATATATAGCCTGATTCACTCCCAAATCGACTAATGCCTGTGCAAAATCGTGAAATGATTCAATGGTGCCGGTTTCTACCATAAATATCTCACCCCGACGGTCACAAATCGCTCTTCGTATAGACTTTCCCTTGGGTTTGTTCTCAATCACCTGGCCATCTTTTACAAGAGGATATTGTCTGAAAAAATACCCTCCGCTTACTGTTGCCTCTTCAAATAACGATGTATTGTCGGCAACTCCGATAGTTACCTTGCCATTGATTGAGGCGCAAAATCCCTTTTTTGACAATCCCCACGCCTTTGGCTCGCCATCCAACACAAAAGCTCCGACGATTCCACCGTTGTCTGCTCTCACATCTGCGGCCTGGGCTACAAATACGACGCTTGTATCTCTCTTGTCCATACGGCCAATATGCAGCGACATTTCCGCATTATGAGGAATAAAGATGCGGATAGGAATATCATTAATCAGTGTATCCCGAATCTCCGTGAATCCGGCAGCCGATGAATCGGCATATTTGCCTATCCACTGAGGCCTGGCCGGTTCGGGCAATTCCACCGGTTCAAATAAAGCCGGTTCAGGTTGTTTTAATTCAACGGCCTTTTCTTCCTTATGCTTTGCTGCAAGCAGAATGGTTGCAACAATTATAGCAATGCCCAAAATAGAGATGATGATAATCCATACGTTGCGCGGTATGGATTTCTTGTCTCTCCCTTCGCCGATAATGCGAATTTGGTCATCACTAATATCCTTAAGCTCTTTCATAACTATCCAATAGCCCCTTCAACTGCTTTAATGCCTCTTTGGATGCAGTAACGCTATGACTGAACGATGCTACATCAGAGAGGGTCAACTTCTGTTTAGGGATGTTGATGTAGTAGATGTAGGAGCGGTTAATAATTAGACTTTTACCAATACGAATGAAGACATTGCCTTCGCTTCCGAGTTGATTGGAAATCATTTTTTCAATCTGTCCCAACTGATATGATAACATCCTAACCTCATTATCTGTCTGTACAAGCGTAGAATAGTTGCCGTCGGACGCTATATAGACAATCTTGTCCGGCGCAATGCGCACCAATTCAATAGAGGTCGATATTATCAATTGCTTCTTCATTATATTGCCGTGCTATGCAAATGTATAATAGTTATTGCTTATGGCAAAGCATTTTTCTGACAATGTATGAAATGGACCTTTGAGTGTATGAACTTACAAAAAACTCCTGCCTCAAATACATCTGGCAGATGCAGAATGACTCTCAAACTATCTGAAGAAAACAACTGTGCTCCAGTTGTACATTTTGCATTGCTTCCATTGCAAACGGCTTGTCCATCATCTTTACAATGTCATACGTATGCCGTGTAATACGTTCGATATGAGTACAGCCATTTGGACGGTTAAACTCTTCATGCAAAAGAAAAACCTTTTCCGAGAATGTCCGTCCCGGTACTACTGTGGGTACCGCAAATATCGGCAATGAAAAATCCTCATCCGGATAGGCATCTTCTATCATAGAACGCATTTCTATCTGTTCCGATGGTTCCATGAGTGAACGACAAATACAACAAAAAATGTATACACACTTTTTGTTGTATCAATTTTTGTAGTTACGTTTTATGTGTTATATTTGTAACGGAAATCAAAAATAGAGCGTTATGGAGACTCCATTTATATTTGGAAAGATAGCTACCGAGAAGAATTTTACCGACCGTGAAAAAGAGACAGCCAACTTGGTTCAGAACTTCACGTCGTTAATTAACACAATTATTGTCTCTCCCCGTCGCTGGGGCAAAAGTTCGCTTGTAAACAAGGCCGCAAAGTTGGCGATGGCTCAGGACAGTAATCTCCGGATTTGCCATATCGATCTTTTTAATGTACGCAGCGAGGAGCATTTCTATTCATTGCTTGCCCAGAAAGTAATTGCCGCCACTTCCACAAAATGGGAGGATGCAATCGAGAGCGCCAAGAGTTTCTTTTCGCATCTTATTCCAAGGATTTCAATCGGCACAGACCCTGCCAATGAGGTTTCTATCGACTTTGATTGGGAAGAGGTAAGGCAAAATCCCGATGAAGTGCTCGATCTTGCCGAAAAGGTTGCCGGAAAGAAAGGCCTGAAAATCGTGATTTGCATAGATGAATTCCAAAATATCGCGGAATTTACCGATCCGGACTATTTCCAGAAAAAGTTGCGCTCACACTGGCAGCAGCACCAAAGTGTGGCCTATTGTCTCTATGGCAGCAAGCGCCACATGATGATGGAAGTCTTTACCGACTCATCCAAGCCATTCTACAAGTTCGGCAATCTGGTATTCCTTAATAAGATTGAGACGCCTTGCCTCGTTGAATTTTTCAAGAGTCGTTTCGCAGATACCGGCAAGAACATCACCGATGAAGCAAGCCATTTGATTGCAAAGCTCGTAGATAACCACCCTTACTACGCACAGCAGCTGGCACAACTGTCATGGCTCAGGACAAAGGATGTATGTACCGTCGAGATTGTGCGCGAGGCGCACACGGCATTGGTGGAACAGTTAAGTCTGTTGTTTGTAACAATCACCGAAACACTGACCACACAGCAACTAAACTACCTCAAAGCCCTTATAGCCGGTGAAAAAGCCATTAGTTCAACTGAAGTTATGCATCGCTATCAAATCTCTTCAACGACCTCAATATCCCGCTCAAAGGCAGCCCTTGTAAAGAATGACATATTGGATAACAAGGCTGGTGAAATCTCGTTTCAGGACCCGATTTATGCCTTTTGGTTAAAAACTGAGTATTTTATTCAATGAATTCGAGAATGGTAATATAACAGACAGCACTTTTGCGGATAAGCATAAAAGAACTAAATTTGTGCCATTCTGCAAAGTTTAACAGATGAATCAGATATGCGAAGACTTCTTGTAACACTTCTTTTTTTTCTCACGATTACGGCGGCCCTTTACTCCCAGCAGCGCGACGTGGAGGCTCTCCCCGACGATCCCCGCGTAAAAAGCGGCACACTGGCCAACGGCCTTTCGTACATTCTTATAAAAAATGACGCCGTCAAGGGCTATGCAGACTTCTGCCTTGCACAAAAATGCGGGACCGTGCTCGAAAGCAAAGAGCAGACCGGCATGTTTGAACTGCTGGAAGCCCTGATGCTTAAAGGGACACGCAATTTCCCCGGCAACGAAATATCAGAATACCTGAGGAAGCTAGGGGTCTTGTCTGACAATATCGTATTTTCTACAGAAGAAGACAACATAACCTACCTTATAAAGGATATTCCCGTTGCCAGGGAAAACACCATAGACTCTTCGCTGCTCATACTATACAACTGGATAGGCTCGCTGAACATAGATGAAGAAGATATCAAGGAAGAGACACCTTTTGTAAAGAGCGAACTCATCAACAGATGGGATGCACAGACCAGGCTCGACGAGCAGCTGCTCGCCCAGCTTTATCCCGACAGCGACTATGCGGAAAGCTTCAGACCGGAGTATGCAGACATGCTCGACAGTTATACCTCGAAAGAGGTGAGAGAATTCTACTACAAATGGTTCAGGCCAGACATGCAGGCGATAATAGTGGCCGGAGACATCGACCCTGCCCTGCTGGAGTCAAAGATAAAGTCTACGTTTGTGACAATCCCCAAACCTATGGAGGAGCAGCCGCGCGGATACTACACTCCACCCGTGCTTGAAGGGACAAACGTTGCACTGCTCAAGGACAGGGAGTACAGCAAGACCAAAGTCTCCATAAACCTGCTCAAGACTCCGCTGACGGAGAGTTACAGGAACACCTCCGTTCCGTTTATCCAGGAATACTTCGACACGGCTGTCGAAAAACTCCTTGCAGACAGGATAAGGGAGGGGGCAATTGCACAGAACATACCGGTGACAAATCTGGATATATCAAAAGGGCGCTTCCTCGATATATGGAATTCAGAAAACTTCTCCATTACTTTCGAGACCCTTCCCTCTACAGTCTATTCCGCTGTTTCGTTCGTCAATTCCGAAATTGTCAGAGCAGCACAGTACGGCTTTACAAGCAGGGAAATTTCCAAATCCAAAGACATATATTTCAGAGAGTTGGAAAACATATACGACAACCGCGCAATGCTCGGCAATGACATTTACCTGCAAAGGGCGCTGGACCATTTCTACAACGGATCCACCCTTGCAAGCATTGAACTCAAGTTCGAAATCATGAAGCAGATTCTCTTTACCATAACCCAGAAACAGGTGAACGGTTATGCGAACGCACTGCTCTCGCAGGAGGACAATGTTGTCATCTGCTGCATGATGCCTGAATATTCCGATGCAAACACTCCCACTGCCGAGCGTATTCTTGCAGCCTATGACAGCGGAGAACTGATAACCCCCGATGCTTCCGGCACAGAGCAGGCTCCCGTAATATTCTGGCCCGATTTTGCCGGAAACGGAACGGGAAGCATCCTCAGGCAAACCACAGACCCCATAAGCGGTGCCCTGGCTGCCGAACTGTCGAACGGAGCTGTAGTCATATTGAAAAGCGATGTACAGACAAAAAGCGACACCGTCCTTTTCAAGGCAATAAGCAAGGGAGGATATTCGCTCATGAAAGGAATAACGCCCGCAAACGCAAGCTATCTGAATGAAATTCTGAATATAGGCGGGCTGGGCAATATTTCTCGGCCCAACATGGAACGCCTCTTCTCGTATTACGACCTTTCAGTAGATGCAAGAATCACGCAAAATACAGAAGAACTGTACGGTTACGCCTCCAAGTCCTCTATGGAGAAACTCTTCCATGCAATCTATATGAACATGGCAGAACGCAGGGCCGACAACTCTGCCTTTGAAACATACAGGCAGGGAAAGATTTACGAACTCAGGTCTCGGGCGCTCTCTCCGGAAAATGCCTTCAGGGATACATTACTTTACTACTCATACAGCAACAGGAAGAGCGCTGAGCCCGTAACGGCGGAAATGATGGAAAAACTCGATTACGCAGCCCTCTATGCCCAGACAAAGGAGAGATTCGCAAACGCTGCCGATTTCATATTTATCTTTTCAGGCAATTTCGACAGCGCACAGGCTTTGGAGTATGCGGTAAAATACATAGGCTCCATACCGGGCAATCAAATGGAGAGAGAAGAGTGGATGGTTATGCCCAATTACCTTGCCAAGGGGCATGTCTGCAAAAGATTCCTCTACAACATGATTACTCCCAAAACCTATATGAACGTAACCCTCTCCTATGGCATGCCTTATACGATAGAGAACTATACACTTGCCAGATTTACGGAACGCTATATCAGAGGCAGGGTGCTGAGCCCTGAAAACAGACGGCTGGCCACATACGCCAGAATCAACGCTTCGCTCAACTATTATCCAGAAGAGATTGTCGCCCTCAACACCATATTCACCACCGACAGCCTCAACGCAGACATACTTGACTCCATTGTGGAGAACTCCCTCCGGGAACTGGCAGACGGAAAGGCCGACAACAGGGAACTGTCTCAGATAAGGCAGAACATGCAGGAGGAGTTTGACAAATCTGCCGGCAACAGCTATTACTGGCTCAAGGCTCTCGAATACCGTTATGTGGAAAACATCGATTTCCACACCGGATACGGCAGCCATATCTCTTCAATCACTGAAGAACAGCTCCAGAATTTTGCAAGAAAACTTCTTGAAAAAGGCAACAAGATATCTGTCATAATGGACGGGACCACCGATGATGTAAACACCCGCAACCTTTTCAGGGAAGACAAGTTCATCCGGGAATTCTTCGGGATAGAATAGGTAACAAAGAGTGCAATGGAACAACGGACATTCATTTTCGAAATAGGCGATTTTCTGGTTTCTTCTGAGATTCTCACCGAATGCTTCTGCTGCGACTATGAAAAGTGCGGCGGATGCTGCTGCATAATCGGAGACAGCGGTGCACCGGTAGAAGAGAATGAAGTTCCGCTCCTGGAAGAAAATTTTGCAAGCTACAGCCCCTATCTTACCGCCAAAGGCGCAAGGGAAATCAAACGGCAGGGATATGCAACAAGGGATTATGACAATGACCTTGTAACGCCTCTTGTAGAGAACCGTGAATGCGCCTACTGCTGCTTTGATGAAAAAGAGAACTGCTTCTGCGCAATAGAAAAAGGATACCTGCACAACGGGGGCAAATTCAGGAAGCCTGTCTCATGCAGCCTCTACCCTATTCGCGTGTCAACGCTATCGAACGGAAAAACAGCCCTGAACCTGCACAGATGGAGCATCTGCGACGAGGCCTTTGAAAAGGGGAGGAAGGAGGGAATAAAAGTCTTCAGGTTTTTGAAGGAGCCTATCGTAAGGGCGTTCGGCCAGGAGTTCTATTCGGCATTGGAAGCCGCTTCCAGAAGCCTCATGGCTTCCTGATAGTCTTCATCATTCACAACCAGGGTTATACTCAGAAGGTCATCATTGGTAATACCGGAAATAATGGGCAGATACTCATTCATTACCGCCGCCTTTATTCCAGCGCTCTCCAGCATTCCCTTTGCCACGTTGGCGGAAAAGGAATTGAGATATTTTCCTACGACTTTCATGACCCTGCATTTTTAATTCTCGCTCTCGCCGGCTATTGCGGCATTTGCTATCAGGCGCCCTACCCTGAACACCTCTTTTCTGAGCCCGCTTATGGTTGCAGGCTTGGATGAAAAGTCTATGACAACCTCGTCTTCCATCATCCTGATAATCCTTATCGCCATATTCTTATGCCTGAATGTAAAAGATGTGGGGGTCTGGTTGCACAGAACATAATTGTACTGCTCCATCGCCTTTATTATGACATCCCTCTTGCCGGCAAAATCGAGGTCTCCGTACATCTCTTTCGTTGCAAATCCGAAAATCGGATATATGGCCGAAATTGCCAGCAGGAACACAAGGATTTTCCACCATGCTCCCTCCTTGAAAAGATCGAACACTGTCATATCCGCCGTATGACTGGAGGTATAGAACAGGATAAGTACGACTATGCAGAATATAATTGCAATATAAATAAAGTATTTGACTGCTCTCAATGCGTATTTCATATCTTTTTGATTTTTGTGAATATTCATGCAACTCTTTTTGTATGAATTGCTCTCATGGTGCAAAATTAAGAAATTTTACTATTTTTGTGTGGTTGTTACTAAAATTGTTGAACAATGGACAAAAAATTCAAGATTATCATAGGCGTATTGTCTGCCGCCGTAGCAGTTCTGGCCATAGTGCTGATTTATGTATGGTCAGACAGGAACAGCTACATAAACGAACTTACCATAGACAAGGAAAACCTGACAGCAGAAATGCTTCAGTTGCAACAGGATTACGCACAACTCTCCTCTACCAACGACACTCTCAACAACGAGATTCTTCTCGAAAGGGAGAAAGTGGCCCAGCTTATTGAAAGGGTGCAGAAGACGGAGGCAACCAACAAGGCAATGCTGCGCAAATACGAAAAAGAACTTGGAACGCTCAGAAGCATAATGCGCAACTACATAAAACAGATAGATTCGCTCAACACCCTCAACAACACCCTGCGTGCAGAGGCGGCAGAAGCCAAGCAGCAGGCTCGCGAAAGCAACAGCAGATATGAAAACCTCAAATCCACCACAGAAGAACTTGGCAAGCAGGTGGAATTGGGTTCCATTGTAAAGGGGCGCGGGCTTGTAATGACCGGCGTTACCGAGAGCGGAAAAGAGACAGACCGCAGCAGCCGTACCTCAAAGTTGAAAGCATGCCTCAACCTTGTGGAGAATTCCATAGCCAAGAAAGGCCCCAGAAGCGTTTACATAAGAGTAAAGGGGCCGGACGGAATACTTATGACGGCAGACCAGCAGCATCTGTTTACCTTTGAGGGAGAGCAGATGATATACTCAGCAAGCAGAGAGGTAGACTATCAGGGCGCAGAAGTGGAAGTCTGCATCTATTTCGACCCGGGACAGAAACTCACAAAAGGAGTCTACACTGTCGAGGCCTATACGGAAGAGGCCAGACTTGCCGCAACAGACATGCTCCTGAGATAGTGCATCTTTACCTACATATCCCGTTCTGTTCGAGTTTTTGCAGTTATTGCGACTTCTACTCGGTAAAGCAGCTCTCGATGCGGGACAAATATGTAGAGGCGCTGTGCAGAGAGATTGAGCAGGCAGGTTGCAGCGAACAGGTACAAAATAACGGAAGGAGTGCCGGCACGGTTTATATCGGAGGCGGCACTCCTTCTGTCTTGTCAATCCGGCAGATTGAAAAAATCATCGATGCGGTCAAAAAGCATTTTCCCATTTCCTCCCCCGAAGAGTTTACAATAGAGGTAAATCCCGATGATATTACACCGGAATATGCTTCCGGGCTGAAAAGCCTGTCGATAAACAGAATAAGCATGGGAGTGCAGTCATTTCACAATGGTGCGCTTAAGTGGATGAACCGCCGTCATACGGCAGAGAGGGCGGCAGAAGCCTTTCATACCTTGCGGAACTGCGGTTTTGAAAACATAAGCCTTGATTTGATTTTCGGGTATGCGCTTCTGTCAGGACAGATGTGGGAAGAAGATTTGGAGCAGATTTGCGCACTCGCCCCGGAACATCTCTCTGCCTATCAGATGAGCGTCGAGCCGGGAAGCGCCGTGGCGGCAATGGTCCGCAGGGGGGAAAAGGTCGTCCGCTCTCAGCAAGAGTGCGCCATGCAATACTCCTTGCTGCAGGAATTTCTCAAGGAGAATGGCTATTGCCAATACGAAATATCCAATTTTGCAAGAACAGGCAAAGACGGTTCTCTGCTGAAGGCACTCCATAACTCGTCATACTGGAGCGGGGAGCCTTATCTCGGGCTCGGTCCGGGGGCGCACTCCTATAGCGGAATCCTGCACGGCGACAAGGGGCTATATGCTGTGAGGCGCTGGAATCTGCCGGCTGTCAAACGCTATTGCCGCCACTTCTCAGCCTCCGGAGAAAAAGATACGGGACTGCCTGTAAGCGGGAGCGAGCACCTTGGCGTCACCGATATTTTCAATGAAACGATAATGCTCAGACTGAGAACAAGTCAGGGGCTGGAGCCCGAATCCCTCGAGAGAATAAGCGCTCCCCTTTTTGCAGAGACCATTCCACGGATAGAAAGAATGGTTGAAAGAGGAGAATTGCTTTCAGAGGGGGGTAAAATAAGAATCCCGCCTGAAAAGTTTTTTGTCTCAGACGGGATTATAAGAGATCTTTTTATCTGACTACATTGCTGTGCAGAAGTTGGCAACGATATATGCCTTTACTGCAACCGCTATAAATATCAGTACGAGAATAGACGAAACAATGTGACCGATTACCCTCCAGCGGTTGAACCATACGTTGTTGTTGATTCCCAATGTCTGGAATGCACTCCAGAAGCCATGATTCAGGTGCAGCCACAGGGCGATGAACCATACTATGTAGATAATCAGAATCCAGATATTGCTGAATGTCTGATGCAGGAGTGCAGGCCCCTCTTCTGCATGCCCGCCCATGAATTCTGGCAACTGCATCTTTGCCCAGAAATGGGTAAGGTGGAACGCCAGAAGGCCCAATACAATCACACCCAGCACGAACATGTTCTTTGACGCCCAATCATCTGCCTGAGCCTTGTTGCTTACAGCGTATCTCTCGACACCGCGGGCCTTGCGATTCTGCAGAGTAAGTATCAAGGCGTAAATGATATGAATAATGAAACCTGCGGCAAGAATCGGGACCATTACGGTTATTATAGGTAAACTCATAAAGTCGCATCCTGCCTGGAATGCCTCGTCGCTAATCAGTGACAATCCGTTAACAAAAGCATGTATAAAGAGGAAAAGGATTAGGAACAATCCTGTGATACTCATTATGAGCTTTTTCCCGATAGAAGATGTAAAGATATTCGCCATATCGATTTGTGTTTTGTTATAGTTTTAATATTAATATCGCTTTAGCTATGCAAAGATATATTCTTAGTTGCAATTATCATAATATTTGGCTACTTTTGTTTTATATTATTACACTGTAACAGTGCCTTGTTTTTCTGATTCTAATCAAAATGAAATTTAAAAGAATTTTACTGAAGCTAAGCGGAGAGAGCCTTGCAGGGAAAGCCGGAACGGGTATCGATTCCGCCGTCGCCGCAAGTTATGCAAAGCAGATAGCCTCCGTCACAAGAAAAGGAGTGCAGATTGCAATAGTTGTAGGCGGAGGCAACATATTCAGAGGGCTTTCCGGAGTAGACAAAGGGTTCAGCAGGGTCAAGGGAGACCAGATGGGGATGCTGGCGACTGTCATAAACAGCATAGCCCTTGCCGTTCTCATAAACAAGGAGGGGGTGGAGGCAGAGGTTTTCACTTCGATTGCAATGGAGCCTGTGGCGCGTCATTACGCAAAGGAGAAGGCGGTTGCCCTTATGGAAAAGGGTGGTATTGCAATAATAGCCGGCGGAACCGGCAATCCCTATTTTACAACAGATTCCGCTGCTGCTCTGCGTGCCTGTGAAATAGAGGCAGACGCCCTGTTGAAAGGGACCAGGGTAGACGGCATCTACACGGCCGATCCGGAAAAAGACCCCTCCGCAAAGAAGTTCAACAGAATCACCTTCTCAAAAGTTTACGAAATGGGGCTTAAAATCATGGATTTGACAGCCTTTACCCTGTGCAGGGAGAACAACTGCCCAATCGTGGTATTCGACATGGACAGGGAAGGGAATCTCGAAAAACTGGTAATCGGAGGAGAAGACATAGGCACCACTGTCGAAAATAATTAATTGCAATAATATGGATGCACAAGTTTCAAAAGATTGTTTGGAGAAGGCCAGGGAAAAAATGAACAATGCCATTCTCTTTCTTGAAGACGAACTTAAAAGTTTCAGGGCCGGCAAAGCCAATCCGGCTGTATTCAACGGTCTGACAGTAGATTATTACGGAACACCTACCCCTATTCCACAGGTTTCGAGTGTAACCACTCCCGATGCGAAGACCATGCTTATCCAGCCGTGGGAGAAGAAGCTTATCCCCGCCATCGAAAAGGCGATAATGGATGCCAACCTCGGCTTCACACCGCAGAACAACGGCGAGCAGATAAGGATTTCCGTTCCGCCCTTGACTGAGGAAAGAAGGAAAGAACTTGTAAAACAGGCCCGGGCAGCGGGAGAAAACGCCAGAGTCAGCATAAGGACAGCCCGCAGGGAGGTTATAGATGCGCACAAGAAGTTCCAGAAAGAGGGGCTGCCGGAAGATGTCTGCAAGGATGCAGAGAATGAAATCCAGAAGGAGACAGATAATTTCAACAAGAAGATTGACGGGATTATTGCGGCGAAGGAAAAAGAAATTATGACCGTATAGTTAGCGTTATAGCAGCGAACTGCGGCGTTATTTTCAGTATCAGGGCTCAGTCATGTACAGAAGTACACTCCCGAGCCCTGAACTTTAATGCCTTGTAATTTATCCATTCTAATACACCATTGGATTTATTTATAACAGAAGGTTATAACTTTATCCGTGTACCGAAAACTCAGTCACTTTTTACTCCTGCTGCTCGCTAAAAATGTCCACAGGACATTTTTTCATCGCTCATGATACGCTCCTTTGTTCCGAACCTTGATACCTTGCATTTCATCTGCTATAAGCACTAACTGGAAAACAATAACAAAACAGGGCCTGGCTTATCTGAACCGGGCCCTGTTTTCTTTTTATACTTAACGGAATGCCTACTCCCTTATTGCAGCAATTCCGGGAAGTTCCTTGCCCTCGAGATATTCGAGCATTGCGCCTCCGCCTGTAGAAACGTAACTTACCTTGTCTGCATAACCCATCTGGCTTACAGCCGCAACTGAATCTCCGCCGCCCACAAGGGTAAATGCACCTTTCTCCGCTGTTACCTTTGCAAGAATCTCTGCGATTCTTTTTGTTCCGACAGCGAATTTCTCCATCTCGAACACGCCCACTGGCCCGTTCCACAGAATAGTCTTTGAGTTCATGAGCACGCCTTCCCACTCCTTGAGAGTGCTTTCAGCTGCATCCATTCCCTCCCATCCGTCTGGAATCTCATAGTTATGGCAAATTCTGGTATCTGCATCGTTTGCAAACCTGTCTGCAATTACAACTTCCTTTGAAAAGTAAAGGTTTACGCCCTTCTCTTTTGCTTTTGCGATAATGTTGCGGGCTGTATCCAACTGGTCATCCTCGCAGAGAGAGTTGCCGATTTTGCCTCCCTGAGCCTTCACAAAGGTAAAGACCATGCCGCCGCCGATTATCATGTTGTCTACAACGCCAAAGAGGTGCTCTATGATGCCAATCTTGGATGAAACCTTTGCACCGCCTATAATTGCAGTTACGGGATGCTCTGCACCGTGAAGAACCTTGTCTATCGCCTTGATTTCACCCTCCATGATGTAACCGAACATCTTGTCGTTGGGGAAATATTTTGCAATAAGGGCCGTTGAAGCATGCGCCCGGTGTGCTGTACCGAAAGCATCGTTTATATAGCAGTCTGCGTATGAAGCGAGAGTCTTTACAAACTCCTTCTGGCTCTCCTTGACCTTTGCCTTTGCAGCCTTCTTCTCCTCGTCTGAGGCATCCTCTGCCAGACCGCGCGGCTTGCCCTCTTCCTCTGCATAGAAACGGAGGTTTTCAAGCAGGAGAACTTCACCCGGTTTAAGGGCTGCCGCCTGCTGCTGTGCCTTCATGCAGTCAGGTGCGAACTCTATCTTTGTACCCAACAATTCTTCTATTCTGTAAATGATATGTTTTAGAGAATATTTCTCTGTAACTCCCTTTGGTCTGCCAAGATGCGACATGAGAATAAGCGCACCGCCGCCCGAGAGAACCTTTTTCAAGGTGGGGATAGCCGCTCTTATTCTTGTATCGTCTGTAATCTGGAACTGCTCGTTCAACGGAACGTTAAAATCTACTCTGACAATGGCTTTCTTGCCTTTAAAATCATAGGTGTCAATACTTTGTTGCATAACCAAACATTTTTATAAACTAGAACAGCTGCAAAAATAATAAAATTTACAGTTCTTTCGTTTCTTTGTTGTAACTTTGGCCTCCTGTAAAGTTATCATACAAAGTACCATGCTTCTGGAAACTCCGAAAAACTGGCCCGATTACGAACTCATAGATTCCGGCGATTTTGAAAAACTGGAACGGTTCGGGTCTTATGTCGTTGCACGCCCGGAGCCTAAGGCCTTATGGCATAAAACGCTTCCCGAAAAGGAGTGGGAACGGCTGTCCCACACGAAATTCATAGCGGGCGCAGGTTTCGGACGGTCCGGCAAAGAGGAGAGCGGAACATGGAAAACGGCCAAAGAGATGCCGCAGCAATGGGTAATCTCATACAAACAGATGAAACTGCGCCTCTCTCTCACATCGTTCAAGCATGTGGGAGTCTTTCCTGAACAGGCCCCCAACTGGGATTTTATCTACAGGCAGACAAAAAGGATGGTGGAAAATGCGGCCCGTACGGGCGCTCAAACGCCCAAGGTGCTCAACCTATTTGCATACACCGGCGCCGCCTCCATGGCGGCAAGGGCGGCGGGTGCAGACACCACCCATCTTGATTCGGTACGCCAGGTAGTGACATGGGCCAGACAGAACATGGAACTCAGCGGCCTGTCGGATATAAGATGGGTCGTTGAAGATGCCCTCAAATTCGTAAAGCGCGAGGCAAAAAGAGGAAAACTTTACAACGGACTGATTCTCGATCCCCCGGCATACGGACACGGCCCCGACGGCGAAAAGTGGAAACTCGACGAGCTTCTCTTCGACCTGCTTCTGGAATGCTCGAAGATAGTGGCCCCGAAAAACTCTTTCACCCTGCTTAACCTCTACTCCAACGGTTACTCGGCGCTTCTTGCAGACACTGCGGTAAGGGAGGCTTTCAAAACCGGCAATGGAAACGGGCAGATGGAATTCGGAGAACTCGTTTTAAAAGACAGATTCGGCAAAGCCATGCCCTTAAGCGTATTTTCTAGACTAACAAGATAATCTGATAAGAGAAAATGATTCTTTCACTACCCGCTGCACTTGCAGTAAACTGGAACGTAAATCCCGACCTTATAACCATAGGGTCGCTGCACATAAGATACTACAGCCTCTTCTTCGTAATAGGATTCTGGTTGGGGTACAGGCTCTTCGTCTACTTTTACAAACGGGAGAACCTGCCGGTATCGCTTCTGGACCCGTTGCTCTTTACGCTCATTATATGCACCATCGTAGGGGCAAGACTCGGCCACGTGCTCTTTTACCAGCCCGATTACTACCTCGCCCACCCGGCAGAGATATTCAAGATATGGCATGGAGGGCTCGCCTCCCACGGAGGAGCGATTGCCATTCTCATAGGGTTGTGGTGGTATGCAAGGCATTACGGGAAAAAATACCGTTTCGATTTTCTCTGGATATTGGACAGAATAGGCATTGCCATTGCATTTGCCGGAATGTTCATCAGGCTGGGAAATCTCATGAATTCCGAGATTTACGGAAATGTCACGGATCTGCCGTGGGGATTTGTCTTCTTAAGGAACGGTGAGATATTTCCAAAACATCCGACCCAGCTCTACGAAGCGCTCGCCTATCTCGTTCTTGGAATTTCTCTGCTGCTGCTCTACAGATACAAAGCAGACAAACTCAAACGGGGCTTTCTCTTCGGTCTCTTTCTGACCGGCCTTTTCGGAGCCCGTTTTCTTATAGAATTCATAAAGGAGCCGCAGGTAGACTTTGAAGCCGGCATGACCTTGAACATGGGGCAGCTTCTAAGCATTCCTTTTGTAGTTGCCGGCATAATTCTGATGATACGCAGCAGCCGCATTGCCACACCCGCAATGAGAGAGACGGCAAAAGAGCCCAAGGAAAAGAGCGCGAAGATACGTTAGAAGCGCTCCATGGCCCGCTTCAGATCTTTTTCCTTGATAGATTCGCGCTTGTCGTACTCCTTCTTTCCGCGTGCAAGCGCAATATTTAGTTTTGCATAACCGTTTTCCGCAATAAAGAGCCTTGTAGCCACAATTGTAAGCCCCTTCTCCTTCACAGCCCGCTGCAGTTTGCGCAACTCCTTTTTGTTAAGCAGCAGTTTTCTATCGCGACGTGGGTCATGGTTGAAAAGATTGCCCCACCAGTACTCGGCAATATGCATGTTCTTTACATAGAGCTCGCCGCCGGCAAAATAGCAGTAGCTGTCTGCAAGAGAGGCCTTGCCGGCTCTTATAGATTTGATTTCCGTACCCGACAGCACAATTCCCGCCGTATACTTCTCCAGAAATTCATACTCGAACCCGGCCCTTTTGTTTTTTATCTCTATATTGCTCTTGTTCTTGGGCATAGCTCCACATTTTTTACAACGGCTGCGCATTAAGATGCACAATGCTCCCGTTTTGCTGCACGCGAAGATAAACATAAACTCAAATTTTTACTACTTTCGCATTTAAACTTTTTTTATGGAGGCGACTTTCGACAGGCTTACGCAGATTGCCGATAAATATGATGCACTGTGCATACTCGGCCCCACGGCAAGCGGGAAAAGCCGCTTTGCCGTAGAACTTGCCGGCAGGTTCAGCCCTGTGGCGGAGATTCTGTCGGCAGACTCACGGCAGGTCTACAGAGGGATGGATATAGGCACTGGCAAAGACCTGTCGGAATACCATATTGAAAAAAACGGCCTTACAACCGACATTCCATACCATTTGATTGACATTGCAGATGCAGGTGAAAAATATAACCTTTTCCGCTATCAGCGCGATTTTGCCGCTGCTTACGCAAATATCAGGGCCCGTGGCGTAAAGGCCATTATCTGCGGAGGCTCAGGCCTTTACATAGAGAGCGTTACAAGAGGATACCGTCTGCAGCAGGTACAGCCCGACCAGAAATTACGCGACTCCCTCGAAGGGAAAAGTCTGGACGAACTTAAAAAGATGCTCGCCGCCATGAAAGAGAAACGCGGGGCGAGGCTGCACAACAATACCGACACCGATACCAGGAAAAGGGCCATAAGGGCGATAGAAATAGAAAAATATGCCCTGGAGCACAATCTTCCGCCTGAAGAAATGCTCACTCTGCCTGAAAAGGTCTACTATATCGGAATAGATGTAGATAGAGACGAACGCAACCGTAGGATAGACGCCAGGCTTGAGCGCCGGCTCAAGGAAGGGATGGTAGAGGAGGTAAAGGCGCTTATGGACTCCGGCCTTCCGGCAGATGATCTGATTTATTACGGCCTGGAATATAAGTTCATCACGCTCTACCTTACTGGAAAGATGAGTTATGGCGAAATGGTGGAAAAACTTGCAACAGCAATACATCAGTTTGCAAAACGGCAGATGACATGGTTCCGTGGCATGGAACGGAAAGGCATTGAAATAGAGTGGATAAAACTATAAAGACAGCAAAATATGAAACTCCTGAATTTTAAAATTCTCATACTGGCCATGCTTATGGCCTCTTTTGAAGCGGCAGGCCAGAAGGCCTCAGAACTCAAATATTGCGATGTAAGGGAACTCGGACTGCCGGTCATAGGCAGAGGCTTTGCAGATTGCATAAGAGAAAACGATACAGTATCCGACGGTTACTATACCCGTCTTCCCGCCTCCATGCAGGGAAAGGTACGCAAGGCCGTATGGGATTTGGGACAGAATTCCTCAGGCATTGCCGTACGCTTCAGGAGCGACTCCAAATGTATAGGAGCAAGATGGAAACTGCTGAACAACTTCGGAATGGCCCACATGGCTGCAACAGGCGTAAAAGGATTGGACCTGTATGCCCTCGGAGATGACAACCAGTGGCATTTTGCAGGTACGGCACAGCCGAACGGAAAGGTCTCCAGCAATGTATTCATAAGAAAAATGGACGGCAGAATGCGGGAATACCTGATCTACCTTCCCCTTTACGACGGAGTGACAAGCCTTGAGATAGGCATAGACAGCACGGCCAGAATCATGCAGCCCGAAAATCCGAGCCTCCTTCCTCCTGCAGCAGAGAATCCTGCAGAAGGGGCCATACTTGTATACGGGACAAGCGTGACGCAGGGAGGATGTGCAACCCGTCCGGGCATGTCATTCACCTCAATTCTGGAAAGGAAACTGCACAGGCAGACCATAAATCTGGGTTTCAGCGGGAACGGCAGAATGGACGGGATAATCGCAGAAGCAATTGCCAGAGTCCCGGCCTCTGTCTATGTAATAGACTGCCTTGCCAACTGCACCTATGACATAATAAGAGACAGCACTGAATATTTCATACGGACCATAGCGAAAGCCAATCCGCAGACTCCGATTCTAATGCTCTCGAATTACTGTTACCCCTATCACTGGCTCGATGCGCAGTTCCGTGAAGATGCGGCAAAAGAGAATGCACTCTGGAAAGAATTCTGCGACAGACTCCGCAAGGAGGGATATAAAAATATAAGATACATAGACCTCTACTCAGACTGCAATATGAAAAAATCGGCCATAGGCCCCGACCATGAGGGGACGGTAGACGGAGTACACATGACAGATCTGGGCTTCCTGCGCTATGCGGAAACACTTCTGCCATATCTTGAAAAGGCTCTGAAATGACTGCTAATATAGAGTGAGATACTCCCACTCTCCGCCCCAGAGATTGAGATACCGCATGAAATCTTCGTTTGTGACAACAAGATCTGCGGTATTGTCGTTCGGATGAAAACTCAGCAGCCTGGCATCCTGCAGATTCCTGTCCAGGAAGAGTTTTACCTCCCTGTTGGTATCATTTATAAGGCCGAACGGGGAAACCGACCCCGGCAGAAGCCCGAGATACTTTTCCATTCTTGCCTCGGATGCAAAGCTGAGCTTTCCCTGATGCAGCATTTTCTCTATATCATGAATTGCCATCTGATGATGACATTCAAAGACCACAAGGTAATGTCTGTTTCCCTTGTGGTTTCTCATAAACAGATTCTTGCAATGGGTGGCATCTACATCCTTCCAATACTCCAGGGCTATCTCCACCGTAGGGAGCGGAGGATGAGTGTACATTGTATATGGAATGTTCCAAAGGTCCAGCTGGTGCAGGACCTTTTCTCTTCTTTCAAGCTGTGTCATCCTTAGTTGGCCTCGGGAGCCGTCTCTTGTGCAGGCGCTGCGGGAGCCTCCTGTGCAGGCACCTCCTGTGAAGGAGCAATAGGATCTATGGGGAATTGAGGCTGTGCAGGTACTGTCGCAGCATTCTCAATCTGGTCTTTAAGCGTAGATGAGGTTGCCTTTCTGGTAGAGACGAACGCTGTTGCCAAAACGCAAAGTACAATAATGACAATGGCAAGAGTCCATGTCGTCTTCTCAAGTATGTCGGCTGTCTGCCTTACTCCGAAAGCCTGATTTCCCGCTGCAAAGTTGGCAGCGAGTCCGCCGCCCTTTGAATTCTGAACAAGCACCACCAGTGTAAGAAGAACACTTGCTACAACAATGATAATCGCGATAGTTGTATACATAATATATTTAGCTCTTTTTTAATTTTATTTCATCTGCAAGGGCTGCAAAGTAAGCACTTTTTTCCGGATATAGCAAAATTAGTTTAGCATAGACCTTGACGGCCTCGTCATAGTATCCCTGCCCGGCATAGATTCTAGCCAGCGTTTCGGTATAGAAATCCGAGATGTCGAAATCTGCGGCGGGCGGCACCTGGCCGGCATCATCCACGGCCTTGGCCGGGTCTATCATCACATTGTCAAGCTCCTCTCCTTCTGCAGAACGCAAATCCTCCGGCGAGAAATAATCTGCTCCGACCATTACATATTTTGTCTGCTCTGCCTCTTTTGCCACAGAACTTATAGCTTCAAAATCAATGACATTTTCACTCTCCTTTACACTCTGCTCTGCAAAGAGTGCAAAAAGACGTCCGGGATCGGGGCAATAAGCCGCACTCTCCCTGAGCTTCTGTTCGGCAGACTCCACATCTGCCTCAGCAAGCTTTTCCATCATCTTTACCCTTGCATAAGAGTACCAAGGATAAAAAAAGAGCACCCGTTCCAGTTGCGCCGCATTATACTCACCAATATCTGTTTTCTTCTCCATACCCCCTCATTTTACCAGTTGGCCACAGTAGCATTGAATATATCTTCAACCAGAATCTCCACTATGTCTTCGCAAAGCCCGCTCTCGACAGCATCGAGCGAGTTATTGGAATCATAATCCTGAAAGGCGGCGAAGGAACGCTCGAAATCCTCCTCCTCATGCTTGTTGTTCTTGTAGGTTATCCTGACAGTTATGGTAAGACGGTTCTGCGAAGCAATTTCGTCGGAAGTCACGGCTGTGGGCGTCACGTCATAATTGGTGATTATTCCCGACACCTCCAGATCTCCGCCTTCGGGAAGCATCTCCAGATTGGTGAGTCTCCTGTATTTGTCCTGCAGTGCATTTGTCAGGGTGTTGCTCAACGACGGATTCACCTTCATGGCTCTGTTCTCAATGGTATAGACAGAAATTGATGTAATGTCAGGCGCAATTGATGTTCCTGAAAACGAATAAATTCCACATCCCGCCAAAAGTGCCGCAGCCAGGAGTGACATGAATACGGCCGCTATTCTTCTCATATCATCAGATATTTAGGTTCAACTCTTTTATTTTCCTGTAGAGCGTACGCTCCGATATGCCCAGTTCGGCCGCCGCCTCACGCCTTCTCCCGTTATGCTTTTCAAGGCTCTTCCTTATAAGTTCGGCATTCATGGATGGGATGGAGAGAGTCTCGTCATTTCCGTTTTCATGCTTCTCAACACTGTCCACATGAGTATAGACAGCCTCCTCGGCCATTGAATCATGCTTTATCCCGTTAATGTTGGAGGCGCCTATCAGGGTAACGTCTCCCTCCCTTGCCCCGCCGCCATGCGAGACAATATCCACGCGCTCCTTCAACTGCGCTATCTCCTGCCTGAGTTGGAAAATCATCTTGTAAAGCAGGTCGCGGTCAGATATGTAGTCACTGTTTCCACCGGAAGCGCTGTTGAGCACCGGGAGTTGCTCCGGTGTATCTTCCGGAAGGTATTTTTTCAGTACGCCGGCCTCTATGACACGATTGCTTTCAAGCACCGAAATCTGTTCCGCCACGCTTTTGAGCTGCCTGATATTTCCGGGCCAGCGATACTCTCTCAACAGAATCTGCGCCTCATGCGACAGCCTGATTACAGGCATTTTGTATTTGTCTGCAAAATCAAGCGAGAACTTTCTGAAAAGTTGGTTTATATCGCCTTTTCTCTCTCTGAGCGGAGGGACTGTTATAGGAACGGTATTGAGCCTGTAATAGAGATCCTCCCTGAATTTCCCTGTCTGCATGGCATGCATCAGATTTACGTTTGTCGCCGCAACAACCCTCACGTTTGTCTTCTGCACCTTCGATGAACCCACCTTGTAAAACTCGCCGTTTTGCAGCACCCTGAGCAACCTCACCTGCGTGGAGGCCGGCAGTTCTCCCACTTCATCGAGAAAGATGGTTCCCCCGTCGGCCACCTCGAAATAACCCTTTCTCATCTCGTTGGCTCCGGTAAACGAGCCTTTTTCATGGCCGAAGAGTTCCGAGTCTATTGTTCCTTCAGGAATGGCGCCGCAGTTTATGGCCACATACATTCCATGCTTCCTGGGGCTGTATTGATGTATTATCTGCGGAATTGCCTCCTTCCCGACTCCGCTCTCTCCGGTAATGAGCACGGAAAGGTCTGTCCATGCAACCTGTACCGCAATGTCTATTGCCCGGTTAAGCTGCGGGTCGTCGCCGATTATATCGAATCTCTGTTTTACGCTCTGTATTTCCATAAAGTGCAAAATTAAAAAAAGCATCTTAAACAACAAACGCATAAAAACACTATCTTAGGGCCGGTTATATTTAACACTCATGATATAAATATGGAAATACTTGCAATAATTCCCGCACGGTACGGCTCGTCGCGCTTTCCCGGCAAACCGCTGGCCATTGTCAGGGGAAAGCCTATGATAGAGCGAGTTTACCGACAGGCTGCAAAGGCGTTCAGGCATGTTTGCGTTGCAACAGACGATTCACGCATATATGATGCCGTTGTACGGTTCGGAGGTGTTGCGGTTATGACCTCACCCCTGCATCAAAGCGGTACTGACCGTTCGCTTGAAGCCTTGAAAATCTATTCAAGGGAACATGCGGAAAAGTTCGACATTGTGATAAACATACAGGGCGACGAACCCTTTATACAGCCAGAACAGCTGCTGGAACTGAAAGAGTGTTTCAACGACAGTTCCGTGAATATAGCGACCCTCGTAAAAAAAATTGAAACCGAAGAGGAACTGCGGAACAACAACACGCCCAAGGTTGTAATAGACAAGAACATGAATGCCCTCTACTTCAGCCGCACACAAATTCCGTTCGCAAGAGACTGTACGGTTACCGGACAATTCATAAAGGAGCACTGTTTTTACAAACATATAGGCCTGTACGGCTACAGATGCCAGACTCTGGAGGAGATTTGCAGCCTGCCGCAGAGCTATCTCGAAAAGACCGAAAAACTGGAACAGCTCAGATGGCTGGAAAACGGATACAGGATAAGGGTTGCCGTTACCGGATATATGACTCATGCGGTAGACACGCCTCAGGATTTGGAATATCTGAATTCCGACGATTTTAAACCGACTTTTTAATGCTTTTTACACTTTTTTACTATATTTGCATATTGATATACTATGTATAGTCGAAAATAGCATTTGAACAATTATAAACCTTTAAAACAATTTAAAAATGAAAAGGAATTCATTAAAATTATTGGGCCTTGCATTTTTAGGTTTGGCTATAGCTGCATGTAGCAACCCTAAAAAGATGGCAAAGATGGCCAGCCTGGTAACAACCGAGTGCGAGCCGCAGGTTCTTGAGGCTGTTGCAGGCAAGATTAACGCTACTTACACCGTAACATTCCCCGAGAAGTATTTTGCAAAGAAGGCAATTCTCGAAATTACTCCGGTATTGGTTTATGACGGCGGTGAAATCAAGGGAGAGGTTCTTACACTGCAAGGTGAAAGCATTCTTGACAACAACCGCGTAGTATCATACGAGCAGGGTGCTACAATTTCAACTCCCGTTGTATTCGATTATACAGAAGGCGTTGAAAAGGCTACTCTCGAATTGAGGGCTACCGTTTACAACAAAGCCAGGACAAAGAAGGCAGAAGTTCCCGAGGCATTCAAGATTGCAGACGGTACAAACACCACATACATGCTGGTAAACACCATGGGTACACCTTCATTCGAGGCCGATAAATACCAGAAAATTATCCCTGAGACAAAAGAGGCTCAGATTCTTTATCTTATCAACAGCTACGATGTAAGAAGAAATCAGCTCAAGACAGATGAAATCAAAGCTTTCGAGCAGTATCTCAAAGATGTCAAGGCTGACGAGCGCAGAACTCTTAAATCAAATGACATCATAGCTTATGCATCTCCCGACGGAGGCGAGAAACTGAACACCAAACTTTCAGACAACCGTGGAAAATCTGCTGAAAAGGCTTTCAACAGGACAATCAACAAAGAGGCAAAGGTAGATGCACCTGTAAATGTAAAATCTATCGGTCAGGACTGGGAAGGCTTCCAGGAGTTGGTATCAGGCTCTAACATCGAAGACAAGGAGCTTATCCTCCGCGTTCTTTCAATGTACTCAGACCCTGCAGTACGCGAGAAAGAGATAAAGAACATGTCAAGCGTTTACGAGGTTCTGGCAGACGAAATCCTCCCTGAACTCCGCAGGGCAAGATTCATTGCAAATGTTGAGTACAAGAACTATACAGACGAGGAGTTGCTCCAGCTCATCAACAACGACATAGACGTTCTCAATGAAGAGGCTCTCCTTTACACAGCAACCCTGGTAGAATCAAACGATGTAAAGACAACCCTTTATGAAAAGGCCGCTTCCAAGTTCAACAGCAACCGTGCATACAACAACATGGCCGCTGTAAAACTCTCTGAAGGCAAGACTGCAGATGCAAAGGCTGCCCTCAACAAGATGAGCGAGAAGACTGCAAGCTACTACAACAACATGGCTGTCGTAGCAATGCAGGAGAAAGATTTCGAGGCTGCTGCAGAGATGTTGCAGAAATCCGACGTTGCAGAGGCTAAACTCAACCAGGCTGCCCTTGATATTCTCAACGGTAAATATCAGGCTGCAGTAGAGGCTCTCAACGGTTCCAACACCGTAAACGAGGCACTTGCAAACATTCTTGTAAAGAACGAGGCCAAGGCTCAGTCTATACTTACAGGCGACTGCCCTTGCCAGGCATACATGCGCGCAATTATCGCAGCACGTAAGGGCGATGCGGCTACTGCAAACAAGGAGCTGGAGACAGCAAAGAAGAGCGAGCAGCTTGCCAAACGTGCAGCTACAGATATAGAGTTTGCAAAACTCTAGAAATTCAACCCGCTACATGGGTTTTCAGACCGGTGGTTTCAATGAAGCCGCCGGTTTTTTCTTTTCATTCGGCGTGCAGTACCGGCCCCTTGAGTTTCGCAAGGCGGGAGCAGACATACATGTAGGCCGGTATAAGAAATATGTTTGCCGCAATCCAGGCCATGGGATCTCCAAAGCAGACAGCAGTATAACCCCACTCGGGAACTCCAAAAATTCCGACAACCGTTCTTGCCACCATTTCAAATACGCCGGCCAACATTGCAAGGGCCGTAAAACCGCAACCCTGGATTGAATAGCGCAATACGCAAAGCAGACCGAGAAGCGGGAAAAAGGCCGTTGTTATGACCAGGAATTTTGCCGTGCAGGCAATTACCTCCACCTCATCGGCCGACACAAAAAGCCTTGCAACCGGTGCCGCTCCAAAATAGATTATTACAAATGCCACTACGGAATAGACCATTACAAGAGCCGTTGAAATCCTGGTCCCCGCCGATATCCTCTCTTTACGTACTGCACCGTAATTCTGCCCGGCAAAAGTAGCCAAAGCCATTCCAAGACTTTCCAGAGGCGAAAAGAAAAACATTTTTATTCGCGCTGCAGCCGCGTACGCCGCCACATAAATCGGGCCAAGTACATTATTGGCTGTCTGCAGAACAATGCTTCCTATTGCTGTAATTGAAAACTGAAGCCCTATCGGAATGCCTACCCAAAGCAGCGTTCCCGTCAGATGCCAGCTGAAACGCTTCTCCTCGGGAAGAGGGTTGGCCTCTGAATAGTGTTTTTTCATGTAAGCATAACAGAAAAATGCAGAAACGGCCTGCGCTATGAGTGTTGCCACCGCTGCACCTCCTACACCCGTACCAAGCGCACCTATGAAAAAAATATCGAGCACAATGTTTATCACCGTTGCCAGAAGCAGAAAGTAGAACGGAGTACGGCTGTCGCCCAAAGCCCGCAACAGATAAGAGAAAAGGTTGTAGAAAAAGGTAAACGGTATACTTATGAACGTTATTAGCAGATAAATGTATGCATCATCGAAAATCTGCTGCGGCGTCTTCATCATTGCAAGAATTTCATCGCAGAGCAGACTTGTAACAATACATATTACAATCGAGAGATATAATGAGATTCTCAATCCCGCCCAAATGGTACGCCTTACAGCCGGAATGTCGCGTGCTCCCAGTTTCTGTGCCACCGGAATCGCGAAACCGCAACAGCACCCCTGACAGAAACCAAGTATCAGAAATACTATCGATACGCTTGCACCCACTGCCGCAAGTGCATTCACGCCTAACATTTTACCCACAATCGCTGCATCTATGAGCGAATAGGTCTGCTGCAGGATATTCCCCAGCATCAAGGGGAAGGTGAATTTAAGTATCTGCGGGAGAATCTTTCCCTCTGTCATCTGAATTGCCGTCATAGTTCTGTCATAGCCGGAAAAAACGCGCAAAAGTAGCAAAATCGGAGAAAATTTTGTATATTTACCTCAGTTTTCGACAAATCCTAAATCTTCTATGCAGGGTGTACATGCCATATTGCAATACACTGCTGCCATTCGTTGCTGTAGGCAACAGGCCCCACGAGGCAATGAGATATGCAGGCTTTAGGGCTGCACATTCCATCTGCCGGTAGATATCGGTTATCCATTGAGATAATATTCCATTTTTGTCCAATCATCAAAAGATCTGTTTATGAAAAAAAATTTATTTCTACTGTACCCGTTGTTCTTGCTTCTTATTGTCTCTTGCAACAAAAAAGACGAAGTCCGCTACGTAGACTATCCTTGCTCATATATTGAATTTTACGTTACAGACCAGAATGGCAACAATTTAATTGACGGAGATTTCGAAGGCAACATCCTTGGCTGCAACATCGTAATGGAACATGGCGGAAAGAAATATATGCGTATAGATAATAACTTAGAACAAGAGCTGCCAACTGAGACTAAGGCCTTGGCCTTTAACTTCAGGGGGCTGATGACAAATCACGAAAACAAAACCTTGGTAATAGGTTATATGAGCCAGGCTCATGATTATGAACAGGCCTCTTTTACAATTGACTGGGGAAACGGGAGCAAGGACGTGATAACATTCGACCAGAAGTCTGTTCCTTATGATCCGGATGATGGAGACCTGTATGCAAACTGCCGGTTCTGGGTAAATGGAAAAGCAGTGAGCGATTTCAAGCCGTTCGAAGATGGCCCGCATTTTACAATTGTACTGAACATGTAACATTAATACAGACATTATGAAACATATTGCACAGAAATTGACATTTTTGTTTCTGCTTTGGGCTGTTGCATTTACAACAGACACCCGGGCTCAGACAAAAAAAGGCAGGTTCCAGGCAGAGGTGGAGGCAGGATGGCTCTATAGTGGAAAAGAAGGAGAACCTGGAGCATATTCCATTTCGGGCAAATTTGGATATTTGCTTAATGATGTCCTTTTCCTTGGAGGGGGAATAGGCATGGAGTATATCGAATACGGGTTTCTTGGGGGAGATTTTGAGGCGTTCAGAATACCGGTTTTCATAAGCCCGAAATATTCGTTCAACATTTCAAACAGGGTAGCCCTTCTTGCAGAAATTGATGCAGGAGTGCGTATCTATACCGAAACGGGAAAAGCAGACGGCGATGATTTCTTCGTAACTCCAAAATTAGGTTTTGGAGTTAAAGTAGGTAAGGCTTGTAAACACTCCGTCAACTTATATGCAGGATACAATCATTACGACACATTCGATATGTTCGGAATTTTCGCAGGTTTCAGTTTTTAACCATATATAAGCATGAGAAAAATTATCACACTAAGTTTAATATTTCTCTTTTTAGGGTTTAATTCCTGTAAAAAAGAGTATTTGTGGCTTACAGATTATCCCCGTTCATATATTGAATTCTATGTTACAGACCAGGATGGTAATAATCTGCTGGACCCGGCTTTTTCCGAGAATATCCTCAACCGGGATATAACAATGGAGTATAACAACACTGTATATCCGCGCATCGACAACGATATTGAATTCTACCCCATAGAGGAAGAGCCTACCAAAGCCAGTTACCACCCCTTCAACGGACTGATGACAAACACTGTCAACAATACTTTGAAGATTGGATATTTTAATCAAGGTACAGATTATGAGCAGACCTCTTTTACAATTGACTGGGGAAACGGGAGCAAGGACGTGATAACATTCGACCAGAAGTCTGTTCCTTATGACCCGGATGATGGGGACCTGTATGCAAACTGCCGGTTCTGGGTAAATGGAAGAGCAGTGAGCGATTTCAAGCCGTTCGAAGATGGCCCGCATTTTACAATTGTACTGAACATGTAACATTAACACAGACATTATGAAACATATTACACAGAAATTGACACTTTTATTTCTGCTTTGGGCTGTTGCATTTGCAACAGACACCCGGGCTCAGACAAAAAAAGGCAGGTTCCAGGCAGAAATAGAGGCCGGTACGTTATTCAGCATAGACAGGGAGGAGGTTCCCGACGGTGGATGGCTCTATTATGGCTGCAGGCGATACCAGATAACTTCTGTAACCGGAAAGTTCGGTTATCTTTTTAATGACGCCCTGTTTTTAGGAGGCGGAACCGGATTTGAACACATGGCTAAAGTACGCGAAGAGGGAACTTACAACGCCTTCATGATTCCCATTTTCCTTGCGCCAAAATATTCATTTAAACTTACAAACGTTACCTCTCTCTTTGCCGAGGTAGATTTTGGTGTAAGGCTTTATCTCTCCACAGACGGCGGCATGTGCGATAAAGAAAACACTTTTATTGCAGTTCCCAAAATTGGTGTGGGATTCAAGGTCGGTCCTGAGCGTAAAAATACAATCAACCTCTCCGCCGGTTATTATCGTGAGACATCTGACAGAGATATGCTTGGTATCTTTGTAGGGTTCAGCTTCTAATCCTGAAAAAGATACGATTCCGGCAGGTTATTCCCCTGCAAAAAGCGCGACAGCCTTCTGCAACTGGCTGTCGCTTTTTATTATGGCCTCTACCCTGCCCGGTGTAAAGTAATACTTGTTGGCTATCTCTTCCTCTACAAGGGGCTGTATCTCATCCTTTTTCAGAAGAAGCATCTGCTCCTTTGAAATGGAAAGTTTGCTTTTCAGAGCCTCTGCCTCGGCCTTGATATATTCGTCCAGTTCCTCCTGTTTTGCCGATTTGAGCAAATCCTCCATAAGAACCTGCGCTCCGCTGCGGCTGTCGAAATCTCTAGATACTGCATATTTTACGAAATCTCCGTATTGCTCATCTGTAAGGGAAAAATCCCTGACAGGAGGTATAGACGCATGTTCTGTGTAGAACTTTATTGCATAATCGTTTATAATGTCATTCATTACCAGCGAGACTGCAATCCTACTGTATGGTGTGGAAGTTATTACAGAATCTGGAGTTATGCCGCCACCGTCGTAAACTGTACGGCCCAACCTTGTCTTGAATGCCTTTTTAAGCGAATCGGGCACATACCCCACACTGCCGTCGGAATTTCTGTGTGAATAGTCTATTGCCTGCACACATCTGCCGCTCGGGGTATAATACTTTGCAATTGTCATTTTCATTGTACCGTTGTAACCTACCGGCCGTATCGCCTGCACAAGCCCTTTTCCGTATGTGCGTGTACCTGCGACCAGGCCCCTGTCAAGATCCTGCACCGCACCGGTCACTATTTCAGACGAAGATGCGCTGCCCGAATTTACAAGCACCATCAACGGTATGAGAGTATCTACCGGTTCGCTCTTTGTCCTGTACTCCATATCCGCCCCTACGTTGATACGCCCTTTTTGAGTGACTATGAGCGTCCCCTTTGGGACAAAAAGCGAGACAATCTCTACGGCTTCGTCGAGCAGCCCGCCTCCGTTGCCCCTCAAATCCAGAATCAGCCTCTTTGCCCCTTTCTCCTTCAACGAGACTACCGCCTTTCTTACATCTTCAGACCCGTTTACGGTAAAGCCGTCTATCTTTATATACCCGATTGTATCTTTCAGAATGCCGCTATACGAGACATCCGGTATATGTATCCGTTCACGCACTACCTCCAGTTGCTGTGTCTTGCCGCTTCTGCCCTTCCTTACAAGGAAACTTACACTGGTTCCCGGTTCGCCCTTCATCCTTGAACTGCACTCCCCGGCATCCAGGGGCATGACATCCTCGCCGTCGATTTCAAGAATGACATCTCCCGGTTCAAGACCGTATTTTACCGCCGGAGAACCTATATACGGCTGCGAAATTATAACACCTGTGGTGTCGAGTTTCTTGATTATCGCCCCTATACCGCCGTATGTGGCGGTTGTAAGAAGTTCTATGTTCTGCTCATCTTCCTCTGGTATATATTCTGTATAGGGGTCGAGCGAACCCAGCATTGCATTTATACCGGTATTTACCAGTTTTTCAACGCTTACCGAATCTACAAATCCGTTTACGAGTTCCTTGAGTATATTGTTCTGAATCTCCAGACTTCTGGCCATGTTGAAATCCGCCGATTGAGCCGCAAGGGAAACCGGCGAAAAAAGCGAACCTAAAAGTGCTGCAGCGGCAAAGGCCGCAATCGAAATTTTTCTCATACTGACTCCGCTTAAAAAAATCTTCTCATAACAAAAATAAACTTTTACTACCTTTGGTGCAACTTTAATGTAGAAAATGGAAATTGTTTTTGCTACGGGCAATGCCCATAAAGCCGCAGAGGCGCAAAGTATCCTGGGAGATTCTTTTGCAGTAATTATGCCAAAGGAGCTGGGGATTGCCGAGGAAATACCCGAAACCGGAACCACCCTTGAAGAGAACGCAGTTGAAAAGTGCACATACCTGTGGGAACGGTGCAAAAAGCCATGCTTTGCAGATGATACCGGGCTGGAGGTAGAGGCCCTCGACGGTGCGCCTGGCGTGCATACTGCAAGGTATGCAGGAGAAGACAAACGGAGCGAAGCCAATATGGAAAAACTGCTTTCCGAACTGCGGAATCTCGGACCTGAGCACATGGTCCCTGCCGGACGGAGAGCCCGTTTCCGCACTGTAATCGCATATAGAGACGGCAGCGGCAGACTTTATACGTTCGAAGGGATTTTGAACGGATATATAGCCTGCAAAAAGAGCGGCAGCGAAGGATTCGGATACGACCCTGTATTTGTTCCGGACGAAACAGAGGGAGAGAAAACGCTCGCAGAAGTCTCTCCCGAGACAAAAAACGCAATCTCGCACAGAGGCAAGGCGGTAAGGAAACTAAAGGATTTTCTCAAACATGACAGATAAGGAGCAGATAATTGTGCTTCATACAATAAGACACTCCGACAGCGGTGTAGTCGTACAATGTTGCAGCCGGGAGAAGGGGCGGGAATCGCTATACCTGCATGTTTCACAAAAAAACAGGACAAGGCTCTCCGATTTCCACAGATTGAGCATACTGGACACCGTCACTTTCAGCAAAGGCTCGTTCATGCCTGTCATAAGGGAATATGCCCCCGCCTGCAGGCTTGACAACATAAGGACGGATGTCTGCAAAGGTACTGTCGCAATTTTCCTGAGCGAACTGCTTCTGAAAAGCATACGGGAGGCCGATATAGAGAGTTCCCTGTACGGCTTTCTTGCCTCTTCGATAAAGATGCTCGAAAATCTGACAGAGGGGACAGCAAATTTCCACCTCCATTTCATGGTGAGGCTGTGCAGATTCCTGGGCATAATGCCGACCAATGACTACTCGGGCCCGGAAAGCCTCTTCAGTCTTCCCGCCGCAAAATTCACAGACTCCCGCATGCCTGAGGAACAGCTGGCCATGTGCCTGACGCGGCAGGAGTCACAACTGCTTCACAGGCTTATGGAGACCCCTGCCACCAGACTGGGGGAAATAAGCCTCACGGGAGCGGCACGCAACAGATTCGCAAGAGAAATACTGCGCTATATCTCCTACCACATGGGCATCGATATAGAACTCAAGTCACTGGATGTTTTACATGAAGTTTTCAACTAAGATATATGTCTGCAATCAATTCGCTTTATCTCGCTTTTTCAAAAGGACTAGTCAGGGAGATTGAAAAGTCTCGCAAGGAGCCTTTGGAGTATCAGGAACAGTGGTTCAAAAAACTTGTTGCAAACGGGGCCGAAAGCCTCTTTGGAAAAGAGCATGGCTTTGGCGGAATCAAAGGCATAAGAGATTTCAGGGAGAATGTTCCTGTCAGAGACTATGATGCATTTGTCCCATATATAGAACGGCTCAGGCGCGGAGAGAATTACATATTGTGGAACCAGAAGGTAAAATGGTTTGCAAAATCGAGCGGAACCAGTTCCGACAAAAGCAAGTTCATTCCCACCACCCCCGATGCTCTCTACACCTGCCATTACGGCGGATTCAGGAGAATGCTCTCATTTTATGTTGCCTCCAACAGAGATTCAAGAATATTCAACGGCAAGGCCCTTACGCTCGGAGGCAGTGTTCAGATAGACAATCTTGGGCATGGAGGGAGTTTCAACGGAGATCTTTCGGCAATTCTGCTGAAAAACTCACCGTTTATAGTGGAGATGCTGCGTACGCCTTCGAGAAAAACGGCCCTGATGGCAGACTTCAACAGAAAGCTTGAGGCTATCTGCAGGGAAAGCTGCCGGCAGAATGTAACAAACTTCAGCGGAGTACCCAGCTGGAACCTTGTTCTGATGAACAGGATTCTGAAGCATACCGGTAAAAAGAACCTTCTGGAGGTGTGGCCCAATCTGGAATTGTTCATGCACGGCGGTATTGGATTCGAGCCATACAGGGAGATTTACCGCGCCCTTATTCCTTCTGAAAAGATGCACTATCTGGAAAACTACAACGCATCTGAAGGCTACTTTGCGTTCCAGGACGATGCTGCGGAAAAATCCATGTTGCTTACGGTAAACAACGGCATCTTCTATGAATTCATCCCGATGGATATTTTCGACAGCGTCATGGAGGGGCGGATAAAGGAGATACCTACCCTCGCCGAAGTAAAAAAAGGTGTAAAATATGCCATTGTCATCTCCACATGCGGCGGATTATGGCGCTACCTCATAGGTGACTGTGTAGAATTCACCTCGCTTTTTCCCCACAGGATAAAAATAGTAGGCAGGACACAGCTCTTTATAAATGCCTTTGGAGAGGAACTTATGATTTCCAACGCAGAAGCTGCACTTGCTGCAACCTGCATGGAATGCAGCTGTACTGTAACAGATTTTACGGCAGCTCCCGTTTTCATGAGCCTTGCAGAAAACCGTGAGGGTTCATTTGCAAAAAAAGGATACCACAGATGGGCAATAGAGTTTGCAAAAGAGCCGAAAGACCTGGAGATGTTTGCATCGCTGCTCGACAAGCATCTTACAGAGACCAATTCAGACTACGAAGCCAAAAGAGCGGGTAACGCGACAATGGAACGGCTTCAGGTTGTACCTTTGCGCCGCGGAACATTTCTCAAATGGATGGAAAGCAAAAACAAACTGGGCGGCCAGAACAAGGTTCCCCGCCTTTACGGAAATTTAAAATTCATAGATGAACTCACTGCCCTGTAAAATATTCGACATTGCATCTGAAACTGAATTCAGATTGCTCTGCATGGAGATATTCCGCATGCAGGCGCAACATTGCAGCGTATATAAAGAATATCTCGGGCTTGCAGGCTGCAATCCCGGTAAGGTAACTTCCATAAGCCAGATACCGTTTCTGCCCGTCAGATTCTTCAAAAGCAAAAAGATAGTCACTGCCCCGCCGGATGGTGGAGAGTGCAGAACAGAGGAGATAATATTTACCAGCAGCGCAACCACAGGCATGACCCCCTCGAAACATTATGTTACAGACCTGAAGCTGTATGAAAAGAGTTTCACGGAGACATTCCGCCATTTTTACGGCGACCCCGCACAATATGCGATACTTTCGCTGCTGCCCTCCTATCTGGAGAGGGAAGGCTCTTCCCTTATCTACATGGCCGAACATCTGATGAAACTCACCGGAAACCCGGCAAGCGGATTTTATCTATACAACTACCGGGAACTTGCAGACACTCTGTCAAGACTTAAACGGGACGGGCAGAAGACAATTCTGCTTGGAGTGACATTCGCCCTGCTCGACTTTGTCAAGGAGTACAAGACAGATTTTCCGCAACTGACAGTCATTGAAACCGGAGGCATGAAGGGACGAGGAAAGGAGATTGCCCGCGACAGGTTGCATGAAATTCTCTGCGAAGGGTTCGGAGTGGAGAAAATACATTCTGAATACGGCATGGCCGAACTGCTCTCCCAGGCCTATTCTAAAGGTGAGGGGCTTTTTCTCACGCCTCCATGGATGAAGATTGTAATAAGGGATCTGTATGACCCCTTCTGTTACCGCGACGGCTGCGGCATTACAGGCGGCATAAATATCATAGACCTTGCCAACATAAACTCATGCTCTTTCATAGAGACCGAAGACATGGGGCGCATTACAGCCCGCGGATTCGAAGTGCTGGGCCGGATGAAAAATGCCGAACTGCGAGGCTGCAACATGCTTATAGAGTAGAGAGGCCCGTATAAAAAGAATGCGGGATTGCCTCCCGCATTCATCCTGTAAAACTAACTCTAAGATTAATAATTTATATTTCAAGACACCTCTTTGTATCTTTGGTGCAAAGATAGTAAAAATCTAATTATCAGGCTAGGAATTGTTCCAAAATCTTGGCGATTTCATCTGCCTTTTCGGGCATGCCGCAACGCTTGAACGTATCCTGCAGGGCCACCAGATAGGTCAGCGACTGGTATAAATCGTCGTATGAGAGGTACGAATTCCTGTGTATGGTAGAAAAGAGCCTTACCGAAAGCAGTGTTTCATGCAGGAACTCATCTGCAAGATTTTCCGCCTTGACACTCTCTCCCAGTTTTACGTAAAGTTCTATCGCATCCATTACCGCCTTGTCGTTCAACCCTGAAATATATGAAGTGTTCAACGGCAGCGTCTTGGCCGGAACAGACTCTATCATCTTGTCGAGCACGTTTTTAGCTTTCTCCGTCTTGCCGCTGTTATAAAGGGCCTTGGCGGTCATGACCATAACGTCGCGCGGCGATACCAGGTTGTTGAAGGTAAGAATATGCTGGTAATCCATATTCAATGTCGTATCCTTGAAACTGTCCCAGCGATAAAGATTCATGACCCTGTCATACAGCGCATCCTCATCTACCTGGGAAACTGAAAGCATAGAGGTGCCGGTATCGCTCTTTATAGGCACGAACTTGTATGCAAAACCGTCGTATTGCAGATAGTCCTTTATTCCTATGTTTATGTCTCCGCCCCTCATCAGGAAATAGACAGGTCTGTCCCAGTTATAGTTGGCAAGCAAATCAAGCACTACAAGTTCTGTCTTTGAAAGAGCCGACTTCCCTTCAGGTATGTTTATTTCCAATGTATCGGCAATCTTGTCGAAATCTTTCCCGGCAACTATGCCGTATTTCTTTACATTTTCCTTGTTGACAGGCAGCAGCAGTTTCCTGGCCACAATATAATTGTGGTTCTTCCCGTCTGAAAGAGGAATGGTCACTCTGGGGTTCTTGAAAAGATCCATGACCTGCTTGACGGTTATCGGCTCGCCTATCCTTTCGAAAATCTGAACCCAGTCATTGGTACCAAAGAGATACTGCATCCTGTCCATGCTCAAAGGCACAGGGTCGGAATCATACATCTTGTACTTCATCTGGTCTATATACCAGTCTGTTCCAAGCAGCGATGTATTCATGATCCTTACATCTGTCCTTACACCCTCTACCTCCTGAATATACCAGAGAGGGAACGTATCGTTATCTCCGTGTGTAAAGAGAAGCGCATTCTTGTCCAGACCGATGAGATAGTTGTATGCCATGTCCCTTACAAAATAACGTCCGCTGCGGTCGTGGTCGTCCCATGTCTGGGAAACCATCTGCAGCGGTACTATGAGAGCCAGCAATGAGGCTACAACAGCCGAAACTCCAGACGGAACCTTCATCTTCCTCAGCAGAGACTGAAGCCACAGGACGGCAAAGCCAATCCATATTGCAAAGGCATAGAAAGAGCCGGCATAGGCATAGTCCCTTTCTCGAGGCTGCATCGGGGGCTGGTTGAGATAGACCACTATCGCCACGCCTGTCAGTATAAAGAGCAGCATGACAACAACCCAGTTCCGCCTGTCTTTTGAAAGCTGGTAGAACAGGCCTATCATACCGAGAATGAGCGGAAGGAAGTAGAAATGGTTCTTTGCTCTGTTGTTCACCAGATAGTCAGGGCCCTCACTCTGGTCTCCCAGCCTTGCCCTGTCTATGAATCCTATTCCGCTCTCCCAGTTTCCGTTTACACGGTCACCCGGCAGAACCGCCTGCAAGTCGTTTTGCCTGCCCACGAAATTCCACATGAAATATCTCAGATACATAAAATCCAGCTGATAGTCGAAGAAATATCTGAGATTTGCCCCGAACGTCGGCATCTTGTAGTTGGAGCCGGCAATCGTACGACCCTTGCCTTCTGTATACATGTTGTAGAATGCAACATACTTGTCATCCACCCCTTCATCCCACATTCTTGGAAAGAGCATCTTGGATTTTGAATCATATACAGGTTCTGCAGGGGAATCAACCTTTATGTATTTGTCGCCATACACATTGTAGTACTGGCCATATTTTATGTCTGAATAGGGAGAAGCAAAGGTCTTCCCGTAAAAAAGAGGCGCGGAACCGTACTGCTCGCGCGCAAGATAGCGCACAAGGGTAAACGGGTTATCGGGCTGGTATTCGTTTGTAGGGGTCATTGCAGACGAGCGGATAACCACCACCGCAAAGACCGAATAACCTATTATCATCACCACGCTGCACAGGGCTATCGTGTTGAGAAGCACTCTCCCGTTTCTGTAACTTTTATAAACCGCCCAGAAAAGCAGGCCGAGCAATGCGAGCACGAAGATGGTCGCACCCACGTTGAATCCCGCCCCCAGAACATTTACGAAGAAAAGATCTACATAGGCCGCCAGTTTGGGAACATAGGGAATGATTCCATACAATATGAAGACCAGAATAAAGATGGAGAGCAGCAGCACTTTTATTGTGCGTTTTGTGGTGACTTCATACTTCTTGAAGTAATAAAGGAACACCAGTGCCGGTATCGTAAGCAGATTCAGCAGATGCACTCCTATCGAAAGGCCCATAAGAAAGGCTATGAGGATTATCCACCTGTTTGCATAGGGCTGGTCTGCCTGTTCCTCCCATTTGAGCATTGCCCAGAATACAATGGCTGTAAAAAGCGAAGACATGGCGTAGACCTCTCCCTCTACCGCCGAAAACCAAAAGGTGTCTGACCAGCAGTATGCAAGTGAGCCCACGATTCCTGCACCGAAAGTCGCAATTGCATTGCCCTTGTCCATAATCTTGCCCTGCTTCTCCATGATGCGCCTTGCAAGATGCACTATGGTGAAATAGAGGAAAAATATTGTGAGTGCGGAGCACAGTGCACTCATTGCGTTTACCATCATGGCCGCGTTTTCAGGGCTTGCAAAAAGGGTGAAAAACCTGGCTATGACCTGAAATACCGGGTTTCCCGGAGGGTGCCCCACTTCCAGTTTGTACGATGATGCAATAAATTCACCACAGTCCCAGAAACTTACGGTAGGTTCTATTGTAGAGAGATATGTAAAAGATGCTATTATTAAGACTACAAGAGATATGCAGTTATTAATCCTGTTGAATAAAGGTCTTTTTAACTCCATGCTTGAACAGATATTAAATAAATGGCAAATATACTATTTTGCTTTTTTATAACTAACTTTGCCACAAATTTTGTGCAAAAATCTACTTCAAGACAGGCAAGATGGCAGAGAATGATTGGAAAAGCAGGTTAGGCGTGGTTTTTTCTACCAATCCGGATTTCAAATACCAGACAGAAGAACAACAGGTGCAGCAGGAGACGCTCCCGCCCCAAAAACAGAGGCTGAGAGTCTTTCTGGAGAAGAAAAACCGCAGCGGCAAACAGGTTACTGTTGTGGAAGGTTTTGCAGGAAGCGAAGGCGACTTGCAGCAGTTGGGCAGGATGCTCAAGACAAGATGCGGTGTCGGCGGCTCTGTAAAGGATGGTCAGATTATTGTACAGGGAGACCTGCGCGAAAAGGTAGTAACGATATTGGAGCAGTCCGGATACAATGTCAAACGGGGAAATTGAAAGCATAGGAGAATTCTGGAAAGAGAGCCATGTGGCTGTACAGCAGATTCTGGCTGCAGAACCGGTGGAAGGGAGTGTCTCTGCACTGGATTATTATGCCGTTCCGGTAACAGCCGCACTTATTCTCCTCTTTTTCCTTCTGATGTTTCCGATGCTCTCAAGCGGCCTTTTTTCAACGGCAGCATCGCTGTTCAGCACCAAAAGGCTGCTTTTGGTAGAAGATTCCTCTTCCATGAAATCCAATCGCGAAATACTGCTCTTCTTCTGGGTGCTTATACTCTCTTTCATTGCAGCAGACACTCTGATTCGCTTTTTGCTCTATACTGCATGCGCCCTCCTTTTCCTTCTGCTCAGGCGAGGCTGCCTTGCCGTACTGGGATGGGTAAACAGGACCTCTGTATTCAGAACTCTCGACGGATTTTACCACAGTTATTTCTCCATCTGGGGAGCGACTGTATTTCTGGCCGCCGTTATCCATGCCGTCATACCTGCAATCGGGCTCCAGAATATGGCCTTGTTTGTCGGGGCAACCGCCATTCTTGCCTTGGCGGGGTTTATTATAAGTGGGTATCAGTTGATTATTTCAAATGGATTTTCTCTTTCATTTTGGATTTTGTATCTTTGCACCCTTGAAATTTTACCACTGATTATATTTATGCATTATATATGCCTGGCCAGATGAAAATAAAGAATATTTTAATTTCACAACCTCAACCTCAAAACTCATCCCCATATACGGAAATAATCTCCAAATATGGCGTAAACATAGAATTCCGTCCGTTTTTCAAGATGGAACCGCTTACGGCCAAAGAATTCAGGACTCAGAAAATCAACATTCTGGATTTCTCCGCCATTGTTTTCACGGCTCGCACTACAATAGATGCCTTTTTCCATCTGTGCGAGGAGTTGAGGGTCACCGTTCCTGAAACCATGAAATATTTCTGTGTCTCGGAGGCCATTGCCTTCTACCTCCAGAAATATATCGTCTACAGGAAAAGAAAAATATTCTTCGGCAACGGCACCCAGTCTTCAATCATAGATGCAATAGGAACAAAGCACAAAGAAGAGAAGTTCCTCATAGCCACGGCAGACAACAACAAGAACGATGTGCACAAACTTTTTTCCAAGACCAAGTTCAAGTTTGATTCCGCCGTATTTGTAAAGACTACCAACAACGATTTGTCTGATTTGTCGCTCTCGAAGTATCAGATGGCTGTCTTCTACAGCCCCTCGGATGTAAAGTCTCTTCTGGAAAATTTTCCCGATTTCAAACAGGGAGACTTGCAGATTGCCACATTCGGACCCGCTACCGCGAAGGCAGTCAAGGAAGCAGGTTTGGAGATTGCCATTATGGCCCCCTCTCCGCAGATTCCCTCCATTGCCAAGGCTCTTGAACTCTATCTAGAAAAAAAATAATGCCTCAGAAGTTCGGGAAAGAGGAGAGACTGTGCTCGTTCAACGAGATAAACAACCTGATAAAAACCGGAGAAAGTTTTTTTACAGGCTCTTTCAGGGTCGTTTATCTAAGAAGTGAGGGCGAGGGAAAAGACAAGATTCTTGTAAGCGTTCCCAAAAGAAATTTCAAAAGGGCTGTCGACAGGAATCTATTAAAGAGAAGAATCCGCGAAGCCTACCGGAAAAACAGGCCGGAAGCGGCTCGGCACTCCGGTCCGCTGCACATAATGTTCTTCTATACCCGCAAGGAAATTTTGAATTACGACAGCATTGAACAACAGATGGTACATATCCTGCAAAAACTGCATTAAGCGGCTTTTCTCCCTGCCGTTCATACTTCTTGTACGGTTTTACCAGCTCTGCATCTCCCCTCTCAAGCCCTCTTGCTGCAGGTTTACCCCCACATGCTCTGAATATGCCATGCAGGCATTAAAGAAATATGGTCCCATAAAGGGATTATGGCTCTCCGTAAAAAGGATTCTCCGCTGCCACCCGTGGGGAGGCAGCGGATACGACCCGCTTCCGTAACTATACTTCCGTGTTTGTGAAAATATCGAACCTCTTGTAGAGCGCATTCTTGTCCTCAAACTCTTTGGAGAGCGTATCTATTTCGCTTTTCGGCACCTCGGAAAGATTCAGCATTATAAGCCCGTCGACACAGTTGTTGAAATCAGGGTCCACGTTAAACGCCACGATACGGGCATTTATCTTCAGATACTTTTTCAGCAGGGTCGGCAGACGGTACTTGCCGCAACTCATCCGGCTCAGGAATCTGTCGAAACGCTCAAGCGAGCCCATTTTGCTTTCAAGCAGGGCCTTGGGGTCTACTTTCATATAATCCGGCTCAAAAGGGGTAACAGGGGTTATAAGTTCTGTAAAACGTCTGTCGCCGTGCTTCTTGCACAGGTAATATATCATTATGCTTCTGTAGAAAAGAGGGTAGCCGGAACTTATGCTCACCGGCCCCAGCAGATATTTGACATCGCTGTACCTTATGACTGTATAAAAGAGCCCTTTTATGAGAAGCATCAGTGCAAGAGGATCTTTCTGGAACTCTACCGAAACAAAGGAGCGCCCCAGTTCTATGGAATTTTCAAGCACGGTTGCAAAATCAGGCTTGTACCTGAAAAGCGTTTCGGTATAAAACCCGCGCAGGCCGTACCGTTTCAGAATCTCTCGCCCGAAACCAAGCCTGTATGCGCCTGCAACTGCATTCTGCTCCTTGTCCCACAAAATCAGATGTCTGTACAGCGGGTCGAACTCATCGGTATCCAGAGCCTTGCCTGTCCCCTCTTCCGCTCCCCTGAATGCCAGTTCACGCCTGATGGCAATCTCGCGCATCAACAGCGGAATTTCTTTATAATCCGCCAGATAACACTCATAATCGGCAACTGTGAAAAGCCGTTTCCCGGCGATGCCTGCGATTTCCGCCTTCAATTGCTCCTTAGGTACAGGCTCAAGTACAGGTACTGCTTCTGCCTTCACCTGCTCATCTCTCCCGCAGATATTGGCTTCAAGCGAATAGGTCCTGCTCCACAGATAACGACCGAGTTCCCTTATGGAGGTAAAATCTTCTATCTCGGAAGCCGTAACGGATTTTCCTATGCTTATGGAGACCTCCTTGTTGCGCTTGTTGGAAAGTTCGTGAGGAAGCCTTACGGTCCTCAGCAACGGATGTATCTTGCCGAGGAAATGGAACAGTGCGGAATTCTGTCCGCTGAAAAACAGAGGCACTACGGGGACTTTCGCGTTTTTTATAAGCTTTATGACAGATGGCTGCCACTCTATATCCTTTACCACATGCTCCTTATTGTTGTTGGAAGAGACTTCTCCGGCCGGAAAAAGTGCGAGAGCCCCACCATTTTCAAGATGTTTCTTGGCCATCTTCAGCCCTTTCAGACTGCTGCGCAGCCCTTTTCTGTCTGTAAACGGATTCACCGGGAAAAACGATTCTTCCAGATTTGGGATATATGACAGCAGGAAATTGGTCAGGATTTTAATGTCGGGCCTCACTTTGCCTATCACACTGAGCAATATGATTCCGTCTATGGCGCCGTACGGGTGGTTGCATACGATTATAAAAGGACCCTCTTTTGGAAGATGCTCCAGTTCCGCACCGTTCAGATTGCACTTTACATTGAGATATTTTATAAGGTTGTCGGCAAACTCTATGCCCCGGTACTCCGATATGTGCGAAAAAATCCTGTTGATACGGTTCAGCCCGGTGACCGCCATTGCCAAAGATGCCGTCACCGTTCCTGCAACTCCCTTTATTCTGAGCGCACTCTTCACCTGTGAATTGTTTACCACCTTTTCACCCATAACTATGAACTCTTTCTACACAAAAACATCTGCAAAACCAAGAGTAATGAAAATGAACTTTCTTTCATTACCGGGGCGCAACCGTATATATGGCGCGTCAGGCCAAATATAGGAAGAAATATTGCCATTTCACCAACATAGCCTTACAGATTTTCAAAAAATTATTATAATTGTAACTATTATGAGCCTTTCAGATAAAATAAAGATACTGCCCCATGAACCCGGAGTCTACAGGTTTCTCGACAAGGATGGGAAAATCATCTACATCGGCAAGGCCAAGGATTTGAAAAAAAGAGTTTCGCAATATTTCGTAACTCCAGAAAGGCTTACATCCAAAACCCGCGTTCTGGTAAGGAACATTGCCGAAATACAGCATACGGTCGTTGGCAGCGAACAGGACGCCCTTCTTCTCGAAAACAACCTTATAAAAGAGTACAAGCCAAAATACAACATTCTGCTCAAAGACAGCAAAAGTTATCCATGGATTTGTGTAAGCAAGGAGCATTTTCCCAGAATTTTTCTTACACGACGGCTTGTCAGGAACGGCTCTCTCTATTTCGGCCCGTACAGTTCGGTCCAGCATGCGCGCGGCCTGCTCGACCTGATAAATACGCTTTACAGGATAAGAAGCTGCCGCCTTTCCCTTTCACCTGAAGAGATAGAAAGGGGGAAATATCGCGAATGTCTCGACTTTCACATAAAAAGGTGCTATGCCCCCTGCACGGGAAAAATATCGGAATCTGAATATATGAAGCAGATAGACGACATTACAGAGATCCTGAAGGGGAACTGCGCCTCTCTTATAAGGAATTTGAAAGAAAAGATGGAGCAGGCAGCATCGGAATTGCGCTTCGAACAGGCCCAGAACTATAAGGAGAACCTTGAACTGCTTCGCAACCATTACAGCAAATCCCTGATAGTGAGTCCAAAGGTAACCGACATAGATGTTTTCTCACTTGTGTTCGACAGATACAATGTCTTTGGAAACTACCTGAGAATCAACAACGGCTGCATAGTCCAGACATTAAATCTGCAACTCAGGATGAACATAGAGGAGGATAAGGAGGAAGTTCTCAGCAGATTCATTGCCGAAATATACTCCATTACCTCTATCAGCCGCAAAAACGGACAGGAGTCTGCAGAAGTTCTTGTACCCTTCATGCCTGATGTCTCGCTCGAAGGCAAAAACATACACATTCCTCTTAAGGGAGACAAACTCAGCCTGTTGGAACTGAGTCTGAAAAATGCAAACGCATTCAAGTTCTCCCAACTCAAGCAGGAGGCTCTCAATTCGGGAGAACATGCAGAGGGAAAGGAACAGCGCGGAAATCTGGCCGTGGAAATGCTCAGACAAGATTTGAATATGGAGCAGATGCCTGTGCACATCGAGTGCTTTGACAACTCGAATATCCAGGGGACCAACCCGGTTGCTTCATGCGTGGTCTTCAGGAACGGAAAGCCGAGCAAAAGAGATTACAGGCATTTCAATATCAAGACCGTTGTAGGAGCAAACGATTTTGCATCGATGCACGAGGTTGTTTACCGGCGCTACAGCAGGCTGCTGGAAGAGGGGGCGCCTCTGCCTCAACTCATATTGATAGACGGCGGACGCGGACAGCTTAACTTCGCGTGCAAAGCACTGGAAGAGCTGGGGCTTACGGGCAAGATAAAGATTATAGGCATTGCAAAGCGGCTGGAGGAACTTGTGATTCCCGACGACCCGATTCCCCTCTTTTTAGACAAGAACTCTCCTTCGCTTAAACTTCTCATGGCCTTGCGCGACGAGGCCCACAGATTTGGAATAACCCATCACAGGGCTAAAAGAAGCAAGGGGCAAATCTCCTCCTCCCTGCGGCGGATTCCGGGTGTGGGACAGGCCACCGAGCAGAAACTGCTTCTGGCTTTCAAAAGTGCAAGACGGGTCGGAGAGGCTTCTATCGATGATTTGACCGCAGTTGTAGGAAAGAGCCTTGCAGAAAAAATCAAGAATTTCTTTTCCAGACAATAAAGCCGTTCACGGAATTTACAAGATAAAAGAGCCACATTATTATCATAAGTGCCGAGTGTTCCCCTCCGTTGAACCAGACGACTGTCCACATCGCCACACTTACGGCATTTACCGCTATCCAGAGAATCCATTGTTCCATATATGCCTTGACCATTAGGAACATTGCTATTACAGACAATATCGTGGTAAAGGCATCTTTGTAGGGTTGCGGGTCTGAAGTGAATCTGTCGAGCAGCCATCCTGCAAGCAATACGAGAAAGAGCGAAAGGACAAAAAGCAGGAACCGCTCTTTTCTCCCCATCCTGACGCTCTTTACCAGAGCCTTGTCTTCCTTGCCCTCGCTGTTCTTTCCTCCATTGTGCCTTAGCCAGTTCCACCATCCTATGAAATTCATGGGCAGATAATAGAGAGCGTTGAGAGCCGCATCGCCATACAACTGGGACTTATAGGAAATTACAGCATACAGAGAGACATTTATTATGCCGAACAGGTAGTTCGACAGGCTGCGCTTTGCAGCCAGTACAACACACAGCAACCCGGTAACAGACGCTATGAATCCCAAAGTGTCGAACTGCCCGGCAAGTATGGAGTAGAGCACTCCTGAAACGACAACGCCGGCAATAAGGAATATATCGAAGGCTGAAAGTGTGCCCTTGCTGAAAAATCTGTCGAAACGCATACGGTTAAAAAATTGCAACGTTAAACAACATACCGAAATAGTTTCCGCCCGAATTAAGGCGCCTTGCATAGCGCACGCCTATGTCTACCGCAGAACCGAGCCGGAAAAGATTGGTATTGAACACCAGGTCGCAACCGGCGCTGCTGTGGCAGACGTAACCGGTTCCGGAACTCTTGACCAGGCCTATGTCTGCAAAGGGGATAAGCCTGATTTGTCTTATATATGCCAGCCAGCCCAGACTTAACCCGCGCAGGTTGAACGGGACGGCATAATCGGCCGTGAACAGGCAATAATTCTCACCGTAAAAATCAGAAGTATAGCCGCGGGGCATCTCCAGAAGGTTGTCTGAATAGAAAACTCTCCCCTCGACGTTATGGAACTGATATCCGGCACCAAGCTTTATACCGTGGCATGCCATAATTCCCGGCAGATAAAGATACCCGTACACTTCTCCGACAGAACTGAAATCACTGTTCCCGGAAAGCGGAGAGAGCCCCATGGCGGTAAGGCCGAAACCCCACCTTGGAAAAACGGCTCCCGCCGCCGTCTCCCGCATCTGGTAATAGTTCACTCCATATACCAGCTGCTGGCGGTTTATATATTTTTGCCTGGAGAGGCTGAAAAAATCATCATTGCTGTATTGATAGTGTATCTGTGGAGTCATGCCGCGGTACCAGCCCCGGCTGTTGCAAAGAAGAGGCAGGTATGCGGTAAGAGTCAAATCTGCCAGAGACTTGTCTGTCTTCTCCGCATTGATGCTGTAGCCGCCATGTGTCTGTCTGAGAGTGTAACGGTAACGGTTTTCTTCATTGTAGTCGAGACTTACCCTGAATACCGGATACCACCCGGAATATTCGAAACTTGCATGGGCCGCATGGTGGCCGTTTCTGTATGAATAGCCCAGCATTGCACGCGAAGTACCCAGAAGATTCTGGGAATAGAGCGTCGCTCCGAGCGACAGGATTTCATAATTATGGTCGAAATTTGAATTTCTGATTTTGTCTACATTCATATAGAAAGGCATCCATGAATGGAAATTGAACAGATGCGTCCCCTTTCTGTATCTTTTGCTTTCATACCGGGCAAAACTGCCGTTGTAATCAGGTTGAGAGGAAATATTATCTGTTTCAAATGCCTTTTTTGCCTGTTCTGCAAGAATTTCAGCAGGTTCATATTTATAATCGCTCCTGATTGAGTCATTGGAAAAAGTAACTGTCAGTCCGTTATCTTCATTGTTCAGAAGCGGAGATTTCACAAGAGCCCTGCCGTCCAGACCAAGCGACGAGTAATAAGTCTCCCCATCGTAAACATAAGGGTCCGCCGCTCCGAATTCGGAATTGGTAACCCTGTCAAGACATCTGCTTTTCACATTGTAGAGATAGATGTTGTTTACACCGTCTATGTCGGAGACAAAGACAAGATTGTCGCCGTAACTTCTCAAATCGGAAAGAGAGGCTTGCTGCTCTGCAATCTCCCGTGTCCACTTGCCGTCATGCAGGCCGAATATCCCCACTCCGTCCTCCGTTATTACGGTAGCGTACCATTTTCCGGCAGCGTATGCCGCCGCTGTTATCTGTCCATGCTCGGGAGCCTCTGCAAAGCCGCATTTCCCGTAATCCTTCCCATTTAAAAAGACCAGATTCGAGCCCCCCTCTTCGGGATACTCCACAACAGCCACAGTATCGGTTTGAGGAGCTGTCGCAGGATTGTAATAAGATTCCTTTCCCGAGAGCGCCCTTATTTTTCCTGATTTCAGCCCGTACGCCATGAGCCTCTGTACGGAACCCAACTCCCACCTTGAATCCGGAACCGTTTCTGTCCACAGCAGATCGTCTCCGTTTCTGGCGAGGCTGCCTGCAGAAGAGGAGAAGGCATGCAGCACCCGCTGTTTATCCGGCCCGGTAACAAGTACAAGAGCGCACGGCTTGTCGTAACTGTATCTCACACATACAACCGAATCTTTTCCTACGGCCAGGGGAGAACGGTACTCGGTATAATACCTGTTTCCGCTGCCGGCAAGGAGAAGATGCTCAGAAAATTTTCCCCGGCTTTTCCACTCTTTTTTCCAATAGTCGGTATAATATTCGAACCCCTTGTAAAAGAGATGACGGCGGGAGTACCCTGTAAGTTTTCTGAAATTTCTGTTTACGACATCAGGGTTGTAGAACTCCGACGAGATACCGTTCAGAAGCTTACCGGAAAAATTGTAGTCGCCGCTCAGAATCCTTCCCGCAGAAACTATCATATAGCCGAACGGATAGATATCCGGCGTATAATACCTGTTGGAGCCGAAATACCAGTGTTCGAAAGAGCGGGTGTCTCCGCTTATGGCCGCCGCCCTGTGATACTCCAGAAAAGAGGCGCTCCGGCCTCTGCCGCTGCCGGACAGTTCCGTCTCCGCCACAACGGCATCACCTTCGAGAAACCAGCGCCGCATGTAGACACCCACTCCCAGGCCGGTTATCTGTTCTCCGAAAATATATGAAAGCGGTCTGAAAACACCTTTTGTAAATGGAGCCATCTGTCCCACATGGCGCGCCTCGTGCAGCACCAACTGTCTCTCCCACGGCTCCGGATACAGGGCATCTGCCATTGGTCTGGTGTACAACTCCATCCGTTTCGGAGCCCATGCCACTGTCCCGTTGCTGCGTGTGGTATATGGATGCAGCACTACGTTCATCCTGAAACTTCCCCTGCGTCTGCCCTCGTCGCGCAGGCCATACATTACCTGTCCGCGGGTATTCTCGAGCAGCCACATGTAACGCTGAGCCAGCGAATCTATCTCCTCCGGATATATGAGCCTGTAATGCCGGCCTTCCATCTCCCGCCACTTTATGCCTGCCTTTGCAGAGCCTGTCATATAATATTGTGCCCCGGCAGAAACGGCGGCTGCCAGAAACGCCGCTGCAAAGAGGAAAAACTTAAACCTTTTTATCTGCATAAACGCCTTTTTGTAAAAAGTGTGCTTTTATCCTGCACAAATGTAGAGATTGTTTTTCCCAACTCCAATTTAAAGAGTTATCTTTGCACTCACTATAATGGAAACTTATGGGAGTCGTTTTAAACATTCTTACCCTTTTAGGCTCTTTGGGGCTTTTCCTTTACGGAATGACCCTCATGAGCGAGGCGTTGCAGAAGGTGGCCGGAGACAAGATGCGCTCCTTCCTGGCTGCAATGACAACAAACTCTGCAAGCCAGATTTTTACCGGCCTTCTTATCACAGCCATCATCCAGTCTTCAAGTGCAACCACCGTTATGGTGGTAAGCTTTGTAAATGCCGGCCTGCTCTCTCTTGTCCAGGCCATAGGAGTGATAATGGGTGCAAACATCGGGACAACGGTAACAGCCTGGCTCATCTCCTTTCTGGGCTTCAAGGCAGACATCTCGGTACTCTCCATCCCGCTGATAGGCATCGGTTTTGCCTTCATGATGTGCAAGGCAAAGAGAAAGAAATCTATAGGGGAGCTTCTTATAGGATTCGCACTTCTCTTTCTCGGGCTTACATTCCTCAAGGATTCTGTGCCCAATCTCGAAAACTCACCAGAAGTTCTCGCCTTCCTGCAAAGCTGGACAGATTTCGGCTTTCTCTCTGTGCTGCTGTTTGTGGGAATAGGAACGCTGCTTACCATCGTACTGCAATCTTCAAGTGCGACCATGGCCCTCACCCTTGTCATGATAAACAACGGATGGATTTCGTTTGATATGGGAGCGGCAATGGTACTGGGAGAGAATATAGGGACAACCATAACGGCAAATATAGCGGCTTCGGTAGCCAACACCTCGGCCAAAAGGGCGGCCAGGGCCCACTCTGTATTCAACCTGTTCGGAGTGCTCTGGGTTCTGGTTCTCTATCACCCATTCCTCTATCTTGTCTCAAAGATTATAACCGCCTTCGGTTGCGACAATCCTCTTGTAGCAGGCGCTTCGAGCGAGAGTCTGCTCTATTCGGTTGCGATGGTACACTCGCTGTTCAATATCTGCAATACGCTCATTCTGGTCTGGTTCATACCACAGATAGTAAAACTGGTAACCAAACTCGTCAAGAGCCCCAAGGAAGAAGAGGTATTCAGGCTCAAATATATTCAAGGCGGTCTGCTGAATACGGCCGAACTTTCGCTCGGGCAGGCCAAGGCGGAGATAATCCACTTCGCCGAACTGTGCCGCCGCCAATACGAATATGCAAAAGAGGCTCTGAACACCACCTCCGAAGAGAGGTTCGACCAGCTCTATAAAAAGCTCGAGCATTATGAGCAGATTACAGACCGGGTGGAGTTTGAGATAGCCAAATATCTGAATGAAATTGCAGAAGGCCAGTTGAGCGAGGAATCAGGACGCAAGTTGCAGGCCATGTACAAGATAATAAGCGAACTGGAAAGCATCGGCGATTCCGGCTTCAATATCGCACGCATTCTCCAGAGACGGAACATTCACGACAAGAGTTTCAACCAGACAATGATAAACAAGCTCAACTATATGACAAAGCTTGTAGATGCCGGATTCGATGCCATGATTGTGAACCTCAAGTCTGAATTCAGCAAGGTAAAGGACATTTCCAATGCCCAGGATGCCGAACAGGATATAAACGAGTACAGAAACAACCTCAAGGAGGAGCATCTGCTCAATCTGGAAAACAACACCTACTCATACCTTACCGGTGTCTATTATATGGATCTTATCAACGAATACGAGCATGTGGGCGACTTTATGATAAACATTTCAGAAGCAATCATAGAAATCAAGTAACCTTATGAAACTTAAAACATCCGTCATCTTCCTTTTGCTCGCCATACTCTCTCCGGCTCTGCTCCATGCAGAAGGGAACAGAGATTCTCTCTCTCTTGTTACGGCAGAATGGAATGAAGAGCAGTTAAACGGAAAAGTCACCTTCAAACAGGCATTCTTCAAGGGAAACCTGTTTGAATCCAACCAGATTGTCTCCATAATAGAAATCAAAGGAGCAAAGAAAAAACGCAACTCTCCGCACTTTGCCTTTGCCGCAGAAGAGGAACTCACACGGACATCCGAAATGGCAGTGAAGCATGATGCCCTGGCCGCAGTGAACGGCAACTTCTTTTCGTTCAAAAAACCGCACAACAGCGTAGACTACCTGAAAATAAACGGTGTTGAAATCTGCGGCAACAACGATGGCCACTCGCAGCGCAGTTTCAACCAGACAGGTGTCATGGCTATCGACCGCAAAGGCAGAATTGCCATTCTCAAACCTGATTCTACAGACAAGGAATGGGAGCGGAAGCTCGATGCCCCGGATATTATGACCGCGGGCCCGCTGCTTATGATTTCCGGCGAAAAGGAACCGCTAAAAGAGAGTTCGTTCTATACCACCAGACATCCCCGTACGGCTGTCGCAATACTTGATAATGGGAACGTGCTGCTCGTTACCGTAGACGGCCGCAATGCCATGGCACAGGGAATGAGCCTCGAAGAGTTGCAGAATATGCTGGGATGGCTCGGTGCAGAAGATTTGATAAATCTCGACGGAGGAGGCTCCACCACAATGTACATCAAGGGAAAAGAGGTTGTAAACCATCCTTCCGACAATAAGAAACTCGACCATCTGGGAGAGCGCAAGGTAGCCAACTCGCTACTGCTGCTCTTTACCGAGTAACGAAAGATTTTCCAAAGTCCTGCCAACAGAAGCATCTTTAAGCAGGACTTTTTTATTGCTGTCCAGAAGGTAGAGACTCGGAATGGCCCTTATGCCGTAAAGGGTGTTGTCTGCAAAAAGACTCTGCTCTCCCTTTGCATATATCCACTCCCGGGGGAAATCCCTGTAACCGGAAAACCACCCATCACTGTCGCCGTCTATGTAGAGCGAAAGAATTACAAGTTCACCGTCCTCTATCATCTCCGCTATCTTGCTCTCCTGCTCCAGAATCTGCTTTATCTCATTACAGCTCATGCAGCCGGGATTGTTGAAATATATAAGCAGATACCTGCCCTCTGTCTCGTAGAGAGTGCTCTCTTTCACCGCAGGACGGCTTCCGTCTGCTGTGTTTCCGCACAGGAAAGTATATGGAAAATCGTTTGCCTTATGCCCTATACGGTTCAAAAGGGCCAGTTCCAGCTGGTAGGCATACGGAATCTTGCTGAGCGTATCCAACGCCTCAGATTTCATTACAGATTCCAGAAGAGGAATATACAGCTCCTCATTCAGATAGGGGGAATTGGGGTTATACAGATACAGTTCGCTGAACTTCAAAAGGTTCATAAGCAGTTGTTTTTTCCCGGCAACGGCAAACGAATCTGCCTTTGCAATAAGCCGCCTTTGCAGAGCCGCCTGTTTTTCTGCATTTTTTTCCGTCAAAAGCAGCCTGAGATACTCTGCATAGGCCTTTTCAAAGACATTTTCGTCTATTGAAAGCAGCGACGTGTCTTTCCCCGCTTCTGAAATGTATCTGTTCCAGAAGTTTTCCAGCAGATACTCTCTCGCCGGTTCCTGGTTTCCCCTGATTGCAAGCGGAATTTCCACATAGGGAAAATCCTGCACCTTGTCTGTCTCTGCGCTTTTTCCGTTTCTGCCGCATCCTGCAACCAGCATGCAGAACAACGGGATATAAAGCAACCTTAAAAACGGCCTGTCCACCCTGTTTCCTGTTCTCATCTGTCTCCTCTCTATAAAATAAACCTTTTGCAAATATAAAAAATACTCATACCTTTGCAGCCTCTTCCATAAGAAAACCTTTTATTGTCTGCGGAAGAATTCGGGGTGTGGCGCAGTTGGTTAGCGTATCTGCTTTGGGAGCAGAGGGTCCTCCGTTCGAGTCGGAGTACCCCGACAGAAAAGGCAACCGTTTTTTGCGGCTGCCTTTTTGTTTTTCACATTCTCATACCTGACGGCCCCTGCTTCCGAGAGTTGTCTGTTAGGATTATTTTACCGTTTGCACCGATTGTTATCCAGGGGCCGAACTGGCCAAATACATTTTTCTTTCTAACCATTGTTGTATGGCTTATCCCAGTAAAAGGCCTTGCCTCATCATAGACACATGGAGTGATCTCTTTACCGGTTTTGTCTATAAATCCATACCTTCCATTTCTTTTTACCCGTGTCAAGCCACTCGAAAATTTGTCTATTTCATCATAGATGCATGGAACAACTTCATTCCCATTCTCACCAACCGCCCCAAATTTTCCATCTTTCTTCACTTTGGCCATGTTTCCATAGAAATCATCTGCATAGTCATAGATAAAATGAACTATTTCCTTGCCTTCCTTATCTATAAATCCCCATTTGCTTCCCTTTCTAACAGCGGCACGAAGATTAGAGAAGTCTCTTGCGTAGTCATATATGCAAGGCGTAATCTCTTTTCCAGTTCTTCCAATAAATCCCCATTTCCTACCCTGCCTGACCTTCGCCGTACCGTCACTTATGCGTCCGATAATGTCATATCTACAAGGAACTATTTCATTTCCTGTTTCTTTGTCTCTCAAGCCCCATTTACCGTTATCCTCAAAGGATACTAATTGTTTATCAAACACTTTTTCTTGTAAATAAGTAAACTGACTATATCTGCCACACTGCGTTTCGCTCTTCTTCTTTTCTTTCTGCATTCTTTGTTCACTCCTGATTTTCTCAAGATTTTCACGTTTCTGCCTGACAGGCAGTAATGCAACAGTATACCATTCCTCGACATCCTTATCTATCTTGAAAGTTCTATCTTCCAAATTATCAGCAGGATTCTCTATGCTTTCAAAGCGCAAACGGTAACTTCCACCGCGAAGAGCGAGACGTGTTGTCTCCGATGGTTTGGCAATGCAACGCTCAGAGCCGTCTACAAAGATGCGGCAGGGAGTATCCGTTTCAATTTTCAATACTGAACCCACCAAACTTGAAATATCCTCTCCATTGACATCGTTGCTGCCCGCCATTTTAGGTTGTGAATAGAGAAACTCCGTAAGCCTGTCGTAGAATGCATCAAAATAATATTTATCATATTTAGGGCCATTCTTTCTGCAAATTTCGGCTATGTCGGCAGGTAGATTATCCGGAAATCCCATAAAGCCAGACAACATCACAGGAATTATATTCTTTCCATGCTCCAGCGCATAGGCCAATTCGATTCTCAACCAGTCTCTATTTCTGTTGAATGTAATATCCAGAGTACGGCTAAACACATCCTTGTCAAGAATTATGATAAAATCTGTACAACAGTCAATCCGCTGCAACAGTCCGGTATCGAAATCGCCCGAACGAAGAGTATCTATGTCAAAACTTACCCGATAACCGTCTCTTGTCAACAGATCATACAGGTGCTTTGCGGTTTCAAATCCGCCATCTCTTCTATAACTTAAAAAAATATCATAATTATTTTCCATACCCGTCTCCGTTTCATTATACACCTAACCGCACATTTATTTCCAGACACTGACGCTTGAATGGTAAATATACACAGAAGCCAAGAGTAGAGCAAATTTATTTACATCCACTGTTATAAGATATAAAAACCAAAGTAACAAAAACTAAAGGCTTATGCGGTGCAAACTTGCGTGCAATAACAGGGACTCTTCGGGTTGATGATGATAAAGGACGCACACCGGAGTAAAATCTTGTAGTGCAAATATGTCAGATACGAAACGATATTCTAATATGTGAAGGATGTTGATTGGCTGAAAAACAACGGATTCAGTATATGCATAATGGTCATAGACGGCTTGCATGGACTCGCTCTGGCTCCAGGGGGATTTCGTCGCTCTGCTCCGACATCCCCAGTGCCCTCGCCGGGCGGGCCCTTGCACAGGATTGCAGCCTCTTCCGCAAGCGGAAAGAAAACTGTTTTTTGTCCGGCTGCAACCAGGGGATTGTGCTCGCCCTGCGGGCTGTGCATTCCCCCGCCCTGCGGGCCCAAGAGGGATTTCGTCGCTCTGCTCCGACATCCCCAGTGCCCTTGCCGGGCGGGCCCTTGCACAGGATTGCAGCTTCTCTCCATCCGGAGAGGCTTGTTGTTTTATGCTCCCGCTCAAGCAAGCTTGGCGGGGCATAAAAACAACAACAGCCTGCCGCAATGCGGCAAGCTGCAATCCTGTGCGGTGAAAGGGGGATTCGAACCCCCGGTACGGAAACCCGTACGGCAGTTTAGCAAACTGCTGGTTTAAGCCACTCACCCATCTCACCCAATCCAACGATAAACCTATCGGGAGCACAAATATAAATATTTTTTTTTACTTGGCAATATTTTCCCTCATCTCTGTATCGGCCTGGATGTTTTTGATTTTATAATAATCCATGACCCCGAGGTTGCCTTTCCTGAATGCCTCGGCAATAGCCAAAGGTACCTCTACCTCAGCCTCTATCACCTTTGCCCTCGCCTCCTGCGCCTTCGCCTTCATCTCCTGCTCCAAAGCCACAGCCATGGCACGTCTCTCCTCGGCACGGGCCTGGGCAATATTCTTGTCGGCATTTGCCTGGTCTATCTGCAGCACTGCACCGATATTCTTGCCGATATCTATATCCGCGATATCTATCGAAAGGATTTCGAATGCCGTACCGGCATCCAAGCCCTTTCTCAATACTACCTTGGAGATTGAATCGGGATTCTCCAAAACCATTTTATGCGATTCCGAAGAACCGATAGAGGAGACTATACCTTCACCAACACGGGCAAGCACGGTCTCTTCGCCGGCTCCGCCGACAAGCTGTTTGATATTGGCCCTTACGGTAACTCTCGCCTTTGCAATAAGCTGAATGCCGTCTTTTGCGACTGCCGTTACAGGAGGGGTGTTTATCACTTTAGGGTTGACAGACATCTGCACCGCCTGAAAGACATCTCTTCCGGCCAAATCTATCGCCGCAGCCATATTAAAATTCAGGGCGATGTTAGCCTTGTCCGCCGAAATCAGCGCATTCACCACATTGGGCACATTTCCCTTTGCCAGATAATGGGCCTCCAATTCATTGGCATTCAATTTAAGACCGGCCTTCGTACCAGTAATCATCGCCATTACGATAGTTCCCGGAGGGACCTTTCGCCAACGCATCAGCACCAGTTGGAGCAGCGAAATCTTCACACCCGAGATAAGCGCCTGAAACCAGAGCGTTATTGGAAAGAACCATAAGAAAATCAGCAGAAAAATGATAGACAATCCTATCCATATCAAATAAGTCAGTTCCTGTGCCATATAATCTGAATATTATTCTTCTACAACCTTTACATATATCTTGTTATCCTGTATTTCAGTTACTTCTATCTGTGCACCGGCTTCTATGACTGCATCTCGCGCAAAAGCCTCGGTAAGAATCGCTCCGATCTTCACCTGCCCGGCCGGAGCGAGACGGGTTACCGCAACGCCTCTGTCTGACATCCCTATCCCCTTTTCCTGCGGAGAAAGATCGACCCTTGAAGAGATTGATGCATCAAGACTGGCCTTTTTCCAGGTCTTCGACCGCAGAACCATTACCGTGATAAGCACGACAAGCACTATCTCCACAGCCAAAATGAGCATACCCGTTTCCGGGCCTGATTGGGAAAAGCCCAGCCAGCATGAAGCCACCAGGGAAGCTACGCCCAGTATTCCCGCCACCCCGAATCCCGGGACAAGAATAAGTTCCACTATGAGCAGAACCAGCCCCACAACTATCAGTGTTATTATAAGTGCCGTCATTTCCCGATATTCTATTTAACCTCTGCCTATTTCACCGTCTCCACCGTTATCGTCTGGTCTGAAACCACCTTCAGGGCTGCAACCAGCGTTTCCGCCTCCCCCTTGCTTCCGAAAGGTCCTATCACGAATCTTGTTGTCCCGCTGTCGGAAACCTTGGCTATGTCTTTATTTGTATTGCTGCGCACTACGGTCAGCATTTCCTGAGGCAGCGCATCGCTATACCCGTCTATTACAACCTGATAAAGCACATTTGAGGCAATTTTCTTCTCCAGCGCCCGTGCAGAAGCCGTATTCATGAACTCTCCGTCGTTGTATGCCCGTATTATAGCTGAAGAAAAGCCGAGACGCCTTACCTTGTTCAAATTGGACAATGCATCATTATATGTAGGGAAAGCTCCGACAGAATAGGAATACCGTCCGGATATTTTCCTTTCGAACACAGGGGCCAGCCCTTTCAGAAGTTTCGTGCTGCTGACCGGTTTGGTAAGTGTATACAGTTGAATCTGATAGACCAGTCCGCCGGGGAAGTCCTCCAGCGGAACAAGATCCTGCGGTTCGCTTTCAATTCTGAATGCAAGATTTACCGGCTTTACCGGCTCCATTACATTCATGTGCGGTGCACTGCCGAGGGTATTTGAAGCAAAGGAAAATGCCGGAACCTCCCAGCTCTGCTTGCCGCCGCCCTCGCCAGTCTCTTCAGGTTCTTTCAGGAATATCCCCTGCGAAAGAAACTCCATTTCTATCTGCTGCAGCCTTACCGAGGCATTCCCCAGTTCCTCCTGCAGGGCTATCACTTCGAGTTCCAGTTCGCCGATCCTCTTTTCGAGCGCCGCCAGATCGTCTGCATTGGTAAGGGTATTGTAGAGTTCCCTGCTCTGCTGCTGTTTTTTCAACGTTGCATTCAATCTGCCCTCCACATCCTTTACATTCTCCACCGCAGCCGAATATTCACTGTATCTTCCATCGTCCAGATTGTCTCTCTCCTGCTCCGCCGGAGCTGCGGCATCAGATGTCATTTCCAGTTTCGCGATTTCAGCAGCCTCAGAAGGGGTCATGCTCTTCTTGAGAGGCTTGTTTTCGAAAAGTACGGCATAAACGACAAGAGAATCGCCGGAAGTCTGCCTGTCAGATGCGAAAACCGAAAAATTCCCGTCGGGTGTATTGTAAAAAAGATAATCGTTCCCTGGCGACGAGTAAGGGAATCCCAGATTCTGCGGCACGCCCCAGTCTCCGCTCTCCTCATCCCACTCGCAAACATACAGGTCATATCCGCCGACACCGTAGTGGCCGTTGGATGAAAAATAGAGCGATTTTCCGTCTGCACTCAGCACTGGGAAAATCTCGTTGCCCAGAGATGTAATGTTTTCATTCATGACAACCGGAGCGCTCCACAGGGTATCGTTCAACTGCTCGGTACGGTAGATGTTCCATGAGCCGCTTTCGTCCGGAGCGCTGTAATATAGAGACTTCGCCCCTTCGGGAAAATATACGAACGACTTTTTTTGAACGCTGTCGGTCACAAAAAGAGAAGAGGGCATCAGAGCCCATGAACTGTCGGCAAATCCCGGATAATGCAAAAAGAAATCTTCCTTTGAGAAGCGTTCCCTGGCAACAACAGTGGGACTGTCTGCATATTCCAGCAGGGAGAGCCCGTTTTCGCACAACACTATTTTCTGCTCCAGCGCCATCCTCTGCAATGAATCCGTGGTCTGCTCCAGAATGGAGTTATATATCTTCAGGGCCTCTCCGAACTCATACCCGGCATGCAACGCCCCGGCCTCCGCCATTCGGGCAGAATTTTGCTGGCCACGCAAAGTTCCCAGGGAAAACAAGGTTAAAGATATGATAAATAAACCTATATGTTTTTTCATTAAAAAACGCGAAATTAACAGGACAAAGATAAGAAATACTTTATATGTTAGGAAAAAATTGTACATTTGCACCCTACTTGAAACGAATAAGTAAATTTTAAATCATACGAACAAATGCAAAGTAAAGGAGCCATTAAATTTCTGGCAATCATTATCGCGTTGGCCTGTCTGTATCAGCTTTCGTTTACATGGGCAACGTCACATCAAGAAAATAAAGCCGAGGAGTATGCAGCAGCCGCTGTGGAGGCAGAGAGAAACAGCCCTTCGTTTGCAGCGGTTCCGGAAGTGGACAAAGCCTACTATCTGGACTCTATCGCAAAAATTAAAAACAGGTTCTATATAGACTCTGTTTCAAACGAGAAGGTGTTCTTTGGCTTTACCTACAAGCAAATCAAAGAGAAGGAGATTAACCTGGGTCTCGACCTTAAAGGCGGTATGAACGTCATGCTCCAGGTGCAGCTCAAAGACCTCATAAAGGCCCTTGCCGACAACAACCAGTCGCCCGAGTTCCTGAAGGCTCTCGAACTGGCACAGCAGAAGGAGCTCACCTCGAGAGAGGATTTCATAACTCTCTTCGAACAGAGCTGGAATGAGGTTGCCCCCACAAAGAGGCTCTCGTCTGTATTCGGCACATATGAAATGCGCGACCGCATCAAACCCGAGACAAGCAATGCAGATGTCATAACAGTGATAAGGGAAGAGGCTGAAAGTGCAATAGCAAACTCTTTCAACGTATTGAGAAACCGTATCGACCGTTTCGGTGTTACGCAGCCCAATATCCAGAAGATAGGCAACACGGGCCGTATTCTTGTCGAACTTCCCGGTGTAAAGGAGCCTGAACGTGTAAGAAAACTGCTTCAGGGAACCGCTTCGCTGGAATTCTGGCCTACATTCGACAACAGCGAAGTCTATTCATACCTCGCTGAGGCAAATGTTGCGCTGAAAGACATCCTTGCAGAACAGGATACTACATCTGCCGCTGCCGGACAGGAAGTTGCAGCTGCGACCGGCGACTCTTCGCTTGTGAGCAACATTCTCGCAGCAGACTCTCTCTCTGCAGACGAGCAGGCATGGATGAAAGAGAATCCTCTCTTTGCAGTACTCCAGCCGAACGTTTACGGAAACCAGCTGGTTCCCGGCGCCTGCATAGGACATGCCAATTACAGAGACACTGCCATTGTCAACGATTATCTGCAGATGCCCCAGATCAGAGCAATCTTCCCTCCCGAACTCGTTCCCATGTGGAGCGTAAAGCCCGATGCCAGCGGAATCTACTATGACCTGGTTGCAATCAAGGTGAACACCCGTGACGGAAAGGCTCCGCTCGACGGTGGAATGGTAAGCGACGCGTCTGTAACATACAACAACACCACAGGCGGCACACCTGAAGTAGACATGGTCATGAATGCCGAGGGTGCACGTATCTGGGCAAGACTTACCGCAGACAACATCGGCAAATCGATAGCCATAGTCCTCGACGATATGGTATATTCCTATCCCAACGTAAGACAGGAGATAACCGGAGGACGTTCACAGATTTCAGGAAACTTCACGATTACAGAGGCTGAAGACCTTGCCAACGTGCTCAAGTCAGGTAAGCTTCCCGCACCTGCAACCATCGTTCAGGAACAGGTTGTAGGACCGAGCCTGGGAAGCGAATCCATCAACGCCGGTCTGGTTTCATTCATCATAGCGTTTGCGCTCGTGCTCATATATATTCTCGTATTCTATCAAGGAGCCGGTGTTGCGGCAAACATCGCATTGCTGTGCAACGTGCTGTTCCTGCTTGGAGCACTCGCATCCTTCGGGGCCGTACTTACACTCCCGGGTATTGCCGGACTGGTGCTGACCCTTGGTATGGCGGTAGACTCCAATGTCATAATATATGAGCGTATCAAGGAGGAGCTGCGGGCCGGAAAACCGTTGAGAACCGCAATAAAAGAGGGATACAGTAATGCATATTCTGCAATTATTGACGGTAACTTCACCACAATCATTACCGGTATAATACTGTACATCTTCGGTTCAGGTCCCGTACAGGGTTTCGCCACCACACTGGTTATAGGTATCATCACATCAATGCTTACCTCAATCTTCATAACAAGGCTCATATTCGAGGCTCTGCTCAACAGAAACAAGAATATTACCTTCGACAACAGATTCTCCAAGGACTTCATGCAGCATACCAGATACAATTTCCTGGGTATAAAGAAGATTACATATACCATCTCTGCGATAGTCATTGTGCTGTGCGTCGGTTCAATCGCAATCAAGGGATTCACCTACGGTGTAGACTTCACAGGAGGTAGAACTTATGTGTTGCGTTTCGACCAGGAGGTTTCCGCTGAAGATATAAGGGTTGCCGCAAACGAGGAGTTCGGCGAGAGCGTGGAGGTAAAACAGTTCGGAGGCGAAAGCCAGATCAAACTGACTACAAAATACAAGGTAGAGGACAACTCTACGGAGGTGGACCAGGAGATAGAGGAGAAACTGTTCCATGCAATGAAACCTTTCTTCAAGGATAACGAAATTACACTTTCACAGTTTACCTCAACTCTGGAAAATCCCAACGGTATCATAAGTTCAGACAAGGTAGGGCCTACGATAGCCAACGACATCAAGCGTGATGCAATCATTGCCGTACTTCTTTCACTCTTTGCCATCTTCGCCTACATAGCATACAGATTCAAGAACTGGAGATGGGGATTGAGCGGTGTGATAGGCCTTACACACGATGCGCTGATAGTAATAGGATTCTTCTCAATCTTTACCGGAATCCTGCCGTTCAGCCTCGACGTAGACCAGACATTCATTGCGGCTGTTCTTACGATTATCGGTTACTCGATAAACAACACCGTGGTCATATTCGACCGTATCCGCGAATACAGGACTCTCTATCCTAAACGCGACTTGAGGGAAAATGTAAACGGTGCGCTGAACAGCACTCTGGCCAGAACGGTAAATACCACCATGACAACACTCGTGGTTATGATTGCCATTGCACTCTTCGGAGGTGAGGTTATCAGAGGCTTTGCCGTTGCGCTGATAGTCGGTATCGTGGTCGGAGCCTATTCATCTGTATTTATCAGTACTCCGTTCATGTACGACCTCAACATGGCCAAGAAAAACGATGAACCTGCAAAGGCAAAACTGAAAAAATAGACTGCCGCAGACAGCGGAACAATAATAGAAGAGAGGGTGACCCGATTTGGATCGTCCTTAAAAAAACGGAACAGGGGCAATAACATATAAAACGCACGGAGACAGTGTTTTAGTGAGATTGTTCCGGAGGTAAAAGAGCGGTTCAGCCGCATGAAAAGGCAAAGTTCGGAAAGAGTTGCGTTACCAGATCGTTACCGCAGCACTTTCCGAACTTCATTTTTAATTGCTTTTTTTCAGTTTCTTGCGTCGGATTTCACAACAACAAATAACTCTAATGAACGTATTAACAATAAAGTTTTTAGAGTTATGGCAAGAAGCACTTTCAAGGTCCTGTTCTATCTGAAACGACAGGCCGAACAGAACGGCAAAGCGCCCATCATGGGACGCATCACCATCAACGGAACCATCTCGCAGTTCAGTTGCAAAATGTCTGTCCCACTCAAACTGTGGGACACCAAAGCCAACAAAGCATCGGGCAGAAGCGTCGTAGCCCAGCGGATCAACGAGAAACTGGAGAATATCAAGACCAACATCGGCAAGCAGTACCAGCGTATCTGTGATTGGGATTCTTACGTCACGGCCGAGAAGGTCAGGAATGCCTGGTTGGGATTCGGGGACGGATATCAACTCCTGTTGCAAACCTTCGATGATTACTTGAAAGAGTTCGCCGAGAAGCGCGTCGGCAAAGACCGGGCAGAGGGAACCCTTGTGAACTATACCCGTTCCCGCCGTTATCTGGCCGCATTCTTGCAATACGAATACAAGCTGGAGGATATCCCGTTCCGGGAGTTGAAGCGTGAATTTATCGAAAAGTATGTGATTTATCTCTCGGCCGTCCGTCATATGCTTCCCGGCAGTATCCATACTCCGGTCAAGAAGCTGAAGCTGATGAGCTATACTGCTTTCAAGAATGGCTGGATCACCTCCGATCCGTTTGCAGGATTCCATATCAACGTCACTTACCGCGACCGACGGTTTCTTTCCGAATCGGAACTGCAGGCCGTGATGAAGGTCTATGTCCCCAATTACAAGACAGCCATCGTCCGGGACATATTCGTGTTTTGCTGCTTCACGGGGCTTGCCTATGCCGATGTAAAGAAACTCACCCATGACGATATTCACACGGATGAACAGGGGGATCTGTGGATCGTGGACCATCGACAAAAAACAGGAACGCAGTTTCGGGTCAAGCTGCTGCCGGTGGCCAAACGGCTCGTAGAACGTTACAGCCGACTGAGGCTCCCCGGAAATAAGGTATTCCCGGTCAAAGACCGTGATTCGATGAATATGTCCCTACGACATGTGGCACGCCATGCCGGGTTGTCGTTCAATCCGACGATGCACGAGGCCAGGCACACCTTCTCGACCACGGTCACCCTCTCGCAGGGTGTCCCTCTGGAGACGGTCAGCAAGATGCTCGGGCACAAACACATCACCACCACACAGATTTACGCCAAAATCACCAACGACAAGATAAAGCGGGATATGGATAACTTGCAGACCCGCATCGGCGATAAGTTCAGGCTGGTACAATAGATTCAAAGGGCAGACACGGTAAAGTAAGTGCTCATCGTAGAAGGTTAAATACAAGGGGCCGGGATTGAGAATATTCCGGCCCTGTATTTTGCCCCTCTTTCCTGTTTCCCCTGCATTTTACCGATATATTAGCCAAATTTTTCGTATATTTACCGCGAAAACCAATTAATTAAAGACGATGCCTATGGCATAAAAGGAGAAATATTAAGACATAAATATAAAAAGCGTTAGCTTTTATTCTTGCTTTTGAAACTTGGCCGTTTTAATCGCAGACAAGAGTAAAGCGTAAACGCTCACGGCAGCGTGGGCTTTACTCATTTATTTGTCTACAAGGTATTGCGAAGACCTCAGAAGCAGATAAAAAGTAATGGCCCACGTTTCTTATTTTATGCCTAAAATATACAGATCTAAACAAAACCCAATGAATTATGAGAACTAAATTACTGATGCTCGCACTGCTTGCAATGTCTGTATTGACATCTTGCAACAACACGCAAAAAATTGAAAACTGGGAGCCCGTCCTGTTCGAATCGGTAGGAGCTCCTTTTTTGAAACCACCCACACAATTTATCGAATTCCAAGGGCCTTATGCCGATGGAGAGAATAATGACGGTATATTTTTCACGTTTGAGACGAAGAATCATAAACAAAGTCGTAAGTATCTGGAGAAAAGCATAAAAGATCTTATTAAATATGCAGATAGCGTGTATGATCTGTCCGAATATACTCGTAGCGACAGTAAACTGACCCTTGAAAAATTACAGGAATATGCCATAGACAAGGACGAAATTCAGCTAAAGGGTTCGCAATGGGGAGGAGCGTATCACTGTCGTATAGGCTACTCAAAGGATGGGAAATATTTTAAATTCTCGGGAGGGTACCAAGTGTATAACAACCACGCGAGAGCCAACTGCACGATCGGGATCTATCCTCTCTCCCATTTATAGGCAAGCATATCCAAACTTAAATAACTCTCTATTACAAATGAATTTAAAGCAGGTTTTTGGAATGCTCCTGCTCATCGGAGGTGTGGGCGCATTCATTTATGGTCTTTCCATCCAGGAGACTGCAGAATACCAATTCGTATCCGCATTCGGCGGCGATACTTCGCGCGTAGCGATCTTGATGATAGGAGGTATCCTCGCATCCGTTGTCGGGTTATTGTTATTGATTCTGGGGCGAAGCAAGGAAGCATCGAATCCGACATACACTCACCCTGATGCAGGGAAACAATTCGAAGACTCGACAGATATTCAGCATTTCGACGACCGGAAACTCACACAGATTATCGACAATCCCGGTCTGTATCGTCCGGATGTGGTGGAAGCAAGCCGACGTGAATTGCAACTGCGACAGAAATCTGAAGAGCTGCTCCCGCAGGTGCGTGAGAAAGACGACGACCAGTTGCGGGAAATGACGGGTAACCCTACACTTTATAACGAGGAATTGATTCGTGCGGCTGGTATTGTACTGGAAGAACGGCGTCGTCTATGGCAGGAGGAGCAGGAACGTGCGGAACAAGCGGCACGTCTTGAACGCGAGAAACAGGCGGAAGAGCGACGGTTGCAACGTATTGCGGCCCGCAAAAAACGTCGGCCGTATGTACTGGCCGTCCTGGCCCTGCTCGTGCTGGCCGGAGCGGGAGCGGGATATTATGCCTACCGGCAGAAGCAGGAGCGTCTGGCCATGGAACGTCGTGCTGCAGAAGAACGTTATGCTGCAGAACTGAAACGGGCTGAAGAGGAACGGGCAGCCCAGAAACGTTGGGTCGAGGAACGTCGGCTCGAAGAGGAAAAACAACGCCGCGAGGCGGCGGCCCAGCAGGCTGAGTTAAATCGGTTGAACGCGGATGAAACATATAGACACAGTAAAGGTATCTATCGGGTCGGTGATTTTCATAAGGGGTTGCAGGGTGTAGTATTTCAGATCAGCGACGGCGGTTTACACGGCAAAGTAATGGCTCTTAAAGACGAGCAGATGTCATGGAATGATGCTATTGAAAAATATCCGACAAACAGTTCAAAAAGATTGCCCAGCGTAGCCGAATTAAAAACAATATACCAAAACAGAATCAAGTTAAATACTGCACTTGTTGCTGCCGGCGGAGAGGCATTGGATATGTCTAATGATTATTCTTCTTTCCACTACACATCTAGTCATTGGTCGCACGAAATCGATGAAGAAGGCAGGACTGCTTTTGTAGTAACGATGTATAGTGGAATAAAGAGATGGCGTCATTGTGACGATTGGGCGATAGTACGACCAATAATGAAGTTTTAGTGTGGTTGCACTCTTATAATAACGATGAAATCTACTAATTAAATACAGCGATATGAAGAACTTATTAAGAATCACGATGTTGTTGGGTTCAACCTTAGGACTTGCCGCCATGACTTCGTGCAACACCGAACCCAATGATGTGTGGCTTTGTGGAAACCTCAGTGACGGTACGGCCGTTTATTGGATCAATGGCGAACAACATACGTTAGAATCTCCGGGAGGCGAGGCCGTAGCTTACGACATGGCCGTAGTGAACGGCGATGTCTATGTCGCCGGTCAGTTGCAACCCAAAGACCGGACAAAGCAGCCCTATGCCGTTTATTGGCATAATGGGAAAATACATTTGCTGACTGATGGTAGTTATATGTCATGTGCCAAGGCCGTGACTGTAACGGATGCAGGCGATGTCATCACTGCCGGTTACGCATACGACGGACCTGTAACACGTACACGCAGTGCGAAGTTTGAATATACACATCGCCGCATGAGTGTGGCCAAATGCTGGAAGAACAATACCGAACTTTATTCATTGACCGATGGTAAATGGGATGCCGCATGTGAAGATGTAATCATGTATGGTCCCAATATTTTATTGATTGGCTACGACCTGGAACGTAACCGTTTTGAACGTTTCGTCGATCCTTATTATCGTCGGCCAAGCATTTGGATTAATGGGAATTCCTATGGAAAGAGCACGCCCCAAGGCGAGTGGGAACCGCTTCACGATGGATGCGGCGCTTTTTATACGGCTTGCTATAACGGTATTGATTTACACATAGCGGGCTATTCCGACGACAATCTCGAAAGTTATGGCTATTACGCTTGCTATTGGGATGAACAGGGATGGGAAAAAGAATTGCCCGATTCGTATAATGTCCGTATTACCGGTTCATGTACCGACTTGTCTGATTGGTATCTATGCGGCACCAATGACGGCAATCAAGGTATTTATTGGAAAAACGGAAAGTCCGCCAAACTCACACCCGATGGTAGTTCATCGGCAGATGCTATCGCCGTTCTCCACGGAGATGTCTATGTAGCAGGCACTCAACAAGGACAGGGCGGCTATTGGCGCAACGGCGAGTTTCAGTCATTAGAAACGAGAGTTGAAAACATGGTCGGTATTTATATAAAGGAGAAGCAAAAATGAGAATAATCGGACAAATCATTTGTTTATTAATGTTGTGTGTCCTATCAGCTTGCACCTCAATGGAACGCGAGATTCTCTATCAAGAGTACGACGGACTGTCACGTGCTGAGTTGCATCGCAAAGGTAAAGAGGGCAAATGGGCTGTTTATAACGGACTGGCACGCAAATACGACAGTGACTTTATATACGATAGCTATGAGGCACTTAACCTTGCCGAAATAGATGGCAGCGAAAACTATTATGTACTCACTACAAACGGCGAGAAGCATCTCTATGATGCCCGATTAGGCGTATATATGCTTGATGGAGAACCTTTCGAACAAATCATGCGTGATAACGAAGGGTTCCCCGTGGCCATAGGAAAGAACAGGGTCTATCCTATGGCCAACAATTATGGCCTGCCCACTGGAGTGGATGAGTATTGGCGTATCGGCAAGAAGACTTTCGTTTACCGTCAAGGCAGTCAATATGGGGTTTTCCAGATTCAAAAGCAGAGCAAGCACAATGAATTCATTTCGCTGATAGCTCCCACCTCCAATCCTTTAACTGTGATGGGGTATGCAACTCATGATGGTGCAGCTTGTTTTGTGATAGGCGAAGGAAACAACCGCCACCTTATCGACACCGAGGGATTGGAACGGACCATGAGGCAAAATCCGGGCGATTACTGGACTAAAGACAATAGAATTTGGCAACTTAACACACCTCCTTATGACGGTGAATCGTACGAAGAGCAATGGGCATACTACTACGACGTTACAGACTCTTTCTTTAAGTTGCTCGACAAGATACCTATAGATGGCAGCGAACACTACTATTCGCAATTGAAAGCCCATTGTACGCGATATGGCAACAAACAGTGCAGCATCTTGATATGTAAGACGATAGAATTGACGTGGCAATAAATATATGGCAACAATAAGATTTATAAGAGATGCTTTTATAACACTCTTGCTGGGAAGGGTGCCTTAGCAATGTACAGTCATAGGCCGACTCCCGTAGAATATAACGGACATATGTACATCGACCTGGGGCTACCCAGCGGCACAAAATGGGCTACGTGTAATTTAGGTGCCACGAATCCCGAAGACCGTGGCGATTATTACAGTTGGGGAGAGACTCAACCTCATAATGAGAATATACTCAATGAGGGGCTGTGGCATGAGAACGAATTGGGAATCCTAAGGAGACACGGTGCCATCGATGGCAACAACAATCTGACGGCTGGCTATGATGCTGCCACAGCCAATTGGGGCGGGAAGTGGCGCATGCCTACTAAAGCCGAGTTTGAAGAGTTGTACAGGTCGTGTGAAACCGAGGTATACGAAGACCATGTCCTGTTTACCGGTCCCAATGGCAATACCCTTATTCTGCCTTATACCGGAGAAAAGGAACAGAGCATATTTAGAATGGAGTACAACCTCACTGGAGGCAGAATTGGCCATTATTGGAGTGCTACGGCGGACAATTGGCATGTTCTCTCATGTTATTATTTCGCTTTAAATTCGCATAAACTTCACCAGGCCAGAAGTCATATGGGCTACTCTATACGTCCAGTATGTGATTGAACGTTAAATGTATTTTAGTAGGTAACATTAAACATACAGAATCCAATGAAAAAGTTAAACATCATTTTCTTATCGATTACTGCATTATTATTAATGACGGCCTGTCAGTCGTCCGACCACATGATGTTTTGGGGCACTGCAATAGATGGTCCTAAACAAGAATTTATCCAGAAGATACAAAAGAAACAGTCCAATGCCAAAGTGCTGACCGAGGTTAGTAATAAAACACTGATAGGTCCTTTTAAACAGAACGATGTGACCGGTTATTTCGTACTTGTCGCTTCGAAACCTGATGTAGACGTCGTGAACCAGGTTTCGCTGTTATATCCGACATTAAACAGCTGGCGTGAATGCGAGACGAAATACAATGAACTGAAAGAGGAATTAACAAAGAAGTACGGTGAACCAATCGGAAGCGTTGAACAATTTCAGAACTCCAATGTTCCGGACAATCAGAAATTGAGTAAGTTCTTTCTCGGTGAGGCTCAATATTCAACACTTTATTATGACGAAAAAGGATCTGTGGAGCTCGCAGTGAAAGGATATGGTTATTCGCCGTTATATAGTGTTCGAATAACGGTAACTTATATTGACGGAATCAATAATGAAAGTTACGAAGATGTAGGTGATGAGTGTTGGGGTGAAGAATAATCGTAATATTTTGAAATAATAATATTTATTAAATACATGAAAAGAGGCCGAATTCTAAGTTAAATCCAAATTTTTTTTAGATTTCACCTATGATTTTTTGAAGAATGGCTATGAAAGTCATTCTTCTTTTTTATTGATTATCCGGAAAGGCACCCCTATTTTTCATTAGGCCGTAAATGT
>CASGCS010000011.1 GCA_949300025.1 uncultured bacterium | reverse complement strand
CAAAGCATCGTTTCCCGATGCCCAAGCTGCCCAAAAGAAGAAAGGGAATAGGGCGGTGTGTAAGCCTGCACCTTATTGAGATTACAGGGAACAAAGCCGGATTTTCATCCTTCTGAAAAACAGACAATAGTGTCAATTCGATGTCGATATGTGCCAATCACAGCCAAAACAGACATTAGACCAATAAGGAAATGCTATTTTGGGCAAATACAGCCTCGCTTGTTTACAAGCTCAGCGAACCAATAGTTTGCTAAAACAATGAAGAACAGAACCCGACAACCAAAAAAGTAATTCAATGCAGATAGGAAGCAACATGGTTTCAATGATATGCTGGTTTGCTGTCGTGCTGTTGTGCAGGTTTACAACAGCGAAACTTCAAATAAAGGTATCAGCAATGGATTGTGGCTTTAGAGAGGTGGAGTTTGGATGATATAAATCGGTGGTACAATACATCCGTCTATCAACGTAGTAATGAAGCAACAAAAGAATGGTGCAATAAACAAAAGCATATAGGCATACGCACGCTGGCCTGCAAGCCTGCCCGCGCTCCAACCGACCTGCCGTCCAGCTTGCCTGCCGACCGGTCTGCCGGCGTGCCTGTCGGCACACAGACAGGCGAACCTGCCGACAGGCTATTCGCAAACGGGCAGTCTCAAATATGATGTGGAAACGGTATGGAATTAAAAGCAAGACAGTACTACCGATTTTCATCAGCAAGATGTGCAACAAATGTACAATAATGATAAGATGTTTGATTTACTCTATTTTTCAGAGGAATAACTTTGGCAATGAAAGAGAAAAACACTACTTTTGCAAATGAGAAAAGCGTTCTTTTGATTGATGCAGAACATTGCAGAATAGAGAAGCTCGCTGGTTTCCAAATCGTTACCTGTTAAGCTGACAATCTTTGTGAGTTCCTTGTTTTCAATGGGTAAGAAGAATTGATATGTCTTCTACAATGGAAGCTGATTTGCTTGTTTATGCCACATTCGCTGATGACTTTTTTCAGCTTCTTGCAGACGTTCCAATAGTTGATTTCGCCGAAAACCGAATTGTCCTTTTGGAACGGCCTGTACTTTTCGATTATCTGCAACGGAATGTCCAGCAGCTTCACTTGGAACGGTACGCCCGTCTTGTGCCGTTTGGAAATAATCCATTTCTCGCCGTTCACGTCCATAATCTCGTCCGTGGTCAGTTCCCTGATGTCTGCGAAGCTGAGTGCGGTGAAGCAAGCAAAGACGAACAGGTCACGGGTGAAAGCAAGCGTGGCATCGGAAAACTCATGTTCGATAAGCTGCCGGATTTCTCCCTCCGTAAGATATTCCCTTTCCTTCACGTTGGGCGTGATACGGAATTGTGCAAACGGGTTTCTCGGTATCAGCCCGTTGTAATGCGCCCGTGAAACGACCGTCTTGACCCACATGCAAGCCAGCCACACGGAAGCGTTCTTCAATCCTTGCTCCGTTGTGAGAAATACAGAGAACTCCTTGATGAAGTCGGGAGTGAGTTCCAACATGGACATGTCGTTGCGCTTGTAGAACGACTTGATGAACGCCGCCACATAGTTCCGTGAACGTACCATCACACGGTAAGACCCCATGCAGCGGTCTTTGCCGACACGTTTCAGGAACTTGGCGTTCTCCTTGTCGAATGCGCCGAGTATCGTTTCATACTCGCAGCCAATGCCCTGATAAGCATTGCGTACCATTTCCGCCGTGACATACGCCTCACGGTCGGATATGCGCTGGTAGTGCTTGATGATTTGCGCCTTGATGTTGTCAAGCGCAAGGTTCGTCTCCCTCGCTTCCACGCTCTTGCCTTTGGCACGGTTGCCCTTTGCATCCCAAAGCTCCTTTGTGATGCTCCGCTTGCAACTGAACTGCGCTACCGTCCCGTTGATTGTAACCCGTCCCATGATGGGGACAATTCCGTTCTTCTCCTTGCTGCCGTTCGTATAGAACAGCACGCGAAATGTGCTCCTTGTCATACTCGTCCTTTTTTGGTTGCAAAACTATAAATCAACGAGTTAAACCTTGACAAGCAAACCTATGCAGAACGGCGTAAACGGGACGAAAAGTGTTAAATCTGCATTTCTGACGGGTAACGAATATGAAACCGTTCTATTTCTCTAATCCGCTTTGGAACGCTTTTCAGCCCTCAGCCCTATTTCCGTAATTTTCTCCTAACTGCTTAAATCTCAATTCCTATTGCGTTAATCTGCTGATTTTGTTCGATTATTCCAGCGATATTTACTATATTTGTACCCCGATAAACAGAATCCCAATAACATTATGGCAACCAAGTATATTTTTGTTTCGGGAGGAGTTACCTCATCCCTCGGTAAAGGAATTATTGCCGCTTCATTGGCAAAATTGCTTCAGGCAAGGAAATTCAGAGTGACAATTCAGAAATTCGACCCTTACATAAACATAGACCCCGGAACGCTCAATCCATACGAACACGGCGAATGCTATGTCACGGAAGACGGCGCCGAGACAGATCTGGACTTGGGGCATTACGAGCGTTTCCTTAACGTGCATACGTCAAAGGCAAACAACGTGACAACGGGAAAAATCTACAAGACTGTCATAGACAAGGAGCGCGAGGGTGCATATCTTGGAAAGACCGTGCAGATTATCCCCCATATTACGGATGAGATAAAACGGAGGATGCTGTTGTTGGGAAAATCTGGAAAATACGACATTATCATTACTGAACTGGGCGGTACCGTGGGCGATATAGAGTCCACTCCGTTTATTGAGGCCGTGCGTCAGCTGCAGTGGGAACTGCCTGATGAAGACTGCATTCTGATACATCTGACCCTTGTTCCTTTCCTGAGTGCTGCAAAGGAGTTGAAGACAAAGCCCACTCAGCACTCCGTGAGGATGTTGCAGCAAAACGGTGTAAATCCCGACATTATAGTATGCAGGACGGAGCATCCGCTTCCGGTAGACGTGAGGAAAAAAATAGCCCTCTTCTGCAATGTCAAGCCCAATGCGGTAATAGAGTCTATGGATGCCAAATCCATATATGAAGTGCCTCTGAACATGATGCATGAAAAGCTGGATGAAATAGTGCTTCACAAGCTCGGTCTGGAAAACGCTCCCGCTCCCGACCTGGTGAAATGGAATGCCTTTCTGGAAAAGATGTATCATCCGAAGGGCGAGGTTGACATAGCGCTGGTAGGAAAGTATGTGGAACTGCAGGATGCATACAAGTCTATACTGGAGTCGTTCGTACATGCCGGAGCGGTAAATGAATGCAAGGTAAACGTACATACGGTGCACAGCGAATATCTCGACGAAAACAACCTCGGGCAGAAGCTCGCCGGTATGGATGGAGTGCTTGTCGCTCCGGGATTCGGCGAGAGGGGCATTGCCGGGAAAATCAAGGCAGTGCAATATGCCCGTGAAAACAATATTCCCTTCTTCGGTATATGTCTGGGAATGCAGATGGCCGTTATCGAGTATTCGCGCAATGTGGCAGGGCTGACAGATGCCATGACAACGGAGGTGAACCCGACAACTCCATATCCGGTTATAGATTTGATGGAGGAGCAGAAGACCCTTACGATAAAGGGCGGAACGATGAGGCTTGGAGCATACGACTGCATACTGGAAAAGAATTCGCTTGCGCACGATATTTACGGCAAGACGCATATTTCGGAGCGTCACAGACACAGATATGAGTTCAATAACAATTTCAAGGAGGTTCTGGAGAAGGCAGGCCTCAAATTCAGCGGCAGGAATCCCGATACCGGGCTGGTGGAAGTTGTTGAACTTCCTTCGCATCCGTTCTTCATAGGCGTGCAGTTCCATCCCGAACTCAAGAGCACAGTCGAGGAGCCGCATCCGATTTTCGTGGCGTTTGTCAAGGCTGCAAAAGAGTATAAATCTGCACGATGAGCCGTTTTGTCATTTTGCTGTTCCTCTCCATTGCCTTCTCGTGCGTTTCATGTGCGCAGGAGCCGGTGCAATACGGGATAAAGGTAAAGGCTTCCTATATCCATGACAGAAATGCATATACACAGGGCCTGTTCTTTTATAAGGATACCCTTTATGAAAGTTGCGGACAATACGGAGAGTCGAGTTTCAGAAAGGTAAATCTGGCTGACGGACGGGTTCTGCGCAGGCTGAATTTCGATTCTGAATATTTTGTGGAGGGTTCTGTCGTGCTTGACGGCAGACTCTACATTCTGACATGGCAGGAGCATAAATGTTTCGTATATGACGCTTCAAGCTGGAAATACCTCGGCGAACTTCATAACTTTACCGAAGGGTGGGGGCTTACGACAGACGGGGAGAGTCTGATTATGAGCGATGGCAGTTCAATGCTCTATTTTCTCGACCCGATGACCTTCATGGTACGGAAAAAACTGGAGGTGAAAATCGGGGAGAAGAGCGTCCGTTTCCTTAACGAACTTGAGTATATAGAGGGCAGCATCTGGGCCAACGTCTATGGAAGCGACCAGATAGTAATCATTGATCCCGACAACGGCAGGGTGAACGGAGTGGTCGATTGCAGAAATCTGCTCTCCCGTTCGCTGCGCACTTCCACCACCGATGTGCTCAACGGCATAGCCTGCAATCCGGCCGACGGTTCCATTTATCTTACAGGAAAATTCTGGCCGAGACTCTACGAGATTGAACTGGTGCGGAAATAGGTTCCTTTGTTGTTACCGTACAAACCTTATGCATACCGGCCTGTCAAGTTTTACAGACTGGCCCGTCTCTTTCAGAAGCCCGCTTGCTGCGTCTCTTTCAAAGACTTGAATGACATTGCCGTACCTGCATGCAGCCAACAGGTATTTGCCGTTGGGAGTTATGCAGAAGTTGCGTGGATGGATTGCCGTATGCCGGTAGCCTGCCGGAGCGAGCAGCCCGTTGTCCGCTACGGCAAATATCGCGATACCGTCGTTCCTTATGCGGTTGCTGGCATAGAGGAACTTCCCGTCAGGGCTCAGATGTATGTCTGCGCTGCCTCTTGCCGCCACGCTGTCTGTTGATACGGTCTGCAGCAGTGAAAGTCTCCCCTCCTTATAACTGAATACTGAAATTTTGCCCGAAAGTTCCCCAAGCAGGTAGAGACGCTCGCCCTCTGAGTTGAAGGTGAAGTGTCTCGGTCCGGAATCAGCCTCTATTGCAAAGGAAGTGTCTGCCGGTTGCAATCCCTTTCCGTCGGGCGTTACCGGAAAACGCAGCACTCTGTCGGCGCTGAAGTCTGAGGCAAAAACAAATTTCCCGTCGGGCGCGGAATGTGAGCAGTGGATGTGAGGCACAGGCTGCCTTACCGTGTCAGGACCTCCTGTCCCGCCCTTATGGCACGCCTGAATCGGGCCGAGGCTGCCGTCTTTATTTACAGGGAATACGGAGAGAGAACCTCCGGTGTAGTTGGAAACCAGTACAAAAGAATCGTTTGCATATACATGGCAGGGATTTTCGCCTGATGTGGCTCTTGTGTTGAGAAGGTGCAGCCTTCCGCTCTTTTTATCTAACGAGAAGGCGTAGACAGAGGCTGTACTGTCGGGCATTTCGCTTACTGCGTATATATTTTTTCCGTTGCAGGATACTGTTAAAAACGAAGGGTTTTCCATTGCAAAAGTGTCGAGGGGCGTAACCTTGCCGTTTTGCTGGTTGAATCTGAAGGTGTAGATGCCGCGGCGGCAATCCCGGCTGAGGCTGTCTGTATATGTGCCGACAAGCATGGTGAGTTCCTCGCCTCCCTTCAGTCTATCTTTTGCAGGAGTGCAGGCTATGGCCGCAAAGGCGGCAATGGTGAGAAATATCCGTACAGGTTTCATGATATGCGGTTTCTGTAATTTAAATGACAGTCAAATTTATTCTTTTTCGGGAGATTTTTACTCTTTTGCGCCCCTCTTTTTGTTTTAAAATCTGTTCAGCCCATGCATTGTCTGCCATTTTTTTCTATCTTTGCGCCCGTTTTACAGATTATACAAACACTGCTGGGGGTGCCTTTCGGCTGAGATTATACCCTTTAAACCTGATGCGGTCAGTACCGCCGTAGGGAAGCGAAGTTCAACTTTCCTGTCGTTTAAAGACCCCCCGCCAAAAATTATGTTTTATGAAAAAATTGATTTTGTGCGGGTTTTTTATCTTTTCAACCCTTCTTGCCACCGGGCAGGATAAATCAAAAGTATCTGAGGATCTGTCGTTGGACAGTATTGTAGTCGCTTCAACCAGGGCCGGCAGAAATACGCCTACGGCCCATACAACCGTCTCACGCGAGCAGATAAAGGCGGAAGCTTCAAATCATTCGCTTCCAATGATGCTTTCGCTCCAGCCGTCGGTAGTCACGACAGTGGAGGGCGGCCTCGGGCTGGGATATTCCAAACTTTCTGTCAGAGGAACAGATGCGTCCCGTATCAATGTTACCGTAAACGGTATAGCAATGAATGATTCTGAAAGTCAGGAAGTGTTTTGGGTAAATATGCCCTCTATCCAGAATTTTTTGAATTCCGTACAGCTGCAGCGTGGAGTAGGAACTACAGCCAACGGCCCGGCTTCATTCGGAGCCAGCATAAACATGCAGACTACACCCGCCGCAATGGATGCATACGGCAGGGCGGAGTTTTCGTTCGGTTCCTATTCTACCTACATGACCTCAGTGGCAGCCGGAACGGGTGTCTCGAAGAGCGGTTTTTCGTTCGATGTCAGCTATTCACGTGGAACTACAGACGGCTATATAAGAAACGCCAAGGCAGATTTGAATTCGCTTTTTGCCACGGCAGGGTGGAGAAATGCCAACAACAGTATAAAACTGAACTATATATACGGAGAGCAGCATACAGGTATAACCTGGGAGGGAATCTCGCTTGAAGATTATTACAGCAACAGAAGATACAATCCCGCAGGCGAGTATTATGATGAAGCGGGAAACGTGCACTATTATGATAATGAGACTGACAACTATGTACAGCACCATCTTCAGGCAATCTATACCCATCAGTTCTCTCCGCGGCTCACATGGAACACTACCCTTAACTTTACCAAGGGCGACGGATATTACGAAAATTACAAGGCATCAGACACCTTCCAGGAGTATGGGCTCGCTCCGCAGATTATAGAGGGTGTGACATACGACGAGAGCGATTTCATAATACGCGAGGCGATGGACAACTCCTACTATGCGGCAATGACCTCGGTTACATACCGTACTTCCTGTTTCAATGCAGTGGCAGGTGCCTCGTATTCCTTCTATGACGGCGACCATATAGGAAAAATGCTGTGGTCTAAGTACAACCAGAATATTCCTGACGATTACCGCTGGTATCTGAACAACGGCAGGAAAGAGGATGCAAGCGTATATGCGAGGGCGGAATGGAGCATTTCAAGCCGTCTTACTCTCTTTGCCGACATGCAGTATCGTTACATAGAGTATAAACTCAAGGGCCCCGACGATGATTTCGTACTGCTTGACAACAACAGGTACTACAGTTTCTTCAATCCCAAGGGGGGGCTTTCGTTCAATCTCTCCCCCAGAAGCAGGTTCTATGCCTCTGTTGCTGTCAGCCACAGGGAGCCGAGCCGTTCCGACATAAAAGAGTCTATAAAGTCTGATGCAGAAGACCGTCTTAAGAGCGAGCGGCTTATAGACTATGAAGTAGGCTACAACTATTCGGCGCCCAGGCTGACCCTCATGGCAAATCTCTACTTTATGGAGTATAAGAACCAGCTTGTGGCAACCGGACGGCTTTCAGACGTAGGTTATGTAATCAAGGAGAATATCCCCGACAGCTACAGGCGTGGCATTGAACTAGCCGCTGCCTGGAGTCCCCTGAAATGGCTGAAGTTGGATGCGAATCTTACCCTTTCAAAAAACGAACTGAAGAACTTTACCAATTATGTAGACACTTACGACAACGATACAGACTGGAATCCCGTGGAGCAGACGGCGGTTTTCTACAAGAAGTCGAAACTGACTCTTTCACCGGAAGTCATATCCATGGCCATGATAAGCGTAAGGCCGGTTGAATCGGCAGGGCTCTCTCTCAGCTGCAAGTATGTGGGAGAGCAGTATATGGACAACTCATCGAGCGAGATTGCCCGCGTTCCGGGATACTATACGGCCTCATTCAACTCATACAAGGATTTTACCCTGAAAAACGACTCAAAAATAAGAGTCTCTTTCTCGGTAGACAACCTGTTCAACAACAGGTACTATTCATACGGTTGGATTTACTGCGCAAGGTTTGCAGACGGTGCGCCGGATTATGTGGAGCAGGGCGTCTATCCGCAGGCAACCATTAATTTTGTGGCGAAGGTGGCCTACAGTTTTTAGGAAATGGAATATTTTGCCTTTATAACAGGGCTTCTCTACCTTATACTTGAGATAAGGCAAAACAGTATTATGTGGGTTGTGGGGGGTATTTCCGCCATAGCCTACATAATCGTATTTGCAGAGAGCAGCCTTTTTGCCGCAATGGGCCTTCAAGTCTATTATGCGGCAGTGAGCCTTTACGGCTTCTACAGGTGGAGAGAAGACAAGAGGCTCTCAAAGCGCCGGGAAAAAGATGCGGAACGCGGGGCCGGAAAAGGTGATGAGATTATCTACCGCCACATTGGAATGAGAGACCTTCTGCTGAGCGTGCTGCTTTTTGCGGCGGTCTTTGTTTCACTGCTTACGTTTTTAAGAAACATGACAGGTGACCCCATGCCTTTGGCCGATGCGCTTGCCACGGCCCTCAGCATAGTGGCTACATGGTGGCTGAGCCGCTCTTACATCTGCCAGTGGCTTGTCTGGGTATGTGTGAACATTTTGAGTGCCTACCTTTTCTTTTCGCAGGAACTTTATCTTACCGCAATTCTCTACCTGATTTATACCGTATGCGCCCTTTATGGCTTTTATCATTGGCACAAATGCGGAGTGCTTATAAAAAAGTAGGTTATATCCGGATTTTTCGTATTTTTGCAATTATTGTCTTATAAACAGCAAAATTAAATGATACAATTAATTGCCGACAGCGGTTCTACCAAGGTGGACTGGAGGGCTCTGATGCCGGACGGAACCGTAAAGAGTATTCATACCGAGGGTATCAACCCGGTTTTCCAGACAGCGGAACATATTATAGAACTATTCAGGACAAAACTTCTTCCCGAGTTGGGGGAAAATGTGGGGGATGTCTTTTTTTACGGGGCGGGAGTCCTCTCGGACGAGATCCAGCAGACGCTTTCCAATTGCTTCAGGGCGGTTTTTCCAAAAGCGGTATGTCATGCGGCTTCTGATGTTCTTGCCGCTGCACGTGCGCTCTGCGGCCATAATGCAGGAATAGCATGTATAATGGGAACAGGCTCCAACACCTGTTTCTACGACGGCAGGGAGGTTGTAAGGAATGTAAGGGCCGGAGGCTTTATTCTCGGAGATGAGGCCAGCGGCGGTGTGCTGGGCAAGAAACTTGTATCAGACTTTATAAAGGGGCTTCTCCCCAAGGAGATAGAGGACGAGTTCGTAAAGCGTTACAATCTCGATTATCCCAAGATTGTGGAAAAAGTTTACAAACAGCCGCTTCCGAGCCGTTTTCTCGCCTCCTTCTCTCCGTTCATAAACGAGTTCCGCTCGCATCCGCATATAGACAACCTTCTTAGAAGCAGTTTTGAGGAATTCTTTACCAGAAATATCTACTCATATGATTACAGGAACTATGATGTGAACCTGGTCGGCTCCATCGCCTATTATTACGAGGATATTCTTAAAGAGGTAGCTGCCTCCAAAGGGGTCAGAATCGGAAAAATATTGAAAACGCCTATCGAAGGTCTGGTTGAATATCATAAAAATATAATTTAAAGCATACATATATGAAAGTAACTGAACAATCATCTCTCTATTCGAATTTGGATACGATGTCTACAGCGGAACTGCTGAAAAACATGAATAACGAAGACAAGAAGGTTCCGGTTGCAGTGGAGAGTTGTATCCCGCAAATAGAAAAACTTGTAGACGGCATTGTGGAAAGAATGAAAAAGGGCGGAAGGCTTTTCTATCTCGGTGCAGGTACGAGCGGAAGACTCGGTATACTCGACGCATCGGAGATTCCTCCCACGTATGGCGCTCCCTATGACCTCATCATAGGCCTTATCGCCGGCGGTGACACTGCAATTCGCAAGGCTGTTGAGAATGCAGAGGATGACATGGCTCAGGGATGGGCGGACATGCAGCCCTATCATGTAGGAGAAAACGACGTGGTTGTCGGAATTGCCGCTTCAGGTTCAACCCCTTATGTTATTGGAGCCGTAAAGGAGGCCCGCAGCAGAGGTCTTCTTACCGCGTGCATCACCTGCAATCCTGATGCAGCCATAGCAAAGGAGGTGGATATTCCCATAGTTGCGGTAGTGGGTCCCGAATTTGTGACCGGAAGCACCAGAATGAAATCGGGTACTGCGCAGAAACTCATACTTAACATGATCTCTACCTCGGCTATGATAAAGATGGGGCATGTAAAGGGTAACAAGATGGTTGACATGCAACTCAGCAATGCAAAGCTGGTAGACCGCGGAACCAGGATGATAATGGACGAGACAAAAATTACCGATTATGAGTATGCCAAGTCTCTGTTGCTCAAATATGGCTCGGTGAGAGATGCAGTAGATTCATATCTGGCTTCTAAAAAATAGCCGGGCAGATGTTTGCAGGAGAATATCCCTCGCAGTTGCTTGAAAATGCGGTGGAGCAGTTCGCCTCGTTGCCGGGTATCGGGCGCAAGAGTGCACTCCGGCTGGCGCTGCACCTGTTGAAGCAGCCTGTTGAAAACGTAGAGCGTTTTTCCCGCGCCTTTACTGAACTCAGAAAAGGGGTAAGGTATTGCAGGCAGTGCAACATGATAACCGACAGTGAAATCTGCCCGATATGTGAAGACAGCAGGCGGGACGGTTCGGTCATCTGTGTAGTGGAGAGCGTAAGGGACGTATTGAGTATAGAGCGGACAGGCCGCTACCATGGGCTGTATCATGTGCTGGGAGGCATAATTTCTCCAATCGACGGCATCGGGCCTTCGGATTTGCCGATAGAGAAGCTGGCCGAGCGGGTAAAATCGGGAGCGGTGCAGGAGGTTATTCTTGCTCTCAGTACCGGAATGGAGGGTGAAACCACGGCATTTTACCTGTATAAAAAACTGTCGGGGCTGAATATTAAGATAACTGCCATAGCGCGCGGTATCGGTTTCGGTGACGATTTGGAGTACGCCGATGAACTTACGCTCGGAAAGAGCATAGAAAACAGACAGATATTTAAATTTTAACATAACCTATTAACCTTATTTGACATGCAACAATTTCCATTATGGCTTTTGATACTCTCGTTTGCTCTCTATGTTGCGCTGATGTTCTTCATCTCCTACCTGACATCGAGAAAAATGGGGGCAAATTCATTCTTTTCAGGCGACAGGAAGGCCCCGTGGTTCGTGGTTGCCTACGGTATGGTGGGCACCTCCATCTCCGGAGTGACTTTCGTCTCCGTTCCGGGAAACGTAATGTCCCAGAATTTCTACTACATGCCGTTGGTTTTCGGTTTCGTGGGAGGCTATATTCTCATAGCCAAGATTCTGCTTCCGCTCTATTACAGGATGAACCTGACTTCGATTTATACATATCTGGGCGAGCGTTTCGGAATGAATTCATACAAGACTGGAACATCTGTATTCATGGTTTCCAGAATACTGGGGGCGGCGGTGAGAATATATGTGGTGGCGCTCGTGCTCTACGCCTTCATTCCCAAGAGTCCTGAGTGGCAGACACACTCGATTGCCGATATTCTGCTCTTTTCGGTAGTGGCCTTTGTCTTTCTTGTGATTCTCTATTTCTACACATATAAGGGTGGAGTAAAGACAATTATCTGGACAGACGTGCTTCAGACCACCTTCATGCTTCTTGCAGTATTCCTTTCCATATATTTTATCTGCAAGGAGATGAACTGGGGGCTTGGAGATATGGTGGCGGCAGTGGCCGGCGGTGAGAATGCGAATATCGCGGGAACAAAATTCTCCTCGCTGTTCGACTGGGAGTGGAGTTCCGGCACCAATGCCGTAAAACAGTTCATCGCAGGAATTTTCATGACGGTGGCCATGACCGGCCTCGACCAGGGTATGATACAGAAAAGTCTGGCCTGCAAGGATATAAAGTCTGCACAAAAGAACATGTACTCTACCAGTGTCATCACTGTTTGCGCCAACTATTTCTTCCTGCTTCTGGGTGCGCTGCTCTGCATGTATCTGCAGCAGCTCGGTGGAATGGCGGCCATAGGTGCTGAAAAGACAGACGAGATTTTCCCCACGATTGCCAGCCAGTATCTGGGAATAGGAGTGGGAATCTTCTTCCTGATAGGTCTGATTTCGGCTTCGTACCCGAGTGCCGGCAATGCCCTGACCTCTCTTACCACCTCTTACTGCATAGACTTTGCAAGATTCTCTACAAGGACCGACATGGACGACACCCAGAAGACGCGATTCAAGAATAAGATACATGCGCTGTTTGCCGTCATTTTCTTTGTGATAATGGTTATCCTCTATATAGTGAGCAGCGATGCCGTGGTCAATCTGGTCTATAAGCTGGCATCGTATACATACGGGCCGCTGCTTGGAATGTTCTTCTTTGGTATATTTACCAAATACAAGGTGAAGGATAAGGCTTCTCCCTATATTGCAGTTGCAGCTCCCGTTCTCTGCTTTGTAATCAATTCGCTCTGCAAAGCTCTCTTTAATTTTGAACTCGGCTTTACGCTGCTTATAGTCAACGGCCTTCTCACTTTCCTGGGCCTCTACATCTTCCGCAACGGCAAGCTTGTAGAAAGCGCTAAAAGTTAATGAATTATATAGAATTCTTTTTTATAGCGGCAACCCTCTCGTTCGATACCTTTGCTGTATCTCTGGCGGGAGGGTTGACTCTTGTCTCTGCAGGAGCAGCGGGAAAGGCAAAAATCATATTCTCGTTTGCTCTGATGCAGGCTTCTCTCTTTGCAGCCGGATGGTACACGGCCTCTCTCTTCGCCCATATAATAACGGCCTGGGATCACTGGATAGCATTTTCAATCCTTTCTCTGCTGGGAGTCAAGATAATTGCAGATTCCATAAAGTCTGCAAGGGGCGGTGAGGAGCGGAAAAAGATAGATTTGCTCAACGGCAGGCAGCTTTTGCTTCTCTCCATGGCAACCAGCATAGATGCCGTTGCGGTGGGTATTTCCATGGCCTTTACCGAATTCAGCGGTTTCAGAATTCTGATTGACATATTGATACTGGCGGCAGTCACTGCAGTCGCCTCCTTTGCCGGACTCTCCGGAGCGGCAAGGATAAAGGGAATGTTCTGTTCCAAGGCTTCGCTTGCAGGCGGAGCAATTCTTATTCTGATAGGAACAAAGATATTGATAGAACATATTTGTTAGAGGCAGGGTGTTTTTGACAAATATTTTCATACCTTTGCGGCATGATTCTGAATATGTCATATAAATTGGAGAACCTTGTAATCGAAAGGGTTTGTGACTTGTGGGCTTTGGCTCTGGAGGAGTTGAAGTCGAAAGTCCGATGGTGAACCACAACTTAGGCATAATTGCCGGAAATTGTTGACATTCACCATTAAATCTGATTTTATGATAGAGATATTCTTTAAATCCAAAGGACATATTGTATCCTCAAACTCAGCCGCACAGTTAGAAGAGCTCGGTTTCGATGATGTATTGTGGATAGATCTCTTTGAACCGACAGGCGAAGAGAAACGTACCGTAGAGGATTTTCTTGAGACAACGCTTCAGAGCCGTGCGCAGGCGGAGGAGATTGAGAGTTCATCGCGTTATTCCGAGACAGATACTGCCATATTCGCCAACACTAACTTTATGATTCCCGGCCCTGACGACTACAGCATGGAGGGCGTTTCATTCATTATCTCGGAGGGCATACTGGTTACAATAAGGCAGGCTCCGCTGCGCACATTCACGGAGATGCAGCGCAAGGTCGTGTTTTCGTACAAGCTCTATCCGACCGGCTACCATATAATGGTTGCAATCCTTGAAGGGAGAATAGACCTTGATGCAGACATGATAGAGTTGATGAGCAAGGAGATAGCGCAGTTCAACAAGCGGGTGAGTCTGGGAGAAAACGTCAATGAGGATTTCCTTTTGGATATCAATCAGCTGCAGGAGAATACCATGCTCGTCAGAGAGAATATAATTGACAAGCAGCGGATGGTTTCGGCTATCCTGAAAAGCGACAAGTTCCCCAGAGACATCCATTCCCGGCTCAATGTGCTCATAAAGGATATATCCTCTCTGTTGAACCATATAAATTTCAGTTTTGAAAGGCTGGAATATATGCAGAATACGGTATTGGGCCTTATCAATCTGGACCAGAACAAGATTATGAGAATTCTGGCATTCGTTTCCCTGCTTTTCATGCCTCCTACGCTTATTTCCGGCATATACGGTATGAATATAAGGCTGCCGCTTCTGGAAAATGCATGGGATCTTGCCGTTGTGCTGGGCATCATGTTCCTTTCCGTGCTTGCAGCCTCCATTCTTTTCAGAAAGCGAAGACGCAAGTAAAGACGTTACTTTTCCCTTGTTATCCTGTAACCCAGTTTGACAACAAGCTTCAATGTATTGATTGCCGTGTTGCGGTCATACTCCTTTTCGGATTCGGGCAGCAGTCTGTACGGTACAAGGCAGGGATGCAGTTTTTTGGCATCGTCGCGCTTGTCTCCGTACCGCCATCCCTCATCCACGCGCCCCCTGGCCCATACTTCATGTACATTTTCGGCAATCTGCTCTGTAAGTTCTCCAAGAGAATCGGGCAGTTCCACTCCGCTCAAATCCGCCGGAGAGGGAATATACTGTTTTTCCATAGGATTATTCATTTTCATTGACTGATTTTAAAATATCGGGTAAAATCTTGATGAACCCTTCATCGAAACATGTTACATCCGGATCCACTTCGCGCAGGCGCTCCGACGAGCATATATCGAGGTGGGCCATTTTGCATCCCTTCAACTCCTCCTTGTACTCCTGATTCCCGGCAGCCCTTTTCTGCTCTTGAGGAGTGAGGGCGCGGTATCGCATAAGCAACTGCTCCATAACCCAGCGGTTATGCTCTGTTTTTGAAAGAACCTCCACATCGTCTCTGTCGAGCCTCTCTTCTCCACAGTAACCTATGCTCCGCAATTTGGACCAGATGGAGTTTGCGTTGTAGAGATTGCTCCAATATTTGGCAATGGCAGACTTGCCCCGGGTTGCCTCTACATTTACCTCTGCAACTGCAAGTTCCCTTTTCACATTCTCATACATCTTCCCGTACTGGTTGTCCAGTATTGCAGCGATTTTCTCCTGGGTGCGCACCATGGTGTCGCTGTATGCCTCTCTTGCCATGCCGAACGCCTTGAGATTCCGGTAGTATAGATTCCTGACATTGTTCCTTGAGATGCTGTCTATTATGGCTGAGTTGTGATATTGATAGACAAGTACCCCGACAGCCCTTTCATAGACACTTTCCGGGAGGTATATTGCGGAGGCTACGCTCCGGTTGTCGTCGGGAAGACAGATTGCCACAGTCAGCCTTCTGTGCGGGATTGTGGCCGCATCATGGAGAAAATCGTGTATCTCCCTCTCTTCTATACCCCTCTCTACAAATTCCCACTCCACATCAATGAAATCCTTTCCGAGGTGGCTTCTCTTCTCCCCGGGGCTGTCGTTATGCCATCCATCTTCAGATGCAAGGAGGGAAATATCGTCGGTTCTTGTCACCTCTCTCCACCTGCATAGCGAAAACAGCTCCTTGAAACGTCCCTGGAAGTATTTCCGCTCCCGGCTGCAGTCTGTGTCTATGAATGTGATTCTGCTTCTTTTTGCGGGGGATTTTACGAAATTGGGATAGTGGGCCAGGTGTGCCGCCTCGATTGCAAGGGCCACACCCATGCGTGACATTCCTGCAATTACAAGATGTACCGTCTCTTCTGAATCTGCACCAATCGGGTGTTCTCCCTCGAGCGGAAGGTACTCCGATGCCTTGAGCGCGCTTTCAGTAAGAGATCTGTTTACGAAAACCCTTTGGGCCCAGAGTTCGTAGAAGTTCATGGGCCTGAAATCTATTACCCGGCGAATCAGGTTGCTTATGTCTGAATACTGGAATATTGAAAATGAGGTCTGATATTCGAAAAGCAGACGGCAGGTGAGCCTGTGGCCTTGCACCGTTTTGTCCGCTCCTGCCAATATTTTTGCAATTGCCTGCAGGGCTGTAAGGTTGAGTGCGTCGTGGTTGCTCTCGCAGTTCTGCTCAACGCTCTCTCCAAGGATGAAAAGTTCCATGGCCCATTCGGGGTGAAGCTCTTTCAGGTCATCTTCAGAAGTACGGTCTCCTGCATATATTACTGTCTTTTTCTCTTCATCAGGCCTGAGAAACGAGACAAGTCTGCTGCGCAGCTCCTCTACATTGCCGCTGGTCTGGACTATTATGTAGTCCGGCTTTTCGCTTCTGGCAAGAAGCTGGCGTATTATCGACGGGACAGATTCATGCGCCCCGATTATTACCATGAATCTGCTTCTCTTCAGAGTGGCGTCATATCTGGCCAGCCCGCATCTCCATTTGTCGACATATCTGTCGTACCATCCCACTATGGAGGAGATGAGAATCCCGTTCATGAAAATTCCGCCCGATATGGCCAGCAGCAGACCCACCGCCCGTCCGAACCCATAGGTCATATTCTGGTTGCCGGGGTCTATGAAATGGTAGAGTACAGACCACCATAGCGGGGGTCTGTCCATTTCAAGCCCCCCTTCTGTCGACAGTTCGTCAGGGCTGAACAGGCCGGCCGCCTCCAGAAAACAGAGGCATAGCCATACGAAAAGCGGCAGGCACATCACAACGGCAAAAATGCGCAGAATGGTGGAAAATTTCCCCTGTATAAGTTTCCTGTCCCACTCGATTCTGCGTCTGAAAATATCCTTTGTCATCACTCTCGTTTTTCAATGCGCCAAATTTAGCATAAAAAAGTGATTCTATTTGGGAATGTGAGTAATATTCTCTATTTTTGCGCACTCTTTTGAGATTACAAATAATGTTAAACCCACTTGTTGTTAAATTTTTAAACAGATGAGTAAAGAAAAGGAAATCATGGAGGCAGAAGAGCCCGTAGTTGCTCCTGCCCGCAAAGAGGAGGAGACCATGGACGCGTATGTCGAGGAGACTCCTGCCGTTGCAGAGAGTGCAAGAAAAAGAAAAAGCAATGCATCGGTTCCGGTAGACAAATTCGACTGGGATGCATTCGAGAAAGAGGCCGATTACGGCCAGTCCAAGGAAGAAGTAGAGAAAATGTACAGCGATACGCTCTCTACAGTTATTGAAAACGAAGTAGTGGAGGGTACCGTGGTAGGTATCACAAAACGCGAGGTGATTGTAAACATAGGTTACAAGAGCGAGGGCGTTATCTCTGTAAATGAATTCAGATATAATCCCGATTTGGCAGTGGGCGACAAGGTGGAGGTCTATGTCGAGAACACTGAAGACAAAAAGGGTCAGTTGATACTTTCGCACAAGAAGGCCCGCTCATTCCGTTCATGGGACAGGGTAAACGAGGCATTCGAGAAAGACGAAATCGTAAAAGGCTATATCAAGTGCCGCACCAAGGGCGGTATGATTGTGGATGTTTTCGGTATCGAGGCATTCCTTCCCGGTTCACAGATAGACGTGAAACCTATCCGCGACTACGATGTGTTTGTAAACAAGACAATGGAATTCAAGATTGTAAAGATCAATCACGAATTCAGGAATGTTGTCGTATCCCACAAGGCTCTTATCGAAGAGGAGCTTGAGGCACAGAAGGCCGACATTATCGGCAAACTCGAAAAAGGCCAGGTACTCGAGGGCATAGTGAAGAACATTACCGCATATGGTGTGTTTGTAGACCTCGGCGGTGTAGACGGCCTTATCCACATTACAGACCTTTCATGGGGCAGAATCAATCATCCTGAGGAGATTGTGCAGTTGGACCAGAAGATAAATGTGGTTATACTGGATTTCGACGATACAAAGAAACGTATTGCATTGGGTCTCAAACAGCTTACACCTCATCCCTGGGATTCTCTGGATCCCGAGCTCAAAGTCGGAGACAAGGTTAAGGGCAAGGTTGTGGTATTGGCTGATTACGGTGCATTCGTTGAGATCCAGCCCGGTGTAGAGGGTCTTATCCATGTATCTGAAATGTCATGGTCTTCTCATCTGAGAAGCGCACAGGACTTCCTGAAGGTGGGAGACGAGGTAGAGGCATGCATCCTTACACTCGACCGCGAGGAGAGGAAGATGTCGCTCGGCATAAAGCAGCTTAAACCGGATCCCTGGGCTACAATCATGGAGAAATACCCCGTAGGTTCAAAACACACGGCTGTTGTAAGGAACTTTACAAATTTCGGTGTATTCGTTGAACTGGAAGAGGGTGTAGACGGTCTCGTTCATATAAGCGACCTTTCATGGACAAAGAAAATCAAGCATCCTTCGGAGTTTACAGCCATAGGTGAAAACCTGGATGTCGTGGTTCTCGAAATAGATCAGGAGAACCGTCGTCTGAGCCTCGGCCACAAACAACTTGAAGAGAATCCCTGGGATGTGTTCGAGACCATCTTTACAGTAGGCTCGATACATGAGGGTACGATAGTTTCATTCAACGACAAGGGCGCCATTGTTGCACTTGAATATGGCATAGAGGGCTTCGCTCCTGCAAAGGGCCTGGTAAAAGAGGATGGTACCACAGCCAAAGCCGAAGAGAAGCTTCCTTTCAAAGTCATTGAGTTCAACAAGTCCAACAAGAAGATTGTTCTTTCACATACAAGAATTGCCGACGATGCCAAGAGAGAGGCAGAGGCTAAGGAGAACAAGGAGAAGGCTGCAGAGGCTGAATCAACCCAGAATGCCGTAAAGAAGATCAAGGCAAATATTGAAAAGACAACTTTGGGTGACATCAGCGAGCTGGCCGCTCTCAAAGATGAAATGGAAAAAGGCTTGAAATAACAGATGGATTTTTCACTTTTGACATTGGGGACGGCTTCGGCCCTCCCCACTGCCAACAGATACCCCAGCGCTCACATCCTTACGGTTCGTGGGCGCTTGTTTTTGATAGACTGCGGTGAAGGTGCGCAGATGCAAATCCGCAAGGCGCGGGTGTCGTTGGCCAAAATAGACAACATATTTATTTCGCATCTGCATGGAGACCATGTTTTCGGGCTATTCGGGCTGCTCTCCACTTTCGCAATGGCCGGCAGAATAACCCCGCTCTATATCTATGCACCTGCCGCTCTTGCACGGATTCTCGATTTTTTCAAGGAAGAGTTCGGCGAGGGGGTCAAATATGACATTGTCCTGAACCCTGTAAGCTGCACGGCTCCCGTACAGATTTATGAAAACAGGACAATGGAGGTTCTTGCCTTTCCCCTCAGGCACCGCGAGCAGACTTACGGTTACCTTTTCAGGGAAAAGCAGCCCGGCAGGAATATTATGAAGGAGGCGGTTGAAAAATACAATCTTTCGCTCTCTGAAATCGCAAGGTTGAAGGAGGGAGTGGATATAGAAAAGGTATCTGCAGACGAGGTTACATATATTCCATACACCCCACGCTCATTTGCCTACTGTTCAGATACCGCACCGTTCAAGGCTTTGCCTGAGTGGGTCTCCGGGGTGGATCTGCTCTATCATGAGGCTACCTTTACCGAAGAGTACAGAGAACTGGCAAAAAAGACATTCCATTCAACTGCGGCCGATGCTGCAAGATGTGCCCTGGCCGCCGGGGCAAAACGGCTGGTACTGGGGCATTATTCGTCTCGTTTCAACTCTCTGACTCCAGTTTTGCAGGAGGCCAGAGCCATATTCGAAGAGAGTTATCTGGCCAAGGAGGGCTCAATTTTTGATATACCTCTGCTTAAATACAAATTGTAGATATGAAAAGGATTGCAATATCTCTCCCGTTTCTGCTGATTCTCTTTCCGGCTATTTCCGGGAATGCGGCCATGCAGGAGGATAACAGAAACTTTTACAGACTCAACCAGGCTCTTTACGATATTTCAAATTTTTATCTGGATACAGTAAACCAGTCGGAACTTGCAGACAAGGCCATTTCTGCAATGGTTGCAGCTCTTGACCCCCATTCCGCATACATTCCGGCCGACCAGGTGAAGGAGATGAACGAGCCTCTCGTAGGAAATTTTGAGGGAATAGGAATAGAGTTCGCAATTATAAACGACACTCTGACAGTTCAATCCGTAATACCGGGCGGTCCGTCGGAGAAGGTCGGCATAAGGAGCGGCGACAAGATTGTCTCTGTAGATGGCCAGACAATCGCCGGTACCTCCCTTACCATTCCCCGTGTGCACAAATATCTGCGGGGCCCGAAAGGCTCAAAGGTTTCGGTGGGTATAATGCGGCGTCCGGAGGCCTGCGAGCAGGAATTTCTCATTACCCGCGACAAAATTCCTCTGAACAGTGTAGACGCGGCATATGAAATCGGAGACGGAGTCCATTATATAAAACTGGGACGTTTTTCGGCAAGTTCCTACAGGGAGATAATTACGGCTCTCTTTTCATCGGAGAAGGAACCTAAAGGGGTGATTCTGGACTTGAGAGGTAACGGTGGAGGCTATCTTATTGCGGCCCTGCAAATTGCAAATGAATTTCTGGAGAGGGGAAACCTCATTCTTTATACCGAAGGAAGAAACGCTCCCATGATGCGCGAATATGCGAACGGCCGCGGGCGTCTGAAAAACGTACCTGTCGCTGTGCTTATAGACGAGAACTCTGCCTCTGCAAGTGAAATTGTCTCAGGTGCTCTCCAGGATTGGGACAGGGGTGTGATAATAGGCAGGCGCTCGTTTGGAAAAGGTCTGGTGCAGCGCCAGTTCGATCTGCTGGACGGTTCGCAGCTGCGCTTGACGGTGGCAAGGTATCATACCCCGAGCGGACGGGTCATACAATCTCCCTACAAGGAGGGCGAGGCTCTTGAATATTACAAGGCCTTCTATGAGAGGTTCGCTTCTGGAGAGTATATGAACAAAGATAGTATCAGTTTTCCTGATTCTCTTAAATACAGCACATTGCGTTTGAAACGCACAGTCTACGGCGGCGGCGGAATCATGCCCGACATTTTTATTCCCGCCGACACTTCATACTATTCTCCCTTTTACAAGGATGTGCTCAGAAAGGGCGTGCTCGTGGATTTTGTAAACGGATATACAGACAGAATGCGGAAAATCATTGTGGAGTCCTATGCGGATTCGCTCTCTTTCATGGAACAGTTTGAAGTGGATGAAGCCTTGTGGAACGAATTTGCCGCCTATGCCGCCTCAAAGGAGTGCATATATTTGCCGGAGAGGGACAGCGTTAGCGCAGATAAACTTTCAGAGTTTATAAAAGGCTTGGTTATAAGAAATATATACGGCATGAACTCCTACTTCATATATATGAACAGGAGCGATTGCGAAGTACGCAAGGCCTTGGAGGTCTTATCTGATGCCGAGTCTTGAAATAGCGCTCTGATATTTGCGGGCATTCGCATTGTGTCCGGCAGATGACTCTGCAAATTTATGGGTTCCGTCAAGTTTGTCGCTTGCACAGAAATAGTAATAACCATGCTTCTGGTAATTGAGGACTGCATCTATGCCGCTTATCTGCGGAATGGTTATGGGACCCGGAGGAAGCCCTGCATGTCTATAGGTGTTATAGGGGGAATCTACGGTAAGATGTCTGTATAGAATCCTTTTCAGAGAAGGGTCGCCCAGCGCGAACTTGACTGTCGGGTCTGCATCCAGTTTCATTCCCGCCTTGAGCCTGTTGATATATACGCCTGCTATCGCGGGCAGTTCCGGAAGGTGGTTGCTCTCTTCACATACAATGGATGCCAGAGTTGACACCTCTTCTCTTGTAAGTCCCAAAGCCTTGGCCTTTGCATCGCGTTCGCCGCTCCAGAACCTGTCATACTCTTTCTTCATCCGTTCAGTGAACTCCTCAGGAGTATAGCTCCAATAGACCTGATAGGTATTGGGGATAAAGAGCGAGATGAAGTTGGCCTTGTCTGTCCCGAATTTCTCCCATGTGGCCGGGGAATTGAAATATCCGGAAAAGGCGGCCGAGTCGTACAGCATCTTCTTGCCAAGGATGGAACTCAGTTTTTCAAGCCCTCTTATATTGCCTGAAAGCGTAAGGTTGAACGGCGTCTCCCAGCCGAATTTCAGAGCCCTGACAATCTCTATGTTGCTGCATCCTTTCCTGAACAGATACCTTCCGATTTTCAGGTTGCCTTCCAGATTGTTGCGTTTGGCAACCCGTGCGAATGAGTTCTGGTTTTTCAATCCGCCTGCAAACATGGAGCAGAGCTCCGGCAGCGTAGAGGTGCTGTCTTTGACATAGAGTACAATATCTGCTGAAACGTTGGCCTTGTGTCTGTCCAGGTATGACGGCACAATTGCGATTGCGGCAACGGCGATTATGGCTGCCGCAACGGATAATATTCTCTTTTTTCCGGTTTCCATCTATTTTTTCAATTTCAAGGTTGTGCCGGGAAGCAGTTCGCTCTCCCCGGTCAGGCCGTTCATCTTGCAAAGGCTCTTGAGCCTTATTCCTGTCTTTTGAGAAACAGAGTAGGGGGTGTCTCCCTCCATGACAGAGTACAGCCCGGCTTTGTTGCGGTTCTTTTTCTTTTCGATATATATTATTGTCCCCGCCGCTATCTTATCTTCAGAAGAGGTGAGGTCATTGAATCTCAGCAATTCTTTTGTAAAGAGATTGTACTCTTTTGCCAGCTGCCTGTAACTTTCCTCCCCTGTTGCAACTACATATTGCACGCCGTTGTTAAGATACACATATCTTTTGAGTGCATGGCTGTATACTTTTGCATCGGCCGGCATTACGACAGCGTTTTCACCCGTCGAAACAGTTGCACCGGCTGCAGAGATTCCGCTCTTGCCGGCACTGCGCCTCTCCTTGCGTTCAAGCCGCTTCTCTTCTCTCCTGGCCTTTTTCATCTCTTTCTTTGAGGCGGCAGGCGTGTCGTACAGGTAAAGCCGGTAATCTTCGATAATATCTATGAGCATTTGTGCGTACCGCCCGTCCGTAGCGTATCCTGCCGCCTTGAGCCCGTGCGCCCATGCCTTGTAGTCTGTCTGGTCCAAATCGAAAAGCGACTGGTACCGCGGTCCGTTTCTGAGAAATTCAGAATGGTCTCTGAACGAGTCTTCGGCCGTTATATAGCGTCTGAAACATTCGCCTTTTTTGTCGTCGTCATGGTATATGGTCTTTCCGTTCCAGTTATGGCATTTTATGCCGAAATGGTTGTTGCCTTTTACCGCAAGTCTGGATGTTCCGTTGCCGGATTCAAGACAAGCCTGTGCAAGGATAATGCTTGCCGGAATGTGATATGTGTTCATCTGTCGGATTGCCAGATCTTTATATTTCTGGATATATGCCTCCCTCACGCTTTTCTGCCCGATGGCCAGAAATGGGACGAGAACAAACAGCAGTATCAAATATTTTCCTGTGCGTGTCATCAGTAGCTCTGTTTGCTGCAAAATTAGTAATTTTGCCGTAACGAAAACTACAGCCACAGGTTATGGAACGGAATTTTACGATAAGGTATAAGGAATTTGCTTCATCTTCCCTGTTGCAGCCCGAGGAGAAAAGGTTGCTCGATGCCGCAATAGAGGCCGCCGACGGTTCGTATGCCCCATATTCGCATTTTAACGTGGGGGCTGCGGTGGAAATGGAGAACGGGGAGATCATCTCGTCGGCAAACCAGGAGAACGCTGCATATCCTTCAGGTCTATGCGCCGAACGTTCAGCCCTTTTCTATGCTCATTCAAAATATCCAGACAAGGCGATAGTCGCAATCGCGGTAGCGGCAAAATGCAACGGGAAGGTTACTGAGAGGCCTACTTATCCGTGCGGTGCATGCAGACAGGTATTGCAGGAATCGCAGCAGCGCGGAGGCAAAAAAATAAAGATTATAATTGGCTCGGCAACAAAAGTGCAGGTGATAGACTCCGTTTCACAACTTTTGCCGTTTGCTTTTGACAATCTTCCCCGGGAGGAAAACGCCGGGCCGGAGAGCGGAAATAAAAAAGGGTAAGCTTGATATATCGCACCGCTACAACCGCATACCCTTGCTACCTTCCGGTCCTGGGGGAGTTCTGCAGGAGCTGGTCGTATATGACTTACCCGTCTGCAAAGATAGTAAAAATTCTGTAAAATCACTTTTAAAAAGAAAATATGGTGGAAAAACCTTTGAATATTGCCGTGGGCCTTTCCGGAGGAGTCGATTCCAGTGTTGCAGCCCTGCTGCTGAAAAGAGCCGGACATAATGTCATCGCCCTTTTCATGCAGAACTGGCACGATACAGACGGAACATTGCACGGTGAATGTGAATGGGAGGAGGACAGGACGGTTGCAGAACTTGTTGCAAAGAAGATAGGAATACCTTTCTACTTTGTGGATATGAGCCAGACATACAGAGAGAGGGTGGTAGATTACATGTTCAACGAGTATGCGCACGGGCGGACCCCAAACCCGGATGTGCTTTGCAACCGCGAAATAAAGTTCGATGCCTTTCTCAAGTATGCGCTGGAACTTGGTGTGGACTATGTGGCCACCGGACATTACTGCAAAAAGGAGCAGTTTGTAGATGAAAACGGCAAGACTGTATACCGTATCCTGGCGGGAGAGGACAAAAACAAGGACCAAAGTTATTTTCTCTGCCAGCTCTCCCAGGAGCAGCTCTCGCGGGCTCTTTTCCCGATTGGAGAGATTTCAAAGCCGCAGGTAAGGGAGATAGCCAGACAGGCAGGACTTCCGAGTGCGGACAAGAAAGATTCGCAGGGAATATGTTTTGTGGGCAAGGTGGACCTGCCGCTCTTCCTGCAGCAGAAACTAAAGCCAAGAGAGGGAGATGTGGTTGAGATTTTCAGAGATTTTTATAACAGCAGGCCGGCGTTTGATACTGAGACCGGAATATGCGAAAATTATTCTTCCGAAGAACTGGAGAGACTTTCCACCCCTGTAACATATACGCCGCAGTGCGGAAAAGTGATAGGACGGCATAACGGCGTGCAGTATTATACTATCGGACAAAGACACGGTCTTAACATAGGCGGACACAAGGAGAGCATTTTCATAATCTCAATGGATCTGGCTTCAAATACAATCTATGTAGGCGAGGGCCAGAGCCATCCGGGACTCTACAGAAAGGCTCTGAAGATAGAAAGCCGGCAGATACACTGGATAAGGCCGGATTTGGAGATGAAACCGGGAGAGAGCCGTGACGCCCTGGTGCGGATACGTTACCGCCAGCCGTTGCAGAAAGCCAGGCTTTTCAGACTCGATACCGGAATGTACATACTCTTTGACAGGCCTCAAAGGGGGATAACGCCAGGGCAGTTTGCAGTCTGGTATGCTGCCGACGGCTGCGGGGAGATGACAGGAAGCGGGGTTATCTACAGGTAGACCTTGAGCCCGTCGTAGGCGGCCTCTACGTTTTCAGGCAGTTCTCTTGAAAGTTCCACGTGCGTGCCTATCTGGTGTGAAAGGTGGGTCAGATAGTTCCTTTTTGCTCCTATCCGCTCTATCATTTCCAGCGCCTGCGGCAGTGAAAAGTGCGAAAGGTGAGGTTCGTGCCGTATGGCGTTTATTATGAGAACGTCAAGATTTTCTAATTTTGAAAACTGGTTTTCAGGGATATAGCTTCCGTCTGTTATATAGGCTAGCCTGCCTGTTCTGAATCCGAGTATCGGAAGTTTGTAGTGCATTATTCTGATTGGCACTATCTCCAGTTCCAGCCTTTTTCCGTCCGCACCTTTTTTTGTGACTGTAAACGGGTCTTCGTCTATTGTCAGGAGGTTGAAATCGGGGACTCCCGGATACTTTATTTCGCCGAAGGCGTATGAATACTCCCTTTTTACACTCTCCTGCACGCGGGCCTCGGCATATATGGGGAATGCTTCCTTTCTGAAATAGTTGAATGCCCTGATGTCATCCATTCCGCCGGTGTGGTCTTTGTGCTGGTGTGTGAGCAGAAGCGCATCTACGTCGGCTATCCCTTCGCGCAGCATCTGCTGCCTGAAATCAGGGCCGCAGTCTATAAGAATCCTGAAACCTTTGCTCTCGATAAGGACAGATGAGCGGAGCCTGTTGTCCCTGCTGTCCGAGGATTTGCAGACATGACAGTTGCACCCTATCATAGGTACGCCCTGAGAGGTTCCCGTACCCAAAAAAGTTATGCATTCATCCATGCCGCGAAGGTACGAAAAAAATAGTTACATTTGCAGCCGATGAAAACAGAACCCGGCATATTGTATCTGCTCCCTTCTCCGCTTGGAGACGGAGACCCGAAGCAGGTAATCCCTTCCGGAGCAATGGAGTTGATTCCGGCCCTCGACTGCTTTTTCGCGGAAGAGTTGCGGACAGTGCGCCGATACCTTTCCAAGGCGGGGATGAAGGGAAGGCTGGACTCCGTGCGGATGTATGAACTGAACGAACATACGGGCGGGGAAGAAATAGAGAGTTATCTGGATATTCTTCTGAAAGGAGAGAGTGCCGCGCTCGTGTCAGAGGCAGGGCTGCCTGCCGTGGCGGATCCCGGGGCGCAGTTGGTGGCGCTGGCGCATGACCACAATGTAAGGGTGGTGCCGCTCAGCGGACCTTCTTCTCTGATGATGGCTCTCATGGCAAGCGGCATGAACGGCCAGTGTTTTGCCTTTACCGGTTATCTGCCTGTAAAGAGCGCAGAGCGGAGAGAGAAAATAAAGAGTATAGAGAAAATTTCACGCCAGATGTGCCAAAGCCAGATAATAATCGAGACACCATATAGAAACCAGTCTCTGTTTGAGGAACTGATAGGAGTCTGCAATCCTGATACCAGGCTTTGCGTGGCGGCGAACATTACAATGGAAGATGAATTCATAAAGACAAGAACGGTAGCCCGGTGGCGCAGCGCTCCGGTTGAGATAGGAAAGCGGCCGTGTGTCTTTGTTTTAATGGCATAACGATGAAAAGCAGGATAGAACTTAGAGACATGGAATTTTTTGCTCATCACGGCTGTTTTGAGCAGGAACGGATTATCGGCAACAGGTTTGTCGTGAATCTCTCCGTGGTGGCGGATTCCGGAAAGGCGGCGGAGAGCGACAATATAGCGGATGCGGTAAACTATCAGATTTTGTATGATATAGTTGCAAGTGAAATGGAAATTCCGTCGCACTTGCTGGAACATGTGGCAAACAGAATCCTGAAGAGCGTCAGAAAAGTCTTCCCGATTGTTGTTTCGGCCGAGGTCTCAATAGACAAGCTTAACCCGCCGCTCGGCGGAAAGGTGGGCTCGTCGAGAGTTGTAATGAGTTTTTAGTCTGTATGCAGAGGAGAGTCGCATTTGTCACACTCGGCTGCAAGCTGAATTTCTCCGAAACCTCAACCTTTGCAAGGAAGTTCGAGGCAGCGGGGTATCTGAGGGTTGCAGACGATGCAGCAGCAGACCTGTATGTGGTCAATACCTGCTCCGTTACAGAACATGCAGACAAAAAGTGCAGGCAGACAATCCGCAAACTGCATAAGCAGAATCCCGGGGCGGTTATTGTCGTTGCCGGCTGCTATGCCCAGCTCCAGCCGGAACAGATTGCCGGCATAGAGGGAGTGGATGTGGTGATAGGGGCCGAAAGGAAGGGTGAACTTTTCGAGATTGCAGATTCCGTGCTCCGAAAACGCAGTAGTGCGCTTCTGTTCTCCTGCAACATTGCAGATGCAGAGAGTATCTTCCCGGCCTATTCGCAAGGGGAGCGCACCCGTTCGTTCCTGAAAATCCAGGATGGCTGCAACTATAACTGCTCATATTGTACGATTCCTCTGGCCCGTGGAAAAAGCAGGAATCTGCCTGTTTCAGAACTTGCGGAGCAGGCACGGGAAATTGCCTCCAAAGGGGTGAAGGAGATAATCCTGACAGGGGTGAACACCGGGGATTACGGCAGAAGTACGGGTGAGGATTTTCTCGACCTGCTCAAGGTCCTTCAAAAGGTGGAGGGAATAGAGCGGTACAGAATATCGTCGATAGAACCAAACCTGCTGAGAGAGGATATCATTGCCTTCATAGCCTCCGGAACCAAGTTCCAGCCCCATTTCCATATCCCTTTGCAAAGCGGTTGCGATACGGTTCTGGCTGCCATGAGGCGCAGATATAACAGCAGAATGTTTGCAGAAAAGGTAAAGATGATCCGCCGTTATATGGGCGATGTCTTTTTCGGTATAGATGTCATAGTCGGTTTTCCGGGGGAGGGCGAGCAGGAGTTTGCCCGGACACGCGCTTTTCTGGAAGAGGAGATAAAACCTGCCGCCATCCATGTCTTTCCCTATTCCCGCAGAGCCGGTACGGATGCAGCCGTCATGAAAAACCAGGTGCCCGAGATTGTAAAGACACGGAGAGTGGAGAGTCTCATGCGGCTTTCCGACAGGCTGCATAAAGAGTATTGCCGCCGTTTTGCAGGGAGCGAGCAGAGTGTGCTGTTTGAATCAACCCAAAAGGAAGGCAAGATGTTCGGATACACCGGAAACTACATAAAGGTGGAGCGCCCCTACAATGCAGAACTTATAGGGCAGATTGTAAAGGTTCAACTCTAGCCTGCCTTGCAGCCTCTCTTTCGGCTCTCTTTTCTCTCCTCTCCATCTTACGCTGCTGTTTGCGGTACTCTTTTATCTGTTTCCTGTAGAGCTTCTCCTCTTCGCTCTTTTTTCTGAATATTTCCCTGAATGAGTTGAATTCCTGCTGGTAACTGATACCCATACCGCTCCTCTGGCTGTCATCGAGGTAGTTGGAATATTTGTCGGCGGCATGCGAGAAGAGAGAAAGCCTCAGTTTGCCCTGCCTGTCGAGTTTTATCTCTACATCTACGTTGCCGACGACCTCCCGGCTGTTTGAGTTTGAATAAGGGTCGTTGCCTATGTTTCCGTTTATAATAAGCCTGTTGTTGAAGAGCTGGGTGGAGACCGCCACGTCAAAGATGTCGCTCCCCTTGTCGCTCGGCTGATAGTTCAGGCCAAGGTCCAGTGGAATGCCCAGCTGCGTGAAGATGTTGTTTATCTGGTTGCTTATCATTTCCGACACGTTGGAATAGAGAATTGTGGAGTTGTTGGTGATACCCGACAGTTCATCGGGCAGGAATCCTCCGGATATAAGCAGTGCAGCGAACTGCTTCTGGATTTTTCCGTCGGAATTGAGCGCGCTCTCCACCCTAACCTTTGTCGTAGGGTCAAGATCGGGAATCTCTATGTCGAAATCGAGTCTGGGGTTGAGCAGTCTGCCGCTCATCGAGATAAGACAGTTTACGTTACGTCTTGCGCTTACGGAACTTGTATCTGCAATAAGGGTGTTTATCGCCGCTTTGGTCGTGTAGACCGCCGTCAGGTTGAGGGTTGTCTCCTCCACAGCTCCGTTGAATGTAATGTTTCCGCCAGGCTGGATCATGAAGTCTCTTGAAGCGAAACTGAACCCCGGAAGTACGAACTTGTAGTTACCTTCGTTTATTATGTAGTCTCCGTAAATGTTGAAGATGTCTGCCGTGGGGTTTATGTTGAGCGTTATAAGCCCGTTGCCGTTGGCCCGGATTATATCTCCCAGCTCCTTGTTTATCTCTATGAACATGTCGGCATTGCTGTTCATGTTGGAGGTGAGGTTTATCTGAAGTGCGGTCTTTCCGACTTTCCTGCCGGTTCTCAAATGGAGGGTGTCGTAGGGGTCTATCACCCTGCTGACAGCAGGCTCCTTGAACGTAAGCAGGTTTGTTGTGGATGCCGTAGAGGCCGACGAAAGCGGAATATGCAAATCGCTCTTCTCGTTGGGGGCTATGTTTATATCAAGAATGATTTTAGACAAATCTCCCCTTATTCCGACTGACCCTGTTGTAAAGGCTTTGCCGTAAAATGCCCCGTTGTCGTTTTCATTCAAAGAGAGGCACTGCATGTCGGCAAAGTTTATTCTGGTGTCCAGCCTTATCTTCCTGAAGTTTTCGTGACTTAGGCCGCCCGTTACCACTCCTCTGCCGTTGACCCTGTCGCGGAGCATGACTCTTTCCAATATAATGCTGTCTTGCGTAATCCTGACGGGACCGTCGAGCGTATACGGCACTTTTGTGAAGTTTACCATGAAACTGAAGTCGTTCAAGCGGCAGTTTTTACCTGTAAGTTCCAGCTTTTCAGGTTTTCCTTCCAGTCTTACCTCTCCGGAGAAAGAGCCTCCGGCTTGTGAGATGACACTTGAGAAGAAGGGCTCGAAACAGCCTGTCGGAAACCTCTCCAAAGTCGCATTTATTGCAATGCTGCGGTTTTGGGGCTTGTAATAGCCGGTTGCCATGAGATGGGTTGTGTCGTTGCGTTTCGTGCTTAGCAGTAGATTGAGGCGTTTCTCCGGAGCATACCATTTGCTCAGCAGCCGCATCGTGCCGACAGGATGCCCGTATATGGAGACTGAATCTGCATTCATGTCCATAAACAGGTTTCTGTTGCCATCGGAATTGGATATGGTTGCATCGCCTGAAAAGTATCCTTGGAAATCGAATGGCTTGTTTATGAAAAAATTGACAATGCTTATGTCGAAATTTTCGAGACTTGCGTGCAGTGAGTCCTTTACACCGCCTATGTCAAGTTGCTGCCCTGAACTGTATATCCCCAACTCTTCAATCTTGAAATAATCGCCGGAACAGATTATCTCCGCCGGCTTTACATGCCAGCGGCTGTTCTTGAAATCAAAATATGAAGTGTCTGAGATTCCGGCATAGAGAGTGTCTTCGGTAAAGTGCAGTTCGGCCGCCAGTATCCCCTTGTCGTTTCCCTCCCTGTCGCCCTTGAACGTGAGTGTGGAAAGTATGCGGTTGTTTTTTCCTGTAATCTTCAGTCCGGAACTGTCCATGACCATGCCGGCAAGTTTCATGCTTGCGCAGCTTATGCCTGCATTAAGTGTGGAATCATGGTTGCTGGCTGTCACCTCCATCTCTTTCAGGTAATTTCCGCCTATTGCTATCCTGCCGGAGCGGAGCCTGAAGTCGAGCATGTCGTCTCTTCCTATCTCTATGGTGCACCTGGTGCTGTCCTGGATGTAGAGTCCCGGTTTTATGACCTGGCATATAGCACCGGAATTGTAGATGTTCATATCAAGCCTGTAATCTCCGGATTCACCTCTGTTGCCTGTCATGTTTTTGAATGCCAGGGGAATGTTCTCTTCCAGCAACAGCTCAGCGCCCTTTTTTACGAATTCTGAAAAGGGAGCTGTCGCCTTATATTCCATATCCATGAACGGTGCATTGAGAAGAGCGTTGCAGTTATTTTCGGCATTATATGAAACAAGTTCCATGTCACCGATATCGTACTCGCCGTAACTGTTTTCATAGCGGGCATCCGTTATGCTTATCCTGCCTATGATGTCTTTTTGTGCCGTAGCCTCTATGTTGGACAATATGCTCAGCCCGGCAACTGAAACGGAATCCCTTTTGTCAAGATTCAGCGCATAGAGATTGGCATAGGGGATATTCGCATAAAAATCGTACTGCCCCGAGCCGTCTTCCTTGTGTGAGAAGATACCCTGGAAAAGGAAATCGAGATTGGGGTCGTGGCAGATAATCCTGCCGTCGAAACCCTCTTTGCTGTTGTATATTCCTGCAGCATATATGTTGGAGTAGGGATAACCGTTGAATTCTATCTTGTCTACCTCCATGTCGTCTATCGTAAGTGACAGACCTCCGGAATTGCGCCTTATCAAGGCCGAGAGCGCTCCTTCCATCGTCAGTTCTCCCACAATCTCCCTGTCTATCACCTTTCCGACATTGAAGCCGTCGCTTTTTATCCTCCCTTCTATTATAAAGCCTCTTGCAGAATCGTTTTTGAGCAGCAGGTCTGTAGATATTTTACCGATGTTTGAGCGAAGGGTGCCGTATGCCACAAAGTCGTCGGGAAGACCGGTCAGATGCCCGTCGAACCTGTACCTTATATGCGGTGAAAAGTCTTTTATGAGTTCGCTTTCAGGCCTGCCATTTATGGATGATATTATCTTTGCTATATCTCCGCTGAGTGTCTGACACCCGTTTATGTTGATTCTGCATATACTCTCCCTTATCTGCGGCAGGCCGGCGATTGAGAAATCAAGGTTCATGGATGTCTGCCCGCTTTCAGATTCCACATGGAGATTCCTGCTTCTCAAATCACATACCGGGCCGCTTACCTCTCCTGTAAGGTTCAGGAGCAGGCTGCTTTGCGAGAGCGAGGGGGTGATTCTGCCTGTTGTCTTGAAACTGAATGCGCTTCCTTCCGCCAGATCCAGTCTCAGACGTACTTTGTCTGTGAATTCGGCCAGATCTCTCGATGTCTGATACTGCATTGAAAAACAGTGCGCCTTGATTGTGGAATAACTGTCGCGCAATGTGAGATTTTCAATTTTAGCCTCGGTGGAGCACACTGTCAGCTCTCCATTGAGTTCCCTGATTTCGAACCCGCTCCTGTCACGGCCCTCGATTTTGGCTACCGTAGCCCTCAGTGTGTCGTTGAGTATTGATATGTTGTTGGCCCTTACGTCAATATCATTAATATCCAGCGCGGCAAAGTTTATAATGCTGTCGCCCTTCTCTGTATATTTGTAGGGATTGGTCAAGCGGAATCTGAAATCCTCCACTGTAACGCTCCTTGCCCTTATCTGCGGCAGTCCCTTGCCCTTTTCCCTTATCCTGTTCTTGTCTCTTTTGAAAATCCTGTCAAGATTGGTCCTCTTGTCGGCCGATTCCGTTATAAGGTGGAATTCTCCTCCTGTTATAGCTATCTTGTTGAAATTCAAGTTGAATTTAAGCAGTTCCCTGGAAGGTATGCTTATGGAAACCTTCTTGCAGCTAAGTAGAGTGTCGCCTTGCGATACAATGGAAAAATCCTTTACGATTGCCTTGCTGAAGAAGACAAAATAGATTCGGCCTATGTTTATCTGGCCGTCTATGCTCTTTGACAGAGTATTGGTGACATGCCTTATCATGAGTGTCTGGGTTGCCGGGGTCTGCAATACCAGATAAATCGCCAGCTGTATGAGCAGCAGCGATGCAAAAACCCAGACCGCTATTTTACCGAATGTCTTTATAAAAAATTTTTTTAGTTGGTATAACTAACAAAAGTAGGGAAAATCTGCGTAATTTTGCGAAAATTTTTAGTATGAGTTATCTTATTCTCGGAATAGAATCTTCGTGCGACGACACTTCTGCCGCGGTTTTGCGTGACGAGTATCTGCTTTCCAACGTAATGGCATCGCAGAGCGTGCATAAGGAGTATGGAGGAGTCATACCTGAACTTGCCTCCCGTGCCCACCAACTCAATATCGTGCCGGTGGTGGACGGGGCCTTGAAACATGCAGGCGTGGAACTTTCACAGATTGACGCGATAGCCTTTACCCGCGGCCCGGGCCTTCTTGGGTCGCTTCTTGTGGGTACATCCTTTGCAAAAGGGCTGGCGCTTGCATCTGGAAAACCGCTCGTTGAGGTGAACCATCTGCAGGGGCATATACTCTCTCATTTCATAAAGCAACAGGGAAAGGAGAACCGCTCCCCTAAATTTCCCTTTTTGTCGCTGCTTGTTTCAGGAGGCCACACCCAGATAGTAAAGGTTACAGATTACCTGCAGTTCGAGGTGATAGGCCATACCATAGACGATGCCGTGGGGGAGGCTTTCGACAAATGCGCCAAGATGATGGGGCTCGGCTACCCCGGAGGTCCGGTAATAGACAGGCTCGCCGCTGAGGGAGATGAAAAAAGGTTCCGTTTTGCAAAACCCCACATAGAGGGGCTTGATTACAGTTTCAGCGGAATAAAGACTTCTCTTCTCTATTTTCTGCGCGAGCGGCTGGCGGAAAATCCGGCCTTTATGGAGGAAAACAAGGCGGACCTGGCGGCAAGTTTCCAGAAAGATTTGATAGATATACTGCTTGATAAACTCATAAAGGCGGTGAAACTTACAGGGATAAGGGAAATTACGCTGGGCGGCGGCGTCTCTGCCAATTCCGGGCTGAGAAAGCGTGTCCAGAGCGAAGGGGAGAAGAGGGGATGGAATGTATATCTTCCGGAACTGAAATTCACTACAGACAACGCAGCGATGATTGCCATGTCGGGGCTGTACAAGTTCAGGCTCGGACTTACAACGACCCTGGATGTAGCCCCTATTTCACGGGCAGCTCAAATGGTGTAGCATGAAAGAGATAGAATTGTCGTTTTCTTCAAGGAAAATCCCTTCGGGGAAGGATATATTGGCCTCCATTGCCGCAAAGGCGAGGGTGAGCGTCGATAAAATCGGCTCCTATGAAGTGGTGCGCCGTTCGCTCGATGCCCGTTTCAAGGAGGTGCTTTACCGTTACCGTCTCCGTTATTCTTTGAAGGGCGAGCCCGATATTGAGCGTTTTACCCTTCCTCCCCTGCGGAATGTGGCTGAAAGTGAGAATGTGAGCACGGCAATTATAGTAGGGGCGGGGCCTGCCGGCCTCTATGCGGCGCTGACACTGTTGCGTAATGGCATAAAACCGGTTGTTCTCGAGCGTGGAAAGGATGTTCATGCCCGCAAGTACGATATGGCGGCAATCTCGCGGAAGGGGGTGGTGAATCCCGACTCCAACTACTGTTTCGGAGAGGGAGGTGCAGGCACCTTTTCCGACGGCAAACTCTATACCCGTTCTACCAAACGCGGAGATGTAAGGGAGGTGCTCTATCCATTTGTGGAATATGGTGCCGATGCATCTATTTTAATTGACGCCCATCCCCATATAGGAAGCGACAGGCTCCCTTCGGTTATAGAGAATATGAGAAATGATATTGTCTCGCATGGCGGTGAAGTGCATTTCAATTGCAGGGTAACCGACATTCTCTGTGCTGAGGGAGGCTGGAGGCTCATGTGTAACGGCGGAGAGAGCGAGTTTGCCTCTGACAACGTTATCCTTGCGACAGGCCATTCTGCAACCGACATCTACGAACTTTTCAATTCAAAAGGGTGGGAGATTGAGGCAAAGGGCTTTGCACTAGGTGTAAGAGCGGAACATTCGCAGGGGCTTATAAACAGAATACAATACAAGGGCAAATATCATCCCATGCTTCCTCCTGCTGAATATTCGCTTGTGGCTCAGGTGGAGGGCAGAGGAGTATTCTCCTTCTGCATGTGTCCGGGCGGACTTCTGATACCCTCTGCAACCGCACCCGGGCAGGTGGTCCTGAACGGAATGAGCAATTCCAGGAGAAATTCAAAATGGGCCAATGCCGGAATAGTCGTGACCGTCGCACCTGAAGATGTGCCGGAGTTTGCAAAGTACGGCCCTCTTTCATTGTTGAGATTCCAGCAGAGCGTGGAGAGAAAAATGTTTGAATTCTCCAATTCCATGAAGGCCCCGGCCCAGCGTATGGAAGATTTTGTAAAAGGCAAAATATCCAATAGCCTGCCTGATTCATCATATATGGCTGGAGTGGTTTCTGCACCGTTGCATGAACTGCTTCCGGGTTTTGTCGCCGGTGCGTTGCAAAAGGCGTTCCCTCTTTTCAACAAATCCATGAACGGTTACTATACGAACGGAGCCCTTCTGCTGGGAGTGGAATCAAGAACTTCATCTCCGGTAAGAATACCGAGAAATGAAGATTATGAGCACCTTTCGCTAAGGGGAATATATCCGTGCGGAGAGGGGGCAGGCTATGCCGGAGGAATAGTCTCTTCTGCAATCGACGGCATAAATGTGGCCAAAAAGATTGCAGAAAAGCTGAATTCCAGACGGGCCGGTTGTTAATGGCATCCTCCGCAACCGCATGAAGAGCAGTCGCATCCTCCGCCGCACGATTGTGCCTTTTCGTTATAGAGTCCGTTTTCAATCTCGCTTTCAGTTGCATCGCGGACAGCCTCTACCTTTCCGGTAAAATGCAGCGAAGCGCCTGCAAGCGGATGGTTGAAATTCATTATCACGCTTTCATCCTTTACTTCATCTATGGCTCCGTTGAGGCGGTTGCCTTCAGAATCGGTCATGGGAAGTACGTTTCCAACCTTAAGCAATCCCTCTTCGATTTTACCGTCGACCTCGAATATCTTTTTGGGCAGTTCTATTATGGCCTCCCGGCTCACCTCTCCGTATGCATCGGGAGCGTCAAGCACGAAATCAAAGAGATCTCCAACCTCTTTCTCCTTTATGTTCTCTTCGAATTTGGGAAGCAGATAACCTGTTCCGTAAATGAACTGCATGGGTTTCTCGGCTGTCACCGTTTCTATCACATCACCGTCCACAGTAAGGGTATATGACAGTGAAACAACTTTATTTGTCTGAATTTTCATTAGTTATATTTTTATTTTTGTTGAATATGCTTTTTACCTTTACCCCGTATCTGGTTATTTTGTATCCTGTCGCAACGATTATTATTGAGATAATCGGCGAAAGTATGTTGAAGAAGCAATAGGGCAGATAGGTGAGGGTCGGCACTCCGAGTACAGTGGACTGCATCACTCCGCATGTATTCCACGGCACCAGCACCGACGTTACCGTGGCGGAATCCTGAAGCGAGCGGCTGAGCAGTTCCGGTGCGTATCCCTCTTTCCTGTATGCATTGGTGAACATCTTGCCGGGAAGCAATATTGAAATGTACTGGTCTGAGAGTACGATGTTGCAGAAAATACAGGTCCCGATGGTAGATGACACCAAAGAAGTTGCGCTGTGCATGAACTTTACCATTCTCTCGGTTATGACGGTTATGAAATTTCCTGCTTCCATTATGCCTCCGAATGCAACCACGCAAAGAATGAGCCATATTATGTCCATTACTCCCGCCATGCCGTTTGTAGAGGCAAGGTCGGTAAGCATGGGGTTGTCTGTAACTATTTCAACCTTTGACGAGAGTATCTTGAAAGGCACATATATGAATTTATAGAGAGGGTCGGATATGTTGCCCGATATCTGCGCTATTATATGCGGCTGACAGAATACGGCCACTATTACGGCTGCAATGGCAGAGATGAACAGAGTCAGGTATGGAGGCATTTTCTTGTAAATAAGGAATATCGTTCCTGCCGGTATGAGAAGGTACCAGCCTGAGATGTTGAAAAGTTCCTTTATTTCCGCACATTGCTGCTCTACATCTATTGCCGATGAAGTCGGGATGAGGAACCCGGCTACTGCAAAAATTATCGCGGTAAGTATCAGCGTTGGGAGGTTTGTTATAATCAGGTATCTGATATGTTTGTACAAATCAACTCCGGCTACGCTCGAGGAGAGGTTTGTGGTGTCTGAAAGAGGGGAGAGCTTGTCTCCCAGATAGGCTCCTGATATTATGGCTCCTGCAAGCCATCCCGAATGAAATCCCAATATCTCTCCGGTGCTCAGCATTGCAACGCCTATTGTGCCAACAGTTGTCCATGAACTTCCTATCGTAATGGATATAAGTGCGGTAAAGAGAAATATCACAAGCAGGAATACCGACGGGTTTATAATCTGCAGCCCGTAATATATCAGGGTGGGGACTATTCCCGAAAGAGTCCAGGATGCGGTAAGCGCTCCTATCATAAGGAGTATGAAGATTGCGCTTCCTGTTTTGGCGAGATTGTCTATCATGCCGGCCTCCAGTTTTTCCCATGGGACTTTTAGGTGGAACATGGCAATAAGTGCCCCTACGAGTGAAGCAAAGAGCAGTGCAACCTGCGACGGGCCGGATGTAATGTCGGCTTCGAAAAGTTTGACTCCAATGGCGATAATCGCAATTAAAATCACCACAGGCAGCAGTGAGAGCAGTAACCCCGGTTTTTTCATCAGTCTATTTACCGTTAAAATTTATATTTTCAAAGGCGAGCGACGGAATTTGCCATTTTGCCCATTTCAGGGGGTCTTTTCCGACCGCCGCCAAATTATTCCACAATGATACAACATTTCCGGTAATATTCATCTCTCTTACAGGATGAATTATCGTTCCTCCGCTGAAAAGGAATCCTTCTATCCCGTATGAAAAATCTCCTGTAGCCCCGTTGCAGTTGCCTCCGTTGAATCCGGTGACGAGTATGCCGTTTCCCATCTCGCGCATAAGTTCCCGGGGTCCCCGGAATTCATTTCCAGATTCATTGCGGCAGACTATCTCCGGCACGGACGGGCTCTCCACAGTTACAGGCATGTTGAGTTTTCTGGAATAATAACTGTCTATGAAGTAGTTGTTTATTATGCCGTTTTCTATAAAGGTCATCTCCTTTGTGGCAATCCCTTCGGAGTCGAAGTATCTCGAGCCGGCCATGCCGTATCTGTGCGGACGGTCTTTAAAGGTTACGTTTTTCCCGAACACCCTTTTGCCGAGGCTGCCGGCAAGGAAGGAGTTCTTCTGCTGGACAAGCGAACCGCTGAGCCCGTTTATAACAGGAGAGACAACCCTGGATGCACAGCAGTTCTCTATGATCATGTTGTATTTACCGCTCATGACCTTTGCCGGATTGAATTTCGCTATCCCGCGTTCCAATGCTTCAATGCCGCATCTTTTATAATCCAGTTTCCTGAAATGCATGGCGCTTTCATACCATGAGGATTCATATCTGGCGTCTGCTCCGTTCCTGACAGAACATTGTGCGCTCACGTCAAAGTCCGTCTGGAGGGAATGTGCTTCAAAACCTTGTGAATCTATGATATACTGGTAATCCAGGTAATCGTTGTATTCGCTTTCTGCTGAAACCAGATATCTGTTCCCCTCCATGCTGCTGCAAATCTCAAGAACTATCTCTTTCTTCCTTTCGTCGGGTATTGTGAATATGGAACTGTCGAACTGTCCCAAATCCCGGTTCTCTCCGCGATAGTAAAGTTCTTTTTCAGGCAAGGCTCTGGCCGGGTCTTCCTCTACGAGCATCGTGGCCCGCAGCGCGTTTTCTGCAAATTTTTCGAGTTCACCCTTTTCAAGCCTGTTAGTCGAGAAATTGCCATAGCGGTTCTTATGGTATATCTGGATTGTAAGCGCCCTGTCGTTGGACATCTGAAGCCTGTCGGTCTTTCCGTTGAGCAGACAAATGGTGTTTATGCACCCTTTGTTGAGTGTGATTCTTGCCTGTGCACCCTGTTTTTCGAGATATTTCAAGACAAATCCGGCGCACTCGGTTTCGTTTCTGTTCTCTTCTGTTCCGTATATCATGATATCTGTTCGAATCTTTTATGTGAGGCCTCCCACGACAAGGCGTTTTACAAGGACAGTGGGCATGCCGCATGATACCGGACAATATTGCCCCTTTCCGCATGTCCATGTACTGTTGTCTATTGTCCTGTCATTTCCAACCATTGAGATTTCGCCGAGCGCCTGCGGTCCGTTGCCTATTATGTTAATATCCTTTACAGGGGCGGTAAGTTTTCCGTTTTCAATTATATAGCCGCTTTTTACATAAAAAGAGAAGTCTCCCGCGCCAATCTGTACCTGGCCGTTGCTGAAATCTGTGGCGTAGATGCCTTTCCTGACACCTGCAATTATCTCTTCCCTGCTGAACTCCCCGTTTTCCATATATGTGGCCCGCATGCGCGGAATGGGCATGTATCTGAACGATTCCCTGCGGCCGTTTCCGGTAGGTGCCGTATTGTAGTATTTCGCGCTTATCCTGTCATGCATAAACGAGTTGAGACGCCCCTTCTCTACAAGGCAGGTCCTTTGTCCGGGAATGCCTTCATCGTCATAATTGAGAGAACCTCGGTTGGCGGCGAGAGTTGCGTCATCCACTATGGTTATGCTTTTGTCACATATCTGCATTCCGAGCCTGTCGGAAAAAATGGATGTTCCCTTTCTTACAAAATCTGCCTCGAAAGCGTGTCCGACGGCTTCATGCAGCAGAATGCCGGAACTGCCTGCGGCCATTACAACAGGCATCTCCCCGCCGGCCGGCTGCCTTGCCTGAAAGAGAAACGCTCCCTTTGCCGCGATTGCCCGGGCCAGTTCTTCAATAAGAGGGCCGCTGAGTATCTCCGCTCCGGCTCTGAAACTTTTCGATGCACCGGCGCTTTCGAGTCTGCCGTCATGCTCGAAAGTCGCGCTGCCCACAACTGAGACAAGCGGACGGGTATCTGTGTAGAACTCTCCATAAGAGTTGAAGAACATGATTTTTGAAAGAGAGTCGTTTATTGTCGCCCTCACCTTGGTGCAGCGTCTTTCCAGTTCGAATATCCTTCTGTCGAGAAGTTCCAGAAAAGGAAGCTTCTCTTCGATGCCGAAACTCTCCAAATCTCTTTTCATTGGATAAAAGTCATTCCCCTCTATCTTCCTCAGGGCTGCCGGCATGGAAAGAGTTTTGCCGGACGAGGCAATCTTTGCAGCGAACCTGGCTGCCTTTTCCATCTGGGGCATGGCGGTTGTTTCCGAGTAGGCATAACCTGTCTGCTCCCCCTTTATGACTCTTATACCTACACCGTAGTCTATATGGCTGCCGGCTCTGTTTATCCTGTTGTCACGCAGCGACAGTTCGTTTGCCGTTGTATACTCGAAGAAGATGTCGGCATATTCGCCACCCTCTTCCATTGCTATGGATATGAGTTTTTGCAGCTGGCTGCATGTTACTCCAAAAAGCGAGGCAAAACTCTCCTGCATTCTACTGTTCCTTTATAAACAACAGATTGTCTAATTTCTCCCCGGCAGATGCAGCGCGGTAGAGATATTTGAAACTCCCTTCCTGCTTCTGCTCAATGCTGCCGATTCTTTGCCATTCGTTCTCCCCATTTCCGCTGATCCGTTCATTTTTGCCTACTTTCCAGCTGTAGACTCCATATCTGCCTGCGGGCAATTCCTTTATCTTGAACAGGGCTTTGGCTCCCTCCCTTTTTGAAACAAGATAGTTCTTGCCAAAGTAGAAGTGGCCGAAATCATCGGCTTTGGCAAAACCGCCCTTTTTGCGCGGGCTTCCGGTGACAATCCTTTCCAGGCTCTTTATCTGCAGATAGTCTCCTATGGCGTAGAGATTGTTTATCGCCATCTCCTGCAGGTTTTCAATTGTGACCCATTCTCCCTCTTTATTCCTGTTGTAGAATGTATATGGCGTTTCGAAAGTGGTGGCAAGGGCCTTCCCGTTGCATCTTTCCCACAGCCAGCCTTCCACGTACCGCGGAGCGACAGCCGAGAATGAAAGGTCGTTTTTAAAGAAGTGCGGATTGCCGTTTATGGTCAGATTGGCAAACAGCATGAGGTTTTTATAATATTCGTCGGATGTGCTCTCCGCCGTATGTATCCAGTAAGTCACAAAATCTGAACTTTGCGAGTGCATGTTCAGAGCAATGTCTATCCCCTTTCCCTTTTTTGTAATGCTCTCCAGAAAGGCTCTTATGTTCCTTGTCTCCTGTGCTGTGACTGAATCTGCGTTTGCCCAGTTCACTTCAAGGTTTATCCCTTCTCCGTTTGAACGCGACATGCCTTCCGCCACTCCGTCGGGGTTTGTAAAGGGGAGGATGTAGAAAATTATCTCCTTTCTTAAATCTCCGGCATAATCGCTGCTGCCGGTAATAAGGTCAATAAGTTTGTCCAGATGCCAACTTGCGGGAGCCTCGCTTGTATGGATGCGTCCGTGAATATATACTACATGTTTCTTCCTGTCGGGAAGATTGGGGTTGGGCTCCGTTACGGTGAGAAGCGGCATCTGCCTGCCGTGTTCGCTTTTGCCTATGGATTCCACCTTTACGCAGCCGCGCTTGCTCCACTCTTCTATTCTGGAGTTGAGATAACTTACCGTGTATGGCGGGAAATAGGCTATGTAAACGGTATCCTGCTCAAAACGCTTTGTGATTTTCCCATATTCGGGCGCCTCTTCGGGAGAAAATCTTGTAAAGTTCTCCCCGTCGTATGAATAGTATGGCCTCTTGGGATCCGTGTTATGGAAATTGAGGGTTATCTGCTTGCCTTTTACCCGTTCCATTTTGAAATAGAACCATCTGCCGCTCGGCGCAAGTTTTGGGTCGGCGGGGTTGGCCGGGTCAAGGCGCGAGTATACGTCAAATTCAAATATGCCTACAGGCTGCTGCATCTGCGAAGAGAGCGTTGCCGCCTTTTTGAGTTCCACGCTGTCGAGTGAGCCCGATTCAAAATCTGTTGTAAAGTTTATGCCCGAATTTTTCGCCTTTTCAGACATTTTTACCTGTGCCGCAGAATCTGCGGCAGAAATGCATGTGAATAGTAAAAGAAGAGTGGTGACTGCGCTCCGTGTTTTCATGGTATTCTCTTTATTTTGTTGCTTTTTCCTTTTTTGCCGCGGCCGCTCCCGTGGAGGCTGCGTATGCGAAGAGGGCGAAATCTCCCAGACACGGGTCGTCGGGAAATATCATTTTCAGATATTGGGTTATCTGGAGGGCGGTTGTCAGGTCACAGCTTCTGCGCCCGGTAATCCCGAGATTCAGGGCGCTTCTGTGCACATGTACGTCGAGGGGAATTACAAGTTCCGCGGGGCTGGTCTTTTTCCAGAGCCCGAGGTCCACTATGCCGTCGTCCCTTACCATCCACCGCCTGAACATGTGAATCTTTTTGTTGGCCGTTTTAAGGTCGCTCTTCTGCCCGTATATCCTTACCCTTATCTGGTCGGCAGTGAGAGTTTCCACGCTTTCGTGCAGGGAGTAATACTCTCTCATGTTTTGACAGATGCGGGCAAATTCGCTCCATTTTACGGTGCGGTGCAGGGAGGTGTCGGAATTTCTGTATTTTCCGCCCATTACATATTTGTAAGGCTGCCATTCCATCTCATCCATTGCTCTTTTTGTGTCGCGTACAATCATATCGCGCCTGCCCCACGCAAGGTGGGCTGCGATGAGCCCCGCTATCTCCACGTCCTGCAGGGTTATATCAGCAGCGCTGCATACCGGAGCTTCTTTGAAAATCCCCTGTTTCCCGTTTCTGAGCAGATGGAAATGTTTGGGGAATATTATGGGGTCTGTCTCGAAATATATGGGATTGTTGTAGGCTCTGGCCAGTTCCTTTATTGTCTCTTCTCTTGTCGCCATATCCGTAATGTCGTACAAAAGTAGTAAAAAGCAGAGAGCGGGCAAATGCATGTATTGAAAAATATTCTGAAAAAATGGCCGGATTATGCCCGTGAAAAGTGAAAAAATGGCATTGCATGTGCCATTTTGGACTATCTTCCCAACTGGCACACCTATTGCTTTTTTCTCCGTGAAACCGAAGCCCGGAAGGGTGGAGGAATCAGAAAAATAATTGTTGAACAAATAAATGGAGGATAAAGATATGGCTACATTAGTTAGAAGAAATCAGAATTGGTTACCGGACATTTTCAATGACTTTTTCGATAACAATTGGGTGGAAAGAGTGAATTCAACTCTTCCTGCCGTGAATGTAATCGAGACTGCGAACGAGTACAAGGTGGAGCTTGCAGCTCCGGGTCTTACAAAAGACGATTTCAACGTGCATGTAGATGAGGAAAACAACCTTGTAGTGAATGTGGAGAAGAAGCATGAGGAGAATGAGAAGGCCAAGGACGGACGCTATTTGAGAAGAGAGTTCTCATACAGCAAATTCCAGAGAGCGCTCATTTTGCCGGACGATGTAGACAAGGAGAAGATCTCTGCAAAGGTCGAGAACGGTGTTCTGAACATAGACCTGCCCAAACTTTCAAAAGCAGAAGTTTCTGCACGCAAGAGCATTGAAGTGAAATAATCCGTGTGATTGCCATCAAAAAAACCGTCACCCTGCAGGGCGGCGGTTTTTTTTTGACTTGCTGTGAAGCGACTATTTCTTTTTGTAGCGCTGATAGAACTTGTCTACTCTACCGGCTGTGTCAACCAACTTCATCTTACCTGTATAGAAAGGATGTGACGTGTTTGAAATCTCCAGCTTTACAAGCGGATAGGTTACACCGTCTATCTCTATGGTCTCTTTAGAATTTACGCATGAACGGGTAATGAAAACCTGCTCATTAGACATATCCTTGAAAGCCACAAGACGGTAACTTTCGGGATGAATTCCTTTTTTCATATCTGTTCTCTTTAATTTTTGATTTTGAACCGCAAATATAGGAAAAATATATTTCAGATAAAAATATTATCTGTCTGAACTTGCGAATTTGGCCAGAAGGCTCAGGATTTCAAGGTAAAGCCATATAAGAGTTACCATGAATCCGAATGCGCAGTACCATTCCATATATTTGGGCGCGCCGAGGTTTGCACTCTGCTCTATCGTGTAATAATCCATAATGAGGCTGAATGCCGCAACGGCTGTAATTATAATGCTTATTCCAATGCTCAGCGGCGTTGCACCATGCAGCAGTGTCATGTCCACTCCAAAGAGGGAGAGAATCCAGCTGCCGAGGTAGAAGACAAGAATGGTGGTAAGCGATACGGAAAGCACTCTCATGAACGTGCCGTTTACCTTTATAAAGCCGGTACGGTAGAATATAAGCATTATGAACGCACAAAGCATTGTAAGCAGAACGGCGTTGATTATGATATTGGGCGCGGTTGCTGCGAATGCGTTGTTGTAGATTGCGGAAACCGAACCCAGGACCAGACCTTCCGCCGCTGCGTAGACAGGGGAGAGGTAGGGTGCCGCCTTTGGTTTGAATGTAATGATCATAGCCAGTATGAATCCGGCTATAAGTCCTCCGAACATCCATGATGTATATGCCGACGGGTCTATAGACTCGTTGACAACCTTCCAAGTGAAGGCACCGGCTGCAAAAACCATGAGCAGCAGGGCGAGCGATTTGTAAACAGTTCCCTTCACGCTCATTCTTGCAGCATCAGACTCGATGACTATATTCTTGAAAGTCGTGTTGTTTAAAACAGGATTTGCCATAATATTCCAAATTAAAATTGTTTTACTCTAAATAATTGTTCATTTTCGTACAAAAGCATCTTCTTGGCCTTCTTTATCCACTTCTGCTCTTCAAGTTTCATGTGTTCCCTTATCTCTGCCCATTCTCCATCTCCGGATACGTAATCTATAAGTTCCCTGTCTCCCAGCAGCAGTTCTATGGCACTTTTGTCATTCCCGGCCTCGTATTTGCCCTCTCTGAAGGCAAATTCCTCGCAGTTGTCATGTAAAAAGCGGATAATCCGCAAATTATGTGCCAGCGCATGATACTGCATGTTCGGGTTCAGCAGAAGCTGGAATCCATAGCAACACTCGTTGCTGTATTTGTGGAAGACCGGAATGAATTTGAGCCATCTTACATATACCCCCGGATCAGAGAGCGGATTGTCTCTGTCGTTCCAGTTCCTGTAGCCATTCTGTCTGTTGTATCCTGCGAGCGATTCCATGTAGGGCGCTCCGAAAAGTTCGAACGGGCGGGTCGTGCCGCGTCCTTCGCTTACATTGGTCCCCTCCCACAGGCATTGCCCGCTGTAGAAATAGGCTGTAAAGAAGCCCGGAAAGTTGGGAGAGGGAGGTATGCTCCACGGCATGAGATTCTTGCTGGAAAGAGAACAGTGGTAAGATATGATATGAAGCGGAAATTTTGCACCTGTTTCATTATATAGCAGATACGACAGTTCTCCTATTGTAAGGCCGTGTCTGTGAGGCAGCCCTTCAACTCCTATGAATGAACGGTATCCGGCCCTGAGCATTGTCCCCTCTACCTGCCTGCCGGCGGGATTGGGCCTGTCGATGATATATACGGGAAGATTTATTCCGTTGTCTTTAAGTACCTTGAAAAGGTTGAAAATCGTGCTTATGTAGGTGTAGTATCTGCATCCTACATCCTGGAGTTCTATTATGAGCGCATCTATGTCTTCCAGTTTTTCCGCCGAGGCGCTCAGGGAATCCTCATTGCTGCCATACAGAGAGACATACTCAACCTCCTTGAGCCCGAGGTTGCCGTAGACTTTGCCCTCATCCAGTTTTACCTGGTCCTGAAGTTCTGAAAAGAGCCCGTGTTCGGGAGTGAAGACTCTTTTGAGGTTTCCCCTTCTTGAAAGAGTTTCGAAAAGGTACTCACCGCTTTCGGGATGCCATGCAGTCTGGTTGCAGAGCAGCCCAAGTTTCCCGTTTCGCAATACAAGGTCTCCCTGCTCTTCCAGGGGAGTGGTTCTGAAAGAAAACATGGTCAGGCCTTTACAATTTTATCAACTTCACTCTTTATCTCTTCTGCCAGGGCATCAGCCTCTTCCATTGTAGGCGCTTCGGAATAGATTCTTATTATGGGTTCCGTGTTGGATTTTCTGAGGTGAACCCATTTCTTCTGTGCATCGAAATCAATCTTGACTCCGTCTATTGTAGTTACCCTTTCGCTTGAGTATTTTTCCTTGACAGCATTAAGGATCTTGTCTATAAGTGCCTTGTCTGAAATCTCAATTCTGTTTTTGGAGATGAAATAGTCCGGATATTCCCTTCTCAGTTGTGAAACCTTTACCTTCTTGTGGGCCAGATTGCTCAGGAACAGGGCTATTCCCATATAGGCATCGCGTCCGTAATGCAGGTTGGGGTAGATTACCCCGCCGTTGCCTTCTCCTCCTATTACCGCCGAGACTTCTCTCATCTTTGTGGTGACGTTGACTTCCCCGACTGCTGCTGCCGAATAGGTCCCTCCCCACTTTTGCGTAATGTCTCTCAGTGCCCTCGACGACGAGAGATTTGAAACCGTGCTGCCTCCCTTGTTTTTGGAAAGCACATAGTCTGCAACTGAAACAAGGGTGTACTCTTCTCCGAAGGGTTCCCCGGTTTCGCATATCAGCGCCAGCCTGTCGACGTCCGGGTCTACTGAAATTCCCAAATCGGCCTTTTCCCTTACTACTGTCTCAGACAGTGCCGTAAGATTGTGCGGCAGCGGTTCGGGGTTGTGTGCGAAATTGCCTGTAGGCTCGCAGTTGAGTTCAATGCATTCTACACCAAGTTCCTTCAGGAGCAGCGGCATTGTGGGGCCTCCAATGGAATTTACGGCATCGAGCACCACTTTGAATCCCGCCTCCCTGACAGCCTTTCTGTCTACCATCCTGTCGTCAAGTACGGCATTTATATGCTCCATTGTAAAATCCTTGTGCACCATTTTGCCTATCTTGTCTACACTGTAGAAAGTGAAATCTTCCGCCTCTGCACATTCAAGCAGGCTTTCCCCCTCCTTTGCGCTCAGAAATTCCCCTCTTTCGTTAAGCAGTTTGAGAGCATTCCACTCTTTTGGGTTGTGCGATGCTGTGAGGATTATCCCTCCGTCTGCCTTTTCGAATATGACAGCCATTTCAGTTGTAGGAGTGGAGGCCATTCCGGCATTTACGACATCTATGCCGCACGCCAGCAATGTTCCGCATACTATGGATTCCACCATCTTGCCTGATATTCTGGCATCTCTTCCCACTACAACCTTGTAGGAGCCCTTTCCGGGAAGCCGTCTTCTCAATTCGGCCGCGTATGCTGCTGTAAACTTAACTATATCTATGGGCGTGAGTGCATTGCCTGTCTCTCCTCCAATCGTTCCCCTGATTCCAGATATCGATTTAATCAATGTCATAAATACCTCCTTGTTTTGTGATATACGGATGGTGCAAATTTAGCGTTTTTTTAAGGAAAAAGCCGGTTGTCTGCACCGGCTCTTCACTATATTTTCAAGATTTTTATAATATCGTAAGCCGACGCGGTTAGGGCAGGGCAAGGAATGTTGCGGCAAATGCCAGAATCGCGTAAAGTTCGGGGAATACGGCAAGAATAAGAGTCTTTCCGAACACATCCTGTCCGTTGCTCATTTCGTTTATACCGTTTGCCACCAATGACGCCTGCTTGATAGACGAGTAGTAGCCTACAAGACCAAGTGCTATGCCGGCGGCGCAGATTGCCAGTGCCGAACCGAGTGAAAGCTGCTCCAGACCTTTAAGGCTGTTGAGCATAAGGAAGAAGCCGGCGAATCCGTACAGCCCCTGTGTAGAAGGCAATGCGCACAAAATCATTGATTTTCCAAAGATGGTCGGATTTTTCTTGAGGGCGGCGATTGTCGCATTTCCGCCAATTGTCACGCCTAAGCTGCTTCCGATACAAGATACGGCCAGCATGATAGCCATACCTACATACGCTACAATGAATGGTAAATTTGTTGCTTCCATAATGATTTGTTTTTTATACTAATTTAAAATTATCTCTTTTTAAGTGGATTGTAGGCTCTTCCGCCGCCATCGAATCCTGTGTTTTTATAAAATTCCACGAATGTCAGACGCATGGGGTGGACAAACGCGCCGAGGGCTGATATGAACAGGACGAATATATGTCCCAAAATCAGCATTATTCCCATGAACAGCCATCCTACATAGGGGACTGCTCCAAGTTGCGATGCAATTGAATTCACCACAAGTCCGAGGATGCCGCCAGTTGTTCCCAGACCGAAAAGCCTTATGTAAGAGAGCATGTCTCCGAAGACACCCGTAATGTCGTATAGGGCCGCAACTCCCTTGAACAGTTTCACGAATATGTTCCTGTTGTCTGAAGTAAAGATGATTATCAGTGCCAGCCCGGCCCATCCGGCATAGTTTACAAATGCAGGATATTCGAACGGTACCTGAGTGCTCGCATACCATACGGCGCCCCATGTGATGAGTATTGCCCAGCCTATGTTGTGCAGCCCCGCAAGCAGCCCCTTGTCCCGTATGGCGAATATGGCATTCAGAATTCTGGCAAAGACAATCTGCACCAGTCCGAATATTATCGCAAACCAGAACATTTGCATGTCGTTGAAAAAGAGACTTTTTGTCTCTTCAGACATGTTGAACATGTCGGCAATCTTGCCTCCGAAGAAAGTCCCGCTTAGCAGCGGCATTATTATGGAACCGAATCCCAGCCACGCCACCAGTTTTGCGTATCCTTTGTATTCCGGGACCTTGTATGCCGCTATTATGCCTGCAAGGAGCAGCACCAGGCCATATCCCATGTCTCCGAGGCAAAGGCCGAAGAAGAGCATGTAGAACGGTGCGAAATAGGGGGTAAGGTCGTGTTCCCCGTATCTTGGAAGCATATAAAGTTCTCCGATAGGTTCGAACAGCCTCGAGTAGAAGTTGTTTTTCAGCTGCACAGGAGGATTGTCTTCCTCTTTTGCCGCCTCTTTTATGTAATATGCGTTTTCACCCTTCAGGAACTCCTCTATTTTCCCGTCATCTTCCGTTGGTGCAAATCCCTCGAATATGGAGATGGTCTCCTCCGCCTCCTTGTCGGCAGAGGCCTTTGCCATGTAGAGGTCGAATTCTTCCTCCACCTTCTCTCTCTCTACGGCAAGTTCTCCGGTATGTTCTCCGAGTGCAAGCAGTTCGGAACAGTTCTGTTCCATCTTCTCTTCTGTCAAGCCGATCTCCTCTTCAATCAGTGATGCAGGCCTGTCGGGAAATTTTACCTCGGAAAGCGGAAACCGGTACTCCGGGCCATCGTTTTCCAATATTATGAAGTATATGGAACTCTCCTGCCGGCTGAGTATGGCAAGGCTGTACTCCTTCTCCCACTGCTCTTTGAAAATCTTCTTGTTGCACTGGTAGAAGTGCAGGTTGTAGCCTAATGCGCCCAGCCGCTCGAGGTCTTTCCTGTCGAACTCTCCCCATTTGCGTGCCTCTCTCAGTTCTGCCTTCAAGTCTGCAAGAGTTTTCTCCAGTTCGCCCTTGAGCCTTATCTTTTCTTCTGTCAATGGCAGAAGAGCGCCGGCCTGAATCTCAATCCTGCCCTTTTCCTTTTTGCGGAATTCCTTCTCCTTCAGCAGAGTCTGGAGACTGAGCATTGCGCTGTCGTAGCGTGCAATAAGGTCATACAACTCCTTTGAACTGCTGTCTATTGCCTTGTCCCGGCGTGTAATATCCATAAGCCCAAGCGTCTGGAGGTGTTCCATAAAGGGAGCCGCCTCTCTGTGGAAAAGCACGAAAGAGTATTTTGTCATCTTTTTAATCATGGCTCTCTTCCTCCTCTTCTTGTTGGTGTCTTGTCTTTACAATCTTTTGCGATGCCTTTGAAAGATTCTCTTCATCTTCCATATAGCGTTTGATTTTTCTTATTGCCTCCTGATACCCGGGAATCTGTACTTTTTCATACAGGTTTACCTTCTGGGTGATTTTCTTTCTCGAAAAATCGAGAAGCCGCATCTTTTCGAGGTATATCTCGGATTCTATGCCTATCTGGGCAAGCTTCCTGAGTATGTCAACCCCGTCGGAATACCAAAGCGGTTTTCTGAATATGTCGAAAGGCTTTACATCATAAAGTACCTCCTTGAGGGCCGGGGTCTTTACTCCGGCAATCTTTTCGGTTTCCAGAACTACATCGCGTACAGATATGAGTCCCGGCTCGAATTCGTTCCAAAGTGCAGCTATGTAGTCGTATGCTTTAAGCGAGGCAGATAATTTTTCCGTCAATTCTTCGCTCCTGGCCTTTGCGCGCCTTACCTCAAGCCTGAGCGCACTCTCCTTGTTCTTGAGTGTGGGGAGCGCGTTCGTCCTTATCTTCAACTGTTTGTTAAGGTCGTTGAGCGATGTTTTGTTATATTGGAACTTTATTGCCATTGTGCGTTATTCTTTACTGCTCTTCAGATATTTGTCAACGAGGCTTTGTTTGATGTTGAGCTCCTGCGGCTTGAAATATTTGCCGAAGAGTTCCCATGCCGTGTCGAGCATCTGGTCTATCTTTATGTTTACGTCAATTGCCAGCAGCCTGTTGGAATACTCTTTTGCATATTGCAGGCATCTGAGGTCATAGTCGCTGAGGTCGAATCCGTTTTCAAGTTTGGTCTTTGCGTTGGCTGCATCTGCGTAGAGCCGCACTCCCGTATTCATTACCTGGGCGTGGTCTTCACGTGTCTGTTTGCCAATGACCAGCTGTTTCAGACGTGAAAGCGAACGGAAAGGGTCTATGATGACCTTTCCCGTATCGGGGTCTGTCCTCAGATAGAGCTGCCCTTCCGTAATATATCCTGTGTTGTCCGGAATTGCGTGGGTAATGTCTCCGTCATTGAGGGTGGTTACCGCAATGATGGTTATGGAGCCTCCCTGCGGCAGTTGTACGGCCTTTTCATATATTTTGGCCAGATCTGAATAGAGCGAGCCAGGCATGGAGTCCTTTGACGGAATCTGGTCCATACGGTTGCTTACAATGGAGAGCGCATCTGCGTAGAGGGTCATGTCTGTAAGCAGTACAAGCACCTTTTCATTCTTGTCCACCGCAAAATATTCGGCGGCTGTAAGCGCCATGTCGGGGATGAGCAGACGCTCTACGGCCGGCTGCTCGGTAGTGTTTACAAAACTGATAATCTTGTTGAGCGCGCCTGCGCTTTCGAATTTTTGCTTGAAATAGAGGTAGTCGTCGTTGGTAAGCCCCATGCCGCCAAGTATGATTTTGTCTACGTCGGCTCTGAGGGCTACATTGGCCATAACCTCATTGTAGGGCTGGTCCGGGTCGGCAAAGAAGGGTATCTTCTGCCCGGATACCAGAGTGTTGTTGAGGTCTATTCCTGCAATACCGGTAGGAATCAACTGTGAGGGCTGTTTCCTTTTGTAGGGGTTTACAGAGGGGCCTCCGATATATCTTCTCTCTCCCTCTACGACAGGGCCGTTGTCTATAGGTTCGCCGTATGCGTTGAAGAAACGGCCGGCAAGTTCGTCGCTTACATTGAGCGCAGGCGGTTCGCCAAAGAAAAGCACCTCCGCATCTGTGGGAATGCCTTCAGTGCCGGCAAAGACCTGGAGAGTCACACTCTCCCCCTTGATCTTTACGACCTGCGAGAGTCTGCCCGCAACAGTTGCAAGTTCATCGTTGGAGACACCCCGGGCTTTCAGCGATACAGTAGCCTTGGTGATGGCCTCCAATTTCGTATATATTCTTTGAAACGCTTTAGTTGTCATTTTCTATGATTTTATTTAGTTGCCCAAGGTATTTGTTGAACTCCTCGCTCTCGAAGGGAGAGTAGTTCATCTGCCTCATGATGTTTATTATATTCTTGTAATAGGCCGTGCACTCCTCGAAATTGTCGAACTCTACCTGTTTGTCGCATACTTCGAGAACCTTCTTCAGCATATATTTCTGGCGCTCCATGGGAGTGTTGCAGTCTATGGTGTCGAAAGCGTCCTGCTGCAGGATTATAAAGTCTATAAGTTCGGATTTCCAGTATTGCAGGTGGTACTCCATCGGAACACCGTCGTCTCCCAGAATGTTTATCTGTTCAAACGCCTCCTTGCCCCTGAGGGTTATGTTCTTGGCTTTGTTTACGCTCTCCACCCAATCTTTGTCCATCCGGTTGTTGAGATACTCTATGATTTCAGGGTACTCGAGATATTTCGAATATGAGTCTATAGGGTCAACCGCCGGGTATCTTTTTCTGTCTGCGCGGTTCTGGCTCAATGCATAAAAGCAACGGGCCGCCTTTTTTGTAGATTCCGTTACAGGTTCCTTGAGGTTGCCTCCGGCAGGAGAGACCGTTCCAATGAAGGTTACGGAACCAGTCTTGCCGTTGTTGAGCTCCACTATGCCCGCCCTTGCATAAAATCCGGATATTATGGCCGAAAGGTCTACAGGGAAGGCATCTGCGCCCGGCAGTTCCTCCATACGGTTGCTCATTTCCCTTAAGGCCTGCGCCCAGCGCGATGTGGAGTCTGCAAGCAGCAGGACCTTGAGCCCCATTGCCCTGTAATATTCGCCGATTGTCATAGCCGTGTATACAGATGCTTCACGGGCGGCAACGGGCATGTTTGAAGTGTTGCAGACAATTGTAGTACGCTCCATAAGGCTGCGTCCGGTTCTCGGGTCTATGAGTTCCGGAAATTCTGCAAATATCTCCACAACTTCGTTCGCACGTTCTCCACATGCCGCCATGATTATCACGTCTGCCTCTCCCTGTTTTGCTATGGCATGCTGAAGCACTGTCTTTCCGCATCCGAACGGACCGGGAATAAAGCCCGTTCCACCTTCCGCAATGGGATTGTAGGTGTCTATGCATCTGACGCCTGTCTCCATTATCCTGTTCGGGCGCGGTTTTTCCCTGTAACCTCCTACGGCAACCTTTACCGGCCATCTCTGTACCATGGTCACCGCATGTTCTTCGCCTTTGGCGTCTGTAAGCAGGGCGATGGTCTCGGAGGCCTTGTATTTTCCGCTCTCCTTTATAGACTTCACCTTATATTCACCCTTGAAAGAGAATGGAACCATAATCTTGTGCGGCAGCCATCCCTCTTTTACCTCTCCTAGCCAGTCTGCGGCAACGACCGTGTCTCCCGGCTTGGCGAGCGGGGTAAATTCCCACTCCTTTTCCATATCTATTGGAGAGGTGTACTCTCCACGCTCCAGAAAAACTCCCTTCATCGTGGCCAGATTGTTCTGCAATCCGTCGTAGTTGTTGGATAGGAGCCCCGGCCCCAAAGCGACCTCGAGCATGTGCCCTTCGAAGACCACTTCTGCACCGACTTTCAGCCCGCGTGTGCTTTCATAGACCTGAACCGATGCATTTTCTCCGTTTACCTTGATAACCTCGGCCATAAGACGCGAACTGCCAACCGTAATGTAACAGATTTCATTTTGGGCGACAGGCCCGTCTACATGGACAGTTACCAGATTGGAGATGATTCCTGCAACTTTTCCTGTGGTTTTTTCCATATTGTATTATCCTTTATAATTTACACCTTTGTATGTGCCCTTTATCTCCTGTACGAGTTTTTCAAAGAGCTTCATTCCCTGCTCCCTGTCAAGCCTGTTCCACCGCTCTATGAGCATGGCCTTTGACAGGAAGGCGAGTATCCTGTTTATGTCAAAATAGTTGAATGTGGTAAACAAGTCTATCTTTTCCCATTTGTATTTGTCGAGCATCTGTTCCTTCTCCAGAATGTCGCCTGTCTGGAATATTCTGTCAAGTTCAGAGGCATCGTCCTCTTCGAGCGACAGGTTGCACCCGGATGGTTCAATTCTGTACGCCTTTGAAGCCGACACTGCGCTGCTGTTTCCGGCAACGAAGTCTACCTTGCGGTTCCTTATCTGAAGATCCATCCTGAAGTATTCCCTTATGAAACTGTTGTGATGGCGCAATGCGGCCCTGTAGAAATGGATGTTGAGGTTGGTGTCTTTGTTGCCGAACTCCAGCCAGTCTATCATCCTTCTGTCTTTTTGGGAGCACCATGAGTAGATTTCGTTTCGCAGCGCCTCGTAGGAAAAATCCTTGTTCTCACCCTTCAGAAGCAATTCCGGAAGCCCGGCAATGATATAGTGGTAATTGTTCGTCATTGTTCCGCTACTCCCCGAATAATAACTTTCTGGTTTTGGGTCTGAGATATTCCGATATTATGGCCTTGAAATCTTCGTCTGTAAAACTGATAAGGTAACCCTCATCTTTTGGCCCGATTCTGAATCCGTTGTCGATTGCCTTGCTGAATTTGACCTCTATTCCGCCGGTGCACAGTTTTTCGACCTTGCTTCTGACGAATTTTTCAAGTTCCGTCTTTTTTGCTTCGGGAAGAAGCATCTCCAGCGAAACAGGCTCCGAAGAGGCCGGATTGAATGCAGTGACAATGGAGAGTATTATCTCCTTTATGAAATCATTGTCGTTGACGGCTGCATCTACAGGGCTGGAGAGCGTTTTCAGAATGATTGCATTTTCGATTTCCTGCCTTATTGCGGAAAATGACTGCACGGAGGCCATTTTTATATCGTTTTCAGCTTTTGTCTTCAGTTCCTGAGCCTCTTTTGCCGCTTCCGCGATAATTCTCTCAGCCTCCTTTCTGGCGTCTGCAACGATTTTTCCGGATTCTGCCTTTGCCTTGCCCAATATCTGTTCCGCTTCCTGTTTCCCTTTAGACAGGCCTTCGTTATATAACTTGTCTGTAAGTTCTTGCAACTTGTTCTGCATAATGGTCCTCCTTGTATGTTGAATGACTGAATCTGTTTTGTTTTTCAAAAAAAAATTTGCCTCAAATTTATCTTTTTTCATCGGTTATAACAAATAAAAAGCCATTAGGTTTTTTATTTTCTTGAAAAACCATTTTTATAGCGAAGAATGACAAAAAAAGGAAGCCCCGCCTTGGCAAGACTTCCCTTTTGATACGTTCCGACAGCCGTTATCCCAGGAATCCGAGCAGAATACCTGCCGCAACGGCGCTGCCGATAACTCCGGCAACATTGGGGCCCATTGCATGCATAAGCAGATAGTTTGTCTTGTCGTACTCCAGACCCACAAGATTTGAAACCCTTGCCGAATCGGGAACGGCCGATACGCCGGCATTTCCGATAAGAGGATTTATCTTGTTGCCCTCCTTGAGGAAGAGGTTGAAGAATTTTACAAACAGCACACCTGCCGCCGTTGCAATAAAGAATGATGCGGCGCCCAGTACGAATATTCCTATAGATTTGAGTCTGAGGAATTCATCTGCCTGTGTAGAGCATCCGACAGTAAGACCGATAAGTATTGTTATGACATCGATTAGTGGTCCTCTTGCGGTCTCTGCGAGACGGCGTGTAACTCCGCTCTCCTTAAGCAGGTTTCCGAAGAAGAGCATGCCGAGCAGCGGAAGGCCGGAAGGCACTATGAATGCAGTGAGCAAAAAGCCCACGATGGGGAACATAATCTTCTCCCTCTTTGAAACGGCCCTTGGAGACTTCATCCTGATAAGGCGCTCCTTGTGGGTTGTGAACAATCTCATTACGGGAGGCTGGATCACGGGAACCAGTGCCATGTATGAATATGCGGAAACTGCAATAGCACCCATCAGATCCGGTGCAAGCCTTGAAGAGAGGAAGATGGCCGTGGGACCGTCTGCGCCTCCGATAATGCCGATTGCACCTGCCTCTGCCGGTGTGAATCCCAATGCGAGTGCAATTGCATAGGCTCCGAATATGCCGAACTGTGCAGCTGCACCTATCAGCAACAGCTTGGGGTTGGAGATAAGTGCCGAAAAGTCTGTCATCGCACCTATTCCGAGGAAAATGAGCGGCGGATACCAGCCCTTGACAACACCCTGGTAGAGGATGTTGAGAACAGAGCCCTCTTCATATATTCCTACGCTCAATCCCGGGAAAAGGGGAATATTACCTACAATTATACCGAATCCGATAGGAACAAGCAGCAGAGGCTCCCATTCCTTCTTGATTGCAATGTAGATGAATATCAAACCGATGATAATCATCGCGATATGCCCTACCGTTGCATTGGCGAATCCTGTATATTGCAAAAACTGATTCAGGTTTTCCCCGATGAGGGAGAAAAAGTTATGACTTGCTTCTAATATCATAATTATCCGATTATAACAAGAGGAGCACCTTCAAGTACCGAATCCCCTTTATTTACCTTAATACTTGTTACCTGTCCGTCTGCCGTGGCCTCGATTATGTTCTCCATCTTCATGGCCTCGAGAACGAGCAGTTTCTGCCCCTTCTTGACGGTATCGCCCTCTTTGCAGTTAATTTCGAGTATGATTCCGGGAAGCGGTGAGGTAACTGTCGCTCCGGAACCGCCTGCAGCAGGTTTTGTCACCTTCACTTCAGGAACTCCTGCAGGAGTTGCCTTGGGTGAGGCGGGCTTTGATACAACCACAGGCCTCTTTGTTATGGGTTTCTCGAACTCGACCTTGAAGGGAGTTCCGTTGACTTCAACCTCTGCAACAGTGTCGTCTACGTCTTTAACGGTTACGGCATAATCGTTTCCGTTTATCTTTAACTTATATTCTTTCATAAATTTACTTATTTGTTTCGTCTAACTTGCGGAGTCTCCCTCAAAGTGTAAATCTTAGAGCTCCAGGGTGAGTATGATTTTGATTCCTTGTGGATTGTGAGTATCGTATTCTCGAAGTCGTGGATTTCGTTATCTTCCTTGTAAAGATGGAATGCCATTGCGATTGCGGCAAACACTTCGGCGGAAGTGGACTCCTTCCCCTTGACCGATGCCACGCTTGCCACGTCTCCCTTTGATGCCGCCTCTTTAAGATGGCTCTTGATAACGGCTCTGTTTCCAATTTTCTTGAATACCACATACAGGAGGATAAGCGCCACGAATACGACCGACATGGCAACGATTGCCATGATTACTCCGTAAGGGTCAGTCTTGCCCATTGTGGTGCTTTTTGAGTCTCCGTCAAGAGTGAGGTTGTTGGTGCTGGGTGTAACCTTGTCGAGAATTGCCCATCCGTGATCTTCCCCGGCAGCCCTCTCTTTCTGGGCCACCCTTATCGATCTCTGAAGAAAATGGGTAGGCTCGCTCGAACCTTCACCGTCTACGACCCTGCCGTAAGATTTGTTCGCAGGTATACCTCCTTCTGGCAGAGTGACCTCGTCGATTATGGTCCTTCCGTTGTTGCTGACAAATATCACCTGCTTCGCATTGGGAATGTCGAAACTTATGTGGAACGTCCCCCTGTCGGGCAGGTTGTCTGCATAGAAGAGCACATGCTGGCGAGGCGGAATCTTTGTAAGCGCATCGCCCTTGGGTATCATATACTTCGTAAGGTCGTTCGGGTCATCGGTAAGGTAGCAGCCTCCGATGTCCACCGTGCCGTACGATGTATTGAAGAGCTCTATCCAACCGTTTCTGCAGCCGTAATCGTCTATGTAACCGTCGGTGTTTACAGACTGCACCTCATTTATGCGGATGGCGGCCATGTTCTGCCCGCTCATCGTATATGACAAGGTCAGAGCTCCGAATAGCAATAATGTCCTTATATGATTTTTCATTCGTTTCTGTTTTTAATTAAAGAGGTAGATTGTCGTGCTTCTTCGCAGGATTTGTCAACTTCTTAGTTGCCAGCTGCTGCAGGGCGCGGATTATACGGAACCTGGTGTTTCTCGGCTCGATTACGTCATCAATGTAGCCATATTTTGCCGCATTGTAAGGGTTTGCGAACGCATCTCTGTATTCCTTCTCCTTCTCCGCTGCAAAGGCTGCCGGATCCTCTGCCTCTTTCATCTCCTTTCCATAAAGTATTCCGATAGCTCCCGAAGGACCCATAACGGCAATCTCAGCTGTAGGCCATGCGTAGTTGATGTCGCCTCTCAGGTGTTTTGAACTCATGACGCAATAGGCGCCACCGTAAGCCTTGCGGAGAACGACCGTAACTTTGGGAACAGTTGCCTCTCCGTATGCGTAAAGCAGTTTTGCACCGTGCAGGATGACTCCGCCGTACTCCTGCTGCGAGCCGGGAAGGAATCCCGGTACGTCCACCAGGGTTACGATAGGAATGTTGAAGGCATCGCAGAAACGTACGAACCTTGCGCCTTTTCTTGATGAGCTTATGTCAAGAACGCCGGCCAGCACCTTGGGCTGGTTTGCCACGATACCTACGGACTGTCCGTTGAATCTTGCGAATCCTACGACAATGTTCTTTGCATAGTCTGCATGTACTTCGAGGAATTTGCCGTCATCCACGATTCCGCCGATAACTTCATATATGTCGTAAGGTTTGTTGGGATTGTCGGGTATTATTTCGTTGAGAGAGTCTTCGAGCCTGTCAATGGGGTCGCTGGTCTCTACAAGAGGTGTCTCCTCCATGTTGTTCTGAGGCAGATAGCTGAGAAGTTCCTTTATAAGCTGCAGTCCCTCTTCTTCGGTATCCACTGTAAAGTGGGCCACGCCGCTCTTGGACGAGTGAACGCTTGCGCCTCCAAGATTTTCCTGTGTGATATCCTCTCCTGTTACAGACTTGACAACCGTGGGGCCCGTGAGGAACATGTAGCTGGTTCCCTTTGCCATTATGTTGAAGTCTGTCAATGCAGGCGAATAGACAGCGCCGCCTGCGCAGGGGCCGAAAATTGCCGAAATCTGCGGAATGACTCCCGATGCAAGGATGTTTCTCTGGAAAATCTCCGTATATCCTGCCAGCGCGTTGATACCCTCCTGGATACGTGCTCCGCCTGAGTCGTTGATACCTATCACGGGAGCGCCCATCTTCATGGCCTGGTCCATTACCTTGCATATTTTCAAGGCAAGGCTCTCTGAAAGCGAACCTCCGAAAATCGTGAAGTCCTGTGCGAAGACATATACGAGCCTTCCGTTTATCGTACCGTATCCTGTTACCACACCGTCGCCTAGGAATGTGTTCTTTTCCATTCCGAAGTTGGTGCAGCGGTGTGTTACGAACATGTCGTACTCTTCGAAACTGCCTTCGTCGAGCAGCATGTTGATTCTTTCACGGGCTGTGTATTTTCCTTTTGCATGCTGTGAGTCGATTCTTTTCAGACCTCCACCCATGCGCGCCTTTTCGCGGAGGGCGATAAGCGCTTTTACTTGTTCGAGTTGCTGACTCATTACTGGATGATTTTATTTATGTTTTCAATTATTTTACTTCTTTGAAGGATCCTCACAGATTTCTGTAAGAACACCGTGGGTTGATTTTGGATGAAGGAATGCTATGTTCAACCCCTCTGCACCTTTTCTTGGAGCCTTGTCTATAAGCTGTACCCCTTTTCCTGACAATTCGTCCAGCGCTGCCTGGACTCCTGTTGTCGCAAATGCCACGTGGTGTACGCCTTCGCCTCTCTTTTCAATGAATTTTGCAATCGTTCCCTCGGGGTCTGTGCTCTCAAGGAGTTCGATTTTTGTCTGTCCGACCTTGAAAAAGGCTGTCTTAACCTTCTGGTCCTTTACTTCCTCAATTGAGTAGCATTTGAGGCCCAATTTTTCCTCATAGTAGGGGATAGCTGTCTCCAATGACTTGACTGCTATGCCAAGATGTTCTATGTGAGTGATTTCCATAATAATAGTGTGTGTTAAAAGTTAATATTCAAAATTAATCTGAAACAATCTAACCCACAAATTTAATAAATATTATACCTTTGCAATACTTTTTGCGCGAAAAAATTATCAATATTTTATAATGTCCGTAAAATGAAATTGAGATTCGGAAATTATTATCTGCTTGTCATTTGGCGGCTCTTTCTGGCATATCTTATATACACGCTCTGCCGGCTTCTGTTCATAGTTTTCAACTACTCGCTGCTCGAACCGATGACCGGAAGAGAGTTTTTCAGAATTCTTGCCGGAGGACTGATGTTCGACACTTCAGCAATAATGTATACCAATATATTGTATCTGTTCCTCTCTTTTCTGCCGCTTCCGTTTATAAGGCGGGAATCTGTGCAGAAATCTCTGAAAGGTCTCTATATTGCGGTCAATTTCCTTGCAACGGCAATAAATCTGGCGGATACCGTCTATTTCAGATTCACCCTGCGCAGGACAAGTTCCACCTTTTTTACCGAATTCGCCGGCGACGTGAAGTTTTTCAGAATCTTTGCCGAAAGCATAACGCTCTACTGGTATATCTTTCTGGCAGGCATTCTCTTCCTGCTTGTGTTCATCCACTTTTCGGGCAGCGTGAAGCATTTATGCAGGAACGGCTTCTCGGCCAGGAACTTCTACTTGTTGCAATGTGTTGCGCTTGCCGTTACCGCTCCGCTCTTCATAATCGGCGTACGCGGCGGAACAAGCGGCGCCATGAGGCCCATAACAATCGGCAACGCCGGAGATTACACAGACAAGGCAATCCACACTTCAGCGGTCCTGAACACTCCGTTTTCCCTGATAAGGACACTTGGCAAGGCAGAATATGTATACAGGCGCGATTTTGCCTCCTACGCTCAGATGGAGCCGCTCTTCACCCCGATGCGTAACATCAACGGCGAACCTCCAGTGAACAGAAACCGTGTCATTGAGTTTGATTCTACGGCAAAAGGCAAAAACATAGTGATACTGATGCTTGAAAGTTTCGGGGCCGAAAACATGAGTTTCATGAACCCTGATCTGGACAAATGCTACACTCCTTTTCTGGATTCGCTGCGCAGGGAGGGGCTTTTCTGTACAAATGCCTTTGCAAACGGACGAAAGTCTGTAGATGCGATTCCTTCAATATATGCCTCGATACCTAGCCTTATAAGTTCCTATGCAGTCACGCCCTATTCCACCGACTATACCTTCGGCCTGCCCAAGATTCTGGATTCTCTGGGCTACTATACCGCCTTTTTTCACGGGGCTCCAAATACCAGCATGGGCATAAGGGCAATAGCCAGACTGTGCGGAATAGAGCATTATTACGGAAAGGATGAATTCAACGACAATTCCAAATTCGACGGTTCCTGGGGCATCTGGGATGAATATTTCCTGCCCTATGTGGCCGACATGCTGGATACCCTGCCTCAGCCTTTCATGGCTGGAATCTTCACCCTTTCCTCCCATCATCCCTTCAAGATTCCCGCCGAATGGAAAGACCGGCTTCCCGAAGGGGAGGTGCCCCTGCAGAAGACAATCGCCTATACCGATGCCGCAGTAAGGGCCTTTTTTGAAAAGATAAGCGATTCAGAATGGTTTGGCAATACCGTTTTCGTAATTACTCCGGACCATTCCACCCTCTGGGGGATATATCCCGAATATACTACCACAATAGGAAATACCCGAATCCCCATAATCTACTATTCTCCCGGATTCATCGCTCCCGGAGAGTATCATCAGACCACGCAGCAGCTCGACATCATGCCGACACTGCTCGGCATGATAGGCTACGACAAACCCTATTTTGCCTTCGGACGCGATTTGAATTGCGACACCGTCCGGCCGCCATTTGCCGTAAACTATACTGAAGGGCAGTTTCAGCTTGTCTATAACGACACCCTTCTTTTCAGGAATGATTCCTCTCTTACCGCCGTTTACAAGTTGTCAGAAGATGCCTTGCTCGAAAACAATCTCCTGGAGGCTCCCTTTGCCGATTCCCTGAGGCAAACTCCCTCCCTGCAGAGACAGGATGAGTTTTTCAAGGCTGTTGTGCAGCAGTATATCAATCGTCTTATTGACAACAGACTCTCTTGCGAAACATTTTAGCAGCCAGTTGTGTGGCGATATGAAAAACGGCACCCGTAAAGGCGCCGTTTTTATTGTTTTGCAACGTGTTTTTCTTAGTCTTCAGATGTATCCATCAGATGATACACGTTCTGGACATCTTCGTCGTTTTCCAACCTCTCTATAAGCTTGTCCAGTTCTGCACGTTCCTCCTTTGCAACTTTCTTGGGCTCGGTGGTGGGGATTCTTTCGAACTGTCCGGAAACAAGTTCGTATCCATGCTCCTCTATATATTTCTGTATTGAGCCGAACGATTCGAACGAACCGTAAATCACCACTATCGAATCGTCTTCGTCATCTTTGAACACCTCTTCAGCCCCGTAGTCTATAAGTTCCAGCTCCAGTTCTTCCAAATCTATATTGCCGGGCCTCATCTTGAATACGCATTTGCGCTCGAACATGAAATCAACGCTGCCCGATGTGCCGAGCGAGCCTCCGAACTTGTTGAAGTAACTCCTGATGTTGGCAACGGTACGTGTGGGGTTGTCTGTGGCTGTTTCAATGAGGAATGCTATGCCGTGGGGGCCATATCCTTCGTAAACCATCTCCTTGTAATCGGCAGTATCCTTTTCAGTGGCACGCTTGATAGCCCTTTCGATATTCTCCTTGGGCATGTTCTCGCTCTTTGCAGTCTGGATAAGGGTGCGCAGGTGGGGGTTCCCGGCAGGATCCGGACCGCCTGTCTTTGCCGCTATGGTAATCTCCTTGCCAAGTCTTGTGAAAACGCGGGCCATGTTGCCCCAGCGTTTGAATTTTCTCTCTTTTCTGAATTCAAAAGCTCTTCCCATAAAATCTCTTACAAACTCTTGATGCGGGTTATATATTTGTCTATTTCGTAGCCCTCGGCGCTTTGCGGATATTTGAGCTTTATCTCCTCATACATCTTCAGGGCCTCTTCGTTCTTTCCAAGTTCTTCATAAACCAGACCGGCTTTCATAAGGTATGATGCAGCCAGGATGTTGTCTGCAACTCTTGCAGCCTGAATGAAACGGTCCGCTGCGCTGTTGTAGTCGTTAAGCCCTACGTATGCATCTCCGATACATGCCGTCGCACGGGCGGAAATTATGGGGTCTTCTCCATTGTATTTCTCAAGGTAACTTATGGCTCCATTGTAATTCCCAAGTTGCAGTTCGCAAACACCGGCATAGAAATATACAGCCTCTCCGGCCTTGTTGCCGTACTCCTGAATCAACTGTGCAAATCCGAGAGAGTTGCCGTCTCCGTTAAGAGCCATCTCAAATTCGTTTGCCCTGAAATAGCGCTCCGCCACATACGCCTGATTTACGGCCTCGTTCTGTCTGGGAACAGTCACAAACTGCTTGTAGAGCAGAACAGCCGCGAAAATCACGACTATGGCTCCTATAGTGTATATGATAGCCTTTTTATACTTTGTGAAAAACTGCTCGGTCTCTACGAGCGCCTCCCCGACATTTATCTCGGGCTCTTTGGTTTTAGTCTTGTTAGCCATTGTCATATCTTTTTTGCGGTTGCAAATTTACAATATTTTAGATAATCGCAAATATATTTTCCCATTTAATTGAGAAATCCGCTAACTTTGGAGAATTATTCGAAAAGTATATGTTTTTAAGGAGAATTCTGATATCGAACTTTAAGAATATTAAGGAGGCCGACATTCTCTTTTCGCCGAAAATCAACGCCATTGCCGGCAATAACGGAGAGGGCAAGACCAATCTGCTCGACGCCGTCTATTACCTTTCCATGTGCAAGAGTTATTTCAACACTTCCGACAGTTATACCTGCACCTTCGGCAGCGGCGGATTCGCCCTGAACGGAACCTATCTCAACGAAGATTCCACGGAAGAGACAATAGGCATCTCCCTCAAGTCGGGCGGTGCCAAGACCGTAATGCGCAACGGCAAGCAATATCAGAGAATATCTGACCATATAGGAGTGATACCGATAGTGATGGTTTCACCTTCAGATACCATGCTGGTGAACGGCGCAGGCGAGGAGCGCAGGCGTTTTGCCAATGCCCTGCTTTCGCAGATAGACAGGGAGTATCTCTACAGAATCCAGCGTTACAACCAGTTTCTCTCGCAGCGCAACAGGCTGCTCAAGAACGCGGCTGTTCCGGCAGAACTGCTTGAAACGATTTCTGAACGCATGAGCCCTGATGCAGCCTATGTATACATGCGGCGCAAGGAACTTTGCGGAGAGTTGCAGGACCTTATAGTTTCGTTTTATGACAAGGTGAGCGGCGGGAAAGATACCGTTTCGCTGAAATATGTCTCAGATCTGGAAAGGTACATGGAGAAGGGTGAAGGAGATGGGGCGCTCCTTTCGCTCTTTAACGAAAATGCCGGAAAGGATGCTCTCCTGAAATATACCTCCGCCGGAGTGCAGCGTGACGACATAGAGTTTTTCATAAACGGCCATCATGTCAAAAGATGCGCCTCGCAGGGAGAGCAGAAGAGTTTCCTGATTTCTCTCAAGCTTGCGCAGTTCTCGCTTGTCAGACGCATCCACGGTGTCGCACCCATTCTCCTGCTTGATGACCTTTTTGACAAACTGGACATGAACAGAGTGCAGCAGCTCATGAAACTTGTCGCAAGCGAAGGGTTTGGCCAGATTTTCATTACCGACAGCAATAAGGTGAGGGTTGGGCAGATAGCGGAGGCTGTCTCAAGCGAAGTAAGTTTTTTCAAGGTTTCCAACGGAGAGATATATGAAAAGGAGTGATACTGTCCACATAGGAAACCTCATAGCGGAATATGTCAGGGAGCAGGGCCTTGCCGAGGGGCTGCTTGCCGTAAATGTCTATAGGGCTCTATATGCCGCAGTAGGTACGGACTGTGCAAAACTGCTTTCAGACAAGTCATATAGAAACAAGTGCCTTTGCTGTACGGTGAAGTCTTCTGTTGTCAGGAGCATTCTCTACGGCAGAAGAGCCGAGATAATAAGAACCGTAAACGAGACAATCGGATGGAATGCGGTGGAAAAACTGATTTTGAGATAAGATGCTGAATTTTGTAATAGACAAGGACATACCATTTATAAAAGGAGTTTTTGAACCCTATGCCCGGGTAGTGTACCTCAAAGGCGCGGAGATAGACAATTCTTGCCTCAGGCATGCCGATGCCCTGATTGTGAGAACCAGAACCAGATGCGACGCGGCTTTGCTTTCCGATACCCGTGTAAGGTTTATAGCCTCCGCAACAATCGGTACAGACCATGTTGACCTGCAATACTGCAACAGCCACGGAATCCATTTTGAAAACGCCGCCGGGTGTAACTCCTCGGCAGTGATGCAGTATGTATATACGGCGCTTTTTGCCCTTGTCCATAAAGATTCACGGATTCTGGATGACAGTGCAAGACAGGGGAAGAGACCTGTGATAGGCGTGATAGGAGTAGGGAATGTGGGTTCTAAGGTTGCGGCCCTCGGGGAATATCTCGGATTCGACGTGCTGAGAAACGACCCTCCCAGGGAGGCGCTGCAGGAGCGTGCGCTTGCAGAGGGCAGGCTTTCCGCCAATGAGGCGACAAGTTATTGCCGGCTCGGCTTTCTGCTCCGGAATTCAGACATAGTCACCATGCATGTTCCGTTGCTCGATACGACACGTGGAATGGCCGGCAGCACCTTTTTTTCCAGTATGAAACCAGGAGCGGTGTTTGTCAATACTTCCCGCGGCGAGGCGGTAGACGAGTCTGCGCTGCTTGGAGCCCGCGGCAGACTCTCGGGACTCATAATCGACGTATGGAACAACGAACCGGCAATAAATCCCGGCCTTCTCGACGCTGCGGATATAGCCACTCCGCACATTGCAGGATATTCCGTTGAAGGCAAGGCTAACGGCACTCTGATGGTGGTACATGCGGCTGCCCGCTATTTCGGGATAGACGAACTGAAAAATTACGAGATTCCGAAAGAGATTTACGATAAGTCGCTCACTCCCGTGCTTGATTTGAAAGGTAAGGGAAGTGAGAGGATTTTTGAGGAACTGTATGAAATTTTTCCTATCTTTAACCTCGACAATCTTTTGAGAAATAACATCTCGGATTTCGAGCATATTAGAAGTAACTATAAATTGAGGAGGGAATTCCATGTTTACCAGCAACGATGAAAAACAGATGGCGAGCCGGGGCATAACGAAAAGCACGGTTGACAGACAGCTTGAAAACTACCGCAGCGGTTTTCCTTTTTTGAAAATCGCAGATGCGGCGACAATAGAAAACGGCGGCATAATAGCGCTGGACGAGAGCCTGGCCGACAGCCTTGTGAAGAGAGCAGATGAGTACGGCGGCAGCGTATGCAAGTTTGTACCGGCTTCAGGTGCAGCTTCAAGGATGTTCAAGGATCTTTTTGCCGCGCTTTCGAATCTCAGGGAGGGAAAATCTCTGGAACAGACTCCGCTTGCTGAAAAATTCGTAAAGAATATATGCAAGTTCCCGTTTTTCGACGCAAGGCATCTGCTTGAGTTCACACTCTCCGACAAAGCCCTGAATTACGGCTCCATGCCAAAGGGTCTTATTGAATTCCATTCATATCCCGACGGCAACAGAACCCCGCTTGAGGAGCATCTTGTAGAGGAAGCCCTTTATGCCAAAGACAGAAAAGGTGTTGTAAAGATGGTCTTTACCATCTCCCGGGAGCACCGCAGCGGTTTCGAGCAGCTGCTTGAAAGCGTAAAGGAGAAATACCAGAAGCGTTTCGGCTGTAAATATGAGGTGGAATTTACATTGCAGTCGCCTGCTACCGATATGATTGCGGTGGACGAGCAGAACAACCCCTTCAGGACGGAAACCGGCGAACTGCTCTTCAGGCCGGCCGGCCATGGCGCGCTGTTGCAGAATATCAATGAGATAAAATCCGATATTATAGTCGTAAAGAATATAGACAACGTAGTAAAGGAGAAATTCGTGGCTCCGACAGTATATTGGAAAAAGGTGCTTGTAGGCGCGGCAGTCACACTTAGCGAAAAGTGCAGGGAATACCTTTCTCAAATCGCGGATGCAGACGAACTTCCTGCGGCAAGGCTCGAAGAGTTGAAAGAGTTCCTGCACCGCAATTTTTCAGTGGATCTCTCACAGGTTCCCGAAAAGGAGCTGCTTTCAGTTATAAAGAACAAGCTGAACAGGCCTGTAAGGGTTTGCGGTATGGTCAAGAACGAGGGAGAACCCGGAGGAGGCCCGTACATAATAAGGGAGAACGACGGTACAACCTCTCTGCAGATTCTTGAAAGCGCACAGATAAACAGGAATGACCCGACTGCCGTGGCGGCACTCGAGGGTGCCACCCATTTCAATCCGGTAGACCTTGTCTGCGCCGTTTACGATTACAAGGGCAACAAGTTCGACCTCTCCGCATATTCAGACCCCTCTACAGGTTTTATTTCGGAGAAGAGCTATCAGGGCAGAAAACTGAGGGCCCAGGAACTGCCGGGTTTATGGAACGGTGCAATGAGCAACTGGAATACACAGTTCATAGAGGTGCCGTTGAGCACGTTCAATCCTGTAAAAACGGTAGTGGATCTTTTACGGGAGACGCATCAGGGGTAGCGACTGTATCATAAAAAATGCCGACAATCACTTGCCGGCATTCTTTATTTTGTTGTATTTGAGATTTTACCATCCCAGGACATACGCAAAGATAAGAGGAGCCACAATCGTAGCATCGCTTTCTACAATGAATCTGGGCGTTTTTGCGTCGAGCTTGCCCCATGTAATCTTTTCGTTTGGAACAGCTCCGGAATATGAGCCGTAGGAAGTCGTAGAGTCTGAAATCTGGCAGAAGTATTTCCAGAGCGGAACATCTTTCCATTCCAGATCCTGAGCCATCATGGGCACTACGCAGATGGGGAAATCGCCTGCCGTACCGCCGCCTATCTGGAAGAATCCCACTCCCTTGCCACCGGAATTTGCCCTGTACCATTCAGTAAGGAATATCATGGTCTCGATTCCGTTCTTTACGGTATGAGGGTTGAGTTCTCCCTTTATTACATGCGCCGTGAAGATGTTGGCCGTGGTGCAGTCTTCCCATGCAGGCACTACGATGGGAATGTTCTTCTCGCATGCCGCAAGCACCCAGCTGTCTTTGGGGTCGATCTCATAATACTGCTCCAGGACTCCCGAGCGGAGCATCTTGTACATGAACTCCCATGGGAAATACCTTTCACCCTTTGACTCGGCATCTTTCCATACCTCCAAAAGGTGTTTCTCCAATCTTCTGAAAGCCTCTTCCTCGGGAATGCAGGTATCTGTCACACGGTTCATATGGTTGTTGAGCAACTCCTCCTCCTGCTCCGGGGTCAAATCTCTGTAGTTGGGAACTCTTTTATAATGAGAGTGCGCAACCAGATTCATTATATCCTCTTCGAGATTGTTGGCAGAGCATGAAACAATATGAATCTTATCCTGGCGAATCATTTCCGCCAGCGATATGCCGAGCTCTGCAGTACTCATTGCTCCCGCCATGGCGAGCATCATTTTTCCACCATCTTTCACCTGCTCCTCGTAAGCCTTTGCAGCATCAACCAATGTTGCAGAGTTAAAATGGCGATAATGGTGAGTAATAAATTGAGAAATAGGTCCTTTACTCATATTATTCTTTATTGTGTTAAATTGTCCGCAAAATAAATAAAAAAAAGTTTAATTTTGTTCCTTATTTAAAATTAATTTAAAACCACTTCATATTTCTACCGATGATAGCACAAGAGGCCATAAAAACATTTGAAACAATCCATACTCCGTTCTATTATTACGATATGGATCTTCTGAACAGAACGCTTCAGATATATACTTCATTAACAAAGAAATACGGATATTCTGCACACTATGCGCTAAAGGCCAACGCCAATCCCAGGATATTGTCGGCCATACAGAAGGCCGGTCTCGGGGCAGACTGCGTAAGCGGAAACGAGGTAGCGCTGGCGGTAAAGTCAGGTTTTCCTGCAGAAAAAATAGTCTATGCGGGTGTGGGAAAGTCCGACAGGGAGATAAAGACCGCGCTGAAGGCCGGTATCTTCAGTTTCAATTGCGAATCAGTGCCTGAAATCAAGATTATAAATGATCTGGCGGCTTCAATGGGCAAGGTGGCCCATATAGCCCTGCGCATCAATCCCGATATTGATGCGCATACTCACAAATATATAAGTACCGGAAGAAAGGAGGACAAGTTCGGTATAAGCCCCTGGATGTTCGAGGGGGTTGCCGAACTCTTCAAGTCATGCAACAACATAAAGCTCATGGGTCTTCATTTCCATGTAGGCTCGCAAATATTGGACATGAGCGTTTTCGAACTGCTTTGCAGACGGATTGAAGAGCTGCAGGGCTGGTTTGTGGAGCATGGCTATCCCATTGCAAACATAAATCTCGGTGGCGGGCTAGGTGTGGATTACACCAATCCCGGAGAGCATCCCATTGCAGATTTCGAGAACTATTTTGGAGTGATAAACAAAAATCTCAAGGTAAGGCCGGGACAGACAGTGCATTTCGAGCCGGGAAGGGCTATTGTGGCACAGTGCGGTCATCTTATTTCAAGGGTGCTCTATGTTAAGATAGGACAGAGAAAGAAGTTCGTGATACTGGATGCCGGAATGAACGACCTGATAAGGCCGGCTCTCTATCAGGCTCATCATGACATAGAAAACCTTACTTCGCAGAAGAGAAGGATGAGATATGATGTTGTGGGGCCTGTTTGCGAGTCGAGCGACAAGTTTGCAAGCAATGTGATGCTGCCGCAGACACAGAGGGGAGACCTGGTTGCCATACACACAGCTGGAGCATATGGGCAGGTAATGGCAATGAGGTATAACCAGAGAGATATAGCCAAGGCTTACTATTCCGACGAACTGTAATGCAAGAAGCGGCGCCCGAGAAAAAATATGTGAGGGAACTCTTCCAGCTCTTTGTAGAGCGCGGAATGGAGATGACGGTGGAGCAGGTGGCCGAAAGACTGCATGTGACAAAAAAGACGCTTTACAACCATTTTGAATCGAAACGGGCAATGGCAGATTCTGTCATCCGCTATTTCGTGGCTGGTGTCGAAAGAAAAATCGCGGTGAGCCGCAGGCCTGGCGATGACGCAATCATGCAGTTCTTGAGGGCCTCCAGAATTGTTCCGCGGGAGATAGCACGTCTGAAGTTCGCTTTTCTCAACGGCATTCTCGGGCAGTACAAGGAGTTTTTTACCTTTTCAGACCCGGAGGGATTCTATTACAGGATGGTTAGGGAGAACCTGCTGCTGGGGATGAAAAGCGGACTTTACAGGAAGGATGCCGATATCGGAGCCCTGCTGCTCTCCCACACTGCGGTGCTGGATTATATATATGACCGTAACAATATTGCCAGATACTATAACAGGGCGGGAGGCTACTTTGCGGAATTCGTGAAGGCGTATCTCTTTTCGGTGGTAAATGACGAAAACAGAAAATTATTGAGTTCATATTTAGAAAAGGTTTGACACTATGTTTGAAAATTTAATTGACAGGTTAGACAGGTCTTTCAAACTTTTGAAAGGCGAGGGGAAGATAACGGAAATTAATGTAGCCGAAACACTTAAAGATATAAGGAAGGCTCTGGTAGATGCCGATGTAAGTTACAAGGTAGCCAAAAAGTTCTGCGACGACGTAAAACAGATAGCCCTGGGGCAGGATGTGCTCAAGTCTGTAAAGCCTTCGCAGATGATGGTAAAGATTGTGCATGACGAACTTACACGGCTCATGGGCAGCGAGGCCTCGGAGATAAACCTCAAGGGGCATCCTGCGACGGTGCTGGTGGCAGGCCTTCAAGGTTCCGGTAAAACCACTTTCTCCGGCAAGCTGGCGTTGAACTGCAAATCGAAACGGGGCATGAAGGTCATGCTTGTGGCATGCGATGTCTACCGTCCCGCCGCAATAGAGCAGTTGAAGGTGCTCGGAGAGCAGATAGGGGTGACAGTCTTCTCTAAAGAGGGGTCAATGAATCCTGTCGAGATTGCAAAGGAGGCGGTGGAGACGGCAAAGAGAGAGAATTACTCTTTGGTGATTGTGGATACGGCAGGCCGTCTGGCGATAGACGAGCAGATGATGGATGAAATTTCGGCACTCAAGAATGCTCTGGAACCTTCAGAGACACTCTTTGTCGTGGATTCCATGACAGGTCAGGATGCTGTTGAGACAGCAAAGGCATTCAACGAGAGGATAGACTACAACGGAGTGGTGCTTACCAAACTCGACGGTGACACCCGCGGCGGAGCGGCGCTTTCCATCATGGCTGTGGTAAATAAGCCCATAAAGTTCATAAGCACCGGCGAGAAGATGGATGCGCTGGATATCTTCCACCCCAAGCGTATTGCCGACAGGATTCTGGGCATGGGAGACATTGTCTCTCTGGTTGAGAAAGCTCAGGAGCAGTTCGATGAGGAAGAGGCCAAGAAGTTGCAGAAAAAACTGATAAAAAACCAGTTTACGCTGTGGGACTTCTACAACCAGATTCAGCAGATAAAGAAGATGGGTAATATCAAGGATCTTGCATCCATGCTTCCCGGAGTGGGCAAGGCCCTGCGCGATGTCGATATCGACAATTCGGCTTTCAAGGGAGTGGAGGCCATAATTCTGGCCATGACTCCCGAAGAGAGAGAAAATCCCGTCATTCTCAACGGCAGCCGCCGCAGAAGGATTGCCCTTGGCAGCGGAACGACAGTCGCGGAGGTGAACAGATTACTCAAACAGTTTGAAGATACCAGAAAAATCATGAAGAACATGGCCGGCGGCGGTGCTAAAAATGCCATGAAGGCCATGAGTATGATGCGCAAAAGGAGGTAGATATGGCAAATATTATTGACGGAAAGGCTATTGCCGAAAAGATAAAGGGCGAGATTGCGGAAGAGGTTGCCCGAATGGTGGAAGAGGGGATGCGCCCTCCCCATCTGGCTGCAATACTGGTCGGCGACGACGGCGCCAGCATGACCTATGTGGGCCACAAGGAGAAGGCGTGCGCGAGAGTCGGATTCAAATCAACGGTTTACAGACTGGACCGCAACACTTCGCAGCAGCAGTTGCTGGATCTTATAAGGCAGATAAATGAAGATGACGGCATAGACGGTCTGATAGTCCAGTTGCCGCTTCCGGAAGGGCTAGACGAACAACTGGTGATAAACACTATCTCCGCAGACAAGGATGTAGACGGTTTCCATCCTTTCAATACCGGCAAGATGATGCTCGGACTGCCGACTTTTTTGCCTGCTACGCCGTACGGTATCATGACTCTGCTCAAAGAGAGCAAGATAGAGACCAGAGGCAAGCATTGCGTCATTATAGGCAGGAGCAACATTGTGGGCAAACCTATGGCAAACCTGCTCTCGGCCAAAGGCGAAGGTGCCGATTGCACAGTCACCCTCTGTCACAGCCGTACACCCGATTTAAAACACTTCACCCTGGATGCCGACATAATAATCGCAGCTCTTGGCCATCCCAGGTTCCTTACTGCGGATATGGTAAAGCCCGGTGCGGTAATAATAGACGTGGGCATAACCAGAGTTGAAGACAAGAGCAAAAAGTCGGGCTTCCATCTTCAGGGAGATGTAGATTACGAGAATGTGGCTCCCATTGCCTCATATATAACGCCCGTGCCCGGCGGAGTAGGCCCGATGACCATTGTCTCACTTTTGAAAAACACGGTTGCGGCTTCAAAGAGAAGGCAGGCACGTAAATAAGCAGGCGCCGCCATGAACATGTTCAAGAGAATATTTGCCTTTTACTATACCGGATTCCGCGATATGACGGTAGGCAAGTCTCTATGGCTCATCATTCTCATAAAACTGTTCATAATATTTTTCATACTCAGGCTCTTTTTCTTCAAACCAGATTTGAGTGAGTGTGACTCTCCGCAGCAAAAAAGCGAAAAAGTGATTGAAAACCTGTTAAACTGTCGATAATATGATACTCTCTGCACTAATTGATGCCTCGAGGCTGCAATTCGCCCTGACGGCAATGTTCCATTGGATATTTGTCCCCCTCACTCTTGGACTTGGCTTTATCATAGCCTTCATGGAGACCAGATATTATCTCTATTCTAAAAAGGAGGGGACGGAAAATCAGCAGAAGGCCCTGTTCTGGAAAAAACTCACCAGATTCTGGGCCCGCATCTTTGCAGTCAACTTTGCCGTGGGCGTGGCCACAGGCATAATTCTGGAGTTCCAGTTCGGAACAAACTGGAGCAACTACTCCTGGTTTGTAGGCGACATATTCGGTGCGCCGCTGGCAATCGAGGGTATATTTGCATTTTTTATGGAGAGTACCTTTTTTGCCGTCATGTACTTCGGGTGGGACAAAGTCAGCAAAAGGTTCCATCTGGCCTCTACATGGCTTACTGCCATAGGGGCCAACCTCTCTGCAGTCTGGATTCTTATTGCAAACGCATGGATGCAGTATCCCGTCGGAATGGAGTTCAATCCCGATACCGCCAGGAACGAGATGGTTAACTTTGCGGAGGTAGTCTTCTCTCCGGTTGCGATGAACAAGCTTTTCCATACCGCCACAAGTGCATTCATGCTTGCCAGTGTCGTGGTAATAGGAATAAGTTGCTGGTATCTGCTCAAGGAGAGGAATCGCGACTATGCCGTAAAGAGCATAAAGGTGGCTGCCGTATTCGGCCTTTTCTCCGCATTGCTTCTGGCATATAGCGGAGACGGTTCTGCATATAACGTTGCAAGACATCAGCCGATGAAGCTTGCCGCCATGGAGGGGCTTTACAACGGTGGAAAGGGTGCCCCGCTTGTAGGTTTTGCACTGCTCGACCCCGACAAGGAAAGAGGTGACGGAGAAGACCCGTATCTGTTCAGCATATCAATTCCCAAGGCTCTCTCTTTTCTGGCCACCAGAGATTTCAACGGTTTTGTCCCGGGAATAGAGGATATTATAAACGGAGGCTATACATACAAGGATGCAGACGGGGTGGAGAGGGTTGCCATTCCGTTTGAGCAGAAGCGCGAAAAGGGTCTGCTGGCCATAGAAGCCCTGAAAGAGTACAACAGGGCTGCCAATACCGGAAACGATTCATTGAAAATGAGGGCGGCTGCGGCTCTGGAAGAGAATTTCGGATATTTCGGTTACGGATATCTTGAATCTGCTCAAGAGAGCGTGCCGCCCGTGGCCCTGACATTCTATGCCTTCAGAATAATGGTGATTCTGGGCGGCTATTTCATTCTTTTCTTCATTGCAGTTCTCTGGATGCTCAGGAAGGGATGTTTCAATGCAGCAGGCAGAAAGATGAAATGGTTCCTTTACCTTGCCGTTGCGAGCGTTCCTCTCGTATATATATGTTCGCAGTCGGGATGGATTGTGGCCGAGGTGGGCAGACAACCCTGGACAATTCAGGATTTGCTTCCGGTTCAGGCTGCCGTTTCCGGAGTGTCGGCCTCCAATGTCTATACTACAGTGGCAATCTTTTTCGTACTCTTTACGATACTTCTGGTTGCAGAACTTAAGATTATGTTCAGTCAAATAAAAAAAGGTTTTGAGGAGATTAAATAAACCGGGCTATGGAAACACTATATTTTTTACAGCATTACTGGTGGGCAGTGGTCTCTCTTCTTGGCGCACTGCTTGTATTCCTGCTCTTTGTGCAGGGAGGACAGACTCTTCTTTTCGGTACGGCAGTGGATGAAGAGGATAAGAAGGCTCTGATTTCCGCCTTCAGCCACAAGTGGGAGATAACCTTTACCACACTGGTGACATTCGGCGGGGCCGCCTTTGCCTCATTTCCTCTTTTTTATTCTACAAGTTTCGGAGGGGCATACTGGCTGTGGATTCTGATATTGCTGCTCTTTGTGCTGCAGGCCGTCTCTTACGAGTTCAGGAACAAGGTTTCGAACCTGCTGGGCCGCAAGACATACGACCTGTTCCTTTATTTGAACGGACTGTTCGGAACCATACTCCTCGGTGTGGCTGTAGGTACGCTTTTCAGCGGAGGGGCCTATGCCATGGACAGAATGAACATTACAGATACGGCGGCTGCGACAGTCTCATACTGGACGAACGACACAATGGGGCTCGAGGCCATAACCAATCCGTTCAACCTTCTGCTGGGAATAACGCTCTTTTGGCTGGCCCGCCTTCTGGGGCTGCTTTATGTGATAAACCAATATTCCGGCTGCGAGGAACGCTCTGCCCTGCTTTATCGCTGCAAGGTGCAGCTCAAAGTCTATCCGGTAGCGTTCGTTCTTGCTTTTGTGCTCTTTCTGACAGTGCTCTTTCTCAGGACCGGATATGAGGTGGACCCGTCGACAGGCTATATAAGTGCGGTAAAATACAAATACTTTCTGAACATGACGGAACTTGTCTGGCCATTTGTACTTCTGCTGGCAGGAGTGGCGGCTGTTCTTGCCGGACTCTCAGGAGCAATGTTCGGAAAGCCATCGGGATGGCTCAACAGAAACAGTTTTTATGTAACCGGTGCCGGTGCAGTGCTTGCTGTCTGGTCGATATTGATATGTGCGGCGTTCAACAATACGGCATATTTCCCCTCCACGGCATCGCTGCAGGATTCCCTTACACTGTATAACAGTTCTTCAAGCGAGTTTACGCTGAAGGTTATGGCGTACGTTTCGCTGGCAGTCCCCTTTGTGCTGGCATATATAATCATGGTCTGGAGAAAAATGGGACGCAGGGTTTCATCTAAAGGCGGGAAGGCATGAGGCGGATAAGACTGGGCCTGCTTCCCAAGGTGATAATTGCAATAGTTGTTGCAATAACCTGCTCTACCTTCTTTCCCGATTTTTTGAACAGAATATTCGTGACGGCAAATGTCCTGATAGGGAATTTCATCAATTTCATAATTCCTCTGATTATTGTAGGACTGATAGTGCCTGGAATAGCGGAAATAGGCAGTGGGGCGGGCAGACTTCTCGGGATAACTGTCGCCATAGCCTATCTTTCGACACTTATTGCCGGCTTCTTTTCATATTTTACATGTGATGCCGTGTACCCGTACATTCTGGAAACCGGTTCGGCTTTCGGAGAATACGGCGATATTTCCTCAAATGCCATAAAACCTTATTTTACGGTGGAGATGCCTCCGGTTATGGATGTCACCGCTGCGCTTATTCTCTCTTTCGTTCTGGGACTGGGTACGGTCGCCCTTAAAGGCAATGCGCTCAAACGGGGTTTCTCGGAATTCGGCGAACTTATAACTCTCCTGATAAAGAAAGTGATTATACCGGTTCTGCCGCTTTATATATTCACTATCTTCCTCAAGATAGGGGCGGAAGGACAGGTCGGCATGATACTCAAGATGTTCATAAAGGTGATTCTGCTTATTTTCGTGATGCACATACTTCTTCTGCTGTTTCAGTTTGCAGTGGCCGGCATGATTTCAAGAAAGAACCCTTTCAAGGCTCTCTATACCATGCTGCCTGCATATATGACGGCTCTTGGTACGCAGTCTTCGGCGGCAACCATTCCGGTGACGTTGGCACAGGCAAAGAAAAACGGCATAAATGAAGATATTGCTGGATTTGTAATCCCCCTTTGCGCAACTATCCACCTCTCCGGCAGCATATTGAAGATTGTTGCATGTGCGGTTGCAATAATGTGGGCGGGAGGAATAGGATACTCTTTTGAACTGTTCGGCGGTTTTATCTGCATGCTGGGGATAGCCATGGTTGCAGCGCCCGGAGTTCCCGGAGGAGCCATTATGGCTTCACTCGGGCTGCTCTCCTCAATGCTGGGGTTCGATGAAACGCTTCAGGGACTTATGATAGCGCTTTATATAACGATGGACAGTTTCGGTACGGCCGGAAACGTTACCGGCGACGGAGCTGTCGCAATGATTATTGACAAGATTTATAAAAAGAGAACAATATGAAAAGATTTTCGGTTTTATTTGCGCTTTTTGCAATTATCTGCTCCTGCAGCAGCCCAAGGGAGGGTAAATACAGGATTCAGATTTATGCGACAAATGACCTTCACGGTAAGTTTTTCGACAGTCTCTATTCAGACAACAAGGCCAACCGTGTCTCAATGGCCAATATTTCTGCCTATATGAGGGAGTGCAGAGCTTCGGCAGGAGAAGAAAATGTAGTTTTTCTGGATTTGGGAGATGCGCTGCAGGGAGACAACGCTTCGTACTATTCGAATTTCATAGATACAAACCGCCGCGACGGCCGCCATTTGTTTGCCCGCATAGCAGAATATGTGGGGTATGACGCACTTGTTGTGGGAAACCATGATGTAGAGACAGGCCATCCGGTTTACGACAGGCTGCTTGACGAGCTGCATGTGCCCTATCTTGCGGCAAACTCTCCAAAAAACGACGGTTCCGGCAGTTATTTCGACGAATATGCCATCATAAGGCGCGGCGGGATTAAGATAGCTGTCATCGGCATGACCAATCCCAATATAAAATCATGGCTTGACGAGTCGCTCTGGAGCGGAATGCACTTTGTGGAAATAGAGCATCTTGCAGACTCGCTTGTCAGAAGTGTCAAGGCAGCAGAGAATCCTGATGTGACAATCCTGGCAATTCATGCCGGGCTTGGCAACGGAAGCAACGACTTGGAAAACCCGGCAAGGTATCTGGCTTCAAGACTGCAAGGGGTAGATGTTATATTTGCCGCGCATGACCACCAGAGGTGCTGCGAAAAGATTTTCAACGGAACAGACTCGACACTCCTTTTGGAGGGTGCATGCCGCGCCCAGTATCTCTCTCTCGCAGACATTGAACTGGAATTTTCTGCAGATTCTCTTGTGGGCAAGCGCATTTGCGGGGAACTTCTCCCTATGGAGGGCGTAGAGAAAGACGAGGCCTATCTTGCACATTTCAAGGAGTATTTCAACAGGGTCAAGAGTTTTACGAACCGGAAAGTGGGCACACTTGAGAAGGATTTGCAGACTTGCGACGCCTATTTTGGCCCGTCTGACTATATGAGCCTCATCCATTCGATTCAACTCAATGCCTCGGGTGCGGACATTTCATTTGCAGCCCCCCTTACGACCAATGGCCTTATCAAGGCCGGAGATTTTGATTTTCAAGGGCTTTTTACGATATATCCGTTTGAAAACCAACTTTTTGTAATTGAACTTACAGGCAGGCAGATAAAAGATTATCTGGAATGCAGTTACAGTTACTGGATTTCTACAATGAGGCATAAGGATGACCATATCATAAATCTTGTACATGATACTTCAAAGGGAAATTACCAGTACAGGTATTCGTTCAGGAATATGCCCTACAATTTTGATTCGGCGGCAAATATAGATTATGAAGTGGATGTAAGGCAGCCATTCGGGAAGAGAATTGCAATAAAGGGAATGAGCGACGGCAGGCCCTTCCATGCAGATTCTCTCTATACCGTGGCTCTTTCATCTTACAGGGCCAGCGGTGGAGGAGACTTGCTTGTGAAGGGGGCTGGAATCGCAGCCGATTCGCTCTCTTCGATAGTGGTGAAGAAACTGGATGATTTGCGCACCCTCATCTACAATATGTATATGAACGGTGAAGACAAGAATATTAAGGAGTGGAACAACTGGAAATTTGTTCCGGAAAATTGGACCGCCGATGCTCTCAGGCGTGACAAGGCGCTGCTTTTTCCACAGGCCAGGTAAGTTCTCTTCGGTATCTTGTAAAAAAAAAGTTCCTGCAGCGCCCCGCAGGAACTTTTTTATATCTCTTAACGTGGTTGAAGCCTATTTTGCAAAACTTACAGAACGGGTCTCGCGTATTACCGTAATCTTTACCTGGCCTGGATATACCATTTCGTCCTGTATCTTCTTTGCGATTTCCGTAGAAAGTTTTTCGGCTTCCTGGTCTGAAACCTGTTCGCTTCCCACAATTACGCGCAACTCCCTGCCTGCCTGGATAGCGTAGGTCTTTGTGACTCCGGGGTAGGAGAGTGCAATGTTTTCCATATCCTGAAGCCTCTTGATATATGACTCTATGACCTCTCTTCTTGCACCGGGCCTTGCTCCGGAGATGGCATCTCCTACAAGTACAAGGGGCGAGAGCAGAGAACTCATCTCCACCTCTTCGTGGTGAGCGCCTATCGCATTGCAGATTTCGGGTTTTTCCTTGTATTTCTCGGCTATCTTCATTCCGAGTATTGCATGGGGCAGTTCGTTCTCCTCTTCTGTCGCCACCTTGCCTATGTCATGCAGCAGGCCGGCTCTTTTTGCGGCTTTGGGGTTGAGCCCGAGTTCCGCAGCCATGATTGAACAGATGTTGGCCACTTCGCGTGAGTGCTGAAGAAGGTTCTGGCCGTAAGATGAACGGTATTTCATTCTTCCTATCATCTTTACCAGCTCTATGTGCAGGCCGTGCACTCCCAAATCTATGCAGGTGCGTTTTCCTGTCTCCATGATTTCATCGTCGAGTTGTTTCTGCACCTTTGCAACAACCTCTTCTATACGTGCTGGGTGAATACGTCCGTCTGTTACAAGCTGGTGAAGGGCAAGTCTTGCAACCTCTCTCCTTACAGGGTCAAATGCAGACAGCAGTATCGCTTCAGGTGTATCGTCTACTACGATTTCCACTCCTGTGGCTGCTTCCAGCGCCCTGATGTTGCGCCCCTCACGCCCGATAATGCGTCCTTTTATTTCATCGCTCTCGATGTTGAATACCGTAACAGCGTTTTCAATGGCAGTCTCAGATGCAGTACGCTGTATAGTATTGATGATTATTCTTTTAGCCTCTTTTGACGCTGTAAGCCGGGCTTCATCCATTACATCGTTTATGTAGGACATGGCTTCGGTGCGGGCCTCATCTTTCATCTGCTGTATGAGCTGCGCCTTTGCCTCTGCGGCCGACATGCCTGCAACATTCTCGATTTTTTCAATCACCTCCTGCTTGAGCTTCTCGTACTCCTCGGATTTTTTGTTCACTATTGAAAGCTGGTGCGTAATGTTCTCCTTTATCCTGTCAATCTCGCCCTGCTTTTTTGCAATTTCGTTATTTTGCTGATTGAGAATGAGCTCTTTCTGCTTTGCACGGTTCTCCATCTGCTGGATGTTGCTGTTCTTCTCGTTTATATACTGCTCATGCTCGCTCTTGAGTTGCAGGAACTTCTCCTTGGCCTGGAAGATCTTCTCCTTTTTTATGCTTTCTCCTTTGGCCTGGGCCTCCTTGATGATTTCTTCCTTCTTCTTTTTCAAGAATATATTATTGACAAAATAGAAGCCTATGCCGGCACCGACCATGGCACCTATCAGTGAAACGATAATGATTGTAACTGTTTCCATTGTGTGTATATATATTTGTTAAACATGCCGCAACCGACAACACACAAGGTAAAAAAGAAGCCGTTAAACAATGCTGTTTTCAGAAAAACCTGAAAATGTATGATTTGAGCTTCGGTTGTTGACGCAAACTTCCAACGTCCCGCAAGCGGAATCCCCTGTTAAGGGTAACCCAGGCCTGTTTTTGTCAGCCGATCACTCGGTTTTGTTAATAAATGTTGATTTTCGCAAAGAGCAATCGTTTAACGGCTTGAGGATTGAATATATTCTGTCAATTGTTTATCCAATGACTCAAGGCTCTCCATGAGCCTTTCCGTCTCATTATTTTTTCTGTTTTCCATCAGTTCCGTCGCTATGGACAACGTTGCCATGGCAAGGTAGTCCTGATCGTCGCTGTTAACCCCTCCTGAAAAATTCTGCTTCAGCCTGTTGATGGTTTCATCAACCTTTTTGGCCGCCAACCTTAAAATCTCCTCCTGGGAAGCATCAACCTTAAGTGCATAAGTCTTCCCGGCGATAGTGATTCTAATACGTTGTGTTTCTTCCATTATCAGTTATTTAGCAGAGAGATACATTTATCAATTTCTCTAACAATTCTGGCAATTCTCTGTCTGGCCTCTTTTATATCTTGTGATGATGCTTCAAAAGCAGTCGTCAATTGTTTCTTTTCTAATTTATCTTCCAGTTCTTTTACTTTCGTTTTATATTTGTCCAAGTCCGTCATGGTTTCCGAGAGCTTTCTTTCAAGTTCTCCCTTCTCGAAAAGGGCCGCTTCATAGCATGATATGATGTGCTCTATATGCCCTTTGAGCTTTGAAACTATTTGACTCTCTTCACTCATAACATATTTGCTGCAAATTTAAGAATAAAATGGATAAATCGCTAGACCTTATTGATGATTTTTACATTATTTATACCTGTTTCAATGGCCTGTACGTTAATCCCTATAAGGTGGTGGCTCCTCTCCGGTATGGATTTTCTCAATCCCAGAACGATATTTTCCATTGATATTACCGGCTTCATTTTCAGAAATGCGCCCAGAACAACCATGTTATAGGTCTTTGTGTTGCCAAGCAGCGCGCTTTCCTCTGCAGCGTCGATGGTGCATATCGTAATGTCTTTCCTTGAAGGGTGAACGGTTATGCCGTTGGGGTCGTATATCAGCAGACCTCCCGGTTTTACCGCCTGCTCGAACTTGTCCATAGACTGCTGGTTAAGGATTATCGCCGTATCGAACCGGGCCAGAACGGGCGAACTTATTTTGCTGTCGCTGATTATGACCGTGACATTCGCGGTGCCGCCTCTCATCTCCGGACCGTACGAGGGCATCCATGTAACCTCCTTGTCCTGCATTATTCCGGAATATGCAAGTATTTTCCCCATGGAGAGAACTCCCTGTCCTCCGAATCCGGCTATTATTATCTCTTCTTTCATAAAAATCCTTTTATCTGTCTTTTACATCTCCAAGAGGGTAGAACGGAAACATGTTCTCCTCCATCCATTTGTTTGCCTTGACGGGCGTGAGTTTCCAACCCGAGTTGCATGTGCTTACAATTTCTACGAACGATGTGCCCTTGCCCAGCATAGAGTTCTCAAATGCTTTCCTTATGGCTTTCTTACACTTTCTGACTGCCTGCGGAGTGTGGGCAGACTGTCTGGTCACATAGCATGTGCCGTCGAGCTTTGCCACGATTTCAGTCATTTTGAGCGGAAAACCGTTCAGGTCTGAACGCCTCCCGTACGGTGTTGTGGAGGTAATCTGGCCAAGCAGCGTAGTGGGGGCCATCTGGCCGCCTGTCATGCCGTATATCGCATTGTTTATAAATATGATTACGATATTCTCGCCTCTGTTGCATGCATGAATCACTTCAGCCGTGCCTATTGAGGCAAGGTCTCCGTCGCCCTGATATGTAAAGACATATTTATACGGGTTAAGCCTTTTTACGGCAGTGGCAAGCGCCGGAGCCCTGCCGTGTGCCGCCTGCTGCCAGTCTATGTCTATGTAGTTGTATGCAAAGACCGCGCATCCCACCGGTGATATGCCTATGGTCTTCTCCTGTATTCCCATGTCTTCTATGACCTCGGCTATCATCTTGTGTACCACGCCGTGGGTGCAGCCGGGGCAGTAGTGCATTGTCGTATCTGTAAGCAGAGGAGTCTTGCTGTAAACCAGATTCTCCTTCTTTATCAAATCTTCTCTCTCCATAATCTTCTAATTGATGTTTTTCTTGAATTCTTCCAGTATCTGGTCGGGAGAGGGGACCATTCCTCCATATCTGCCGTAAAAGTGTACAGGAATCTTTCCGTTTACGGCAAGCCTTACATCTTCCACCATCTGTCCGGCGCTCAACTCCACGGCAAGCATCGTCTTTACCCTTTGCGCAAAGGCTTCAATCTCCTTTTTCGGGAAGGGAAAGAGTGTAATCGGACGCAGAAGCCCCGCCTTTATACCCTGTTCGCGGGCCATGTCTATTACGGTTTCCGCAATGCGTGACATGCTGCCGTATGCTATAATCAGATGTTCGGCGTCCTCTGTCCTGTATGTGGAGTAGAGCACTTCATTTTCCTCAATCTTCCGGTGCTTTTCTATGAGTTTCATATTGAACTTTTCCTGAACCGGAGCTTCAAGCGCCAGCGATGTTATTATGTTCCGCTCCCTGTCGGGCTTTTTTCCCGTTGTAGCCCAGCTGCCGCATTCTGCTTCGATTTCCGCCTCGCTCCTGCGGGGCTTTACAGGGCCGAGCTCCACCTTTTCCATCATCTGTCCGATTACTCCGTCGGCCAGAATCATGGCCGGTATCCTGTACTTGAATGCCAGAGTGAAAGCCTTGTCTACAAAATCGTACATCTCCTGGACCGACGCCGGAGCCAGTACAATCAGTCTGTAGTCTCCGTGCCCTCCTCCCTTTACGCATTGGAAGTAATCCGCCTGGCTCGGCTGGATGGTGCCAAGCCCCGGTCCTCCGCGCATTACGTCCACCACCAGGCAGGGGAGTTCCGCTCCGGCCAGATAGCTGAGCCCTTCACACATAAGGCTGATTCCCGGGCTGCTCGACGAGGTCATCACTCTCTTGCCTGTTGCGGCGCCCCCGTACAGCATGTTTATCGAGGCCGTCTCGCTTTCCGCCTGCAATACCACCATGCCGGTGCTCTCCCACGGCTGCTGCTCCATCAAAGTCTCCATTATTTCTGACTGCGGTGTTATAGGGTAGCCGAAATAACCGTCGCAGCCGCATCTTATGGCTCCATAGGCAATGGCCTCGTTTCCTTTCATCAATAATTTTTCTGCCATATCTTCTCTTCTCCTTTCTTTGTCAGATTCTGCTTCTGTAAACCTTTACTATTGCAGAGTCCGGACAGACAACCGCACAGTTCGCACATCCGGTACAGTTGTCGTTAGCAATATATACGTAATTATATCCTTTTCCGTTAACCTCTCTGGAGAGGGCAAGCGCCTTGGACGGGCAGTTTATTACACATATCCCGCAACCTTTGCATATCTGCCTCTCTATAATAACCGTTCCTTTTACAGCCATATCACTTTCCGTTTAAAAAATCCAAACTTCTTGTAACCTGTTCCACAATGTGGCTCCACCTGAGTATTATGCCTATTATCAAAATTACCGCTAGCACAATCATCCCCTGCATGACTGGAGTAGCGTTTTTAAATTTGTTTGCCAAATTGTTGAAAAATGTTTTAATCATTAATCTTTTATGCTTTTATAACAGGTGTTTATAATGTTTTAACCGGTTTTTATTCCGGCACATAAATTTATAAAATAATTGCGGTATATCAATCAATATTGATACCGTAATTTAAAAAATCTGAAAACTCTTTTGCAGGTTTATGCCTTTCAATGGTGTAATCGAATAGAAACCAGTGACGTCGCCCTTCGCAATCCAGGTAGAAATAATTTGTGGTGCGCGAAGAGGCATCGAAATGCGGGTTGGGAACTTCATTCTCTCCGATATGCCACTTGCGCAGAGGAGCAGCCGGCTCCTTTTTGAGCGAAAGCCCCGCCCTTACCCAGAACAGAGTGAAAAGGGTTGTAAGAGAGGGGTGGAATTTTTTGCAGAAGTCGTAGAGCAATATTGATTTGCCTTCAGAGCTATATGGAGTGTCAAGAAAATTGCGCTTTTGGAGAAATGCCGCAAGTTCTCCGAGAAACATGGGCTTCCGTGCCGACACCTCCATTGAAAAGCCGCGCCATAGAGGGTCGTTGTACCAGTATTCCAATATTTTGGAGAGGACTTTTGCAAGGTGGAGTTCCCGATACTCTGTATGCGGCGTTTCCATGACTTCGTATGGCGGGAACGGTGAGTATTTCAGGCCGAACTCGTTGCTTTTTTCCCTGAAACAGGTGCCAGGAAGCACTTTGAGCAACTCGAGCTGGATTTCATCGGCCCCTGTGGCGACAAGCCTTCCTATATCTGCCAACAGCTGACAGTAACTGTATTCCGGCAATCCTGCAATCAAATCTGTATGAACTAGAAACCGTTTGGATCCCAACAGTTTCTTTAAGCCGTTAAAAGCGGCTTCGGCACTCCCTTTCCGGTTGCATGCCTTTATTACCGGCTCTTGGAGACTTTGAACTCCGGCCTCTACATGCAGAAGCCCTTCCGATATTCCGGAGAGTTTCTCTGCAAGTTCCCCGTTTATGAAGGCCGGGTGGATTTCCAGATGAAACCTGAGCCGGCCGCTGAATTTTTCAAACACTTCAAGCAGTTTCACCGCTCTTTTGCACTTCCCGTTGAAAGTCCTGTCGAGCAGGCGTATCTCCTTGATTCCATGCCGGAGGATATTGTTGAGCCGCCTTTCGACAACTTCGCACTCTATCTCCTCTATACGGGCATCAGATATGCCGCTGACGCAGAAACGGCAGCCGTTAAAGCATCCTCTCGAACTTTCAAGCTGGACAAACGGCTTGTCCCAGTTGAAAAACTGTGATTCTTCCGGCGGGACAAGTCTCTTGAAATCCTTTACCCTTACACTCTCCTTCCTTATATACTCTCCGTTGCAAATGTATTCAACGCCGGGCAGCTCTTTCCATGCGGGAATGCCTTTTTCGCTCTGCTCTCCGCTGAGTATCCTTTCAATAAGTTCCGGGAAAATCTCCTCGCCCTCTCCCTTGAATACTGCACTTATGCATGGATGGCGCTCGAGAAAGGCTCTGTTGTCGCCAAGGAATTCCGGTCCTCCGAGCACCGCCCGGGTCTCCGGCATGAGGACGCTGCACTTTTCAATAAGTTCTGTCAGATAGGCAATGTTGAAGAGCCATCCTGTTGCAAATATGAATTGCGGCTTAAAGTTTGTTATCTGCATTATCAACTCTTCCTGCGGAGATTTCGTGGTGCCGCTTACCACACTCCATTCGCACAGTCGTCTCGACTTTTCAGGCAGTTGCGCTTCCATTGCCGGAAATGCAAGATTGGAATGTGAGTATGATGCGTTTATGTCGGCCCAAAGCAATTTCATGCCGGAGAATGTTCAAATTTTAGTAACTTTGGCAAATTTAGCCAGTTTTTGGATATTTTGGATATGAACAGAATCTTTATCAAAAACGCCATATTGGACGGAGCGGAAAAGAATATTCTGATAGAAGGCAATCTGATTTCAAGGATAACTCCTGCCGAGGTGGAGCCCGATGTACAGGTGACAGACAGGGCAAAGGTTATAGAGGCAAAAAACAAGGTTGTCATACCCGGCCTGGTCAATATGCACACCCATAGCGCCATGACACTGATGCGAGGCATATATGAAGATGCCCGTCTGGATGAATGGCTTTCAAATATATGGAAGATAGAGCCCAGGCTCGACGATGAACTGGTCTACTGGGGCACCAAGCTTGCCTGTCTGGAGATGATAAAAAGCGGAACTACAACCTTCAATGACCAGTACTGGAAGATAGATACCGCTGTAAAGGCTGTAAGCGAAATGGGATTGCGCTCTGTAAATCCGTATGTTTTCCTGGACTTGAACGACACTTCAAAAGATGAGTTCCTTAAAGAGGAGTGCATGCGCATTCATGAAGAGTCTGCATCGTGGAATGAACTGAACACATTTGCGGTTGCAATTCATGCACCGTACAGCGTAAGTGAAAAGCTCATGCTGTGGGCAGGCGACTATGCAAGGAAAAATTCACTGCTGCTTCATATCCACCTGAGCGAAACCCGCAAGGAGCAGCAGGATTCCATGAAACTGCACAATCTTTCACCGACCCAATATCTGGAGAGTCTTGGAATACTTGCACCTAACGTAATTGCGGCCCATTGCGTATGGATGAGCGACAAGGATATTGAACTTGCCGCGAAGCACGATATAAAAATCGTTCACAATATAAATTCCAACCTGAAACTGGCTTCGGGCTACAGATTCAGATACAGTGAATTCCGCGATGCAGGCCTGACCGTTACGCTGGGTACCGACGGATGTGCCTCATCCAACAATCTCGACATGCTGGAGGCCATGAAGACGGCCGCTCTGGTGCAGAAGGCATGGAGAGAAGATCCTACCGTATTGCCGCTTGACGAACTTATGGAAATGGCCACCGTAAACGGTGCAAGGGCTCTGAATATCGATTCCGGTGTGATAGAGGAGGGAAAACTGGCCGATATGGTGCTGATAGACACGGACAATTACGCATTTACGCCAAATTATAATTTTCTGGCCAATCTGGTCTATTCCGCAAACAGTTCCTGTGTGGATACTGTCATATGCAACGGAAATATAGTGATGGAGGGGCGACGGGTAAAGGGCGAGGAACAGATTCTGGAAAATGTACGGAGAATCTATGGCAGATTGCAAAAGAGTTGACAATTTGAAAATCTTATATGATATGGATGAAAGAGTAGAGAAAATAAACGAGGCTGCCTCTTATGTGAAATCCAGGTTGGGGGGGATGGTTCCCCTTGCCGGTATAATTCTCGGCAGCGGACTCGGGAATCTGGCGGAAGAGATAGAGGAGAAAATAGTGATCCCCTATGCAGAGATACCCAATTTTTCAAAGTCCACGGCGGTCGGACACAAGGGAAATCTGATAGCAGGTTTGCTGAACGGCAAATTTGTGGTGGCAATGCAGGGCAGGTTCCACTATTATGAGGGTTATCCGATGGAACAGGTGACATTGCCTGTAAGGGTGATGAAACTCCTCGGGATAAGATATCTGTTTGTTTCAAATGCCGCGGGAGGCGTGAACTTCAATTACAGACGCGGCGATCTGATGATAATAAAGGACCATATAAATTTGTTGCCAAATCCTCTGATAGGCAAGAATATGGATGAATTCGGCCCCCGTTTCCCGGATATGACCCGCCCCTACGACCCGGAACTTATACGGAAAATGGAAGTCATTGCATCAGAGTGCAATATGAAGTTGCATGAGGGTGTTTACCTTGCCGGCACCGGTCCTACATACGAAACTCCGGCGGAATATAAGCTTTACAGGCTTATGGGAGCGGATGCCGTGGGCATGTCTACGATTCCCGAAGTTATAGTAGCCCGTCATTGCGGCATTCCGGTCTTTGGAATGTCGGTCATAACAAATGAAGCCCATGATGATTATGCTGAAGATTACGTGAATGACGGAGACGATGTGGTAAAGGAGGCCAATGCGGCGGCCGAAAGGATGGGAATCCTGTTCAAGAAACTTGTCGGAGAACTGGAGTGATGATAAGGAATATATTTTTCGATATGGGCGGAGTGCTTGTTCCGCTCAACAAGGAGCGTACCTTGAAGGCGTTCGGAGAGTTGGGGGTGACATCTTTCGCCGATTATCTGAATCCCTATCTTCAAAAAGGCTTTTTTGCAAAGTTTGAAAACGGCGACATATCGGCTGCCGAGTTCAGAAATTGCGTCAGGGAGATTTCTTCCAGGAAAAATATTTCTGATGATGCGATAGACCATGCCCTTAATCTCTTCCTGGACCCGATTCCGGCCGAACGTGAAGCCATGCTGCGTGAATTGAAGGGGAGTTACAGGCTTTTTCTTCTTAGCAACAACAACCCTATTTCCCTTGCCGGCATCTGCAGGACTTTCAGAGAGAATTACGGTTATGAATTCGACCAGCTTTTCATAGAGATGTTCTGTTCCTACAGAATGAACATGTCAAAGCCGTCGAAGGAGATTTTTATCAAAGCTCTTGAAAATGCGGATGCAGACAGCAGTCAGACTCTTTTCATAGATGATTCCTCTGCAAATATAGAGGCGGCGCAGGAACTTGGTTTCGTAACATGTCTCTATGATGTGAACACTCCATTTACGGAACAGATCAGGAGGGCGTTGGCCAATGGTTAAATTCTTGAGTCTTTCAAGCGGAAGCAACGGAAACTGCTATTATGTGGGCAATGAAAGGTGCGCCTTTCTCATAGATGCCGGAATAGGGCCGCGCACCATAAAAAAAAGGCTGGCAGCCCATGACCTCTCCCTGAGTTCCGTAAGGTTCGTACTTGTAACCCACGAGCATATAGACCATATAAAGAGTGTGGGAATGCTTGCCGAGAAGATGAAACTGCCGGTTTATGCGACCAGAGAACTGCACTCTGTCCTTGCATATCATTTCTGTACCCGCGGACGGCTTTCGGGTTGCATCCGTTATACGGCACTCGGCGAGTGGTCGGAGGTGGACGGTATCAGATTCACTCCGTTTGCAGTTCCGCATGACGCGGCGGAGACTGTCGGGTATCATATAGAAATTGATGGAGTCAGGTTTACGCTTGCAACCGATGTGGGCGACGTTACGCAGGAACTTGTCAAATATGCTTCGCTTGCCCATGTGCTGGTTCTAGAGAGCAACTATGATGAGCAAATGCTGGCAAACGGGAGTTATACGGCCCACCTGAAGGCGAGAATCTCGTCTGGAAACGGCCATTTGAGCAACAGCAAGGCCGCAGGTCTGGTCAGACAGGCATACAGCAGGCAGATGAAGGCTCTTTTTCTGTGCCATCTTAGCGAGAACAACAATACTCCCGCTCTGGCGCTGAACTCCATTGAATCTGCGCTTGAATCTGTAGGGGCGCTCCCCGGCAGGGATATTATTGTAGAGCCGTTGCCCAGAAGGACAAGTTCGCACGTATATACTTTTTAACAAAAAACACAGGCCGCAATGATGTGACCTGTGTTTTCTGTCTATAGCCTTGCAGCCTGTTAAAGTTGAGGACCTGCACTTACCAAAGCCTTTCCGGCAGTGTTGTATGTGAACTTGGTGAAGTTCTTGATAAAGCGTGAAGCCAGATCTTTGGCTTTCTCGTCCCACTGCGCTGCTGAAGCGTAGGTGTCGCGGGGGTCGAGAATCTTGGGATCCACTCCGGGAAGTTCTGTGGGAACTTCAAGGTTAAAGTAAGGAATATGCTTTGTAGGAGCCTTGTCTATTGAACCGTCGAGAATTGCATCTATGATTCCGCGGGTATCCTTGATTGAGATACGTTTTCCTGAACCGTTCCACCCTGTATTTACAAGGTATGCCTTTGCTCCTGACTGTTCCATTCTCTTTACCAGTTCCTCACCATATTTTGTAGGGTGAAGTGAGAGGAATGCCGCACCGAAACATGCTGAGAATGTGGGGGTAGGCTCTGTAATACCTCTCTCTGTACCTGCCAGTTTGGCGGTAAAGCCTGAAAGGAAGTAATATTTTGTCTGCTCGGGTGTAAGTATTGACACCGGAGGAAGCACTCCGAACGCATCTGCCGAGAGGAAGATTACCTTCTTTGCCGCAGGAGCCTTTGATATGGGTTTTACAATGTTGTTGATGTGGTAGATAGGATAAGATACACGGGTGTTCTCGGTAACACTCTTGTCGCTGAAATCTATCTTGCCGTTCTTGTCTACGGTAACGTTCTCCAGAAGAGCGTTCCTCTTGATTGCATTGTAGATGTCGGGCTCGGCCTCTTTGCTCAGGTTGATGACCTTTGCGTAGCAGCCGCCTTCGAAGTTGAAGATGCCGTCATCGTCCCAGCCATGCTCGTCGTCACCTATGAGCGCACGTTTGGGATCTGTTGAAAGGGTTGTCTTGCCTGTTCCTGAAAGACCGAAGAAAATTGCGGTTTCGCCCTTGTCGTTGGTGTTTGCAGAGCAGTGCATTGAAGCTATGCCCTTGAGGGGAAGCAGATAGTTCATGTATGAGAACATGCCTTTCTTCATCTCGCCGCCGTACCATGTGTTCAGGATAACCTGCATCTTCTCGGTAAGGTTGAACACTACGGCTGTCTCAGAGTTCAGTCCGAGTTCCTTGTAGTTCTCCACCTTAGCCTTTGAAGCTGTAAGAACCACAAAATCGGGCTCGCCGTAGTTGGCCAGCTCCTCTTCTGTAGGACGGATGAACATGTTCTTTACAAAGTGAGCCTGCCATGCTACCTCCATAATGAAACGGACCTTGATTCTGCTGTTCTGGTTTGCACCGCAGAAGGTATCCATTACATAGAGTTTCTTGTTGGAGAGCTCTTTCTGGGCCAGTTTCTTCAGTTCTGCCCATGTCTCCTTGCTTACGGGCTTGTTGTCGTTCTTATATTCGTCAGATGTCCACCAGATAGTGTCTTTGGAGGTCTCATCCATTACAAAGAACTTGTCTTTGGGTGAGCGGCCTGTATAAACACCTGTCATGACATTTACAGCTCCAAGTTCAGTAACTTGTCCAACTTCATAACCTGTCAGGTTGGGAGCGGTCTCGTCTTCGAAGAGCTTCTCGTATGACGGGTTATACAAAATTTCTTTAACACCGGTAATACCGTACTTGCTTAAATCTAATTTAGACATAATATAGTTTGTTAAAAGTTCCTAAATCAACAGCCATTTTTGGCGTGGCAAAAATAGGCATTCTCTTATAAAGAATCACAAAAAAATTGTAAATTCGCCTTATCTATGCAAAAATTGTGCAAATTTTATGATAAATGAGATTTTAAAGAGGGTGTGGGGTTACGATTCGTTCAAGGAGGGACAGGAAGAGATCATAAAATCAATAATGGACGGGTATGATACGCTGGCCCTTATGCCTACAGGAGGCGGAAAATCGCTCTGTTTCCAGATTCCGGCAATGGCCAGGGATGGGACATGTCTTGTGGTCTCGCCTCTTATAGCTCTCATAAAAGACCAGGTCGGCAGGCTCGTCTCGCTGGGCGTAAATGCAGCGGCTGTCTATTCCGGCATGACAAAACAGCAGATAGACACAGCGCTGGACAATGTCATCTACGGAGAGTACAAGTTTCTCTATGTCTCTCCCGAAAGGCTGCAGTCGCATCTTTTCAAGGAGAGGGTGGCCAAGATGAAAATTAACTATCTTGTAGTCGACGAGGCGCACTGCATTTCGCAGTGGGGTTACGATTTCAGACCGTCATATCTTCAGATATGTGAGATAAAAAGGATATTGGGCAGCGTAACCACAGTCGCGCTTACCGCCACGGCAACCAAAAAGGTTGCGGAAGATATTGTGCAGAAACTGCAGTTTTCCCGTCCGAATATAATATCTACCGGATTCGAGCGTAAAAACCTCTCTTATGTGGTGCGCAACACAGACAATAAATACGGCAATCTGCTGAGAATATGCAACAATGTAAAGGGAAGCGGTATTGTCTACCTGCGCGAGCGTAAAAAATGCGAGGAGATTTCATCGTTTCTGAATGCAAACGGCATCTCCGCCGATTTTTACCATGCGGGTCTGAGTTCGGCGGAACGTTCCCGCAAGCAGGAACTCTGGCAGGATGGCAAGACGCGGATTATTGTGGCTACCAATGCTTTCGGCATGGGGATCGACAAGGCCGACGTCCGTTTCGTAGTCCATTTCGATTTGCCGGAATCGCTGGAGGCCTACTTCCAGGAAGCGGGAAGGGCCGGCAGAGACGGCAGGCGCTCTTATGCCACAATGCTCTGGAACGGCGAAGATGTGAAAAGACTGCGTCTGCTGCACTCCATAAACTTTCCGGAAACAGATTTTATAAAGGATATTTACCAGAAAGTCTTCAAGTTCTTGGATATACCGTACGAGTATGGCGGAAACAGCGTGCACCTGTTCAATCTTTCGGAGTTTGTAAGAGCCTTTTCACTTAATGCCTCAAAGGCTTATTATGCCATAAAGCACATAGAAAGGGAGGGATACTGGGAACTTACAGATGAAACCGACAACCCCTCGAGGATAATGTTCGTTGTAAACCGCGACGAACTTTACGACCTGCAGCTCAAGGATGCCGTGCTCGATACCTTTATAAAGGCGCTGATGCGGATCTATACCGGGCTCTTCAGCAAACCCACTCCCATAGACGAGGAGTATGTGGCGCGTCTGACAAAAGATTCCGCAGAAGGGGTGAAGGAAAAACTGAAACAACTTGCCCTCAAGCACCGCGTCATAAAGTATATCCCGAAAAGGAGAGGCACCTTCATTATATTGAAAAACGAGCGTCTGCTGGAATCGAATCTGAGAATAGACGAAAGCGAATACCTCTTCAGGAAGCATCTTTTCGGCGAACGCATAGAGAGTATAATCTCCTATGTGCAGAATGAGACTGAATGCCGCAGCCGCCAGCTTATACGCTATTTTTCACAGCCGGCAGGGCGGGATTGCGGGATTTGCGACGTCTGCATTGAGAAGCGCAACAGGGAAAACTACTCCCTGGCGCTTGAGACGGCTGCGTGCAGAATCACGGAGTTCGTTCTGGAGCGCGAGAGTATGGGAGTCGTCACAACAGTGGAAGATGTGGCGACATTTGCAGGCGACAACCGCAAACTCTATATAGATGCACTCCGTGCCATGACAGATACCGGACGCATTTTCATTAGGAGAGGAGAGGTGAGCACGCGCCCTTAGCCGTTGACGAATTTTTTCAGTTCCGTGTAAAGCCGTTGGACTGGCAGCCCCATGACATTGAAGTATGAGCCTTCGATTCCCTTTATCGCCACATAGCCTATCCACTCCTGCACCCCGTATGAGCCGGCTTTGTCGTAAGGCTTGTAACTGTCTATGTAATATTCTATCTCTTCATTTGTCAATTTGCTGAACCATACGGTAGAAGAGCAGGTAAAGGCTCTCTCTTTGGCGGCACTCCTTATACATACGCCTGTAAGTACGGTATGCCGGTTATCCTGAAGTTCTTTCAGCATTGCAATTGCCTCCGTGCGGCTCTTGGGCTTTCCCATAATGTCGTTGCCGCATAGAACCATGGTATCTGCCGTGATAAGTATTTCATTCTCACTTAACGGCCTGTGGAACCCGTGTGACTTTCCTATTGCCAGGTATTGCGGTATTCTGGTGTGGTGCATTTCCGGTGGAAATTCCTCCCTGAAGGAATTTCCAGTATCTATGGTAAAATCTATACCCAGTCCACGCAACAACTCGTGCCGGCGCGGAGAACCGGATGCCAGGATTACCTTTTTATCTTTAAGAAGCTGAGTGAGTAACATCTCTTTATGCAGTTAACCTGAATAGGCGACAGGGTCGAATACCCATTTGCCCTGAATTTTCAGAACCTGTTCTATCAAGTCTCTTACGCAACCTTTGCCTCCGTTGTAGAGCGAAATGTAGTCGCATACCTCCTTCACCTCTGCAACCGCGTCTGCCGGGCAGACCGCAAGGCCGCATATTTTCAGGATAGGCACATCGGGAAGATCGTCGCCGACAAATGCCACCTCTTCAGGCTTTAGGGAGTGTCTCTTGCAGAAGTCATAGAAATCGGGCACCTTGTCGCGGCTTCTCAGATATATGTCTTCCTCTTTCACCCCTATGCCAAGAAACCTTTTTCTTATTGATTCAGACGTGCCGCCCGTTATGATAGCCGTCTTGTACCCTTTAAGTACGGCCATTCTCAGCCCGAATCCGTCTTTTGAATCATGCACCCTTATCAGGTCTCCGTTTTCGGTCGCAATTACCCCGCCGTCTGTGAATACACCGTCGACATCAAAGGTAAAGGCCTTTATATTCACAAGTTTGGTTTTGTAGTTTCCCATAAAGTTCTTAACCGTTATATTTTTCCTTGATGAGTTTTGTCAACATTTCATATACCTCCAGATGCTCTTTTGGAAACTTTTCCTCCAACAGTGCGGTATGGTTGGCTATTGTCTTCATGTCTGCCCTTCTGGCCGGCCCTGTCTGAGCCTTCTGCGGTTCTATCATAAAGCCTTTGCGCACACTCTCTATTGCAAGCGGCAGGAGAAGGACATAGTCCGGATTGGCTATGTCGTAGGCAAGAGAGAGCATGTAATTTACGAAATTTGAGACAAAAACAGCCGCTGTGTGCATCTCCAGCCGTTTTTCCGAGTCGCAAATCTTGTACTCCGCCTTTAACGATGCGACAATCTCTATAAGGATTCCGAGGTCTGAACTGCATCCGGCTTCAAGCAGAAAAGGAATGATTTTAAGGTCTATGTTCTTGCTTTTGCTCAGTGTCATAAGAGGATACAGCACACCGTACCTCTTTATGCCGCAATCTGCAAGCACCTGCATCCTTGTGCCTCCGCTTGTGTGTACAATCAGTGAGCGGGAATCTGAAAGATTGGCTGCAACTTGCCCTATCGCATCATCGCTTACCGCTATGAGGATTATGTCGCAATCGGGGATTTCGCTGTAGTCAGATGTGAATATTGCCTTTCCCTTGTATCTTCTGAGCATTCTGGAGAGGTGTTCAGCCTTTGCAATGTCTCTGTCGAATACGGCAACTATTTCGTGTCCGGCCTGCTGCAGCCCGCCGGAGATTCTTGTTGCAAGATTGCCTGTCCCTATTACCGAAATCCTATACATATGTTATATGTGCGGGTACAAAGATAGCAAGAAGTCGAGAGTGGAACAAAAATTACTATTTTTGAATTCAAAAACAGATTGTCAAAATGAAAGAGAGAATAGCCATAACGGCCGCTTTTATACTCTGCTTCGTATTTGCGGCAGAAACTCTTTGCGCACAGGATGCAAATTATGTCGTTTCAAAAGAGGCTCCCGAAATAGAAGTATATAATCATGACGGGGAGGTTATAGGAACCCTCAAGAATGGAGACAGGGTCTTTGTTACGATGTTTCACCAGGTTTTGCCACAGGCCGACGGCTCTTGTTCTGAGCCGGTTACCTTTATAGAGTATGAAGGTGAGGAGGGCTATCTGCTTCTGGATTCTCCGGACTGGCTGCGCAGTATTGAAAATGGAGAAGTTGCAGATTCGTCTCCAACAGGCGCGCCAATTGCGGGAAACGGCAGAATGATGCGGATTCTGGCGCTTGGCAGCCTTGCTCTGCTGCTGGTTCTCGCCAGACCTGTGAGTGTTGTCGAGTGGAGAGTAAGAGGCTATGTCAAGGGCAAGGGAGTGGCAATCCTGACAGGAGTTCTTCTCCTTGTATGGTGCATGGCATCGTTATATATAGTCTATCTGCTTTACGAGAGCGGATGGTTCAATACATGGAGAAGGAGCGGTTTCTTCAGAATGGTGGGCAATATCTTCTGGATGCTGCTCTGGTTTATAACTCAATTCGCGGTATTGAACGTTACGGTAATGGGATTGGCCGGCATGAAGCAGCGGATTTACAGCTATTTCGACCCGGGAATGACATCGCTGGCCACATTCGTGGCGACATGGGTCATACTGATTTTCTCCAACTGGGATGTGAGCTGGGGAAAATATGTGCAGATTGCAGTGGCTGCAATTCTCTTTCTTTTTGTCTGTTTCTGTCTCAGGCATGTCTACAGGGAGCGCGGTTTCATTTCCGGAACCATGATATTGCTGATTACCCTTACCGGTGTTCCTGCACTCTGTTTTGTAGGGCTGGAAGCGCTGAGCGGAATAATGGAGATACTGACTCTGATTTGGATAGCAAAGTTTATATACGAAGGTATGGAATATTCCCGTTTCATAGAGTTCGCCCCTTCGGAACCGGCCTACATAGATTATTATGACCCTCAGGGGTGTTAGCCGTAGGCTGTACAACATGGGGGCAAGCGGCTATGTAGATGTTACGGATGGCAGTTTCTGGTCTCCTTCTTCCGACGGAACATTTTTTAACAGGACTAATTAAATAAAAAAGAGGCCGAATTCTAAGTTAAATCCAAATTTTTTTTAGATTTCACCTATGATTTTTTGAAGAATGGCTATGAAAGTCATTCTTCTTTTTTATTGATTATCCGGAAAGGCACCCCTATTTTTCATTAGGCCGTAAATGT
>CASGCS010000010.1 GCA_949300025.1 uncultured bacterium | reverse complement strand
CGCCTCGAGGGTATCAAAAGCAAACTTTTGAATACCCTCGCACGTCTTTCTTCGAAAGACTTCTTTAACCCCTGCAGACTGAGTCTGCACCCCCTGAAGGGGGTATACACTCCTTTCAGTCGTGGTCCCTTCGGGACTTGCCCGGCATTTAACCAGAGTCATGTGGGAGGTACATGTGCTGCAAGGCCTCATGACATATATTCGCAGCCGCTACAATTGCAAACAAGTTTGCGCCGCCGGCTTCTGCGTATATTTGTCGCTAACGCTCCACATATACTGTAGCGCCTCGGCAATTGCAAGTAAACTTGCATTACTCTCGGCTTCTGCGTATATTCGGCTGCGCTCCGCTTGCCGCATATACTGTTGCGCCTCGGTAATTGCAAGTGACTTGCATTACTCTCGGCTTCTGCGAATATTTGTCGCTAACGCTCCACATATACTGTAGCGCCTCGGCAGAGCAAATGGAACCGCCTTGTCGTATTCTATTTGGAGATATATGCGTGCCTCACGGCACTCACAGCTGCTCGAGGCCTGCACTCCAGCAAACAAGTTTACAGCGCCAGTTTTCACTTATACTTGACCTCGTTACATTTCCATTTGTTCAGAAATATGAATGTGCCTTGCGGCACATGACATCTATTCGCAGCCTCCACAATTGCAAACTAGTTTGCATTGCTTCTGCGTATATTCGGCTGCACTCCGCTTGCCGCATATACTGTTCACGCCTCGGCAGAGCAGCACCCGGTTGCTGTTTCATTACCCTATTTGGAGATATATGCGTGCCTTTCGGCACTCAAAGCTGCTCAAGGCCTGTACGGCTGCAAACAAGTTTGCGCTGTACAGACCTCTCGCATCTGTCGCTTCGCTTTTTATATCTCCAAATAGAGGGTGCAAATATTTTTGCTCTGCTCTCGGCTTCTGCGTATATTTGCACCTCTAAAATGTTATGTGATGAATCCCGAGGTTTTTATTTTTGACAAGGCTAAAGAGGCGGTTGAGGTTTTATACGGCGTAAAGGCCGATGAAAAGTTGATTCAGACTCAGGCGACACGGAAGGAGTTCGAGGGCGATATTACCCTTGTGGCTTTTCCGCTGCTTAAAATCAGCAGGCAGGCTCCAGAGGCAACGGCAACGCAGATTGGCGGGTATCTGAAGGAGCATAACCCCCAGATTGAAAGTTTCAACGTTGTAAAAGGGTTCCTGAATATAAAATTCTCGGAACGGTTCTGGGTGGAGATTTTCAACGATATATTGAAAGACAAGTCGTTCGGGCAATTTTCTCCTACAGGGAAGACCGTTATGGTGGAGTACTCTTCTCCAAACACCAACAAGCCTCTCCATCTGGGCCATATCAGAAACATTCTTCTCGGAAGTTCGGTTTCAAGGCTGCTTGAGGCCAACGGTCACAAGGTGATAAAGGTGAATCTCGTAAATGACCGTGGAATCCATATATGCAAATCCATGCTGGCCTGGAAAAAGGAGGGTAACGGAGAGACTCCCGAGAGTTCCGGAATGAAGGGCGACCATCTGGTAGGCAAATATTATGTGGCATTCAGCAACGAACTCAAAAAGGAGACGGCACAGATTGCCAAGGAAGAGAATATTTCCGCCGAGGAGGCTGAGAAGAAGGCTCCCGCCTTGAATGAAGCCAGGGAGATGCTTGTAAAGTGGGAGCAGGGCGACAAGGAGACGGTCGATTTGTGGAAGACCATGAACTCCTGGGTTTACGACGGATTCGATATCACATATAAAAGGCTCGGCATTTCATTCGACAGAACCTATTATGAGTCTCAAACATACCTGCTCGGCAAATCGCTTGTGCAGAAAGGGCTTGAGGCGGGCATATTCGAAAGGCATGAAGACGGCTCCGTATGGTGCAATCTCGAGAATGACGGTCTGGACAGGAAACTGCTTTTAAGAGGCGACGGCACCTCTGTATACATTACTCAGGATTTGGGTACCGCCAACCAGCGTTTCGAAGAGTACAAACTTGACAAACACATATATGTGGTAGGAAATGAACAGAACTATCACTTCCAGGTCCTGAAACTTATCCTGAAAAAACTTGGTTTCGCCTGGGCAGATTCCATCTATCATCTTTCATACGGTATGGTGGAACTTCCGGACGGCAAGATGAAGTCGCGCGAAGGGACTGTCGTGGATGCAGATGATCTTATGGACAGAATGTTCAATACTGCAAAGGAGACCTCGCTCGAGTTGGGAAAACTTTCCGGAATGAGCGAAGGCGAGCAGAATGAACTTTTTGAGATGATAGGTCTCGGTGCGCTCAAATATTTCATAATTAAGGTAGACCCAAAGAAGACAATGCTTTTCGACCCTAAGGAGTCGATAGATTTCAACGGCAATACAGGCCCGTTCATACAGTATACCCACGCAAGAATAAAGTCTATTTTGAGAAAGGCGGCCCAGGAAGGCGTCCTGTCCAGGGCTCTGGAGCCGGAATCTCTGCCGGAAGGTGCGTTGCTGCCCAAAGAGGTTGAGATTCTGAAACTTCTCAACAATTATCCTGTCGTTGTAAGGGAGGCCGGCGATGCCTTTTCTCCCGCAATGATAGCAAACTATGTATACGACCTTGCAAAGGAGTTCAACCAGTATTATCACGATACCTCAATATTGAAGGAGAGCAATGCCGCACTCAAGTCAAACAGACTGGCCTTGCTTGAACTTATAGCCTCTGTGCTCGTAAAGGCTTCTACAATACTCGGCATTACCTTGCCCGAAAGGATGTAGTATGGAGAGGCGTGAAGCGCTGCCCTTTATGCCTACTTCCAAAAAGGAGCTGGAGGCTCTCGGGTGGGACAACGTAGATGTGATAATTTTTTCAGGTGATGCCTATATAGATCATCCGGCGTTTGGTACAGCCGTGATTTCGCGTGTCCTGGAGAGGGCCGGATACCGGGTGGCTGTCGTGCCTCAGCCAAATTGGAGAGACGATTTAAGGGATTTCAGGAAATTGGGGAAGCCGCGGCTTTTCTTTGGCGTGAATTCCGGAGCAATGGATTCAATGATAAATCATTACACTGCGGCAAAACGTCTCAGAAGCAATGATGCGTATACTCCCGGAGGGGTGGCCGGACGCAGGCCGGATTATGCAGTAAAGGTTTATACCAATATCTTAAAGGAACTCTATCCTGACGTTCCGGTTGTTATAGGAGGAATCGAGGCTTCTCTGCGCCGTTTTGTACATTACGATTACTGGCAGGACAGGCTGTTGCCATCCATAATGGCCGAATGCAAGGCAGATTATCTTGTTTACGGTATGGGAGAAAGGGCTGTCGTGGATTTGGCAGACTATATAAGGAGGGGTAAAAAGGAGGGTTTCGGGCAATTGGAAAAGCCGTGTCAGATTGCATGGCTTTCGCATGAAAAGCCTTCTGGAAACGGAGAAATTGTGCTTCATCCATACGGAGAGGTTCTGAAAGAGAAGAAAAAATTCATAGAAAATTTCAACAGCATAGAGTTGCAGGCCAATCTTGCCGAGACTCCTGTAATGGTGGAGGAGCAGTCTCCGGGCTGTTATCTTTATGTGAATCCGCCTTATCCTTCCCCCACCACGGAACAGATCGACAGCTGGTATGATTTGCCGTACAGCAAGTTGCCCCATCCCAGATACAAAGGTAAGCATATACCGGCCTATGAAATGATCAAATTTTCTATCAATACCCACCGCGGCTGTTTCGGAGGGTGCAGCTTCTGTACCATTGCCGCCCATCAGGGAAAATCCATACAGAGCCGCAGCGAAAAATCAATACTGGCAGAAGTGGAAAACCTTAGGAAGATTGATGGTTTTGCCGGAAATATTTCAGATTTGGGCGGTCCGACAGCAAACATGTATGGGATGGAAGGGCGTGACAAGTCGATTTGCCGCACTTGCAGGCGGAAGTCATGTCTCTATCCGGCTGTCTGCAAAAATCTGAATACTTCACACAGGCGTTTGCTGGAACTGTATGGAAAAGTTTCCGGGACAAAAGGTATAAGACATGCTTATGTGGGGAGCGGAATACGGTACGACCTCTTTCTTGACGGAAAAGGGTTTCTGGAACCTTCTTCGGAGGAGTATTTCTGCGCACTTGTGAAAGAGCATACGTGCGGAAGGCTCAAGGTTGCACCGGAGCACACCGAGAAGCATGTCCTTGATTTGATGAACAAGCCCTGCTTTGAACTTTACGAGCGGCTGCAGAGTGAATTTTTCAAGGTGACAAAGCGCTTCGGGCTCAATTATACGATAGTTCCCTATTTTATATCGTCGCATCCTGGATGTACAATGCAGGACATGCAGAGGCTGGCTTCTCACAACTCTCTTAAAATGGTTCATGTGGAGCAGGTTCAGGATTTCACTCCTACACCAATGACAAAATCTTCGGCCGTCTTCTACACCGGAATGGACTTGAAAACCCTTAAGCCTGTCTATGTGGAGAGGGAACCGGAGCAGAAAAAAAGACAAAAATCATATTTTTTCAAATTCGACAAATAAAATGATTGTAATTAAAAAAATTGCACTATAATTGCACTCGAAAATTTGAAATGACGTATGGAGGGAAATGTAAACAGAAGTTCAAAGGTTTCTGAGAGAATGCGCAAGAAAAGGGCTGTGGTGAGTTATGCCAACATGTCGCCGGAACTGGCTGCGGCTTTCAAGGAGAAATATCCCAGGGGATATGCAGACTATATGGGCGATATTTTCAAGGTGGAGAAGCCCGACGGGTCGTTTTTCTATGCAATATCGTTGGAAATTCCTGATGCCATATATCTTATAAAGATAGATGTGAAGATAGACAACTATGAAGAGGCGGAAAGCAGTCTTTTTGCGGATCCTGCGGTTGCAGGTGACGAGACGGCCGACGACGCCACTTTCCCCGATGACGATTCTGCCGGCGCATTTGCGGTTGCAGATGATACAGACAGCGACGAATAACATTTTTTTGAAAAATAGTTATTATATTAGACGAGTTTTTGCTCGTCTTTTTTTCTTGATATATGTTTGTTGAAGCGGTAAAGAAGGCTATTGTAAAATTGCGGCAATATGCAGGCAGGATTCCTGAAGACAGGCTCCTGCTTCTGCTGGCCATTGTCGTGGGGCTCGGATGCGGGCTTGCTGCGGTTTTGCTCAAGCAGCTGATTCATCTGTTTCAATGGATTATGACAGGCTGGTTCAATACGCCGTCAGACAGTTTCCTCTATTTTGTATATCCCGGCGTGGGCATGCTTCTGGCAATGCTGTTTGTGAAGTATGTGGTTCGGGACAATATCGGCCACGGGGTGACCAGGGTCTTGCTGGCAGTCTCCAAGAACGAGTCTAAAATCAGGTCTCACAACATGTGGAGCTCTCTGGTGGCAAGTTCGGCTACCATAGGTTTCGGTGGCTCGGTGGGAGCGGAGGCTCCGATTGTCTACACAGGGGCGGCAATAGGTTCCAATGTGGCCAGGGTGCTCGGCCTCTCATACAAGAACATGACAATCCTTCTGGGGTGCGGTGCGGCAGGCGCGGTTGCCGGAATCTTCAAGGCTCCTCTTGCAGGTGTGCTCTTTACGCTGGAGATACTTCTGTTCAATCTCTCCATGAGTTCGCTTCTGCCATTTGTTGTCTCTTCCATAACTGCAACGACAGTCTCCTATCTTTTTCTGGGAGAGATGGTGCAGTTTGAAAACACCATTTCGGCCTTTGCAATGTCGAACATTCCGTATTATATCGTATTCGGAGTGATATGCGGTTTTGCCTCGCTCTATTTTACCAGAACAACCCTCAGCCTCGAGGGGTGGATAAAGAAGATAGACAACCCGTATAAGAGATGGCTCGTTTCAGCGCTTTCGCTCGGATTCCTGATATTTGTCTTTCCTCCGCTTTACGGTGAGGGATACGACGTGATTTCGGCGTTGCTTAACAACGACCCTGAAAATGCAGTCGGCACTTCGTTTTTCCAGACCTATTTGACGGGAAAGCCCTGGATACTGCCGCTGTTTTTCTTTATGGTCTTTATCTTCAAGGTCTTCTCTATGTCGTTTACCAATGCGGGAGGCGGTGTGGGAGGAACTTTCGGCCCGACCCTGTTTGTAGGAGGCATATTGGGGTTCGTGGTTGCAAGGAGCGTAAACCTTTCTGGATTTGCTGTGTTGCCGGAAGACAACTTTGTGCTGGTAGGAATGGCGGGGCTTATGGCGGGTGTCATGCAGGCTCCTCTTACGGCAATATTCCTTATTGCGGAGATTACGGGGGGCTATGTGCTTCTGATGCCTCTTATCATAACCTCGGCCGCCTCTTTTGCAACAATCAGAATTTTCGAACCCTATTCAATATATACAAAACGTATTGCCAAGCAGGGAGCACTGCTTACCCACGATTCAGACCATGCCGTGCTTACGCTGCTGAAGACAGAAAACCTGATAGAACGCAATTTCTCAAAAGTGCTGATAAACCAGTCTCTGGGTGAAATCACCGAAATTATTTCGCATTCGAAGCGTAACATATTCCCGGTGGTGGATTCCAGGAACATCCTGCAGGGAATAATATATCTGGACGATTTGCGTGAGGTGATGTTCGACAGGGCACTTTATGAAAAACGCAACGCCTACTCCTTTATGAAGGCATCTCCAGAGTATGTTACTGCAGACGAGAGCATGGACAGCGTCATGAAAAAATTCGAATATACCGGGGCGTGGAATCTGCCTGTGGTCGATGAAAACAGGGCCTACATAGGCTTTGTCTCAAAGTCAAAGATCTTCTCTGCCTACAGGGAGCAGTTGCGCCAGGTATCTCACGACTAATACCCTGATATATGATTAACCAGTTATACATAAAAGAGATTGCCTCTTCTCTCTCTCTGAGTGAGTGGCAGGTGGAGCATTGTGTGGAACTTATCCAGGACGGGGCGACAGTCCCTTTTATAAGCCGTTACAGAAAGGAGAGGACAGGAGCCCTTGACGAGGTGCAGGTGGCCCAGATACGTTACATGTTTTTGGGGTATCAGGAACTTGACAAGCGCAAACAGACTGTTCTCAATTCGATAGAGGAGCAGGGAAAACTTACCGAAACTCTTAGGCAGCGGATAGAGGAGTGTTGCAGTGCTACCGCTCTTGAGGATATATATCTGCCGTACAGGCCGAAACGCAAGACCCGCGCTTCGGTGGCAAAGGAGAGAGGGTTGGAACCGCTTGCCCTGCAGATGGTGACATTTAACGTAAACGGTCTTGTGCAGATTGCAAAAAAATATGTGAACCGGGAGCTTCCTTCAACGGAGGAGGTGTTGCAGGGGGCCTGCGACATTGTTGCCGAATGGATTTCAGAGAATGGCAGAATCAGGGAGGCTTTGCGCGGATACCTGTCGAAATATTCAAAAATAGCTTCAAAGGTCGTTAAGGGAAAGGAAGAGGAGGGCGAGAAGTTTCTCAATTATTTTGATTTTGCGCAGGATGTCGCCAAGGTTCCGGCCCACAGGATTCTTGCGATGCTCAGAGGTGAAGATGAAGGTTTTCTCAGGGTGCATCTCGAGTGCGACGACGAGGCGGCCATAAGGCTTGTAAGCCGTATCTTCTTTGACGGAAACAGGTGCGGCGACCATGAGAATTTCACGCGTTTGAGCGCTGCGGTAAAGGATTCCTACAAGAGGCTGCTCTATCCCTCTATAGAGCGTGAAGTCATAAGGCTTCTGAAAGAGAGGGCCGACAATGAGTCCATCAAGATATTCGGAGAGAATTTGCGGCAACTGCTGCTTGCTCCTCCGGTGGGGAGAAAGAGAACGCTGGCCATTGACCCGGGATTCAGAACCGGTTGCAAGGTTGTCTGTCTGGATGAGCAGGGGAATCTGCTCCATAACGATACCATATATCCGCATCCTCCGGTAAATGAGAAGATAATGGCCATGAAAAAGCTCTCGAACCTTGTCGAGGCTTACAAAATCGAGGTGATTGCTGTTGGAAACGGGACTGCGAGCCGTGAAACGGAGGCTTTTATAAAGAGGATAAGTTTCCCGCACAAGGTGAGTGTCTATTCGGTGAGCGAAGACGGAGCTTCGATTTATTCTGCTTCCGCAGTAGCCAGAGAGGAATTTCCGGAGTATGACGTTACTGTAAGAGGTGCGGTATCCATTGGAAGGCGGCTTATGGACCCGCTTGCGGAACTTGTCAAGATTGATGCAAAATCGCTTGGAGTGGGGCAGTATCAGCACGATGTAAACCAGACTCTGTTGAAAGACAAACTGGATGATGTGGTTGTAAGTTGCGTGAACAGTGTGGGTGTGAACCTGAATACGGCAAGCAAGCATCTGCTTTCGTATGTTTCCGGTGTGAACGCAGCTATTGCAGGGAATATCGTAGAATACAGAGACGAACACGGGCCTTACTCTTCGCGTGAACAACTGCTTAATGTCAAAAGGCTGGGCAATAAGGTGTTTGAACAGGCAGCCGGTTTTCTTAGAATACCGGGGGCGGAAAATCCCCTTGACAATTCGGCGGTGCATCCTGAAAGCTATGCCCTTGTGGAGGAGATGGCGGCCTCTGTAAATGTTTCCGTAAAGGCTTTGATAGGCAATAAGGAACTGATAGATTCAATAGAGCGGGAGAAGTTCGTTACCGAACAGCGCGGGCTCTATACTATAAACGATATTCTTTCGGAACTGGCCAAACCGGGCAGAGATCCGCGCTCTGTCATAAAGGTACTGGAATTTTCCAACGATATACACTCGATTGAGGATTTGCATCCCGGAATGGAACTGCCGGGCATTGTCACCAACATTACGGACTTTGGAGCGTTTGTGGATATAGGCATCAAGAATAAGGGGCTGGTCCACATATCAAATCTTTCAAACAGATTCGTCAGGAATCCGGCCGATGTAGTAAAACTGCACCAGCATGTAAAGGTGTCGGTGTTGAATGTGGATATAAAGCGGGGCAGGATTGGCCTTAAACTGCTCTCTGCCGAGGGCGATTGAAGCGCAGTTCCATTGCCGCGCGCTCCTTGGCGACAACACCATTCCTTGCCGCAATTTTTCCGTTTATAAACGTATATATGACGGAACTGCCGAATGTGTGCCCCTCAAAGGGGCTCCATTTGCATTTGTATGCAATGTTCTCTTTGGTGACAGTGTATTTTCTGTTGAGGTCTACTATCGCCAGGTCTGCATAATACCCCTCTTTTATATATCCGCGCTCACTTATGCCGAAGGTGTCGGCCGGGCCGTGGCACATGACCTTCACAATCTCTTCCAAAGTGAAGATTCCCTGCTCTGCAAGTTCTATCATCATTTGCAGGCTGTGCTGTATTGTCGGCAGACCGCTCGGCGCAGTAAGATAATTCCCGGATTTCTCTTCCAGAGTGTGCGGTGCATGGTCTGTCGCTACAACCTTTATGAGCCCCTCCTTGACGGCCTTTCTCAGGGCGTCCCTGTCGCTTGCCTGCTTTATCGCCGGGTTGCATTTGATTTTGGACCCCATGCGTGCGTAGTCCTCTTTGCTGAAAATCAGATAGTGTGCGCAGATTTCTCCTGTGATTTTGCTGTTTATGGCGCGGGCAGCCCGCAGCATTTCAATCTCTTCGGCTGTGGAGATGTGGAGTATGTGCAGGCGTGAGTCGTGCCGTATGGCGTAATCGATGGCCCGTCTGCTGCACTCTATGCAGGCTTCCCTGCTTCTGATTTCGGGGTGGGCGCCGAACGGAATGGCATCTTTGTAAAGTGTTCTGTATCTGTCGAGATTCTGCCTTATGATGTTTTCATCTTCGCAATGGGTGGCAATGAGCATCGGGGCCTCTGCGAATATCTTTTCCAGTGCCGCAGGATTGTCGACAAGCATGTTGCCGGTAGAAGAGCCCATGAACAGTTTTATGCCGCAGAGCCTGTTTCTGTCGGCGTGCCTTATCTGCTCTATATTCTGGTTTGTAGCTCCAAGGTAAAATGAATAGTTGGCATGGGAGTTTTCCCTTGCAATGGAGAATTTCCGTTCAATCTGCTCCAATGTAGTGGCCGGAGGGTTGTTGTTTGGCATATCCATGAAACTGGTTACGCCTCCGAGTACTGCCGCCCTGCTTTCGCTCCAGACAGTTGCCTTGTTCTCTCCGCCTGGCTCTCTGAAATGCACCTGGTCATCTATGACACCGGGCAGAATATGGAGGCCAGAGGCATCCACCGTATTGTCTACATTCTCTTCAATGCAGTGTCCTGACAGTTCCTTTTCATTGAATATCCTGGCTATGCGGTCGTTTTCAATCAAAAGGCCGCCTTTGAACGAGCGGCCGTCGTTTACTATCGTACCATTCTTGATAAGCGTTTCCATTAACTTCTGGGCTTGATTTTTCTGAGTTTCATTCCAATGACGCCCCAAAATGCTTCTCCGAATATTCCGGAATTCATTTTTGAGGTGCCCTCCGTTCTGTCGGCAAATATTATGGGAACTTCATTTATCTTGAAGCCAAGCTTGTAGGCATTGTATTTCATCTCTATCTGGAATCCGTATCCTTTCATCTTTATCTTGTCGAGGTCTATCTTCTCCAGAACCTGACGCTTGTAGCAGATGAATCCGGCGGTGCAGTCATAGATTTTCATGCCCAGTACAGTCCTTACATATTTGGAGGCATAATACGACATTATTACCCTTCCGATAGGCCAGTTTATCACGCTGATGCCGTTGCAGTATCTCGAACCTATCGCCACATCCGCTCCGTTGTCGCATGTGTCGCAAAGTTTCAGCAGATCGTCCGGGTTGTGGGAAAAATCCGCATCCATCTCGAATATGTAGTCGTATCTGTTTTCCACGGCCCATTTGAAGCCTGTTATATATGCGGTGCCCAATCCGAGTTTGCCGGCCCTCTCTACAAGGTGGAGCCGCTCGTTGAACTCTTTCTGCAGCTGCCTTACAATGTTCTGTGTGCCGTCGGGAGAGTTGTCGTCGATTATGAGTATGTTGAAATTCCTTTCCAGCGAGAAAATCTTGCGGATAATCTTTTCAATGTTCTCCTTCTCGTTATATGTAGGAATGATAACTATTTTCTTGCACATGCTATATAAAGTTTATATGTAAGGAAATGAATCAACAAAGTTAAACTTTTTTATAAACCAAAAGGCGGTTGTGAAGTTTTTTTCAAAAAATATTTGCAAAGGCGAAAAAAGTGCGTATCTTTGCGCTCCCGTTTGGGGAAGTTCATTGAAGAGATGCAATACAAGACAAGCAGCAGGCCCGCGAGAGTGCGGGTCATGCTAGAGCGCAATTCCAAGAGTCAAAT